>NZ_NCTK01000001.1:2559243-3199054 GCF_002251695.1 Ralstonia solanacearum K60
TTCGCCGCCGGCGCGCAACTTTCTCAACTCGACCTTCGTCAACGTCGACAGCCTGCGCAACACCGAGGGCGAACCGCATCTCGACATCCACCCGGACGACGCCCGCGCTCGCGGGGTGGCCGACGGTAGCCTGGTCCGCATCTTCAACGACCGCGGTACCATGCACGCCCGCGCCCGCGTGACCGATCGCGCCCGGCCGGGCGTGGTGGTCGGCCTGTCGATCTGGTGGAAGAAGCTGGCGCCGGACGGCACCAACGCCAACGAGCTGACCAGCCAGCGCCTGACCGACATGGGCCGCGCCCCCACTTTCTACGACTGCCTGGTGGAGGTTGCGCCGGCGGCGCAGGCAGCCTGAGGGGACCGGCATGCGTGCCTTTCGTGCGTGGGTGCTGGCGCTGTTCCTGGCCGGCTCGGCATTGCTGGCCGGCTGCGACACGGTCGGCTATTACTACCAGTCGGTCGCCGGGCACCTGTCGCTGATGGCGCAGCGGCAGTCGCTCGACGAAGCCATCGACAACGCCCGCCAAGCGCACGACGACAAGCTCGCCCGTCGCCTGGAGGATGCCCGCGCCATCCGAGCCTATGCCTCGCGCGAGCTCGATCTGCCCGACAACCGCAGCTACCGCGTCTACGCCAACATCAAGCGCCCGTTCGCGGTGTGGAACGTGTTCGCCGCCCCCGAACTGTCGGTCAAGCTCAAGGAGTGGTGCTTCCTGGTGGTCGGCTGCGTGACCTATCGCGGCTACTACGACCGCGCCGCTGCCCAGGCCTACGCCGACACGCTGCGCGCCGAAGGCTGGGACGTGGACGTGGCGGGCATTCCCGCGTACTCCACGCTCGGGTACTTCGACGATCCGTTGCTCAATACCTTCGTCAATCTGCCGGAAGGCGAACTGGCGCGGCTGATCTTCCACGAGCTCGCGCACCAGGTGATTTACGCCAAGGGCGATACGGCGTTCAACGAGTCCTTCGCCACCGCGGTGGAGACCATCGGCGTCGAACGCTGGTTGGCGGATGTGGCGACCCCGGAAATCCGTGCGGAATACGCCACATACGACGCCCGGCGCGTACAATTCCGCGCCTTGCTGCTGGACTACCGCAACCGCCTGGAAGCGCTGTACGCCAGCGCCGTGTCCGATGAGGAAAAACGTGCCGGCAAGCGCGCGCTGTTCGACAGCCTGCGGGCCGATTACGCCAAGCTCAAGGCCGGCTGGGGCGGTTATGCCGGTTACGATCGCTGGTTCGCGCAGCCGCTGTCGAATGCGCACCTGGGCGCGGTGGCCAGCTACCTGCAGTGGGTGCCGGCCTTCACGGCGCTGTATCAGCGTGACGGCGGCGATTGGGCGCGCTTCTATGCCGACGTCAAGGCGATGGCGCGCACACCGCAGGCCGAACGGACCGCCGCGCTGACCGCGCTGGCGCCGCCGGCGGCACCGGGCGCGCAGGCGTCCCGGGCAGCCAGCACGGCGACTTCGGACGTCTCCGGACGCCCGAGGGATTCGTCTAAGTTATTGTTTTGACACAGTCATCCGCGTACGATGCGGGAAAAATCGAACGACCATTCGAAAAATTCGACATTCGCCAGGAGACACGCCCATGGAGAAACCGTGGCTGAAGCACTATCCCCCCGGGGTCCCCGCCGAGATCGACGCGTCGCAATACCGATCCCTGGCGCATCTGCTTGAAGATTCCTTCCAGAAGAACCGCGATCGCCGCGCCTTCGACTGCATGGGCAAGGTGCTGAGCTACGGCGAAGTCGATGTGCTGTCGCGCCAATTGGCGGCGTGGTTGCAGTCGCGGGGCCTGGCGCCCGGCGCGCGCGTCGCGCTGATGATGCCGAACGTGCTGCAGTATCCGGTGGCGCTGGCCGCCGTGCTGCGCGCCGGCTACGTGGTCGTCAACGTCAACCCGCTCTACACGCCGCGCGAACTGGAGCACCAGCTCAAGGACAGCGGCGCGGAAGCCATCGTTATCCTCGAGAATTTCGCGACCACGCTGCAACAGGTGCTGCCGAACACGCCGGTCAAGCACATCGTCGTGGCCAGCATGGGCGATTTGCTCGGCGGGCTGAAGGGCATGCTGGTCAACTTCGTCGTGCGCAGCATCAAGAAGATGGTACCGGCGTGGGAGCTGCCCAACTGCGTGCGCTTCAACACCGCGCTGGAAGAGGGCGCCCGGCTGGCGCTCAAGCCCACGTCCGTCGGCCCCGACGACATCGCTTTCCTGCAATACACCGGCGGCACCACCGGCGTGTCCAAAGGCGCGATGCTGCTGCACCGGAACATTGTCGCCAATGTGCTGCAGTCGGAGGCGTGGATGCAGCCGGCCCTCGACAAGCCCGCCCATGACGGCAGCAGGCTGGCGCCCGACGACGAGGTCGTCACCATCACCGCGCTACCGCTGTACCACATCTTCGCACTGACGGTGTGCTGCCTGCTGTCGATGCGCAAGGGCGGCCTGGGGGTGCTGATTCCCAATCCGCGCGACATCCCGGGCTTCATCAAGGTGCTCAAGCAGTACCGTTTCCACATGTTCCCGGCGGTCAACACGCTGTACAACGCGCTGCTCAACAACCCCGAGTTCGCCGGCGTGGACTGTTCCCGCTTGCGCGTCGCCAACGGCGGCGGCATGGCGGTGCAGGAGGCGGTGGCCAAGAAGTGGCTCGAGGTGACCGGCTGCCCGATCATCGAAGGCTACGGGCTGTCCGAAACCTCGCCCTCGGCTACTTGCAATCCGACCGATACCGATGTTTTCTCGGGCACGATCGGCCTGCCGCTCCCGTCCACCGAGATCGCCATCCGCGACGACGAAGGCCGCGATCAGCCCGTCGGCCTGGCCGGCGAGATCTGCCTGCGCGGCCCGCAGGTCATGGCCGGCTACTGGAAGCGCCCCGACGAGACCGCCAAGGTCATGTACGCCGACGGCTTCTTCAAGACCGGCGACGTGGGCGTGATGGACGAGCGCGGCTACACCAAGATCGTCGACCGCAAGAAGGACATGATCCTGGTGTCCGGCTTCAACGTGTACCCGAACGAGATCGAGGGCGTGGTGGCGATGTGCCCCGGCGTGCTGGAAGTCGCGGCCGTGGGCGTGCCCGACGTGCACTCGGGCGAGGTGGTCAAGCTGTTCGTGGTGCGCCGCGATGCGTCGCTCACCGAAGAGAAGCTGCTGGCGTTCTGCAAGGAGCAGCTTACCGGCTACAAGCGTCCCAGGTTCATCGAGTTCCGTAATGAGCTGCCGAAGACCAACGTCGGCAAGATCCTGCGCCGCGAACTGCGCGACGAAGCGATGAAGAAGCGGGCGTAAATCGGTACGCCTGTCCCGGCCTGGCAGACCAGGAGAGCCGCGAGGAATCGCGGCTCTTCTGCTTTGGCCAAGCGCATCGCCTACATCAGCCGCGCATCCCGCGTCTCGCGCATGCACAGCACCCCGGCCAGACTGACCGCCGCCGCCGCTGACACATACGCGCCCACCCAGGCGAGGCCGCCCTGCGCCACGAGCACCTGCGCGATGTACGGCGCGATCGACGCCCCCAGGATGCCGCCCAGGTTGTAGGACACGCCGGCGCCGGTGTAGCGCACGTGCGTCGGGAAGAGCTCAGGCAGCAGGGCCCCCATCGGCGCAAAGGTGACGCCCATCAGGAACAGCTCGATGATGAGGAACAGCGCCACCAGCGGCGTCGAACCGCTGCCCAGCAGCGGCGCCATCGCGAAGCCCGACAGGATGGCTGCGACGATGCCGGTGATCAGCACCGGCTTGCGCCCCCAGCGGTCCGACGCCCAGGCCGACAGCGGCGTGGCCAGCGCCATGAACACCACCGCCAGGCACAGCAGCCCCAGGAAGCCCGGGCGCGTGAAGTGCAGCGTCGAGACACCATACGACAGCGAGAACACGGTCGAGATATAGAACAGCGTGTAGCAGACCACCATCGCCAGCGCGCCCAGCAGCGTCGGCCACCAGTGATGTGCCAGCAGCGCGGCGATCGGCACGCGCACGCGCTCCCGTCGCTCGATCGCCGCCCGGAACGCCGGCGTCTCGGCGATCTTGAGCCGTACATACAGACCCAGCGCCACCAGCACCGCGCTCACCAGGAACGGCACGCGCCAGCCCCAGCTGCGGAACTGCGCATCGGACAGCGACAGTGCCAAGCCGAAGAACAGCCCGTTCGACGCCAGGAAGCCAACCGATGGCCCCAGTTGGGGGAACATGCCGAACCAGGCGCGCTTGCCCTCGGGCGCGTTCTCGGTGGCGAGCAGCGCCGCGCCGCCCCATTCGCCGCCCAGTCCGATGCCCTGCCCGAAGCGCAGGATGCACAGCAGCACCGGCGCCAGGCTGCCGATCGCGTCATAGCCGGGCACCAGGCCGATCAGCGTGGTCGAAATGCCCATCACCAGCAGGGATGCGACCAGCGTCGACTTGCGGCCGATGCGGTCGCCGAAGTGGCCGAACAGGAACGAGCCGATCGGCCGCGCGACGAAGGCGATGCCGAACGTGATGAAGGCCGACAGCGCCTGCGCCGTGGCCGAACCGCGCGGAAAGAACACCGGGCCGATGACGAGCGCGGCCGCCGTGGCGTAGACGTAGAAATCGTAGAACTCGATGGCGGTGCCGATGAAGCTCGCAAAGACGATGCGCGCGCGGCCGGTTCCGTTCGCCGTATCGGCGGCCGGCGCCGCCATGGCGGGCGAAGAGGGTGAAGCGGACATGGTTGTCTCCCGTTGTTGTTGCGTCGAGGTGGCGGCTCGGTAGGTGGGGCTGGCCGCTCTGCATGCGGCATCGCGCGGTGCGTGATGCGCGGCCCATTGTGCGCCGGCCCGCTTGGCGGCTCAATCCATCCGATCCGCGGTCCACCATGCAAAAAGGCACCCGAAGGTGCCTTTCCGTGTCCGCCATGGGAGAGGGGGGCGGACAAAACCCGCTCGGGCGTCAGAACTTGTGGCGGATACCGATGGCTGCGCCAAGCTGGTTGCTGGCATCCGGCGCGATGAAGTACGTCTGCGATGCCGCAGGCAGGTAGCCGATCGACAGTTGTCCGCTCGCCGTCGGCGCATAACCGATCGAGTCCCAGTTGAGCGAGGCATTGCGCGAATAGGCCGCCGTGAAATACACGTCGGTGCGCTTGGAGAAGTTGTAATCGGCGATGAAGTTCAGTTGCTGCGGCTTGCGCGGATTGACTGTCGTGGTGCCGATGGTCGCTTCCTTGATGTTGTCGTAGTAGTACGACAACGTGAAGCTCAGGGCCGTGGTCGCCTGGTAGTTCACGCCGATCCAGTACAGGTCGTCGCGGTGCGGCAGCAGGGCGAGCGTGGCGCCGCTCGATGCCGTATCGGTCTTGCCGTAGCGGTATCCCCCCATCAGCTTGACCGGGCCCACCGTGTAGCTGGCCGCGATCGCGGCCCGCTTGTCGCGGGCGTACTCGTTGCCGGGGCCGCCCAGGGCTTCAGCGGCGGTCAGCACCTTCACTTCGTCATAGGCGACACCGAGTCCGAACGGGCCGGCAAAGTAGTTGGCGCCCAGACCGTACGCCGAGTTGGCTGTCTGGCTGCCGGCGCGTTCGCCGAATGCCCAGTGGCCCTCGACCGTCACCGGGCCGAACAGGCCGGTGTACTTGATCACGTTGTCTTCGCGGAAGTTCGGGCCCAGCAGGCCGACCACCGGTTCGTACTGGGTGGCATAGCCGCTCGGCGAGAAGTTCGCCATCATGTCGAAGATCGTGGTGTACTGCCGGCCCAGCGTGATCTTGCCCCAGTTGCCCTGCAGGCCCACGAACGCTTGCCGGCCGAACAGGCGGCCGCCTTGCTGCAGCCGGCCGTCATCCATGGAGAAGCCGGATTCGAGCACGAACAGGCCCTTCAGGCCGCCGCCGATGTCTTCCACGCCGCGCATGCCCCAGCGGTTGGAGGACAGGCCGCCCGCCTGCATCGCCACGCGTGACCCGCTGCTGCCCGGAATGGCGATCCCCGCCGATGCCACGTTCTGCTCATGGTTGACGTACTCGACGTTGGCGTCGACCACGCCGTACAGCGTCACCCTGGATTGGGCATGTGCGGCTCCCGCGAAACTGCCCAGCACTGCCATCGCAAGCAGCGATTTCTTCATCGATCGGCCTCCAATTGCGCTTTATTCGGGTTCTCGCAGGCGGCGAGATTCTCTAATCCCGTCTTTCCGCCCGTCGACTTTCAAATGAATTCGCAGCCAAATGTAGCAACGCGGGCGTGGGGCGCATGCAAATATGCGAACGAATGTTCGCAAACGCGTGCTTTTTGTCTGATTCGGACAACATGCTATTTCTGATTCTGCAACAAAAAAGGGATGTGGCGACCAGTTTCCCCGTGAATCCGGATGGGATGCGCGACTGGCGCAGGGTGGTCCCGTACAGTACTGTTGGGTGCATGCGCCTCTGACCGGAAGCAAAACAGCAAGGGGCAAGGCCCGTACAATGCTGGACAAGCCGTGCGCCTTCGCCGCCGGCACCGTTCTCTATGCTCGATCGCTTCATTCCTGAATTCGACCGCGCCCTGCGCGCCGTGGCCGGTGTCACCCGTGCCTCCCGTCCCAACCCCGCCGACGCCATCGTCGCCCACGCCGGCGACAGCGCAAAACTGTCCGAAGCCGAGCGCCGCCATGCCGCCGGGCTGATGCGCGTCAATCACGTGGGCGAGGTGTGCGCCCAGGCGCTGTACCAGGGGCAGGCGCTGTTCGCCCGCGATCCGGCCATCCGCGCCCAGCTCGATGAAGCCGCACGGGAGGAAGAGGATCACCTCGCCTGGTGTGCTCAGCGCTTGCAGGAGCTGAGCGACCGCCCGAGCCTGCTCAATCCGCTGTGGTACGCGGGCGCCTTCGCCATCGGCGCGCTGGCCGGCCGGCTGGGCGACAAGATCAGTCTCGGCTTCGTCGCTGAGACCGAGCGCCAGGTCGAGCATCACCTCGACAGCCATCTCGATCGCTTGCCCGAGCAGGACGCCCGCTCCCGGGCCATCGTCGCCCAGATGCGCGACGACGAAGTTCGCCATGGCGACAATGCCCGCGCCGCCGGCGGCATCGATTTGCCGACGCCGGTGCGTGAGGTCATGCGCTTCGCCTCGCGCATCATGACCACTACCGCCTACCGCATTTGAGGTAGGTTTGCGCGCCTGTGTGGCGTACTCTCCACCATTTGGTGGAGCCATCCAAACGCCTTTCTGGCCAACGTTCTGCGAGGGTCCGAGGGGCGCTCTCTCACGTGGTTTCTCTGTAAATCACGCTATCTCCTTCATTTGATTGAGAAAAGCGCTGCGCCACCGTGGTGCGGCCGCGCTAAGTCATTGTTCTGATTGCAAAAATTCCTCCTGACACGGTCCGGCAAGCCTTGACCGGCCAAATGCGTTCCTCTAAAGTGGGAAACAGTGTCAGAAAGTGTAGTTTTGTGGTTTGAACGGGCTGTTTTACGAGCCTTTCGACAGCGGCAGGGAGAGAGATTCCACGTGTTCCAGGGAGCGTCGGCGCTGACGCTGGATGCCAAGGGGCGGATGTCCATTCCGACCCGGCACCGCGAAGCGCTTCAGCTGCAGGCCGAGGGCCGGGTGACTGTGACCAAGCACCCGGACGGTTGCCTCATGCTGTTTCCGCGCCCCGAATGGGAACGCTTCCGGGAGCGCATTGCTGCGCTGCCGATGGAAGCCCATTGGTGGAAGCGGATCTTCCTGGGCAGCGCTGCCGATGTCGAGCTCGATACGGCCGGTCGCGTTCTCATCACCCCCGAACTGCGCTTGGCGGCCACCCTCGAACGCGACGTGATGCTGCTCGGCATGGGCAGTCATTTCGAAGTCTGGGACGCCGCCACATACACCGCGAAGGAGCAAGCCGCCATGGCGCAAGGCATGCCAGACGCCCTCAAGAACTTTTCCTTTTGATGACGCACGATGACGACCCAAGCCAGCACGGGACTGCGCCATCAAACGGTGCTGAGAGACGAGGCGGTCGACGCGCTGCTGTGGCGCGATGACGGCATCTATATCGACGGAACCTTCGGGCGGGGCGGGCACAGCCGGCTCCTCCTGGAGCGGCTGGGGCCCGGCGGAAGACTGATCGCTTTCGACAAGGACCCGGCAGCAATCACCGAAGCGGGCACCGTAGAGGATGCCCGCTTCGCTATTGAGCATGACAGCTTCGCGCACCTGGACGCTGCACTGGATGCGCGCGGCATCGGACGGGTGGCCGGCGTGCTGCTCGATCTGGGCATCAGTTCGCCGCAGATCGACGAAGGTGCGCGCGGCTTCTCGTTCAGGATGGACGGCCCGCTCGACATGCGGATGGATACCACGCGTGGCATCACCGCGGCCCAATGGCTGGCCGAGGCCGATGAGCGCGACATTGCAAGGGTGATACGGGACTATGGGGAAGAACGGTTTGCTGTACAGATTGCAAAGGCGATTGTTGCTCGCCGGAGCGAATCCGGGACTCGAGGTCCTCTCGATCGCACATCCGAGCTTGCCGCGCTCGTGGCGCAAGCCGTCAAGACACGCGAGAAGGCTCAAGACCCTGCGACCCGCACCTTTCAAGCTCTACGGATTCACGTCAATCAAGAGCTTGCGGACCTCGAAACCGGTCTGAGGGCGGCATTCGAACGTCTGGAACAGGGGGGACGACTCGTCGTGATCAGCTTCCATTCGCTGGAAGACCGCATCGTCAAGCGCTTCATGCAGGCACTGGCGCGGCCGGAGCAATCCTCCGCCCCGGAGATGCGCCGGGCGCCGCTGCGTGCGCATGAACTGCCGGCGCCGCAACTGCGTCTGCTGGGCCGCGTGCGCCCGTCGGAGGCCGAGGTTTCGGCCAATCCGCGTGCGCGCTCGGCCATCATGCGCGTGGCCGAACGCTGCTGACCGACGGAGTCGCATGCCATGAACCGCCTCAACATGTTCCTGCTGACCGCGCTGGTGCTGTGCGCGCTGTCGCTGGTCAATGCGCAGCACCAGGCACGGCAGCTGTTCGTCGCGCTCGACCGTGCGCAGGCGGAAGAGAAGCAACTGAATATCGACTGGTCGCGCCTGCAATATGAGCAAAGCTCGCTGGGCAAGAGCGCGCGTATCGCCGAGATCGCGCGCGCGCAATTGAAGATGGCGCCTGCGCAGGCGGGCCGTACGCAGTATCTGCAGGGATTCGCCGACTTGCCGATGGCGTCGTCCGCCGCGGCCAGCGCGCCCGCGGCTTCGGGGGTCCAGCCATGAACGGCGCGCACAAGAATCCGGGCACGGCGGCACGCGCCCGCCTGGGGCAGTTCTCCGCCAGCCCCGTGCTGGGGCTGCGCCTGCCGATGTGGCGTTCCAAGCTGGTGGTCTTCCTGATGTTCGCCGCGTTCATGGCGCTGATCGGCCGTGCGCTGTGGATCCAGGGCCCGGGCAACCGCTTCTATGAGGCTGAAGGCAAGAAGCGCTTCCAGCGCACGCTGGAACTGCCGGCCACGCGCGGCAAGATCCTCGACCGCAATGGCCTGGTGCTGGCCACCAGCCTGCCGGTCAAGGCCGTCTGGGCTGTGCCCGAGGACGTGCCCAGCACCGTGCCCGGCGACGACATGCAGAAGCTGGCCAAGCTGCTCGACATGAGCAACAAGGAACTGGCGGGCAAGCTGGGCGAGGACAAGGGCTTCGTCTACCTGAAGCGCCAAGTGCTGCCGGACATCGCCGACCAGATCGCCGGCCTGAAGATCGACGGCATCTATCAGACGCGCGAATACAAGCGCTTCTACCCCGAAGGCGAAGCGATGGCGCACATCGTCGGCTTCACCAACGTCGAGGACAAGGGCCAGGAAGGCATGGAGCTCGCGCGTGAGCCGGATCTCGCGGGCGCGTCCGGACAGCGCCAAGTGATCAAGGACCGCCTGGGCCGCGTGGTGGAAGACGTCGGCGTGCTGAAGGCGCCGCGCGAGGGCCGCGACCTGACGCTCTCCATCGATGCCAAGATTCAGTACCTGGCCTTCAACGAACTCAAGGCGGCCGTGGAGCGCAACCGTGCCAAGGCCGGCAGCGCCATTGTGCTGGACGCCCAGACCGGCGAGGTGCTGGCGCTGACCAACTACCCGACCTACAACCCGAACGACCGCACGCGCCTGTCGGGCGAGCAGTTGCGCAACCGCGTGCTGACCGACACCTTCGAGCCCGGCTCGATGATGAAGCCGATCACCATCGGCCTCGCGCTGCAACTGCATCGCGTGACGCCCACCACGCTGGTGCAGACCAACGGCAAGTTCACGCTGGACGGCGCGACCATCTCCGATACCGCCAACTACGGCACGCTGACTGTCGGCCAGGTCATCCAGCACTCGAGCAACATCGGCACGACCAAGATCGCGCTGATGCTCAAGCCGCAGGAAATGTGGGACATGTTCACCAGCGTCGGCTTCGGGCAGGCGCCCAAGATCGGCTTCCCGGGCGCGGTGGCGGGGCGGCTGCGGCCGGCCAAGAACTGGCGGCGCATCGAACAGGCGACCATGTCGTACGGCTACGGTCTGTCGGTATCGCTGTTTCAGATGGCGCACGCCTACACGATCTTCGCGCACGACGGCGAGCTGATTCCGGTCACGATGTACCGCACCAACGGCCAGCCGCCGCAGGGCGAACGCGTGCTGTCGCCGGAGGTGGCGCGGCAGATACGGCAGATGCTGGAAACCGTGACGTCGCCCGGCGGCACTGCGCCGCAGGCGCAGGTGATGGGCTACCGCGTGGGCGGCAAGACCGGCACGGCGTACAAGCACGTCGGCCGCGGCTACGACCGCTCCAAGTACCGGGCGTCGTTCATCGGCCTGGCGCCGATGTCGAACCCGCGCATCATCGTTGCCGTCAGCGTCGACGAGCCTTCGGCCGGCAGCCACTACGGCGGCTCGGTGGCCGGGCCGGTGTTTGCCTCGATTGCCGGCGGCAGCCTGCGTGCCCTGAATGTGTCACCGGATTCGCCGGTGCGTCAGCTCGTGATGACCGAAGGCGTGGCCGAAGAACCCGTGGGGGCCCTCCAATGACGGCCATACCGACCTCCGACCGTCCGCCGATCGCCGTGCGCCTGACACCGGTGCTGGACTGGCTGCGTGCGCACGTGCCCGCCGGTGCCGACCTGACCAGCGATACGCGCAAGCTCAAGGTCGGCGATGTGTTCGTCGCCTACGTGCTGGGCAATGTGCGCCAGCGCGGAGACGGCCGGCCGCACATTCCGCAGGCGATCGCGGCCGGCGCCAGTGCCGTGCTGGCCGAGGCACACGGCTACGTGGTGCCGGCCGATGCGCCGGTGCGCATCCTGCCCGTGGACGGCCTGGCCGAGCTGGCCGGGCCGCTGGCGGCGCAGTGGTACGCGGTGCCGGGGCCGGATGCCCTGCGCATGATCGGCGTGACGGGCACCAACGGCAAGACATCGTGCTCGCAATGGATCGCCCAGGCGCTGAGCCGGCAGGGTGAGCGCTGCGCAGTGGTGGGTACGCTCGGCACCGGGTTTGTCGATACGCTGGTCGCCACGGGTTTCACCACGCCGGATGCCATCCAGCTCCAGCGCAGCCTGGCCGATCTGCATCGCGCCGGCGCTCGCGCGGTCGCCATGGAGGTGTCGTCGCACGGCCTGGAGCAGGGCCGCGCGGACGGTTCGCGCTTTGACATCGCGCTGTTCACCAACCTGACGCAGGATCACCTGGACTACCACGGCACCATGGCCGAGTACGAGCTCGCCAAGGCGCGCCTGTTCGGTTGGCCGGGCCTGCGCGCCGCCGTCATCAACCGCGACGATGCAGCGGGCGTGCGCCTGCTGACCGGCCTGCGCGCCGCCATCGAGGCGGTCGAATACGGCATCGACGGCGAGGCCGCCGCGCAGCGCGGTGCCAAACACTGGCTGCGCGCCACCAGCGTGCGCGCGCACCGCACCGGCACGACATTCGACGTCGACAGCAGCTTTGGCCGGGCGACCGTGCATTCGCCGATGGTCGGCCTGTTCAACGTCTCGAACCAACTGGGCGTGCTGGGCGTGCTGCTGATGGCCGGCGTGCCGTGGCAGGACGCGATCGCCCGGCTGGAAAAGCTGCAGCCGGTGAGCGGCCGCATGGAGCGTTTCGGCGGCGAGGATGGCCCGCTGGTGGTGGTCGACTACGCCCACACGCCCGATGCCCTGGAGCAGACACTGCGCGCGCTCGCGCCGATCACCGAGGCGCGCGGCGGCAAGCTGTGGGCGGTGTTCGGCTGCGGCGGCGACCGCGATCCGGGCAAGCGTCCGCAGATGGGCGCCATCGCCGAGCGGTTGGCGCAGCACGTGGTGCTGACCTCCGACAACCCGCGCAGCGAAGACCCGCAACAAATTCTCGACATGATTGCCGACGGCATGGAAGCCCCGTACGTCGCCGTACAGATTGAAGATCGTGCTGCGGCCATCCTGCACGCGGTGCGGCACGCCGATGCCCATGACGTCGTCGTCGTGGCCGGCAAGGGGCACGAATCGACGCAGGAAATTGCCGGGCGCAAGCGGCCGTTCTCCGACCAGGAGCACGTCCGGCTGGCGCTGGCGGCACGGGGGGTGAACGCATGAGCGACGCACTGCCCGTGATGATGTCCGCCACCGATGCCGCCGCCTGGATGGCCGGCGCGCACCTGGCCGGCCCGGACGCGGCCCTCCGCCGCGTCACCACCGACAGCCGTAGCGTGCAGCCCGGCGACCTGTTCGTCGCGCTGATCGGCGAGCGCTTCGACGCGCACGGCTTCCTGGCGGACGTGGTGGCGCGCGGGGCGGCGGCGGTGCTGGTGTCGCGTCCGCCGGCCGCCACGCTCGACCTGTCCGGCGTGGCCGTGCTGACCGTCGCCGATACGCGCATCGCGCTGGGGCAACTGGCCGCCGGCTGGCGCCGCCAGTTCCCGATCCCGGTGGTGGCGGTGACGGGCAGCAATGGCAAGACCACGGTCAAGGAAATGATCTCGGCCATCTTCGCATGCGCGGTGGGCGAAGATGCCCGCCTAGCGACGGCCGGCAACTTCAACAACGACATCGGCCTGCCGCTGACGCTGTTCCGCCTGAACGCGCGGCACAAGCTGGCGGTGCTCGAACTGGGCATGAACCACCCCGGCGAGACCGAAGTGCTGGCCACCATTGCCCAGCCCACCGTGGCGCTGATCAACAACGCCCAGCGCGAGCACCAGGAGTTCATGGTCAGCGTGGAAGCCGTGGCGGCCGAACATGCCGCGGTGCTGGCCGCGCTGCCGGCCGATGGCGTGGCGGTCTTCCCGCGCGATGCGGCCAACGGCGGCGAATACGCGCCGCTGTGGCGCGCAGCGGCGGGTACGCGGCGCGTGCTGGATTTCGGCATCGAAGGCGGCGCGGTGTCGGCCATCGTGACGGACACGGCCGACGGCCAGCACGTCGATGTACAGGCGCCGGGGCTGCGCTTTTCGTTCATGTTGCCGTTATTGGGCGTGCACAACGCACGCAACGCACTGGCGGCGACGGCATGCGCGTTGGCCGCGGGCATTGCGCCCGAGGTGATCGCGCAGGCGCTGTCGGCGTTCGCGCCGGTCAAGGGGCGCCTGCAGCGCAAGCCGGGTGTGCATGGCGGGCTGGTGGTCGACGACACCTACAACGCGAATCCGGATTCCGTGCGCGCTGCCATCGATGCGCTGGCGACGCTGCCGGCACCGCGCTGGCTGGTGCTGGGCGATATGGGCGAGGTGGGCGCGCAAGGACCGGCGTTCCACCAGGAGATCGGCGCATACGCCCGCGAACGCGGCATCGACGCGGTCCTGGCCACCGGTGAACTGGCGCGCCACGTGGTGGATGCCTTCGGCAGCGGCGCACAGCATTTCGCGTCGGCCGAGGCGTTGATCGAGCAGGGCGTGCCGGCGATTGCGCCGGGCGCGACGGTGCTGGTGAAGGGCTCTCGTTTCATGCGGATGGAACGCATTGTCGATGCGCTGGTCTTGAAAGACCCGGCAGCAGACTCGCAAGGGGCGCCGGGGACGACACACACACAACAGACGCACTAAGGGAAGTAGCACCCATGTTATTGGCATTGGCGCAGTGGCTGCAGAACGATTTCGGCTTCCTGCGCGTCTTCAACTATCTGACGTTCCGGGCCGTGATGGCATCCCTCACGGCGCTGGTGATCGGCCTCGGGTTCGGGCCATGGGTGATCCGTCGCCTGACCGAGCTGAAGGTCGGCCAGGCCGTGCGCAGCTATGGCCCGCAGACCCACCTGGTCAAGGCCGGCACGCCCACCATGGGCGGCGTGCTGGTGCTGATCGGCATCGCTGTCTCCACGCTGCTGTGGTGCGATTGGGGCAACCGCTTCATCTGGATCGTACTGCTGGTCACGCTCGGCTATGGGGCGATCGGCTGGGTGGACGACTACCGCAAGGTGGTCCACCGCGACCCGAAGGGCATGTCCTCGCGCGAGAAGTTCTTCTGGCAGACGGTGATCGGCCTGTTCGCCGCCGCTTACCTGGCGTTCTCGGTGTCCGAGACCAGCAACATGCGCGTGCTGGATCTGTTCCTGGACTGGGTGCGCAGCGGCCTGTCGCTGAGCCTGCCGGCCAAGTCGCACCTGATCGTGCCGTTCTTCAAGGAGATCAGCTACCCGCTGGGCGTGTTCGGCTTCATCGTGCTGACCTATCTCGTCATCGTCGGCTCCAGCAATGCGGTGAACCTGACTGACGGTCTGGACGGCCTGGTCATCATGCCCGTGGTGCTGGTGGGCAGCGCGCTGGGCATCTTCGCCTACGTGATGGGCAGCGCGGTCTACAGCAAGTACCTGCTGTTCCCGCACATTCCGGGCGCGGGCGAGTTGCTGATTTTCTGCTCGGCGATGGCCGGTGCCGGTCTGGCCTTCCTGTGGTTCAACGCCCATCCGGCCCAGGTGTTCATGGGCGACGTCGGCGCGCTGGCGCTGGGCGGGGCGCTCGGCACCATCGCCGTGATCGTGCGGCAGGAGATCGTGCTGTTCATCATGGGCGGCGTGTTCGTCGCCGAAACCATCTCGGTGATGCTGCAGGTGACCTGGTTCAAGTTCACCAAGCGGCGCTACGGCGAAGGCCGGCGGCTGTTCCGCATGGCTCCGCTGCATCACCATTTCGAGTTGAGCGGGTGGAAGGAAACGCAGGTCGTCGTGCGCTTCTGGGTCATCACCATGATGCTGGTGCTGATCGGTCTGTCGACGCTGAAGCTGCGGTGAGGACGCGGACATGACCGAGCCGATCGCCTCTCCCGAAGACACGCTGCCGGTGCCGCCGGCCGCAGGGGACGAGATCACCACCGACGCCATCGCCGCGACCGTCGATTCGGCCGAGCCGACGCCTGCAGCCGAAACCGCGCAGGCGCCGCGCATGTTCGGCGACCTGGAATCGCCGTGCGTGCTGGTGCTGGGCCTGGGCGAATCCGGCCTCGCGATGGCGCGCTGGTGCGCGCGCCACGGTGCGCGCGTGCGCGTGGCCGACACGCGCGAGTCGCCCGCCAATCTGCCGGCGCTGCGCGCGCACGTGCCGGACGCCGAATTCATCGGCGGACCGTTCGCCCCGTCGCTGCTGGAAGGCGTGACGCTGGTGGCGATCAGCCCGGGCTTGTCGCCGCTCGACGCCGCCGTTGCCGCGCTGCTTGACGGCGCGCGCGAGCGTACCGTGCCGGTGTGGGGCGAGATCGAACTGTTCGCGCGTGCGCTGGCCGGCCTGAAGTCGGCGCAGGGCTATGCGCCCCGCGTACTGGCCATCACTGGCACCAATGGCAAGACCACGACCACGGCGCTGACCGGCGCCCTGGCCCGGCGCGCCGGCAAGACCGTCGGCGTGGCGGGCAACATCAGCCCGTCGGCGCTGGACAAGCTGACCGAGTGCGTCGATGCAGGCACGCTGCCGGACGTGTGGGTGCTCGAGCTGTCCAGTTTCCAGTTGGAAACCACGCACACGCTCGCCGCCGACGCCGCGGCCATCCTGAACATCACGCAGGACCACCTGGACTGGCACGGCTCGATGGCCGCCTATGCCGCCGCCAAGGGCCGCATCTTCGGCGCCGGCACGGTGCGCGTGCTGAACCGGCAGGACGCCGAAGTGATGACGTTCGCCAGCAAGGGCGGCGGCGATGTCACGTTCGGTATCGACGAACCGGCCACGCCCGAAGCGCTCGGCCTGCTGCATGATGGTGGAATGCATGGCGGCATGCCGTGGATCGTGCTGGCCGAAGCCGACGATGACGATCTGCCGAAACCCGTGCGCCGCAAGAAGGGCGATACCACGCCCGCCGCACCGGTGCCGGTGCGGCTCAAGCGCCTGATGCCGGCCGATGCCCTGCGCATCCGCGGCCTGCACAACGCCACCAACGCGATGGCCGCGCTGGCGCTGTGCCGCGCGATCGGCCTGCCGGCGAGCGCCTTGCTGCACGGCCTGCGCGACTACGCCGGCGAGCCGCACCGGGTCGAGCTGATCGCCGCCTTCGACGACATCGAATTCTTCGACGACAGCAAGGGCACCAACGTCGGCGCCACGGTCGCGGCGCTATCGGGCCTGTCCAAGCACGTGGTGCTGATCGCCGGCGGCGAGGGCAAGGGGCAGGACTTCTCGCCGCTGGCCGCGCCGGTCGCGCAGTACGCGCGCGCCGTGGTGCTGATCGGCCGCGATGCACCGCAGATCCGCGCCGCGCTGGCGGACAGCGGTGTCGAACTGGTGGAGGCCCCCACGCTGGAGGCGGCCGTGCAGGAAGCTGCTGCGCGCGCCCAGCCGGGTGACGCCGTGCTGCTGTCGCCGGCTTGCGCGAGCTTCGACATGTTCCGCAACTACGAGCATCGCGCGCAGGTGTTCCACCAAGCCGTGGCCGCGCTGGCGGCGGACCGGGGAGTGATGCTATGAGCGACACCCAGATCAAGCGCAGCGGCTTCATCGGTGCCACCATCGGCAACGCCTGGGAAGGGCTGCGCGACGCCGTGTCCGGCGTCAAGCCCACGCGCTCCAAGATGATGGAGTACGACCAGCCGCTGCTGTGGGTGTCGATCGTGCTGCTGGGCCTGGGTCTGGTGATGGTGTATTCGGCGTCGATCGCGCTGCCGGATTCGCCCAAGTACGCCAATTACACCAATGGGCATTTCCTGATACGCCATGCGTTCTCGCTGCTGATCGGCGTGATCGGTGCCGTGGTCGCCTTCCAGATCCCGGTCAAGTTCTGGGACAAGTACGCGCCCAAGCTTTTCATCATCGCGCTGGTGCTGCTGGTGGTGGTGCTGATTCCGCACGTGGGCAAGGGCGTGAACGGCGCGCGGCGCTGGCTGCCGCTGGGCATCATGAATTTCCAGCCGTCCGAGCTGATGAAGCTGGCGGTGGTGCTGTATGCCGCCAACTACACGGTGCGCAAGCAGGACTGGATGCAGAGCGTGCGCAAGGGCTTCCTGCCGATGGGCGTGGCGGTGGCCTTCGTCGGTTCGCTGCTGCTCCTGGAGCCCGATATGGGCGCCTTCCTGGTGATCGCCGCGGTGGCGATGGGCATCCTGTTCCTCGGCGGGGTCAACGGCAAGCTGTTCGGCGGGCTGGTGCTCACCGCGGTGTCGACGTTCTCGTTGCTGATCCTGATGTCGCCGTGGCGGCGCGAGCGGATTTTCGCCTACCTGAATCCGTGGCAGGAAGAATACGCGCAGGGCAAGGCGTACCAGCTCACCCACTCGCTGATCGCCTTCGGCCGCGGCGAATGGACCGGCGTCGGCCTGGGTGGCAGCATCGAGAAGCTGCACTACCTGCCCGAAGCCCATACCGACTTCATCCTGGCCGTGATCGGCGAGGAGCTGGGCTTCATCGGTGTGCTGATCGTGATTCTGCTGTTCTACTGGATGGTGCGCCGTGCCTTCGAGATCGGCCGCACCGCGCTGCAGCTCGACCGCACCTTCTCCGGCCTGGTGGCCAAGGGCCTGGGCATCTGGATCGGCTGGCAGGCCTTCATCAACATGGGCGTGAACCTGGGCCTGCTGCCGACCAAGGGGCTGACGCTGCCGATGGTCAGCTACGGCGGCTCGGGCATCCTGATGAACTGCATGGCGATCGCGCTGCTGCTGCGCATCGATTATGAGAATCGTGTGCTGATGCGTGGAGGGAAGGTATGACGGCCGGTACGCCGCGCACCCTCCTCGTCATGGCCGGTGGCACCGGCGGCCACATTTTCCCGGCACTGTCGGTGGCCAGGCTGCTGGCGGCGCGCGGGTGGAAGGTGGTTTGGCTCGGCAACGCCGGCAGCATGGAAGGCCAACTGGTGCCCAAGCACGGTTTCCCGCTGGAATCCGTGCGCTTCGGCGGCTTGCGCGGCAAGGGGCTGCTGACCAAGTTCCTGCTGCCGCTGAACCTGCTGCGCGCGTTCTGGCAGAGCCTGGGCGTGCTGCGCCGCGTGCGTCCGAACGTGGTGCTGGGCATGGGCGGCTATATCACTTTCCCGGGCGGCATGATGAGCGTGCTGCTGGGCGCGCCGCTGGTGCTGCACGAACAGAATTCCATCGCCGGCCTGGCCAACCGTGTGCTCGCGCGCGTGGCCGACCGCGTGCTGTGCGCCTTCCCGAACGCGCTGCCCGGTGCCGAATGGGTCGGCAATCCGATCCGTGCCGATCTGGCGGCGCTGCCGTCGCCGCAAGCGCGCTATGCCGAGCGCAGCGGTCCGCTGCGCGTGCTGGTCGTGGGCGGCAGCTTGGGCGCGGCCGCGCTCAATGACGCGGTGCCCAAGGCGCTGGCGCTGCTGCCCGCCGATACGCGCCCGATCGTTGTCCACCAGGCCGGCGCCAAGCAGATCGATACCTTGCGCGCCAACTACGCCGAGGCGGGCATCGACGAGACGCACGCGCAGGCCGTGCCCTTCATCGACGACATGGCCGCTGCCTACGCGCGGGCCGATCTGGTGATCTGCCGCGCCGGCGCGATGACGGTTTCGGAAGTGGCCGCGGCCGGGGTGGCGGCGCTGTTCGTGCCGTTTCCGCATGCGGTGGACGACCACCAGACCACCAACGCACGCTTCCTGTCCGAGCGCGGCGCGGCACTGCTGGTGCCCCAGCCGTCGCTGGGTCCGGCATCGCTGGCGGATACACTCGCGTCCCTGACGCGCGCGCAATTGGCCGATATGGCGGCCAAGGCACGCGAACAGGCGCGGCCGGAAGCGGCCGAGCGCGTCGCCGACATCTGTGCGGCGGCGGCACGGGCATAGGGAACCGATTTATGAAGCACATCGTCAAGAACATCCATTTCGTGGGCATCGGCGGCGCCGGCATGAGCGGCATCGCCGAGGTGCTGCTGAACCTGGGCTACCGCGTGACCGGCTCCGACCTGGGGCAGAGCGCGGCCACGCAGCGCCTTGCGGCCCTCGGTGCCACGGTCATGCAGGGCCATGCGCCGGAGCACGTGGTCGGCGCCAACGCCGTGGTCGTGTCCACGGCCGTGCGCGGCGACAACCCCGAGGTGCTGGCCGCGCGCGCCAAGCGCATCCCCATCGTGCCGCGCGCGGTGATGCTGGCCGAGCTGATGCGCTTGAAGCAGGGCATCGCCATCGCCGGCACGCACGGCAAGACCACCACCACCAGCCTGGTCGCCTCCGTGTTGGCCGAGGGCGGGCTCGATCCGACCTTCGTGATCGGCGGGCGGCTCAATTCGGCCGGCGCCAACGCGCGGCTGGGCACGGGCGATTTCATCGTCGCCGAGGCGGACGAGTCCGATGCGTCGTTCCTCAACCTGTTCCCCGTGATCGAGGTCATCACCAATATCGATGCCGATCACATGGACACCTACGGGCACGACTTCGCGCGGCTCAAGCAGGCGTTCATCGAGTTCACGCACCGCCTGCCGTTCTACGGCATCGCCGTGCTGTGCGTGGACGACCCGAACGTGCGCGAGATCCTGCCGTTCGTCTCCAAGCCGGTGGTGCGCTACGGTTTTGCCGAGGACGCGCAGGTCCGCGCCGTCAACGCGCGCGCGGTGGACGGCCGCATGGAATTCACCGTGATCCGCCAGCTCAACGGCCATGCCGAGCCGCCCTTGTCGATCACGCTCAACCTGCCGGGCATGCACAACGTGCAGAACGCGCTGGCCGCCATTGCCATCGCTACCGAACTGGAAGTGCCGGACGAGGCCATCGTCAAGGCGCTGGCCGAGTTCAACGGCGTCGGCCGGCGCTTCCAGCGCTACGGCGAGGTGCCCACCGCCGACGGCCAGGGCCGCTTCACGCTGATCGACGACTACGGCCACCACCCGGTCGAGATGGCCGCCACGGTGGCCGCTGCGCGCGGCGCCTTCCCGGGCCGCCGCCTGGTGCTGGCCTTCCAGCCGCACCGCTTCACGCGCACGCGCGATTGCTTCGAAGATTTCATCAAGGTGCTCGGCACGGTCGACGGTTTGCTGTTGGCCGAGGTCTACTCGGCCGGCGAACCGCCCATCGTGGCGGCGGATGGGCGAGCGCTGACGCGCGCGCTGCGGGTGGCCGGCAAGATCGAGCCGGTCTTCGTGGAACAGATTGAAGATATGCCGCAAGCCATCCTGGACGCGGCGCAGGACAACGACGTGGTCATCACCATGGGTGCAGGGTCGATCGGGCAGGTGCCCGGTCAGGTGGTTGCGCGGCAGGCCGAAGTGCGTGCCTCGAATGTGGTCGATCTCAATGGGGGCACCGCAGCATGACGACCGGTCCGTTCGTCCCCCATCCGACGCTCGATCCGAAGTCCCTCGGCAAGGTGGGCGTGATCCTCGGCGGCTGCTCGGCCGAGCGCGAGATCTCGCTGCTGTCGGGCAACGGCGTGCTGGCGGCGCTGCGTTCGCGCGGCGTCGATGCGCATCCGTTCGATCCGGGCACGCAGCCGGTGGCCGAGCTCGCCACGCAGGGCTTCCACCGCGTGGTGATCTCGCTGCACGGCCGCTTCGGCGAGGACGGCACGATCCAGGGGCTGCTCGAGCAGTTCGGCATTCCCTACACCGGCAGCGGCGTACTCGCGTCCGCGCTGGCGATGGACAAGGAAGCCACCAAGCGCCTGTGGCAGACGCACGGCCTGCCGACCCCCGATTTCGTGATGCTGCACGCCGGTGCCGACTGGCAGGCCGTTGCCGACCGCCTGGGTTTGCCGCTGATCGTCAAGCCGGCGCGCGAGGGTTCGTCGATCGGCTTGACCAAGGTGACCAGCGTGGCCGAATTGCCCGCCGCCTACGAAAAAGCCGCGCGCCTGGACCGCGATGTGATGGCCGAACAGTTCATCGAGGGCGATGAGCTGACCTGTGCCGTGATCGGCGAGGGCGACAGCACGACGGCGCTGCCGCTGATCCGCATCGTCGCGCCGCAGGCCAACTACGACTACCAGCACAAGTACTTCACCGACGACACCCGCTACGAGTGCCCCGCGCCGATTCCCGCCGAAGTGGCGGCGCGCGTGCAGGCGCTGGTGGTGCAGGCCTATCGCGGCCTGGGCTGCCGCGGCTGGGGTCGCGCCGACATCATGCTGCGCAAGCACGACAACGCACCGTTCCTGCTGGAAATGAACACGTCGCCTGGCATGACCGGGCATTCGCTGGTGCCGATGGCCGCACGCGCCGTGGGCATCAGCTATGAGGACTTCGTGCTGCAGCTCGCGGCGACCGCGTCGCTGGAACTGCGCGCGAGCCACGACTGGAAACCGGAATAAGCGAAAGGAAGCCGTCCGCCATGTGGAACAACACCCGCCTCCTCAACGCCGTCGCGAGCGCGCTGTATGCGCTGTTCGCGCTGGCGGCCGTGGGCGTGGGCGTGTTCTGGCTGACGCAGCGTCCGGCGTTCCAGTTGCGGCAGGTGCGCGTGATGCCGATGGCCGGCAGCGAACTGCGCCACGTGAATGTGCCGAGCATCCGGGCCAATGCGCTGGTCAAGCTGCACGGCAACTTCTTCACGCTGAACCTGGATGAGGCGCGCGTCGCCTTCGAGTCCGTGCCCTGGGTGCGCCGCGCGAGCGTGCGCCGGGTCTGGCCGGACGGGCTGCTGGTGGAAGTGCAGGAGCATGAAGCGCTCGGTACCTGGGGCGGCAACGAGTCCGGCAAGCTGATCAACACGTATGGCGAGGTCTTCGTCGCCAACCTCGCCGAGGCCGAGGACGATGCCGACCTGGTCGCGCTGGCCGGCCCCGAGGGCACCGAGCAGGAAGTGGCCGACAAGCTGGAAACCATGACCGAGTGGTTCAAGCCGATGAACGTCGAGCCCGTGAGCGTGACGCTCACCGACCGCTACGCCTGGCGCGCGCGGCTGTCCAACGGCACGGTCGTCGAGCTGGGCCGCGAACTGAATGACGATGACCGCACCGCGCTGGCTGCGCGTGCCCGCCGCTTCGTGCGTGCGTGGCCGCAGGTGACCCAGCGCTGGGGCGGCCAGATCGAGTACGCCGATCTGCGCTACCCGAACGGGTTCGCGGTTCGGGCGGCGGGTGTGCGCTTCCTCACCGATGCGCAGGCTGCGGTGCTGGCTAGGGGGGGCAAGTTGCCCGGCACCGGCAATGCCACGAAGGTCGACGCGAAAGCGGGAGCCGGCCCGGCAGCCAACAACAAATCGACGCGAAGCACAGAGAAAACGCGATGAGCAAGGAATACAAGGATCTTCTGGTCGGCCTGGACATCGGCACCTCCAAGGTGGTGGCGGTGGTGGCGGAGCTTCGGCCCGACGGCGCCTATGAGGTCATCGGCATGGGCCAGACCGAGTCCAAGGGGCTGAAGAAAGGCGTGGTCGTCAACATCGAGGCGACCGTCCAGTCGATCCAGAAAGCGCTCGAAGAAGCGGAACTGATGGCCGACTGCAAGATCAGCGAGGTCTTCACGGGCATCGCCGGCAGCCACATCCGCAGCTTCAATTCGAGCGGCATGGTGGCGATCAAGGACAAGGAGGTCACGCCGGCCGACGTGGCGCGCGTGATCGAGACCGCCAAGGCGGTCAACATCCCGACCGACCAGCAGATCCTGCACATCCTCACGCAGGAATTCATCATCGACGGCCAGGAAGACGTGCGCGAGCCGATCGGCATGAGCGGCATCCGCCTGGAAGTGAAGGTGCACATCGTCACCGGCGCGGTCAGTGCGGCGCAGAACATCGTCAAGTGCGTGCGCCGCTGCGGCCTGGAAGTGCACGACCTGATCCTGCAGCCGCTGGCCTCGAGCCTGTCGGTGCTGACCGAAGACGAGAAGGAGCTGGGCGTGGTGCTGGTCGACATCGGCAGCGGCACGACCGACATCGCCATCTTCAGCGAAGGCGCGATCCGCCACACGGCCGTGATCCCCATCGCCGGCGACCAGATCACCAACGACATCGCGATGGCCCTGCGCACGCCGACGCCGGACGCCGAGGACATCAAGATCCAGTACGGCATCGGCAAGCAGGTGCTGGCCGATCCGGACGAAATGATCGACGTGCCCGGCGTGGGCGACCGCGGTCCGCGCACGCTGTCGCGCCAGGCGCTGGCGGCGGTGATCGAGCCGCGCGTGGAAGAGCTGTTCTCGCTGGTGCACCAGGTGGTGCGCGAATCGGGCTACGAGGAGCTGCTGAGCAGCGGCGTGGTCCTGACCGGCGGTACCGCGATGATGCCCGGCATGGTCGAGCTGGGCGAAGACATTTTCCTCAAGCCCGTGCGCGTAGGCGTGCCCGAGTACCGCGGCAATCTGCACGAGGTCGTGAAGAGCCCGCGTTACGCGACGGTGATGGGGTTATTGCAGGAGGGCCGCGTGCAGCGCATGCGCGGTCGCAAAGTCGCAGTGCAGTCCGGGTCTGCCAAACAGGTCTGGACGCGCATGAAGGAGTGGTTCATCGGCAATTTCTAACTCGAACCATGATGTATGGCGATGTGCTCCCGGGGGGGAGCGAAGCTTGGTTTTTGTTTTGATGTTTTTTGTCTCAGGAGTCAGGCGTTGCGGCGGGGAGGCTGCATCGTCTGGGAACTGAGCATTTCTGGAGGCAACGATGGACTTCGACATGATTGAAACGGAAATGCAGGACGGCACCATCATCAAGGTGGTGGGCGTCGGCGGCGCGGGCGGCAACGCCGTGCAGCACATGATCAACCGTGGCGTGCAGGGGGTGGAATTCATCTGCATGAACACCGATGCGCAGGCGCTCAAGCGCTCGTCGGCATCGCGCGTCCTGCAACTGGGCAACTCGGGGCTGGGCGCCGGTGCCAAGCCTGAGGTCGGCAAGACCTGCGCCGAGCAGGCACGCGAGCAGATCGCCGATGCCCTGCGCGGCTCGCACATGGTGTTCATCACCGCGGGCATGGGCGGTGGCACGGGCACGGGTGCCGCACCGGTGGTCGCGCAGATCGCCAAGGAAATGGGCATCCTGACGGTGGGCGTGGTCTCCAAGCCCTTCGATTTCGAAGGCGCACGCCGCGCCAAGGTGGGAGAAAACGGCGCCGACGAGCTCGAAGGCCATGTCGACTCGCTGATCGTGGTGCTCAACGAGAAGCTCTTCGAAGTCATGGGCGATGATGCCGAGATGGACAAGTGCTTCCAGTGCGCCGACGACGTGCTGCACAACGCCGTGGCCGGCATCGCGGAAATCATCAACGTCGATGGCCTGGTGAACGTCGACTTCGAAGACGTGAAGACCGTGATGGGCGAGCAGGGCAAGGCGATGATGGGCACGGCCACCGTGTCGGGCGTCGATCGTGCGCGCCTGGCCGCCGAGCAGGCCGTGGCGAGCCCGCTGCTCGAAGGCGTGGACCTGTCGGGCGCGCGCGGCGTGCTGGTCAACATCACCGCCAGCCGCTCGCTCAAGCTGTCCGAGACCAAGGAAGTGATGAACACCATCCGCAGTTATGCCGCGGAGGATGCCACCGTCATCTTCGGTACGGTCTACGACGATGCCATGGGCGACGCACTGCGCGTGACCGTGGTGGCGACGGGCCTGGGCCGTGCTGCCCGCAACAAGCAGCAACAGCAGCAGACGATGACGCTGCTCAAGACGGGCACCGACAACCAGCCGGTGGCCTTCGGCGGTGGCGTGGTGGGGCATGCGGTGACCGCTGCACCGGACTACAGCAACTTCGATACCCCCGCCGTGTGGCGCAGCTCGCGTGAGTCGGCTTCGGCCCACGTGGCCGCGCTGCAGGAAAAGGGCGTCGACACCTACGATATTCCGGCGTTCCTGCGCAAGCAGGCCGACTGACCGGCGCGTCGATCCGCGCAGGTTCGATTGTCGGCGGCGGCACTCGCCGCGCGCGACTCACGGCTCCCCTCCGTGACCGCAGCGCAGCGGACGGCCTGTCGCTGAACAATCCGCGGCGCGCGACGAACCGGACACAGTCGTTGCCGCCGGGCGGGCTGGCCCCTGGCCGCCTCCCCGGAAGGGTTCACCCTGCTCGGCGGGGGTGCCCGTTCGTCGCGCCGCCTGCGGTGCGATCGCGCTGATGTGATGGTTGTCTCCCGGGACCGCCCGCGTGGATCTCCCACGCGGGCGGTCTCGTCTTATGATGTGGGTATCCCGCGTGAATGCTTGCCACGATCATGATCCAGCCCGGCCAGCCGTTGCCTGACGCGACGCTCTACGAATACTTCGAAGTGGAAAAGGATGGCTGCGCGCTCGGGCCCAATGCCTTCTCGGCGGCGGACTTGGCGCAGGACAAGACGATTCTCATCTTCGGCCTGCCCGGCGCTTTCACGCCGACCTGTTCGGCGCGCCACGTGCCGGGCTATCTCGCCCACTACGATGCGCTGCGCGCCAAAGGTGTCGACGAAATCTGGTGCGTGTCGGTCAACGATGCTTTTGTGATGGGGGCATGGGCGCGTGCACAGGGCACCGATGGCAGGGTTCGCATGCTGGCCGACGGCAGTGCCGAATTCACGCGCAAGCTCGGCCTCGAGCAAGACTTGTCCAAGCGCGGCATGGGCGTGCGTTCACAGCGCTACGCCATGATCGTCCGAAACGGTGTGGTAACCGCGCTACAGGTGGAGGCTCCAGGGCAGTTCGCCGTCAGCAATGCGGAATCGATGCTGGCGCATCTCTGACGCCACCCGGTCCCCTTCGAATGGCTGAGTCCCGTCCGGCCGCCCGCACCGCCATATGGCCGACGATGTACTGGCATTGTGGCTGCGTGCTGAAATCGTGAGCAGACTATGGGAAGACCTAACATCCCGATACAAAAGTCGCTTTGGAGGCCGGCACGTGAAAATGGTATGCTTCGGGTTATCACCTATGCAGAGTGCATAGATAAAAACAATCGAATTGGAAAGTGAGTTGAGGGCGGCCATGTTGAAACAGCGCACCATCAAGTCCGTGGTCAAAACCGTCGGCATCGGGTTGCACTCGGGCCGCAAGGTGACGTTGACGTTGCGTCCGGCAACTCCCGGTACCGGCATCATTTTCACGCGGGTGGACCTGGATCCGGCCGTCGAGATTCCCGCCACCGCCAGCGCCATCGGCGATACCCGCCTGGCCTCCGTGCTGCAGAAGGACGGCGCTCGCGTGTCCACGGTCGAACACCTGATGTCCGCTTGCGCGGGGCTTGGCATCGACAACTTGTATGTCGATGTCGACGCCGAGGAAATCCCCATCATGGACGGCAGTGCGGCGTCGTTCGTGTTCCTGCTGCAGTCGGCCGGCATCGAGGAGCAGGGTGCGGCCAAGCGCTTCATCCGCGTGACCAAACCGGTGGAAGTGCGCGACGGCGACAAGCTGGCGCGCCTGGAGCCGTACTTCGGCTTCAAGCTGGCGTTCACCATCGAATTCCGCCATCCGGCCGTCGACAAGACGGGGCAGACGTTCGAGATCGACTTCGCCGACACCAGCTACACCCGCGAAATCGCCCGCGCGCGCACCTTCGGCTTTGCCCACGAAGTCGAGATGCTGCGGGAGATCGGGCTGGCGCGCGGCGGCAGCCTGGACAACGCGATCGTGCTCGACGAGCACCGCATGCTGAACAACGATGAACTGCGCTATGGCGACGAGTTCGTCCGCCACAAGATCCTGGACGCGATCGGCGACCTGTACGTGGTCGGCTATCCGCTGATCGCAGCGTACACGGCGCACAAGTCCGGCCATGGTCTGAACAACGCGCTGCTGCGCGCGCTGCTGGCCGATGAAACGGCGTACGAAATCGTCACGTTCGACAAGGTGGAAGAAGCGCCGCGCGCCTTCCTGCCGCAGCTGCAGCCGGCATTCTCCTGATCCCGTGTTGCGGTTGCACGCATGAAAAAGCGCCCGAAAGGGCGCTTTTCTTATTGGGGCGGGCGGTGCCGTGCCACCATGTCCGCCACCGCCCGCCTGAGCGGCGAATCGGGCAGGCCGTCGGCCAGCGATGTCAGGCTATTGAGCCCAACTGCCGTCATCTTGGCGCGTTTGGGCGGCTTTTCGGTCTCTTGTGGCCATAAGCTGTCATTTCCGCCCTGCGGTTGTACCCGTACACGAATTGCGGTAATCTGCGACCCCCGGCGCTGCAGACGTTCCAGCAAGGTGGGTACCACCTGCCGTACGCGCGCCGCAGCTGCGCTGTTTGCAGTGAGCAGCACCAGGGTCGCTTCCCGGCTGTCGCGCGCATCGTTCCGGATGCCGCCGATCGCCACACCGCCACCCAGTCCGGGTGGCAGCAGCGACAACACCTCCGCTTCCAGAGACGCCAGTTGCTTGGCCGCCTGCATCAGCGGGCCGACCGAGCCGGCACCCGTGAGCCAGTCCTGAACCGGCTTTGCCACGGGCGTTTTGAGAGCGGGATGAACGAAGATGCGCATGCCGGCATTGTAGGGCGCTTCCCCGCGCTTTCGTGCCGGCGGGTGGCATTTTTTGTCCGGAAAGAGCGATGCAGATCATCCTGATTCATCCGCGCAAGGCTGGCGCGGTGCACCTGTCCCGGCGCCATTTGGCGGCGGCCGTGGGCGCGGCGCTGCTGGCCGTGGCGGCGCTGTCGGGCGGGGCGACCTGGCTGGCGGTCAAGCGTGGCCTGGTGCCTGGCGCAACCACTGCCAGTCCCGAGGCCGACACGCGCGTTATCCGCGAAAACCTCAACCTGATGGCCGCACGCATCGGCGAAATGCAGGCGCAGATGGTGCGCCTGGATGCGCTGGGCGCCCGCGTATCGGGCTTGGCCGGAGTGCCGCCGCGCGAGTTCGACTTCAAGTCGGTGCCGGGGCGGGGCGGTCCGGAAGGGGCAGTCTCGCGTCCGCTGTCGCTGCCGGAAGTTCGGTCCGAACTGGATCGCCTGACCCGCTCGGCCGACCAGCGCAACGATTATCTGAGCGTGCTGGAGTCCACCCTGATGGACCGCCAGATCCACGCCAAGATGATGCCGACCGTGCGGCCGGTCGCCACGGGCTACGACTCGTCGGGCTTCGGTGTGCGCATCGATCCGTTCACGGGCCGGCGCACGCAGCATGACGGCGTCGATTTCGTCGGGCCGGTGGGCACGCCGATCGTGGCCGCGGCCGGCGGCGTGGTGGTGGCCAGCGAGTTCCACCACGAATACGGCAACATGATCGACATCGATCACGGCAACGGTCTGAAGACCCGGTATGCCCACGCCTCCAAGGTGTTCGTGAAAGTCGGCGACATCGTCAAGGCGGGGCAGCGGATCGCTCTGATCGGCCGTACCGGCCGCGCGACCGGTCCGCATCTGCACTTCGAGGTGCACGTCAACGACGTGCCGCAGAATCCGGTCGCTTTCCTGGAGAACGCCGGCCAGCCGAAGATGGCGGAGGCCAAGGATCCCGCCTCGCAGGTGGCCGCTGCCGACATCGGCAAGAGCATGGCCGCCGCCGGCCACTGACGGCCAGGGTTGCAACGGGGCGGCCCGCCCCCAACTGAGCCGGGATGCGGTCGCGCCGGCCGCGCCGGAGTGCGGCGTTCCTGCCACATCCGGCCGGTCGGCCGCCATCAAGGCGAGGTTTGGCACATGCTAAACTCCCGCCTTTGCGCCAACCCTTTTCGGGCCGTTGCGCCGCCTGCGTTTCGCATTCGTTCCGCGATCCTTCCGGCGGGTGGCACACCGGTCCCTGCCATCGATGATCACGGGCCTTCTCAAGAAGATTTTCGGCAGCCGCAACGAACGGCTGATCAAACAGTACCGCCGCAAGGTGGCGCAGATCAACGCGCTCGAGCCCACGTTCGAAGCGCTCTCCGATACCGAGCTGCAGGCCAAGACCCAGGAATTCCGCGAGCGTTTCGCCAAGGGTGAGACCCTCGACGCGCTGCTGCCCGAAGCGTTCGCCGTGTGCCGCGAAGCCGGCAAGCGCGTGATGAAGATGCGCCACTTCGACGTGCAACTGATCGGCGGCATGGTGCTGCACGACGGCAAGATTGCCGAAATGCGCACCGGCGAAGGCAAGACGCTGACCGCCACGCTGTCGGTTTACTTGAATGCCCTCGCCGGCCAGGGCGTGCACGTGGTGACGGTCAACGACTACCTGGCCCAGCGCGATGCCGAGTGGATGGGCAAGCTCTACAACTGGCTGGGCCTGTCGGTCGGGGTCAACCTGACCACCATGGCCCACGATGAGAAGCAGGCCGCCTACGCCGCCGACATCACCTACGGCACCAACAACGAGTTCGGCTTCGATTACCTGCGCGACAACATGGTGTACGACGCCAGCCAGCGCGTGCAGCGTCCGCTGAATTACGCCATCGTCGACGAAGTGGACTCGATCCTGATCGACGAGGCCCGCACGCCGCTGATCATCTCCGGCCAGGCCGAGGACCACACCGACCTGTACCGCCGGATGAACAGCATCCCGCCGCTGCTCACGCGCCAGATCGGCGAAGAGAAGGCCGACGGCACCGGCGTCGAGAAGCCGGGCGACTACTACGTCGACGAGAAATCCCACCAGGTCTACCTGACCGAAGCGGGTCACGAGAAGGCGGAGCAGATCCTGCTGCAGGCCGGCCTGCTGGCCGAGGGCGAATCGCTCTACGCGCCGCAGAACATCACGCTGATGCACCACCTGTACGCCTCCCTGCGCGCGCACAGCCTGTTCCACCGGGACCAGCACTACGTGGTGCAGAGCGATGAGGTGATCATCGTCGACGAATTCACCGGCCGGCTGATGCAGGGCCGTCGCTGGTCCGATGGCCTGCACCAGGCCGTGGAGGCCAAGGAAGGCGTGCAGATCCAGCAGGAAAACCAGACGCTGGCGACCATCACCTTCCAGAACTACTTCCGCATGTACGCCAAGCTGGCGGGCATGACCGGCACGGCGGATACGGAAGCATATGAGTTCCAGGAGATCTATGCCCTGGAAACCGTGGTGATCCCGACCAACCGTCAGGCACAGCGCAAGGACTTGCAGGATCAGATCTACAAGACCGCGAAGGAGCGCTACGACGCCGTCATCCGCGACATCCGCGATTGCTACGAACGCGGCCAGCCGGTGCTGGTGGGCACGACCTCCATCGAAAACTCCGAGCTGCTGTCGCACCTGCTGAACCAGGCGCAGTTGCCGCACCAGGTGCTCAACGCCAAGCAGCACGCTCGCGAGGCCGAGATCGTCGCGCAGGCCGGCCGGCCCAAGATGATCACCATCGCCACCAATATGGCGGGCCGCGGCACCGACATCGTGCTGGGCGGCAATGTGGAAAAGCAGGCCGGCTTCGTGATGGTCGACGAATCCCTGTCGGACGATGAGAAGGCCAAGCGCGTCAAGCAACTGCAGGACGAATGGCAGTCGTTGCACGAGCAGGTCAAGGCTGCGGGCGGCTTGCATATCGTCGGCACCGAGCGCCATGAGTCGCGCCGGATCGACAATCAGCTGCGTGGCCGCGCCGGCCGCCAGGGCGATCCGGGCTCGTCGCGCTTCTATCTGTCGCTGGACGATCAACTGCTGCGCATCTTCGCCGGCGATCGCGTGCGCGCCATCATGGACCGTCTGAAGATGCCGGAAGGCGAGCCGATCGAGGCAGGCATCGTCACGCGCTCGATCGAGTCCGCGCAGCGCAAGGTCGAAGGCCGCAACTTCGACATCCGCAAGCAGTTGCTGCAGTACGACGACGTGGCCAACGACCAGCGCCGCGAGATCTACAAGCTGCGCAACGAGATCCTCGAAGCGGTCGACGCGGGCGATCTCGTCAAGAACCTGCGCGAATCCGTGTTCGTCGAGCTGTTCCGTGCCTACGTGCCGGCCGAGTCCATGGAAGAGCAGTGGGATCTCGCCGGCCTGGAAAAGACGCTGCGCGACGACTGGGGCGTTGAGGTGCCGTTGGCGAAGACGGTGGAGCAGGCGCAGTCCATTGAGGACGAAGACCTGCTGACGCAGGTGCAGGAGGCCGTCGAAGCCGTGTACGCGGGCAAGGTGGCGCAGGTCGGACGCGAGGCCTTTGCCGGCTTCGAACGCTCGGTGATGCTGCAGAGCCTGGATACGCACTGGCGCGAGCACCTGGCGGCGCTGGACCACCTGCGCCAGGGCATCCACCTGCGCGGCTATGCGCAGAAGGACCCGAAGCAGGAATACAAGCGCGAGTCGTTCGAGCTGTTCGGCCGCCTGCTGGATACCATCCGCAACGAGGTGACGCGCATCATCTTCACGGTGCGCATCCAGTCGCAGGAACAGTTGGAGGAGGCTTCCGAGCTGATCGAGGAAGACCTTTCCCACCTGACCAACGTGCAGTACAAGCACGATGAATTCAGCGAGCTGGCCGAGGTCGCGGCGGGCGATGCCGAGATCCACGGCGAGACGCCGGCCATGCCGGCGCACCGGTCGGCCGCGGCTTCCGCCGCCGCGGCGCTGGCAGGAGAGGTGCCCAAGGTCGGCCGCAACGATCCATGCCCGTGCGGTTCGGGCAAGAAGTACAAGCAGTGCCACGGCAAGCTGGTCTGACCGGCTGATCGCCCAGGGCGCCGCCTCGTGCGGTGCCAGTCGTTTTCTGATGATTCAACGATGCCCGCGCTGCGGGCATCCTCGTTTGAAAGGTGCTCCATGGCTGTGAATCTCGTCGCGCCCGCCGCCGACACCCTGTTGCCGATCGACGGCGTCGACCTTGGCTGGGCCGAGGCCGGCATCCGCAAGGCCAATCGCAAGGATGTGCTGCTGGTGCGTATCGCCGAGGGAGCGAGCGTGGTGGGCGTGTTCACGCAGAACCGCTTCTGCGCGGCGCCGGTGCAGGTCTGCCGCGAGCACCTGGCCAGCGGGCAGGGCGCCCGCGCGATCATCGTCAATACCGGCAATGCGAATGCCGGTACCGGTGCGCCGGGCCTGGCGCTGGCGCGTCAGACCTGCGACGCGGTGGCCAAGCTGCTCGGCATTGCGCCGCAGCAGGTGCTGCCGTTCTCGACCGGCGTGATCCTCGAACCGCTGCCGGTGGATCGCCTCATCGCCGGCCTGCCCGCCGCGCAGGCCAATGCCAAGCCCGACAACTGGCTGGCGGCCGCCGAGGCCATCATGACCACCGACACCGTGCCCAAGGCGGCGTCGGGCACCTGCACGCTGTCGGGCAAGCCGGTGCGCCTGTCGGGCATCAGCAAGGGGGCGGGCATGATCCGCCCGAACATGGCAACCATGCTCGGCTTCATCGCGACCGACGCCAACGTGGATGAAGCCGTGCTGCAGCGCCTGGTGCGCCATGTCGCCGACCATTCGTTCAACAGCGTGACGGTCGACGGCGATACCTCGACCAACGATTCCTTTGTCGTCATCGCCACCGGTCGTGCCGGCACGCCGCGCATCGACTCCGAATCGCACCCCGACTACGCCGCGCTGCGCGATGCGCTCACGGACCTGGCGAAGGTGCTGGCGCAGAAGATCGTGCGTGATGGCGAAGGCGCGACCAAATTCATGACCATCCGCGTCGAAGGCGGCCGCAACACCGACGAGTGCCGCCAGATCGCCTACGCGGTCGCGCATTCGCCGCTGGTCAAGACTGCGTTCTACGCGTCGGATCCCAACCTGGGCCGTATCCTGGCAGCGGTCGGCTATGCCGGCGTGAACGATCTCGATGTGGACGGCGTCAACCTGTGGCTCGACGATGTCTGGGTCGCCCGCGACGGCGGCCGCAATCCCGACTACCGCGAGGAAGACGGCCAGCGCGTGATGAAGCAGGCCGAGATCACCGTGCGCATTGCGCTCGGCCGCGGCGACGCGACTGCCACGGTGTGGACGTGCGATTTCTCGCACGACTACGTCTCGATCAACGCGGACTATCGCTCGTAAGCCACGACTGCCGCCATGCCTTCCGATCTCACCGCCCGGCTCGACCGCTTCCTGGGCCGCCTCGAGCAATGGCTGCCGCCCGAACTGACCGAGGCCGACTGGAAGGAGGCGGTCGCCTTCCGCTGGCGCAAGCGCCAGAGCCTGTTCGGCACCATCGGCTATCTCGCGCCGATCCGCCAACTGCCGCCGATCCATCTGAGCGACCTGCACAACATCGACCGCCAGAAGGACGCCATTGTCGCCAACACGCGCCAGTTCGTGCACCGGCTGCCGGGCAACAATGTGCTGCTGACCGGCGCGCGCGGCACCGGCAAGTCGTCCCTGATCAAGGCGTGCCTGAACGCGTTCGTCGGCGAAGGGCTGCGGCTGGTGGAAGTCGACAAGGATGACCTGGCCGATCTCGGTGACATCGTGGAGCAGCTCGCGGCGCGCCCCGAGCGCTTCGCCATCTTCTGCGACGACCTGTCGTTCGAGGAGGGCGAATCGGGCTACAAGGCGCTGAAGTCCGCGCTGGACGGCTCGGTGGCGGCGCAGTCGGACAACGTGCTGATCTATGCCACCTCCAACCGGCGCCACCTGCTGCCGGAGTACATGAAGGACAACGAGACCTACCAGCACATGCCGGACGGCGAGATTCATCCGGGCGAGGTCGTGGAGGAAAAGATCTCGCTGTCGGAGCGTTTCGGGCTGTGGTTGTCGTTTTACCCGCCCAAGCAGGACGAGTACCTGACCATCGTCGCCCACTGGCTCAAGCACTTCGGCTGCGGCGACGAAGACATCGACGCGGCCCGGGGCGATGCGCTGGTGTGGGCGCTGGAGCGCGGTTCCCGCTCGGGCCGGGTGGCCTGGCAGTTCGCGCGTGACTGGGGCGGCAAACATGGGCGGCAGCATGTCGGCTGACACGATCACGCAAGTCCCGGCCACGCACACGCCGGACGGCCGCAAGATCACCGAGGTGGCCGTTGGCGTGCTGGTGCAGCCGGATGGCCGCTTCCTGCTGGCGCAGCGTCCCGAGGGCAAGCCCTACGCCGGCTACTGGGAGTTTCCCGGCGGCAAGCTGGAGGCAGGCGAATCGGTGGAGGCGGCGCTCACGCGCGAGCTGAAGGAAGAGCTCGACATCACCCTGAGCGCCTGCGAACGGTGGCACATCATCGAGCACGACTACCCGCATGCCTACGTGCGGCTGCACTTCTGCAAGGTGACGGCGTGGGATGGCACGCTGCGTGCGCTGGAGGGCCAGGATTTCGCCTGGCAGACGCTGCCCGTCAGCGTCGATCCGGTGCTGCCGGCAACGCTGCCGGTATTCGAGTGGATGCGCGCCGAGGCCGGGGCTAGTTGAGCCGGCCGCTGGTGCTGCCGGAGTCTCCGCCCGGGGCATCCGGCGGCAGGTCGTCGTCTTCCACCACGGGAATCGTGTATTGCTCGGCGGCCCAGGCGCCCAGGTCGATCTGTTTGCAGCGCTCGGAACAGAACGGGCGGTAGCGGCTTTCGGGCACCCAGGGCACCGGTTTGCCGCAGGTCGGACATTTGACGGTCTTCACATTCATGGATGGGCGACAGGCTCAGAAGTTGCAGAGCTTGAGCTGAAACGGGATGTCCGCATCGACGGGCTTGGGCCGCAGGTCGCCATCCTGCTGGGTGAAGCGTACCCAGAGCATGTACTTGTTGGCACTGATCTCGGGGATGAAGCCCAGTGCTGCCTCGTCCAGGCGCACCTGCATCAGCTGATAGATCCGGCCGGACAGCATCTGCTGGTAGCTACCGGCATTGGCGATCACCTTGCCGCTCTGCCCGGATTCGCGCAACAGGCGCAGCACGATTATCGTGGCGTCGCGCAGCGGCACCAGCGGCTGGGCCCATTTGACGATGTCGGCTCGGCGGCGCTCGCACGGATGATGCTGCCATGCAAAATACGCCGGCAGGTCGAATTCGCACGTCCCGCCCGGGATGATGGCACGGCTGCGGATGCTGGTCAGCCATTCGTTGTCGGCGATCAACTGGCCGGCCTTGCCGTGTGTGGCGGTGAGATTGCCGGACGCCGTCTCCAGCTCCGCGATGACGGCGTCGAGCGCTTCCTGGTCGATCTGCGGGTTGCTGCGCAGCACGGTCAGTGTCTGGCGCTGGCGGTCCAGTTCTTTGAGCAGATCGGATTTGAGGTCGGCGCGGCCGGCCACGTCCACGATCTCGAACAGCGTGGTCAGCGCCACATGGTGCTGCAGTGGGTGTTCCTGTGCGAGAAAGAAATCCAGCCGCTCGAACAGGTCTTCGAGGCGCAGCAGCGTCCGGATGCGCTCGTTGAAGGGGTATTCGTACAGGATCAAAACTGGAGGCCCGCCTTGGATCGTACGAAGCCCGTTTGGCCTCGATCTGCCCGCATTCTATGCGAGACCCTCGCGCATCACAATGCAAAGGGATTCGACGTCCGCTTTCAGACGCTTTCAATGCGCCCGGTAGGCCAGGTCCAGCCGGTCGATCTGGGGGAGAAGGTCGGCCAGCGTGCCGCCGTTGTCGATGACATCGTCGGCCACGGCCAAGCGGGCTTCGCGCGTGGCCTGGCGGGCGATGATGGATTCGATCTGCGCGCGCGGCAGGCCGTTGCGGGCCATCACGCGGGCGATCTGCGTCTCGACCGGGCAGTCGACCACCAGGATCCGGTCGACCAGTGCGCGCCAACTGCGATGTCCGCTCAGGGACTCCACCAGAAGGGGGACCACATAGATCAGATACGGGTAGGCATCCGAGGCTTGCGCCGCAGCTCCGCGTGCCAAGCTGATCTCGCGGATCAGCGGGTGCGTGATCTGCTCCAGGCGTGCCTTGGCGGTGGCATCAGAGAAGGCGAGGGCGCGCATGGCGTCACGGTCCATGGCGCCGTCGGCGCGCAGGATGCCGGGCCCGAAGGCTTCGACCAGCTTCGGGATGGCGGCGCCCCCCGGTGCGGTGATCTCGTGCGCGATGGCATCGGTGTCGATAACCGCGGCACCTCGTTCGGCAAGGCGTTCCGCAACGTAGCTCTTGCCGCTGCCGATGCCGCCAGTCAGGCCGATCACGCGCACGCCGGTCGTTCCTTACCGCGCCAGCAGCGGTGCGAGTCCCGTCAATGCCACCAGCTGTGGGCCGGCCAGCAGGGCGATGACGCCGGCACCCGCGATGAACGGGCCGAACGAAAATGGGGAGTCGCTTTCGGCGCCACGCGCGATGCGCGCCGCCCCGAACACCAGGCCGACCACCGACGACAGCAGGATCAACAACGGCAGCGCCTGCCAGCCGAACCAGGCACCGAGCGCGGCCATCAGCTTGAAGTCGCCGTAGCCCATGCCCTCCCGGCCCCGCAGCAGTTTGTAGGCCCAGTAGATGGCCCACAGGAACAGATATCCGGCCATCGCGCCGATCACTGCGTCCGGCAGCCGCGCGAACATGTCGAACAGGTTCACCAGCAGGCCGAGCCACAGCAGCGGCTGGGTGATGGCATCGGGCAGCAACTGCGTGTCGGCGTCGATCATCGTGGCGGCGATCAGGAACCACAGCAGCGCGGCCGAGGCCACCGCCACCCAGGTCGGTCCGAAATGCCACAGGCAGGCGCCGGTCAGTACGCAGGTCACCAGTTCCACGGCGGGGTAGCGCCAGGAGATGGGCGTCTTGCAGGCGCTGCAGCGGCCGCGCAATGCCAGCCAACTGATCACCGGGATGTTCTCGATCGCTTTGATCTGGTGGCCGCACGACGGGCAGGCCGAGCGCGGCACGACCAGGTTGTACGGCTCGGGATGCGGCAGCGGCTCGTTGCGCAGCTCGGCGATGTAGTTGGCCTCCTCGCGTTCGATCATGCGCGGCAAGCGGTGGATCACCACGTTGAGGAAGCTGCCGACCAGCAGCCCCAGCAGCGCCGCCGCGCCGATCACGAACCACGCGGGCAGTAGCGCCAGCGTGGGAATGGCGAACATCCCGGACATCGTCAGACCACCTGGCCCAGCTTGAAGATCGGCAGGTACATGGCGACCACCATGCCGCCGATCAGCACGCCGAGGATCACGATGATGATCGGCTCGATCAGGGCGGAGATGTTGGCCACCGCGTCATCGACCTCGCGCTCGTAGAACTCGGCCACTTTCAGCAGCATGTTGTCCAGCGCACCGGATTCCTCGCCGATCTGCGTCATCTGCAGCACCATGTTGTCGAACACGTGCGTGGCCTGCATGGCGTTGGTGAGGCTGGTACCGATGCGTACCGCCTGCTGGATCTCGAGGGTGGCGTCGTGGTAGACCCAGTTGCCGGCCGCACCGGCCACCGACTCCATCGATTCCACCAGCGGCGTACCGGCGGAGAACATCGTCGCCAGCGTGCGCGTCCAGCGCGCGATGGTGGCCTTGCGGATGATGCTGCCGAAGATCGGCATCTTCAGGATGGCCTTGTGCGTGTTGCGCTGCACGTTCTCCGAGCGCTTGAAGGCCCGCGCATACAGGAAGATGCCGACAACGGGGGCGAAGACGATGATGTACCACCACTTCACGAAGAAGTCCGAGATGCCCATCACCACCAGCGTCGGTGCTGGCAGCGTGGCGCCGAAGCTGGCGAACACGTTCTTGAAAGCGGGCACCACGAAGATCATCAGCACCACCGTGACCAGGAAGGCCACCGTCAGCACCGAGACCGGGTAGATCATGGCCGACTTGATCTGCGCCTTCAGCGCGATCGATTTTTCCATGTACATCGACAGCCGCTCGAGCAGCGCGTCGAGAATACCGCCCTGTTCGCCCGCGTCGATCAGGTTGCAGTACAGCGAATCGAAGTACTTCGGATGGCGGCGGAACGCCTGCGCCATGCTGCTGCCCGACTCGATGTCGACGCGGATTTCCGTCAGCAACTGGGTGAAGTTCGGGTTGGCGTGGCCGCGCGCGATGATGTCGACCGATTGCAGCAGCGGCACCCCGGCCTTCAGCATGGTCGACAACTGGCGCGTGAAGTAGGCCACGTCCTTGGGCGTGATTTTCTTGCCGCGCGCCGCGCGCCGACGCTTGGACTTGGTGATCGACAGCCCCTGCTTGCGCAGCACCGCGTTGACTTCGGTGATGCTCTCCGCCCGCATCTCGCCTTTGAAGACTTTGCCTTTGCGGTCCTTGCCTTCCCACTCGAAGATGTACTGCGTGGGCGCCTTCGTGGAGGCAGTTTTGCGTGCCGATGCGGCGGCGGACCGGTTCGCGGTCGGTGCTCGTGTGGCCATGGTTGGTTCCTACCCCCCGGTATGGGAACGATTGATCGAGAAGGTTATTGGTTCGTCGTGGCCAGCACTTCCTCAAGGGAAGTCAGCCCCTGCTTCACTTTTCTCAGGCCGGAGTCGCGCAGCGAGAGCACGCCCTCCTTGCGCGCCTGTTCGGCGATCTGCAGCGCGGTGCCGTGGGCGAGGATGATCTCCTGGATCGCCTCGGTGATCGGCATGACCTGGTAGATGCCGACCCGGCCCTTGTAGCCGCTGCCGTTGCATGCCTCGCAGCCGACCGGATGGTACGGTTGCCACGAGCCGTCCAGGTCTTCTTCCTTGAAGCCCGCGTCCAGCAGCGTTTCCTTGGGCAGTGGGCCCGGCTTCTTGCAGGCCTTGCACAGGCGCCGCCCCAGACGCTGCGCCGTGATCATCAGCACCGACGAGGCGATGTTGAACGGCGCCACGCCCATGTTCATCAGGCGTGTGAGCGTGGTCGGCGCGTCGTTGGTGTGCAGCGTGGAGAACACCAAGTGGCCGGTCTGTGCGGCCTTGATGGAGATATCGGCGGTTTCCAGGTCCCGGATTTCGCCCACCATGATGATGTCGGGATCCTGGCGCAGGAACGATTTCAGCGCCGCGGCGAAGGTCAGCCCCGCCTTGTCGTTGACGTTGACCTGGTTGATGCCGGGCAGCTGGATTTCCGCCGGATCTTCCGCCGTGGAAATGTTGATGTCGCCCTGGTTCAGCCTGTTCAGGAAGGTGTACAGCGACACCGTTTTGCCGCTACCGGTCGGGCCGGTCACCAGCACCATGCCGTAGGGGCGTTTGATCACGTCCAGCAGGAGCTGCTTCTGCTCGGGCTCATAGCCGAGCTGGTCTATATCGAGCCGCTCGGTCGAGGACTCCAGAATCCGGATCACGATCTTCTCGCCGAACAGCGTCGGCAGCGTCGACACCCGGAAGTCGATGGCGCGCTCGACCGTCTCCTTGTTGTCCTTGTCGTTCTTGTCTTTCGGAACGGTGATCAGCAGCTTCATGCGGCCGTCCTGCGGCACGCGTTTTTCCGAGATGTCCAGGCGCGACAACACCTTGATACGGGTGGCGATCTTGTCGCGGATGTCCAGCGGCGGCTGCGCGACTTGTTCAAGGATGCCGTCGATGCGGAAGCGCACGCGGTAAAACGTTTCAAACGGCTCGAAGTGCAAGTCGGACGTGCCGCGCAGCAGTGCCTCGGTAAACAGCTTCTGCAGGAAGCGCACCACCGGCGCATCGTCGATGCCGTCGGTCGGGGTACGCCGCACCGCTGCGGCCGCGCCCGGGTCGTATTCGATCTGGGTGGTTTCCTGCTTTGGGATGAGCGACTTGATCTCGGGCGGCGCTTCGTTGGCGAGGCTCAGCTGGCGGACCAGCTTGTCGTGCTCGACGATGACCGTCTCGATCGCCACGTTCATCTTCTGGCGCAGTTCTTCGATCGGCTTCGGGTCGCTCGGGTCCGAGGTGGCGACGATGACGCGGTTGTCGCGCCGGCCCAGCGGCAGCAGGCGCAATTGCTGGAAATGCTTGTTGGTCGACAGCACGGCCGGCACGGTGTCGAGCTTGTACTGCGCCAGGTCCAGCAGCGGCATCTGGTACTTGCCCGCCACGAAGACGGCGAGGTCGTGCGCGCTCATGATGCCGCTGCTCACCAGTTCGTCGATCAACTGCGTGCGCTTTTCGCGCGCGCTCTGCTCTAGCTGAGTGAGTAATGTCGGCGCAATTCGCCGGCTCTGCGTAAGTGCGAGTCCGAGAGTCATGAGTCCGTCTGGCTGACCATCCTGCGCGCGCCCGGTCCCACCACCGGATCGCCCGCCCGCCCCCCAAGGCGAGTTGTTGTGTTTTTGGCTGTCGACGCTCCACCCGTTCGTGGGGGGTGGGGCCCGGAATCGGGGCAGTTTGCCGACCGCCCCGCGATTTGTAAAGCACGCTCAGACGTGACACGTGCATTTGTGCCACATCGGCAGAAAACGGCGCGGGCTGAAGCGCCCGACGCTGCGGGTGCCGTCAGCTATGCTTTTCCCTCGCGGCGGGCCGGTGCAGGCGCACGGTGCGGATCGACTGGCTGTCCATTTGCACAATGTCCATCACGCATCCGGCGATTCGCACGCTGACCGGGGCTTCGGGAATTTCCTCCAGCACTTCCAGCACCAGGCCGTTGAGCGTTTTCGGTCCATCCGTCGGCAGTTGCAGGCCCAGGCGGCGGTTCAGGTCACGCAGCGACATGCCCGCGTCGGCCAGATAGGCGCCCTGCGCATCCCAGGCCAGCATGCCGGCGTTCGGCAGCGTGGTGGTGAACTCACCGATCATCTCCTCGATGATGTCTTCCAGTGTCACCAGCCCCAGCATGTCGCCGTATTCGTTGATCACCAGCCCGATGCGCCGCCGGTTCTCCTGAAAGTACTGTAGCTGGCGGAACACCGGTGTGCCGCTCGGCACGAAGTAGGGTTTGGACAGCAGGTTGCGGAAGTCGTCGTGGGTGAGTTCCGTGTGGCCCAGCAAGGACAAGGCCTTGCGTACGTGCAGGATGCCGAGCACCTGGTCGGTGTCCTGCTCGAACACAGGCAGCTTGTTGTGGTAGCAGGTTTCCAGTTGCTGGATCACTTCTCCGATGGGCCGCGACAGGTCCAGCGATTCCACCCGCGCACGCGGCGTCATCACGTCGTCCACGGTGATGGCGTCCAGGTCGAACAGGTTGAGCAGGATGCTGCGATGCTTGTGCGGGATGAAATTGCCCGACTCCAGCACCAGTGTGCGCAGCTCCTCGGCCGACATCCTTTGCTCGGGCGCTGCGCGCGGATTGATGCGCACCAGCCGCAGCAGTCCCGTGGCAAACGCATTGACGACCGTCACCAGCGGCGTCGCCAGCCGCATCAGCGGCGCGATGATGAAGCTGGCCGGAAACGAGATCCGCTCGGGATACGTTGCACCCACGATCTTCGGCGCGATCTCGCAGAACACGATGATCAGGAACGCGACGATGGCGGTGGCGATCGACAGCGTGGTGCCGCTATTGCCGAAGTAATGGATGGCCAGGTTGGCGATCAGCACCGGCACGGCGGTATTGATCAGGTTGTTGCCGATCAGAATCAGCGACAACAGCTTGTCGGTCTGGCCGAGCAGGCCCTGTGTCCGGCGTGCGCCGGCGACATTGGATTTGGCGAGGTGGCGCAGTCGATGGCGGTTGAGCGCCATCAGGCTGGTCTCGGAGATCGAGAAGAAGGCGGAGCAGCACAGCAGCAGCACGATGGCGCCGAGCTGTGCCCATAACGGCCAGGAGTTCAAGGCGGATGTGCGGGAGCAGGGAAGCGCCCACTATAACAGAGGGGTTTGCCGCGCCGACGGCATGCGGTGGCGCGACGGCGCCCTCTCAAGAGAGAGGCTGTGCGGACCTGCGGGAAATTTCAGATGCGGCGTCGAACAGCGTGCCGCGAGGACAATCAGAATGCGAGAAATTGGTCGGGGTGAGAGGATTCGAACCTCCGGCCTCTACGTCCCGAACGTAGCGCTCTACCAGGCTAAGCTACACCCCGATACTTCTTCGCAGTTCTCGTGCAGGTCAGGACTGACGTTGCAGCGAGAAAGCACATAACTCTATCAGCGTTTGGCGGAATTGGGAAGGGGGTAATGCAATTATTGCTTCCGCAGCCGCGGACGCCTCGCGCTCGGCCGCCTTGCGCGTGTATTCGAGTGCGCCCGATGCCTGGATCGCGTCGAAGATCGCGTCGAAGTGCTCGGTGCCGCCTTGCTCGATGGCCTGGCGCGCCAGCGCGCGTTGTTCTTCGGTGCCGTGCGACAGCAGGTGGATCAGCGGCAGCGTCGGCTTGCCTTCGCGCAGGTCGTCGCCGGCATTCTTGCCCATCTGGTCGGCCGTCGCGGTGTAGTCGAGCAGGTCGTCGACGATCTGAAACGCGGTGCCGATGCGTCGGCCGTACTCGGCGGCGGCGGCTTCGGTGGCGGCGTCGGCGCCCGAGAGCACCGCACCGATCTGCGCAGCGGCTTCGAACAGCTTGGCGGTCTTGTAGCGGATCACCTGCAGGTAGCGCTCCTCTGTCACGTCCGGGTCGTGCATGTTGAGCAGCTGCAGCACCTCGCCTTCGGAGATGACGTTGGTGGCATCGGCCAGGATCTGCATGACGCGCATGCTGTCGGCCTGCACCATCATCTGGAAGGCGCGCGAATAGAGGAAGTCGCCGACCAGTACGCTGGCCGCGTTGCCGAATACCGCGTTGGCGGTCTGGCGGCCGCGGCGCAGCTCGGATTCGTCGACCACGTCGTCGTGCAGGAGCGTGGCGGTATGGATGAATTCGACCACCGCCGCCAGTTCGTAATGGTGGTTGCCGCGATAGCCCAGCGCGTTCGCCATCAGCAGCAGGATCACCGGGCGCAGGCGCTTGCCCCCGGCGCTGATGATGTATTCGCCGATCTGGTTGATCAGCGCCACCTCCGAGCCGAGCCGGCGCCGGATCACGGCATCGACGGCGTGCATGTCTTCGGCGACGGGGGCGAGCAGGACGGAGGCGGGCATTTTGGTCAAGGCGGGTTCCGACGGAAAGCTAATCTGACGGTTGGCTTGCGTATGGCGTGCAGCACAAAAACCGCGGAATTATAGAGCAAGCACGTGGCCTGCCCGGCGCGTGTGGCGTGGCGGGCGCAGGAGCGGGCTTTGCTAAGCCAATCCTGCTTAAGCCTTTGACTTGTCTGGGGTTTCTTTGTATAATCGCGAGTTCTCTGTGTCCGTTGGCTGCGCAGGCAGATGGCGGGTGACAAGAGAGTCACGTTTAGTTCTTTAACGAGGTCCGACAATGTACGCGGTCGTAAAAACCGGCGGCAAGCAATATAAGGTTGCTGCTGGCGAAAAACTGAAAGTAGAACAGATACCGGCGGACGTTGGCGCAGAAATCACGCTTGACCAGGTGCTCGCAGTGGGCGCCGGCGACCAACTGAAGGTTGGTGCGCCGCTGGTGAGCGGGGCTGCCGTCAAAGCCACCGTCATCTCCCACGGTCGTCACGACAAGGTTCGCATCTTCAAGATGCGCCGTCGTAAGCACTATCAAAAGCGCCAAGGGCATCGTCAAAATTACACCGAGTTGCGCATCGACTCGATCGTGGCCTGAGGCCGCGTCGTCTACGTAACCGGATAGGAGTTCAGTCATGGCACAGAAAAAAGGCGGCGGTTCCACCCGGAACGGCCGCGATTCCGAGTCGAAGCGCCTGGGCGTGAAGGTGTACGGCGGCCAAGCCATCAACGCCGGCGGCATCATCATCCGTCAACGCGGCACCCGCACGCACGCTGGCGTGAACGTGGGCATGGGCAAGGACCACACCCTGTTCGCGCTGGTCGATGGCCACGTGAAGTTCGCCACGCGCGGCGAAGGCAAGAAGCAGTTCGTCGACGTCGTTCCGGCGGCCTGATTCAGCCTTGCAGTCAGAAGGCCCCGCACCTGTGCGGGGCTTTTTCGTTTCTGGCCGCTAACACGACGCGAATTGAAGTCCAACCCGCAGTCTTGCCGTCCTGGGCAGTACGATGTGCTAGGCGCGTTCTGTTAGCGACGGCGCATGGGCGCCATTCTTTTTACCTGCCGTGCGTAGCCCGCACGGGCGGAGACCTCCATGAAGTTCATCGACGAAGCCCGGATTGAAGTGATCGCTGGTGACGGCGGCAACGGCAGCGCCTCGATGCGCCGCGAGAAATTCGTCCCGTTCGGCGGCCCCGACGGTGGCGACGGCGGGCGCGGCGGCAGCGTGTGGGCTGTAGCCGATCGCAACATCAACACCCTGATCGACTACCGCTTCGCCAAGAAGCACCTCGCGCGCAATGGCGAGAATGGCCGTGGCGCCGATTGCTATGGCGCTGCCGGCGACGACATCACGCTGCGCATGCCGGTCGGTACCGCTATTTACGATGCGGACACCGATGAGCTGATCGCCGACCTGACGCTCGACGGCCAGCGCCTGTGCCTGGCGCGCGGCGGCGAGGGCGGCTGGGGCAATATCCACTTCAAGTCGAGTACCAACCGTGCGCCGCGCCAGAAGACCGACGGCAAGCCCGGCGAGCGCCGCAACCTGCGGCTGGAGCTGAAGGTGTTGGCGGACGTGGGCCTGCTTGGCATGCCGAACGCCGGCAAGTCGACGCTGATTACCGCCATCTCCAACGCGCGCCCGAAGATTGCCGATTACCCGTTCACGACGCTGCACCCCAACCTGGGCGTGGTGCGTACCGGGCCGTCGAAGTCGTTCGTGGTGGCCGATATCCCGGGCCTGATCGAAGGCGCGGCCGAAGGCGCGGGCCTGGGGCACCAGTTCCTGCGCCACCTGCAGCGCACGCGCGTGTTGCTGCACGTGGTGGACCTCGCACCGTTCGACGAGAGCATCGACCCGGTGGCCGAGGCCAAGGCGATCGTCGGCGAACTGAAGAAGTACGACGCCGAGCTGTACGACAAGCCGCGCTGGCTGGTGCTCAACAAGCTCGACATGGTGCCCGAGGATGAACGCGAGGCGCGCGTGAAGGACTTCATCAAGCGCTTCAAGTGGAAGGGGCCGGTGCACCGCATTTCCGCGCTGACGCATGACGGCTGCCCGGGCCTGGTCCACGCGATCCAGGACTACCTCGATACGCTGCGTGCGGAAGAGGACGCCGCTGCCGCCGCGCCGGATGCGCGCCTCGACCCGACGCTGCACAACATCGATCACGACGGCAGCGCCAACGCATAACACCGCAACCTTTCATCTCCGGAGACACGCCCACCATGGCCCTGCGTTCGTTGATCGCCGATGCGCGCCGCCTCGTCGTCAAGGTCGGTTCCAGCCTGGTCACCAATGACGGACGCGGCCTCGACCAGGCCGCCATCGCCCGCTGGGCCGCGCAGATCGCGGCGCTGCGCGGGGCCGGCAAGGAGGTCGTGCTGGTGAGCTCCGGGGCCATCGCCGAGGGCATGCAGCGGTTGGGCTGGGCCAAGCGGCCGAAGGAGATCCACGAGCTGCAGGCCGCCGCCGCCGTCGGGCAGATGGGGCTGGCGCAGGTGTACGAATCGGAGTTTGCGCGGCACGGTATCCGCACGGCGCAGGTGCTGCTCACCCACGGCGACCTGGCTGATCGCGAGCGGTACCTGAACGCGCGGTCGACGCTGCTGACGCTGCTGGGCCTGGGCGTGGTGCCGATCATCAACGAGAACGACACGGTCGTCACCGACGAGATCAAGTTCGGCGACAACGACACGCTGGGTGCGCTGGTCACCAACCTGATCGAAGGCGATGCGCTGATCATCCTGACGGATCAGCGTGGCCTGTACACCGCCGATCCGCGCAAGAACCCCGATGCGCGCTTCGTCGACGAAGCCCAGGCGGGTGCGTCGGAGCTGGAAGCCATGGCTGGCGGTGCCGGCAGCAGCATCGGCAAGGGCGGTATGTTGACCAAGATCCTGGCGGCCAAGCGCGCTGCCAAGTCGGGTGCGCACACCGTGATCGCCTCGGGCCGCGAAGCCGATGTGCTGGCGCGGCTGGCCGGTGGCGAGGCCATCGGTACGCAACTGCGCGCGCCGACCGGGCGCATGGCCGCGCGCAAGCAGTGGATGATCGACCATCTGCAGTTGCGCGGCCGCGTGGTGCTGGATGCGGGTGCGGTCGACAAGCTCACGGCGGGCGGCAAATCGCTGCTGCCGATCGGCGTGACGGAAGTGCAGGGCGAGTTTGCGCGCGGGGAGGTGATTTCCTGCGTCGACACGGCCGGCCACGAGGTGGCGCGCGGGCTGACCAATTATTCCTCTGCCGAAGCGCGGCTGATTGCCCGCAAAGTGTCTTCAGAGATCGAGGCGGTGCTGGGCTACGTCAGCGCCGCCGAGCTGGTGCACCGCGACAACCTGGTGCTGCTCTGAGCGTTTCGGGATGGACCGCCCGGTCCATCCGCAGTAGCCGATTCCCTTACTGCCCGTACGTCCGCCCGGACGGTGCCGTGCCCAGCCGCCGCACCAGCGTGGAGGCGCGGCCGTCGCCCGCGACCGAGCGCACATCGCAGAAGTACGTCCGCATCAATTCCGACGCATAGTCCGCCGGTCCGCCGTTGCCGACCCGTTGCCAATCGCCCGCAGCCTTGTAGGCGTTCAGGCTGGCGGTCTCCGAATTGGCGCTTTCGTTCATGTCGACGGCGCGGTTGCCGATCCACTGGTTGGTGTCGTTGCGCAGCGTCGCGTAGATGCGGCGCTCGCCGGTATCGCAGCGCAGGCCTTCATAGTTGATGTTGCGCGCGCCGGTCTTGCTGGTGATCAGCACGGTGTAGCGCACCACGTTGTCCTTGCCGATGCTGACCGACTTGGGGTCGATGGCGAAGCGCAGCGGCGACTCGTCGCGGCCGACCGAGAACGGGACCGCATCGCGATCCACCGGCGGTGCCGGGAAGGTGACGGTATCTTCCTTGAACGGCTGGTCGTTGAACGGGTCGAGCAGCAGCTTGTCTTCGAGGTCGCCGGTGCGGTTGTGGCCACATGCCGTCAGCGCCAGCGCAGTCGCCAGCGCGAGCGGCACGAGAGCGCGGCGCGCTCCACGTGTCGTCGTCATCACAGTCACAGAGAATCCTTGGACGGAGTGTCGTCAGGGTTGGGAGAGTCGATGGGCTGCGCGGCCGGCCGGGACGTGACCACGGTCTCGACGATGACCGTCGATGTGGTGACCACCGTCAATGCCGGCTGCTGGCGCTGGCCGCGCGCGTTCTGCTCGTTCCGGCCGGCCTGGCCGGCGGAGCGGTCGCGGCCGTCGCGCTCGCGGTGCTGTCCGCCGCGTCCGTAAGGCGACAGCGGCGCCCGATGGGAGCGTTGCACGAAGCGCGACAGCTCCGACAGCGCCATCTGGTACACCTCGCGCTTGAACTCGATCACCGCATCCAGCGGCACCCAGTACTGGCTCCAGCGCCAGGCATCGAACTCCGGATGCTCGGTGGCGCGCAGCTGGATGTCGCAATCGCGGCCGACCATGCGCAGCAGGAACCAGATCTGTTTCTGGCCCCGGTAGTGGCCGCGAATCTCGCGGCGGATGAACTTGTCCGGCACCTCATACCGCAGCCAGTCGCGCGTGCGACCGACAATCCGGACGTGTTCTGGCAGCAGGCCGACTTCCTCGTGCAGTTCGCGGTACATCGCCTGTTCGGGTGTTTCGCCGTACTTGATGCCGCCTTGTGGAAACTGCCAGGAGTGCTCGCCGATGCGCTTGCCCCAGAACACCTCGTTTCTTGCGTTGATGAGGATGATGCCGACGTTCGGGCGGAAGCCTTCACGATCGAGCATGACTGCACCTCGAATACTTTAGAATTACGCCGATTATAGAGCGGCCTGCCGTCCTGCTGTATCGGATGCCGCAATGTTGCCGCTCACTCGCGCCTCCTTGGGGGAGGGGCGCCGCCTGCGCAGATGTGCGCTTCGCGCCCGGTCGTCTCCCCTGGTTCCGGTGGCTTTCGCCCTCGTTCTCGCGGCTTCGGTTGCCGCGGTCATCCCTTATTGTCAGTCGCATGAAAGCGTCCCAGTTCTTCATTTCCACGCTCAAGGAAGCCCCCGCCGATGCGGAGATCGTCTCGCACAAGCTGATGATGCGTGCCGGCATGATCAAGAAGCTCGGTGCCGGCATCTATACGTACATGCCCGTGGGGCTGCGCGCGATCCGCAAGGTCGAGCAGATCGTGCGCGAGGAAATGAACGCCGCCGGCGCGGTGGAGATGCTGATGCCGGTGGTGCAGCCGGGCGAGCTGTGGCAGGAGACCGGCCGCTGGGACAAGATGGGCGAAGAGCTGATGCGCGTGAAGGACCGCCACGAGCGTGACCTCGTCATCCAGCCGACCTCTGAAGAGGTGGTGACCGACATCGCCCGCACCGAGATCCGCTCGTACAAGCAGATGCCGGTCAACTTCTACCAGATCCAGACCAAGTTCCGCGACGAGCGCCGCCCACGCTTCGGCATCATGCGCGGCCGCGAGTTCACCATGAAGGATGCGTACTCCTTCGACCGCGACGTGGAGGGCATGAAGGTCTCGTACCAGAAGATGTTCGACGCCTATACGCGCATCTTCCAGCGCTTCGGCCTGGCATTCCGCGCGGTGGCGGCCGACAACGGTGCCATCGGCGGTTCGGGCTCGCACGAGTTCCACGTGATCGCCGAGACCGGCGAGGACGCCATCGTCTACAGCCCGGAATCGGACTACGCCGCCAACATCGAAGCCGCCGAAGCGCTGGCCCCGAGCGCGCCGCGTGGTCCTGCTGCCGAGCCGCTCGCCAAGACGTCCACGCCGGGCCGCGCCAAGTGCGAGGCGGTGGCCGAGCAACTGGGCATTCCGCTGCAGCGCACGGTCAAGTCCATCGTGCTGGCCAAGGAGGTGGACGGCGGCGAGCCGCAGATCTGGCTGCTGCTGCTGCGCGGCGACCATGAACTGAACGAGATCAAGGCCTCCAAGGTGCCGGGCCTGGCCGATTTCCGCTTTGCCACCGAGGGCGAGATCCTGCGCGCGTTCGGTACGCCGCCGGGCTACCTGGGCCCGATCGGCACCAAGCTGCCGGTCAAGGTGGTGGCCGACCGTACCGTCGCGGCCATGAGCGATTTCGTCTGCGGCGCCAACGAAGAGGATTTCCACTACACCGGCGTCAACTGGGGCCGCGACCTGCCCGAGGCCGAGGTGGCCGACCTGCGCAACGTGGTGGAGGGCGATCCGTCGCCGGACGGCAAGGGCACGCTGGCGATCTGCCGCGGCATCGAAGTCGGCCACGTGTTCATGCTGGGCACGCGCTACTCTGAATCGATGAGCGCCACCTTCCTCGACGAGAATGGCAAGACCCAGCCGATGGTGATGGGCTGCTACGGCATCGGCATCACGCGGATCCTGGGCGCGGCCATCGAACAGAACTACGATGCGCGCGGCATCATCTGGCCGGTGTCGATCGCCCCGTTCGAGGTGGTGATCTGCCCGGTGGGCTACGATCGTTCCGAAGCGGTGCGCGCCGAGGCCGACCGCCTGCACGCGGAGCTGGCCGCCGCCGGCATCGACGTGATCCTGGACGACCGCGGCGAGCGCCCCGGCGTGATGTTCGCCGACTGGGAGCTGATCGGCGTGCCGTTCCGCGTGGTGGTGGGCGAGCGCGGCCTGAAGGAAGGCAAGCTCGAGCTGCAGGGCCGCCGCGACGAGGCCGCCACCGCCGTGGCGCCGGCCGACGTGCTGGCCACGCTCAAGTCGCGCCTGGCGCAATAACGGAGCCGCACGCCATGCGCCGCTTCCCTGTCCGCCCGATTGCCGCCACGCTGTGCGCGGTGGCGCTGCTCGCGGGTGCGCGTGCAGCGTGGGCGGGTGCGCAGAAAGAGGAATACCTGGCCGACTCGGTGCGCGGCGCGCTGTCCGCCGCCGTGGCCGACAGCCGCCCGCTGCGCCCAGTGTTCGCCAGCAACGACGAGCAGCTCGGCTACCTGCGCTGGCTGGCGGAGATGTCGGTGCGGATGTCCGCCAAGATTCCGGTGGCATCGGTGCGGGTCGAGCTGATCGAGACGGCGTACTACGAGGCCAAGCGCGCGGGGCTGGACCCGGCGCTGGTGCTTGGCCTGATCCAGGTGGAAAGCGGCTTCCGCAAGTACGCCATGAGCGGCGCCGGCGCCATGGGCCTGATGCAGGTGATGCCGTTCTGGACGCGCAGCATCGGCGACAAGGATGTGCGCAAGCTGTTCCATCTGCAAAGCAACCTGCGCTACGGCTGCACCATCCTCCGGCATTACCTCGATATGGAGGGCGGCAACCTGTATATGGCGCTGGGGCGCTACAACGGCAGCCGCGGCCAGCCTCAGTATCCGAACGCCGTGCTGGCGGCCTGGAAGCGCTGGCAGTACCAGGAATCGGCGGTGACGGCATCCGCGCCCACGCCGTCGGAAGCCGCGCCGCGCGCCAAGGCGCTGCCGGACGCGCCGGCACGCAATCCGTTCTCGCCGCTGCGCATCGCCGGCGGCTCCTGACGGCGGCCGCGACGGGGATCGGCCTACAATAAGCCCATCCGTCCGCCTTTCGCCTGCTTTCGCAATGTCCACGACCCAACCGTACGCGACCATGTCCGACGCGCTGCACGACTGGCTGCAGCGTCACGTGGCCGAAGGTTTTGAAGCCGAGCCGCTGGTGGCCTCGATGGTGCAGTCCGGCTATGACCGCGCCTTCGCGCGGCGCGTGGTGGACGAAGCGCTTGCGCAGCGGCCCAAACCAGCCGCCGCGCCCGCGCCCAGTCCGGCGCAGGCCGAGCCGGAGGCGGAAAACAGCAACGCGGTGCGCACGTCCGACCGCGAAATTCCCATCCTCTTCGCCATCGAGACGCCGCGCATCGTGCTGTTCCAGCATTTCCTGTCGGACGAGGAGTGCGACGAACTGATCGCGCTCGGGCGGTATCGGTTGAAGCGCTCGCCGGTGGTGAATCCGGAGACGGGCGAGGAGAACCTGATCTCGGCCCGCACCAGCGAGGGCGCGATGTTCCAGGTGGGCGAGCATCCGCTGGTCGCCAGGATCGAAGCGCGCATCGCGCAGGCCACCGGCGTGCCGGTCGAGCACGGCGAGGGCTTCCAGGTACTCCACTACCACCCCGGCGGCGAATACCAGCCGCACTTCGACTACTTCAACCCGGGGCGCAGCGGCGAGGCACGCCAGTTGGATGTGGGCGGCCAGCGTGTCGCCACGCTCGTCATCTACCTGAACAGCGTGCAGGCCGGCGGTGCGACCGGTTTCCCGAAGCTTGGCCTGGAGGTGGCGCCCGTCAAGGGCAACGCGGTCTTCTTCGTCTACAAGCGGCCCGACGGCACGCTCGATGACAACACGCTGCATGCCGGCCTGCCGGTCGAGCGCGGCGAGAAGTGGATCGCCACCAAGTGGCTGCGCGAGCGGCCCTATCGGCGCGGCGCCTGAGCGCCGCGTCCACCCGCTCGCCAGGTCCGCATGGAATATACGTTCGCGTCCGCCACTGTCCTGCTGCTGCTGATCACGGATCCGCTCGGCAACATCCCCATCTTCATCTCGGCCCTGCGGCCGGTGGCGCCCGAGCGGCGCAACCGGGTGGTGCTGCGCGAGGTCGGCATCGCCTTTGCGCTGCTGCTGGTGTTCATGTTCTTCGGCGAGGCGTTTCTGCGCATGATGAGCCTGACCGACCTGTCGTTGCAGATCGCCGGCGGCATCGTGCTGTTCCTGATCGCGCTGCGGATGATTTTTCCGCGCGAGGGCACGGCCGATGGGCAGCTCACCGGCGAGCCCTTTATCGTGCCGCTGGCGATCCCGGCCATCGCCGGCCCGTCGGCGCTGGCGACCGTGATGCTGCTGGTGTCGCAGGCGCCCGGGCGAATGTGGACCTGGATCGGCTCGCTGAGCGCGACGATGGCGGTGTGCGCGGTGGTGCTGCTCAGCGCCACGCGTATCCAGCGCCTGGTGGGCGAGCGCACCGTGATGGCGTTCGAGCGGCTGATGGGGCTGATCCTGGTGGCGATCTCGGTGGAGATGCTGCTGAAGGGGATCCGCGCCTTCGCGCATCAGCTGTGAGCGCGGCGCGGGTCACGACGGCCAACAAAAAAGGGCGACCGGAGTGTCGCCCTTTTTTGTTGCCGCCCGCGGCGGATCAGCTGTTGCGCAGCGCCCGGATGGCCGGCAGGTTGCGCCAGTAGCCCTTGGCGTCCATGCCGCAGCCGAACACATAGCGGTCCGGCACCGGGAAGCCGCAGAAGTCGGGGTGCAGCGGCTTATCCTTGGCGAGCGTCTTCTCGCACAGCACGGCGGAATAGAACTCGGCCGCGCCCATGTCGATGATGCGCGAGCGGATGGCGGCCATGGTTTCGCCTTCGTCCAGGATGTCGTCCAGCACCAGCACGGTGCGGTTCTTGACCGACTCGCGCGGCGCCACCCGCCACTGCATCTCGCCGCCCACCGTCTTGTTGTTGTAGCGGGACAGGTGGATGTAGTCGAACTCCAGCGGGAAGGCCAGCTTGGGCAGCAGCATGCCGGTGAAGACGCAGGCGCCGCCCATCACGGACAGCACCATCGGGAACGTGTCGCCGATCTTCTCGGTGATCTCGGCGGCCATGCGGTCCAGCGAGGCGTGCACGGCCTGTTCGCTGACGATTTCCTCGGAGTTGGCCCACAGTTCGCGGGCCTGTTCTGCGCTCAGCATCGTATCGGTCGGTGAAGGTCGGTGAAACGTTTCAGGTCAATCGGATCACGGGACGGGCTCAGCGGCCACCGGGGAGGAGTCCCTTCATGCCGCCCTTGAGGCCGCCCATGGCGCGCATCATCTTCATCATGCCGCCGCCCTTGAGCTTCTTCATCATGGCCTGCATCTGCTCGAACTGGTTGAGCAGGCGGTTGACTTCCTGCACCGGCACGCCGGCACCGGCGGCGATGCGGCGCTTGCGGCTGGCCTTGATCAGTTCGGGCTTGGCGCGCTCCGCGGGCGTCATGCTGTTGATGATGCCTTCCATGCGGCGCACCTGCTTGTCGGCCTGGTCCATGTTGGCGCCTTGCGCCTGCTGGGCGAACTGCGCCGGCAGCTTGTCGATCAGGCTGCCCAGGCCGCCCATCTTCTTCATCTGGCCGATCTGGGCCTTGAAGTCTTCCAGGTCGAAGCCGCCGGTCTTCTTGATCTTGGCGGCGAGCTTCTGTGCCTGCTCCATGTCGACGCCGCGCTGGGCTTCCTCGACCAGCGCGAGGATGTCGCCCATGCCCAGGATGCGCTGGGCCATGCGGTCGGGGTAGAACGGCTCCAGCCCGTCGAGCTTTTCCGCCACGCCGACGAACTTGATCGGCTTGCCGGTGATGTGCCGCACCGACAGGGCCGCGCCGCCGCGCGCGTCGCCGTCGAGCTTGGTCAGCACCACGCCGGTCAGAGGCAGGGTGTCGTTGAAGGCCTTGGCGGTGTTGACGGCGTCCTGGCCGAGCATCGCGTCGACCACGAACAGCGTCTCGGCCGGCTTGAGCGCGGCGTGCAGCGCGGCGATCTCCTGCATCATCGCTTCGTCGATGCCCAGGCGGCCGGCCGTATCGACGATCAGCACGTCGTGGTAATGCTTCTTGGCCCAGTCGAGCGCGGCGGCGGCGATGTCGACCGGCTTCTGGTCGGGCTGCGACGGGAAGAAGTCCGCGCCGACCTGTTCCGACACCGTCTTGAGCTGCGCAATGGCGGCGGGGCGGTATACGTCGCACGACACCGTCAGCACTTTTTTCTTCTTGTTTTCCTTGAGCCACTTGGCCAGCTTGCCGACGGTGGTGGTCTTGCCGGCGCCTTGCAGGCCGGCCATCAGGATGATCGCGGGCGGCTGGACGTTGAGGTTCAGTTCGGCGGCGCGGCCCATCGGCAGACCGGGGGCACCGGCCGGGCCGGAGGCGGCACCGGTGACGGCCTCTTCGCCGCCGATGATGGCGGTCAGCTCGCGCTGCACGATGCCGACCAGCGCCTGGCCAGGCGACAGGCTGGTGAGGACGTCCTCGCCGAGCGCCTTTTCTTTGACGCGGGCGATGAACTCGCGCACGACCGGCAGCGCCACGTCGGCCTCGAGCAGCGCCAGGCGGACCTCGCGCAGCATCTCGGCGGTGTTGGCCTCGGTCAGGCGCGCCTCGCCGCGCATGGTCTTGACCACCCGCGCGAGCCGTTGGGTCAGGTTATCCAGCATGACAGCAAATCCAGGGAGTGATCGGGGACGAAAGCAATGGAATCAACGGGGATCCGGCAACGTTGCGAAGGCGCCGTACTATGCCGCGCTTCCGGAATGTGCGCCCCGCGTGGCCGCCATGCCGAACCCGGTCGGTGGGCCGGCAGGCAGCGTGCGCCGGCCAAAAGGTCAGGCCGCTGCGGTAAACTGCGCAAATGGTGATTGTACTGTATGCGCTGACAGCGCTTCTCTATGGCGCCCTCGCCTGGCATGCGTGGGCACGCCGCGGTGGGCTCGAAGTCCAGACTGCGGGTGCCTTGATGCCCGGAGGGCCGCCCTCGGCCGGCGCGGCCGTGCTTGTGCCGCCGCCGCCCGCCGCCCCCGAATCCGGGCCCGCCTGGTGGCGCTGGGCCCTGCTGGGTGCGCTGGCGGTGCACGGGGTGTTGCTGCACGAGACCATCTTTCCGGCCACCTCGATGAAGTTCGGCTTCGCCTATGCGCTGTCGGCCATGCTGTGGCTCGGCGTCGGCATCTACTGGATCGAAAGCCTGTTCTTTTCGCTGGCCGGCCTGGGCCTGCTGGTGATGCCGGTGGCGCTGATCGGCAGCCTGCTGCCGCTGGCGTTTCCGGGCACGCAGATTCTCGGCTATGCCGCCAGCCCGTTGTTCAAGCTGCACTTTGCCATCGCCAACGTGGCCTATGGGCTGTTCACGCTGGCGGCCTTTCACGCCATCCTGATGCTGGCCGCCGAGCGCCGCCTGCATACCATCAACCGGCCGGCGGAATCCGGCTGGCTCGGGCGCTGGCTGGACCTGCTGCCGCCGCTGCTGACGCTGGAGAAGCTGCTGTTCCGCCTGATCGGCGCAGGTTTCGTGCTGCTCACGCTGACCATCGTCTCGGGCATGCTGTTCTCCGAGCAGTTGTTCGGCCGTGCCTTTCATATCGATCACAAGACCGTCTTCGCCATCCTGTCGTGGGCGATGTTCGGCGGCATCCTGATCGGTCGCCGTTTCTACGGCTGGCGCGGGCGCATGGCGCTGCGCTGGGTGATGATGGCCTTCGCGACGCTGATGCTGGCCTATGTCGGCAGCCGTTTCGTGCTGGAAGTCATTTTGCATCGCGTATAGCGCGCCCGCCCGCGGTTTTGTCCTTCGCTTCTCCACCATGGCCCGTCCCGTCCTGCTGATCCTGCTGCTGCTTGCCGGCCTGTGGTGGCTCAGCCGCCAAGGCCTGCGCAATGCGCGGCCGACGCCGTCGGCACCCGCCGCCCGCCAGCGCGATCAGGAGGCACCTGGCACGGCGCAGCCGATCGAGCAATGCGCCGTCTGCGGCGTGCATGCGCCGCGCACCGGCTTAGTCGCCCTGTCTGGCGGGCGCTATTGCTGCGCCGAACACGCCGACCAGGCCGGGCGGGGCGGCGCATGATGCGCGACGCATCCGGCTCGGCACAGTCCAAGGCCGGCGGTAGCGACGCTGCCGGCGCCCGGTCGACCGGCATGCGCTTGTGGTCGCGCCTGAATGCCTGGCGCGCGCTGCGCTCGGTGTGGCTGGAGCCGGATCCGCCCGAATTCCAATGGCGCCTGCTGCGCTACTTCGCCTTCAGCCGGGCGGCGGTGGCGCTGGTGCTGCTGCTGTTCATCTCGATCCCGCGCGAGCATGCGACCGACTTGCCGGCGTCCGTCGGCGACGCCATGCTCAGCCTGACGCTGCCGTACTTGGCGCTCGCGCTGCTGATCCTGGCGGCGGCAGGCTGGTGGCGCGCGCGTTTCCAGTTCCGGGTGCGGCTGGACGTGCTGCTGGACCTGCTCTTCCTGGGGCTGGCCTATACGACGCTGTCGCGCCTGTCGGCCAGCGTGGCGATGGTGTTCCTGATGCCGGTGCTGGCGGCCGGTGCGCTGACCAGCCTGCTGTTCGCGCTGTTCACGGCGGCGGTGGCGTCGATGGTGGTGCTGGCCGAGCCCTTCCTGCGCATGCTGGGCGACGGCACGATCGACTCGGGGCTGGCCTCCGCCGGGCTGTATGGCTTGGTCTACATGATGGCCGCGCTGATGATGTACGGCCTGTCGCACCGGCAGGTGGCGCAGGAGCGCCTGACGCTGGCCCGCGAGCGCGAACTGCGCCTGCAGCAGCTGGTGAACCGGCTGATGGTCTACGACATGCAGGACGGCGTGATGCTGGTGCGCGCCGACGGCCGCGTGGTGGCCGCCAATCCCGCCGCGGCGATGCTGCTGGGCGTGCCGCAGAATGCATTCGTCGGCAGCGGCTCCGTGCTGTTCGACCTGAAGGGGATTCCTCACCTGCATCCGCTGCTGGAAACGTTGCGCCAATGGCTGCGCCGCCAGAGCCGGCATCCGGGCAGCGGCACCGACGCGGGCGATGACGATGCCACGCGCATCCTCGACCTGCAGCCGATCGCCCCGGGCGGTCGTGCCGCGCTGCGTGCCCGCCTGCGCTTGCGCTTCATCCTGCCGAGCCTGGCAAACCTGCGCAGCGTCTATCTGGACAGCCTGGTCGGCGCGATCGGCCTGGGCCTGCCGGGCGAGGCCGTGGGCGAGCCGCCGCGTCCGCGCGGCCCCGCGACCGAGACCGTCGCGCAAGGCTGGTCCGCCGATGACGAGGTCTTTCTGCGCCACGAGCTGCACGATACCGTGCTGGTGCACGTGGAGAGCTGGGAGCGCGTGACCGAGCAGGCTCAGCAGGAAAAGCTGGCCTCGATGGGGCGGCTGGTGGCGAGCGTGGCGCACCAGATCCGCAATCCGCTCGCGGCCATCAGCCAGGCGGCCGAACTGCTGGACGACCCGGGCGAGGGCGGCGAGCCACTGCGCCCCGAGGGCCGCGGCGTGGAGACGCGCCTGCTGCGCATCATCCGCGACAACGTGCGCCGCCTCGACCAGGTGGTCGCCGACGTGCTGATGCTGTCGCGCCGGCCGCGCGGCGAGCGCGTGCGGGTGCAGCTCGCGCAGGTGCTGCCCGAGGTGGTGGAGCGCTGGCGTGCCGAGGCGCTGCGCCGCGCGGGCGAGGCGACCGAGATCCACGCCGATCTGGTGCGCGTGGCCGTCGACCTGCCGGGGCCGGTGCTGTTCGATCCGGCCCATCTGCAGCAGGTGGCCGGTAACCTGCTCGACAACGCGCTGCGCTATTGCCGCCGTGTGCCGGGCTCGATCCTGCTGGCAGCCTATCCGCTGGATGATACCCATGCCGAACTGGTGATCTGGAACGACGGCCCCGAGGTTTCCGCCGAGCAGCAGCGCAGCCTGTTCGAGCCGTTCTTCACCAACGACGCGCAGGGCACGGGGCTCGGCCTCTACATGGCGCGCGAGTTGTGCGCTGCCAACGACGCGCAGATCCGCTACGGCGACATCGCGCTCGAATCCTTGCTCGATCGCACCGGAGCGTTGACCATGGTGGCGCGCGAGGCCCTGCCGCGCCGCGCCTTCGTCATCACCCTGATGTTCGACCAACCCGCTGTGCCGGCGGAATGATCCGCCAGCCGTTTTTCCAGTCGCCCATGTCCAAAGCCGCCATCGTTCGCGAACCCATTCTCGTCGTCGATGACGAGGCCGACCTGCGCGAGCTGCTGGAGATCTCCCTGCGGCGCATGGGGCACGACGTGGTACTGGCCGCTGGCCTGGGCGAGGCGCGCGAGGCGCTGGCGCGGCAACGCTTTGCGCTGGTGCTGACCGACATGCGCTTGGGCGATGGCCTGGGCATCGATCTGGTGCGCCAGCTTTCGGCCACCGCCGACCGCACGCCGGTGGCCGTCATCACCGCCTACGGCAGCGCCGAGAACGCGGTGGAGGCGCTCAAGGCGGGGGCGTTCGACTATATTGCCAAGCCGCTGTCGCTCGATCAGTTGCGCAGCCTGGTGCTCAACGCGCTGGGTCGCCAGCAGCGCGATCCCGATCCCGGCAGCGCTGATCTCGCCGAGCGCACCAATGCGCTGTTGCCCGGCCATTCCGCCGCCATGCAGGAGGTGCGCCGCTCGCTGCTGCGGCTGGCGCGCAGCATGGCCCCGGTGGTGATCAGCGGCGAGTCGGGCAGCGGCAAGGAGCGTGCGGCGCGCGCCATCCATGCGCTGTCGGCACGCTCGCCGCGGCCGTTCGTGGCGGTCAACTGCGGCGCGATTCCCGAGAACCTGATGGAAGCCGAGTTCTTCGGCTATGTGAAAGGCGCCTTCACCGGCGCCGACAGCGACCGCCAGGGTTTCTTCCAGGCAGCCCATGGCGGCACGCTCATGCTCGACGAGGTGGCCGACCTGCCGCTGACCATGCAGGTCAAGCTGCTGCGCGCGCTGCAGGAGCGCCGCGTGCGCAAGATCGGCGAGAGCCGCGAAGACCCGGTCGACGTGCGCGTGGTGTGCGCGAGCCACCAGAATCTTGCGCGCCTGGTTGCCGCCGGACGTTTCCGCGAAGACCTGTTTTACCGGCTGAACGTGCTGGAGCTGCGCATGCCGACGCTGCGCGAGCGTGCCGAGGATGTGCCGGTCCTGGCGGGCGTGCTGCTGGAGCAACTGGCCACGCGTTACGGCGATCCGCGGCCGAAGCGGCTCACGCGCCAGGCGCTGCAGCAGTTGTGCGCCTATCCGTTCCCCGGCAACGTGCGCGAGCTGGACAACCTGCTGGAGCGTGCCTACGCCTTCGCCGAGGGCGAGTCGATCGACGTGGACCACCTCGGCGCGCTGGGTTCAGACATCGAGCGCTCGCCGCTGTTCCACCGAGCGCGCGAGGCGCACGCCGGCCATCCGGTACATCCGGCGCACCTCCCGCCGGTGCCGGCGCCGGGCCATCCGGCCCATCCGGGGCATTCCGGCCATGTCGCGCATCCGCTCGGCGTGCCGCAGCCGGTGGGCGGGTGGCCCGATGCCGCCGCCTACATTCCCGTGCCCGGCCCGATGGGCCTGGTGCCGCATCCCGCCGCCGTGCCGTTCGAGCCCGCGCCGGCCGCCGAACCGGCCGCGTCGCCCATGCCCGCCGTGTCCTTGCCGGTGGACCTGCCGGCCTACCTCGAATCGGTGGAGCGCAGCGTGATCCTGGCCGCACTGGCGCAGACCGGCTTCAATCGGACGGCGGCCGCCAAGCTGCTCGGCCTGAGCTTCCGGCAGTTGCGTTACCGGATGCAGCAGCTGGACATCCGCGATCCGCGCGATATTGACGCCGCGGCGGGCAACGGCGGGGTGGGCGATGCCTGAGGCGGCCGGGCCGGTGCGCGTTGGCGCGGACGGCTGGGTGGAGGGGGTGCACCTCCATCCTTCGCCCAATATCGATGCGCGCCCCGAAGGCATGCCGATCGACCTGATCGTGCTGCACAACATCAGCCTGCCGCCCGCGCGCTTCGGTACCGACGACGTGCTGGCGTTCTTCACCAACACGCTCGACTGCGGCGCCCATCCGTATTTCGAGCAACTGCGTGACGTGCGGGTTTCGGCGCACTTCTTTATCCGCCGCACCGGCGAATGCGTGCAGTTTGCTTCCTGCGATGCGCGCGCCTGGCATGCCGGCGTGTCGGACTTCTTCGGCCGCACGCGCTGCAATGATTTCTCCATCGGCATCGAGATCGAGGGGACGGACGATCAGCCCTTTACGCCCGCGCAGTACAGGGCGACGGCCGCCCTGGTGCGGGCAATCTGCGCGGCGTACCCGATCCGGGCAATCGCCGGGCATTCCGATATCGCTCCCGGACGCAAGACGGACCCGGGGCCGTATTTCGACTGGGTGCATCTGCGCTGCCTCGCGGCATTGGGGACGGAGCTGTTCCCATATCAAGCCGGCGTTGCCCCGAACTGATGCGCACCCGCGATCGCTTCGCGCTTGCGCATGTGATTTCTATCGAACTTGCTTGATCAATAGAAACATTTATTCTCGAGACAAGCGTAGCGCCGACCCGTTGCGCCGTCTGGGACGGCGGGTTTGCGGCGCCGCATCGGGGTTGGAAGATTGCTTGTCATCGTATCTGTCAAGTCTGGTCAATTTCGTTCGTTTCACTATACTTAGTGCAAATTCCGGGGCGGCGCACTAGATATAGTGTGTTGTGCTCCGGAATTCTGATTTCAGCGTCACGCGGGGGCGAGCGCTCGGCAGGTCAAGCCGGCGTTGGGGCGGAAGAAGGCAAGGGTCTTTTCCGTCTCAAATTCCTGCACGGCGCGTGAGCCTGCCGCCCTTCGGGCGGGCTCTCATCCCGAACGGCTAACAGGAGTCCCCATGCAGACGGCCCAAACAGAAATCCACTCCGGCACCGCCAATCCCACCGCGTTTTCGCAACCCACCGGGGGCACGGCCGTGGCCTCCGGCGACGGCTACGCCGACTACAAGATCATCCGCCGCAATGGCGCCGTGGTCGGCTTCGAGCCCTCCAAGATCGCCGTGGCGATGACCAAGGCCTTCCTCGCCGTCAACGGCGGGCAGGGCGCCGCTTCCGCGCGCGTGCGTGAACTGGTCGAGGGCCTGACCCAGAACGTGGTGCGCGCGCTGCTGCGCAGCCGTCCGAACGGCGGCACGTTCCACATCGAAGACGTGCAGGACCAGGTCGAACTGGCCCTGATGCGCTCGGGCGAACACGACGTCGCCCGCGCCTACGTGCTGTACCGCGAGCGCCGCTCGCAGGAACGCGCACAGGCGGGCGAGACGCAGCAGCCGCCGGCCTTCATCGGCCTGAACGTGACGGACGGCGGCATCACCCGCCCGCTCGACATGGCGGCGCTGCGCAACCTGATCGTGTCGGCCTGCACCGGCCTGGGCGACACGGTGGATCCGGAGCCGATCCTCAAGGAAACCGTCAAGAACCTGTACGAAGGCGTGCCGATGAGCCAGGTGTACGACTCGGCCATCCTGGCCGCGCGGACCCTGATCGAGAAGGACCCGGCTTACAGCCAGGCCACCGCGCGCATCCTGCTGCACACGATCCGCCGCGAAATCCTGGGCGAGGAAGTCACCCAGGCCGAGATGGCCGCGCGCTACGTCGACTACTTCCCGCAGTTCATCAAGCGCGGCATCAACGCCGGGCTGCTGGACGACACGCTGGCCCAGTTCGACCTGGCCAAGCTGGGCGCGGCGCTCGACGCCTCGCGCGACCTGCAGTTCAACTATCTCGGCCTGCAGACGCTGTACGACCGCTACTTCCTGCACATCAGCGACAAGCGCATCGAGATGCCGCAGGCATTCTTCATGCGCGTGGCGATGGGCCTGTCGCTCAACGAGATCGACCGCGAAGCCCGCGCCATCGAGTTCTACCAGTTGCTGTCGTCGTTCGACTTCATGTCGTCCACGCCGACGCTGTTCAACTCGGGCACGTGCCGCTCGCAACTGTCGTCGTGCTACCTGACCACGGTGTCGGACGATCTGGACGGTATCTACGAGGCGCTCAAGGAAAACGCGCTGCTGTCCAAGTTTGCCGGCGGCTTGGGCAACGACTGGACCAACGTGCGCGCGCTGGGCTCGCACATCAAGGGCACCAACGGCAAGAGCCAGGGCGTGGTGCCGTTCCTGAAGGTGGTCAACGACACGGCCGTGGCCGTGAACCAGGGCGGCAAGCGCAAGGGCGCGGTGTGCGCGTACCTGGAGACGTGGCACCTGGACATCGAAGAATTCCTGGAACTGCGCAAGAACACCGGCGACGACCGCCGCCGCACGCACGACATGAACACGGCCAACTGGATTCCGGACCTGTTCATGAAGCGCGTGATGGAAAACGGCGAATGGACGCTGTTCTCGCCGTCCACCTGCCCGGACCTGCACGACAAGGTCGGCCGCGCGTTCGAGCAGGCGTACCTCGGCTACGAAGAGAAAGTCGCCCGCGGCGAGATCACGCTGTTCAAGAAGATGCCCGCCATGCAACTGTGGCGCAAGATGCTGGGCATGCTGTTCGAGACCGGCCATCCGTGGATCACGTTCAAGGACCCGTGCAACATCCGCAGCCCGCAGCAGCACGTGGGCGTGGTGCATAGCTCCAACCTGTGCACGGAGATCACGCTGAACACCAACGACAGCGAAATCGCCGTGTGCAACCTGGGCTCGGTCAACCTGGTCGCCCACCTGGTCCAGCAGGCCGACGGCAGCTACGCGCTCGATCACGACAAGCTCAAGAAGACCGTGCGCACCGCCATGCGCATGCTCGACAACGTGATCGACATCAACTACTACGCCGTCAAGAAGGCGCGTGACTCCAACTTGCGCCACCGTCCGGTGGGCCTGGGCGTGATGGGCTTCCAGGACGCGCTGCACGTGCTGCGCATCCCGTACGCCAACGATGCCGCGGTGCAGTTCGCCGACACTTCGATGGAAGCCGTGTGCTACTACGCCTACTGGGCCTCGACCGAGCTGGCCGAGGAACGCGGCCGCTACAGCACCTACAAGGGCTCGCTGTGGGATCGCGGCATCCTGCCTCAGGACTCGCTCAAGCTGCTGGCGCAGGAGCGCGGCGGCTACCTGGAGACCGACCTGTCGTCGACGATGGACTGGGACAGCCTGCGCGGGCGCATCCAGCAGTACGGCATGCGCAACTCCAACTGTGTGGCGATCGCCCCGACGGCGACGATCTCCAACATCATCGGCGTGTCCGCGTGCATCGAGCCGACGTACCAGAACCTGTACGTCAAGTCGAACCTGTCGGGCGAGTTCACGGTGGTCAACGACTACCTGGTGCGCGACCTGAAGGCGCGCGGCCTGTGGGACGAAGTGATGGTCGCCGACCTGAAGTATTTCGACGGCTCGCTGGCCCGCATCGACCGCATCCCGCAAGACCTGCGCGACCTGTACGCAACGGCCTTCGAAGTGGAGCCGCAGTGGCTGGTGGAAGCCGCCTCGCGCCGCCAGAAGTGGATCGACCAGGCGCAGTCGCTGAACATCTACATGGCCGGCGCGTCGGGCAAGATGCTGGACGATACCTACAAGCTGGCGTGGCTGCGTGGCCTGAAGACCACCTACTACCTGCGCACCATCGGCGCCACGCACGTGGAGAAGTCCACCGTGTCGCGTGGCACGCTGAACGCTGTGTCGTCGGGCAGCGATGTCGGCAGCGTGTCGGCGGCGGGTGCCGCGCCGGTGGCCCCGGCCAGCGCACTGGATGCGGTGGCCGCCACCGCGCCGGCGATGCCGGAAGCCGAAGGCGCCGTGTGCACGATGCGCCCCGGCGACCCCGGTTTCGAGGAATGCGAGGCCTGCCAATAGAAGTCAGTCTGTGCTTAGCGGAAACAAATTTTCTGTAGTGCTTTGATTTTTAAGGGGATTCTTTCTTTTTCTGTAAGGCGGTGAAGTTTGGGGGGTGCGCTGCATTCTGCTGTTTGCAAGAATGTAAACATGAACCAAATCTTCACCGCATCTGAATTTCGGGCCAGTACCGGGGAACACTTCGCCATCTTGCTTTGCGAGGATGATGGGCGACAGCTACCTCTGTACTGGCCCAATCTTTTTGCCTCTACGCAGCTTCGCGCTCGTTCACTTGCGACCAACACCATTCTCCGAGTGCTCCGGAATCTCGGATTGCTCTATCAGTGGGCGGCTCTCAATGAGATCGATCTAGACCAGACTCTAGTCCACGGAGGCTTTCTCTCGCTGTCACAGGTTGAGCTGCTGGCGAATGATCTTCGATACGCCAAACGATATTTAATCGCGCGGGAGACGTTACTGGGTCGTAAGCCCGTAGTGAACCTCGAGTCGGTGCGCAGACGCGAGGAAGATCCCGTCAGATATGCGGTCAGCGCGGGGGAGGCTGGCAATAGAATTGCCGACGTCGCGCGCTATCTCGCATGGCATGCAGAGAGGCGAGTTGGTCTCATTAAAGATACCAACGAAGCCTTGCTCTTCAAGGCATTATCGGACTCGGCAATCTCTCAACTTCGGGGGCTAAAGCCAGTCAAGCGTACTGGCGACTCAGACGCGGCCAGGACTGGATTGCTCCCGGCGGAACGGAACCTTCTGCTGGCTGCCATTAGGCCGGATAGCGCAAGCAACCCATTCCGTGGTGGCTTTCATCGACTGCGCAATTATCTCTATCTGTCGCTGCTGTATCGGGTGGGACATCGTCGAGGTGAGTCACTTCAGATGAAGGTCGAGGACATCGACATTCATGGGAGGTTGGTGCGGATTCACCGAAGCGCTGATGATGCTGATGATCCGCGGTCAGTGCAACCTCGCACCAAGACACTAGCGCGGACGGTGCCTATTTCCGCCGAGCTAGCGGAAGAGCTCTACGATTATATTGACGGTGTCTGGTCCAGATTTCCGGTGTTGCAACGCAAACATGGTTATCTGTGGACAAGCTCGAGCGGTACTCCTATAGCGCTGTCCACAGTGAACAGCATGTTTCGCCATCTGAGGCGGAGCGTGCAAGGGCTACCACGGGACCTGACTCCGCACGTTTTCAGGCACGACTGGAACGAGCGGTTCAGCGAAGCGGTCGATGCGTTGCCACCCGAAAAAAGGCTTGCGGAGGCCAAGGAAGTTGCGGTGCGCTGCCAGATGATGGGGTGGGAATCCAATAGCAATATGGCAGCGAGATATACGCAGCGCTTCATTAGAGAAAAGGCTGCTGAAATTGCCGAGAAAATGGCCAGCGCAGCTGGAAAGTCCTCCATTCGCAGACAGCGTTAATTCGCGGTCGCTGCTCTGATCTTGCCGAAAGGAAGAAATTATCTAGCGTGATCGGTGTTTTGAAAGCGCTCCTCCATTTTCTATGTCCTCGTATATTCAATGAGCAGCTCACCGAAAGTGAGGCGTGGTCGCGCATCGCTTAATTCAATTTGCCCGCCTCGTGAATTCCTCGCGCGAGACGGATTTCCAATCGCAACGGGCGCCGAGATCTCCATACGAGATCCGTACACGAACGAAAAATTCGCATTCAGATTCGCCGATATTCATGCAACGGATGAGATTATCGCAGCCACATATCGGATGATGTGCCGGTATCTTGCAACAAAATCTTTGAGTTACGCCTTCACTGCGGTCGATCTATTCAGAAACCTAATTCAATCGGCCTTTGATGTGGTGGGTAATCTGGTGGGCAGTGTTGACTTGGCGATATTGGAGGGCTGGAGGCATCGTCTTATACACATCTCGCCGCACCCCTTAAAAATCAATGACTTACTGGAGCCGGCTTGTGAGCGCCGAACCGCCATCATTCAGCGGTCGACAACCCGCAGCGCCTTATTTCAAGGGGTTCCAGGAGGGTGCGCTCAAAAATGAGGCAAGAGTTATGTATAAGACGATGGGCTGGAGGGCATCGTCTTATACACAAGTCCGCCCCCAATCGCCGGCGCCGGCAGGTTAGTTGAGGAAGGCCAAGGCTTGTAAGCCGGCGCCACCTCGCGTTTACTCTCGCTTTTTGCGTGAACGCCTTGGCCCTGGAAGCCCCCTGCTGGACGGAAGCTGAATTTCCCGACCTCGACCTTGGCGACGCGCGCCTGAACAAGCGAGCGAGGACCTTGATGGAACGATTGGCGGCCAAGCCGACGGCCGGCGTGCCGCAGGCATGCCGGAGCTGGGGCGAGACGATTGCGGCGTATCGCTTCTTCGACAACGACGAGGTCGAGTGGGAAGCGATCCTGGAGCCGCACTGGCGGCAGACCGAACGGCGCATGGCAGCGCACCCGGTCGTGCTGTGCCTGCAGGACACCACGGAGCTGGACTTCAATGCTCGGCGGGTGACCGGGCTTGGGCCGCTGTCCTACGAGGCGCAGCGCGGAATGTACCTGCACCCGACCTACGCGGTGACACCCGGGCGCGTGCCCCTGGGCGTGCTCGATGCGTGGATGTGGGCGCGTGAGCCCAAGGACGCGCAAGGCAAGCGCGGCGGCATGAAGGAGAGTCGGCGCTGGATCGAAGGTTACGAGCGCGTGGCCGAAACCGCGTCGAGCCTGCCGCACACGCGCCTGGTGTATGTGGCCGATCGCGAAGCGGACATGATCGCGCTGATGGTGCGCGCGCAGGAGTTGGGCACGCCGGCGGACTGGCTGATTCGCTCGACCCATGATCGCGCGCTGCCCGAAGGAGCCAAGCTGTGGGCCACGGCCAGCGAGGGTGAGGCGCTCGGCGAGATTGCCTTCACGATGGGCTCGCGCCATGGCGTGCGCGCCCGCCCGGTGCGCCAGCACGTATGGCTGCGGCGCATCGAGTTGCCGGCGGGCGACGGCCGCAGCGTGGCGGCGACGTGCCTGGTGGCACGCGAGTTCGACGCGCCGGCCGGTGTCAAGCCGATCGAATGGCGCTTGCTGACCAACCGCGAAGCCACGACTTTGGCGCAAGCCATCGAGTTGATCGACTGGTATCGGGCGCGTTGGGAAATCGAGATCCTGTTCAACGTGCTGAAGAACGGTTGCCGCGTCGAGGCATTGCAGTTGGGCGCCATCGAGCGGCTCGAACGTGCTCTGGCGATGTTCCTGGTCGTGGCTTGGCGAATTGCCTACCTGATGCGCAAGGGGCGCGCCTGCCCCGATCTGGATGCCGAACTGTTCTTCGATCCTGACGAGATTCGCGGCGCGTACTTGCTCACCGGGCTCAAGCAGCCCGCCAAGCCAAAGCTCAATGAGGTGCTGCGCCTGATCGCGCGCCTGGGCGGCTTTCTCGCTCGCAAGGGCGATGGCGAACCGGGCGCGAAAGCTATCTGGCTCGGACTCAAAGAGGTTCATGTCGCTGCAAAAACCTTGCGGGCATTACGGGCGGGCGCAAGCGCGGACTGTTGTGTATAAGCCGATGGGCTGGAGGGTAGCTAGAGAGGCTAGGGGGGCTCGTTTTGAGCCGGCAATGGCTTTTATCGTGCCATGGCTACGGAGATGGGTTGAGTGTGGTGAGGAAGGTGTAAGCGATGAGGTTTCCGTCTACCTTAAAGATATGAAAGGTAGAGTTGAAGGGCCGCAGTACGTGGCGTTGCGCACCAATGACCCCGAGAGAGGCGCACTCACACAGACGGAGATGAACGCCCTGACGTCTGCACTAAATGAGCACTATGAGGTCGGCTCAATATCGCTGTCAGTCTATGCGTTGCTATGGCTGTTCATCGGTACCGGGATTAGGCCGAGTCAGGTGGCCAAAATGCGAGTTGGCGATGTGCGTAAGGACGAAGTTCCGGACTCGAGAGATGTGTACCTCGCAATTCCATTAGCGAAAGGCACAGGGGCGTATGAAGGACTGCGATCGCGCTTGCGTGCACCAACAGTGGTCGCAGAAGTACTCCTGGCATACCTCGCCCACTATGATTTAGACGACCCAGCCGGTCCGCTATTTCCCGCAGTAATAAATCGCGCCATGCCAGCGTCGCCCAATTCATTGCAATCCATAGTTCAGCGTTTAGGGGTGCGGTTGAACGTCTTCACTTCACGCCTGGATGCCCCAATTCCCCTTTTCCCTTACCGATTTCGCTATACGGTTGGGACAAGGGCGGTTGAACTCGGTGCAAACGATCATGTCGTCGCGCGCCTCTTGACACATCGCACGACTTGGTCCATCAAGCACTATCGAGCAGCGACCGCGGCCGGCCAGAGGACGGTGATTGCAGCGCTGGGCGACGAACTCGAGACAATCCACAAGGCTTTTCGTGGAACGATCGTCACGGACCTATCCGATGCGACTCGTGCGGGCGAAGCACAAGCATTGATCCGAGACTTCGAGCGTCTAACTGGCCGATCAATGGGTGCATGCGGCACGCGAGTTGAGTGTCTGCAGCTCACGCCTATCGCCTGTTTGACCTGTCGGCATTTCGAGGCGTTCGAGGATGCTCCCTTCGAAGAACTCAGAGCATCGCTCAAAGCCGAGCAGGAAGAAGAGGGCGAACTCAAGATTCGCCAGATCTACGACGAACCTATTGCGGCACTCGACGACCTCATTCAACGAGTTCGGCCGGAGGGGGTGTCACAGAGTCGAGTTCAGCAATGACTATCGTTGCGTTCAAGCCAAAAGCCGGCATAGATGCAGAGCAGCGAGTCCGGGACTGGATTGACTTCGCCAAGCGAAATCAACCATTCGGGCCGCAGTTCGACTGGGATCAGAACGAATGGGATATTACACACGCCGTGGATCGCCGGGCACCAGGAAATCGTCACCTTCGTGTCCATTTCTCGTCGCTCCGCGATAAGACTGGAAATAGACGTAACAAGCAGGAGTTCCTCCGGCCGCCATTCCTCGATTTTGCGAAGGCGGTGATTTCGGAGACTCACCGGCTGAAGAGGCTGAAGGACTACAAGAAATTCGAGATTGCCTTTCGCGCGCTCGAGGACGCTCTTGTTGAGTCAGGAGACGCTAGCGTGGCGGGGGCTACGGCAATTGTCTTTGACGAAGCGGCCAATCGGCTGAGACGCCTCAGACAGCCATGGGCCGTGGGAAAGAAGCTTGAATCGATCGCAGAACTCTTGGATCGGAAGCAGCTCGCGGTTGCTTCCCTGCAATGGCGCTCGCCGTTCAAGTACGTGAAGCCCGGGCGCTCCGACTTTGTTCAAACAGACAACGATTGGCGTTCAAGCAAGCTTCCGGACATCCGCTCAATACTGGCACTGGCGGACATCAACAATCGCTCACGGAGTCTCATCGATCGTGCAGTAACGGCGTGGGTAACGCTCGCTCTATATGCGCCATCACGATGCGCGGAGGTCTTGTCGCTACCCGTCGATTGTTGGACAGAACTGAACGATGGAGATCAAACGGTTAGCGTGCTCCGATGGCACCCTGCGAAGGGGGCCGATCCCATGGTCAAACTCGCATCGGGGGAGAACGCGCTTGCTGCTGCGCGCGCAGCCGTGGTCTTTCTTGAGGAAATCGGCAGATCAGCGCGCGAAGCTGCGCGATGGTATGCAGAAAACCCGGCCAAGCTCTACCTGCCATCGGGATACGAGCAGCTACGAGGTGAGGCGCTGACCGTTGCAGAGATTGGGGCGGTTCTCGGATGGAAGAATGCAAGCCCAGGCGGTCTCAACAGGAAGGGGATTTATGCATGTGGAAAAACTACAGATACCGCTCGTCGAGGAGGCGGGACGTGGGCTGCGGTTTTTGCCTTTTCAGATATCGAGCATTTCGCTTTGAGCCTTCTTCCGGTGGGGTTTCCTTGGCACGACAAGCCTACAGAACTCCACACGCATGAGGCGCTGTTTGTGGTCCCAATGGGTTTCTTCCGCCCCGGTACAGCGCCATTGGCATATGTGCCCCAGCCGATCAGTATCAGCATGATCAATCATCAGTTGGGGGCGAATCCGGGGGGGCGAACCGTGTTTAGTCGAAACGGAAAGCTTGCGCCGGACGGGCGGCCGTGGGAGATAACGTCTCACCAGTTGCGGCACCTCTTGAATACGCTCGCGCAGTCCAAGTATCTGCCGCAGTCCCTCATCGCTCTGTGGTCTGGCCGTGCCAACGAAACGCAGAATGCTTGGTATGACCATACAAGCCCGGAGGTTCATATCGAGGCCTATCTGTTGATTTGCACCGAATCCTGACCCACCCGAGGTAGGTTTTTGCATCGAATGTTGACCCACGTGTAGAACACTGTCCCGCTCGGTAACGAGCGGGAGATCGGAGTGATCGACGTGGCCATATTGAGCATCATTCGACGCTGGCACCTTCGCGACCAGATCCCGCTGCGCGAGATCGCCAGGCGCCTGGGCATCTCCAGGAACACCGTCAGGCGCTATCTGCGCGCTGACGTCACAGCACCGGCCTATCCTGCTCGGCACAGTCCGAGCAAGCTCGACGGCCATGCCGCCAAGCTCTCCGCCTGGCTCAAGACCGAGGCTAACAAGCCACGCAAGCAACGGCGCACACTCAAGCAGATCCACACTGATCTGTGTGCCTTGGGCTTCACCGGCTCCTACGATCGCGTTGCCGCATTCGCTCGCCGCTGGCGCCAGGAACAACAGGAGCAAGCCCGCACGTCGGGGCGCGGCACCTTTATCCCGCTGCGCTTCGCAGAAGGTGAGGCCTTCCAGTTCGACTGGAGCGAGGACTGGGCGATCATCGCCGGCGAGCGCACCAAGCTGCAGGTGGCCCAGTTCAAGCTGAGCCACAGCCGCGCCTTCTTCCTACGCGCGTATCTGCTGCAGACCCACGAGATGCTGTTCGATGCCCATCACCACGCCTTTGTGGCCTGGGGCGGCATCCCGCGCCGTGGCATCTACGACAACATGAAGACCGCCGTGGATCGCGTGCGCCAAGGCAAGTTGCGTGACGTCAACCTGCGCTTCAGCACCATGGTCAGCCACTACCTGTTCGACGCCGAGTTCTGCAACCCGGCCTCGGGCTGGGAGAAGGGGCAGATCGAGAAGAACGTGCAGGACAGCCGTCACCGCATCTGGCAGCGCCTGCCGGCATTCGGTTCGCTGGCTGCGCTCAATGACTGGCTGGCTGACCAGTGTGTGTGCCTGTGGCAGCAGACCCGCCATCCTGAACTGGACATGACCCTCTGGGAGGCCTGGTCGCTGGAGCGGCCACACCTGATGCCGGTCGGGCAGCCGTTCGATGGCTTTGTGGAGCACACCAAACGCGTCTCACCAACCTGTCTGGTGACCTTCGAGCGCAACCGCTACAGCGTGCCGGCCTCGTTTGCCAACCGGCCCATCAGCCTGCGCGTCTATGCCAATCGGCTCGTGTTCGTCGCCGAGAGCCAAGTGATTGCCGAGCACGTGCGGCACATCGACCGCAGCCATCATCCGGGGCGCACGATCTATGACTGGCACCACTACCTCGCGGTGCTGCAGCGCAAGCCCGGCGCACTGCGCAACGGTGCACCGTTCGCCGAACTGCCCGAGGGCTTCCGGCGCCTCCAATCCACATTGCTCAAGCGACCCGGTGGCGATCGCGAGATGGTCGAGATCCTGGCGCTGGTGCTGTTGCACGACGAGCAGGCTGTGCTGACTGCAGTGGAGCTCGCGCTAGAGGCCGGTGCCCCGTCCAAACAAACCATCCTGAACATCCTCAGTCGCCTCCTGGAAGGCGAGCCCGTGGCGCCAATCACTTCACCGCAGGCGTTGGCACTGCACGTCGAACCGCAGGCCAACGTCGGCCGCTATGACCGACTGCGCGACCGGGAGGTGCATCATGCAGCATGAGGTCATGTTGGAGATGCTGAAGTCATTGAAGCTGCACGGCATGGCGCAGGCGCTGGGCGACCTGGCGGCGCAGGACTCGCCGGCCTACCAGTCGGCCGTGGCCATCCTGTCGCGTTTGCTCAAGGCAGAGCTCACCGAGCGCGAGGTGCGCTCGCTGGCCTATCAGATGAAGGTGGCGCGCTTCCCGGCCTATCGAGACCTGACCGGCTTCGACTTCAGTTGCAGTGAGGCCAACGAGGCACTGGTGCGGCAGTTGCACCGCTGCGAGTTCCTGGAGTCGGCACACAACATCGTGCTGGTCGGCGGCCCAGGTACCGGCAAGACCCACCTCGGCACCGCCATCGGCGTGCAAGCCGTGGAGCACCATCACCGCCGGGTGCGCTTCTTCTCGACTGTGGAGTTGGTCAACGCGTTGGAATTGGAGAAGACCTCCGGTAAGCCAGGCCATCTGGCCACGCGACTCATGTATGCCGACTTGGTGATCCTCGATGAGCTGGGCTATCTGCCGTTCAGCCAGACCGGCGGCGCATTGCTATTCCATCTCATCAGCAAGCTCTACGAGCGCACCAGCCTCGTCATCACCACCAATCTGAGCTTCGGCGAATGGTCCAGCGTCTTCGGGGACGCCAAGATGACCACCGCGCTATTGGACCGCCTCACGCACCACTGCCACATTGTTGAAACCGGCAACGATAGCTATCGTTTCAAGCACAGCACCACCCAGCCCAAGAAGGAGAAACGCACCGCCAAACAACCCGCACAAAGCGACACCTAACAGCCTTTGGGGTGGGTCAGTTTTCGATGCAAATCCTGGGGCAGGATTCCGTGCAAATCAACAGGCGCTGCAAAGAAGAGCTCTGCGGCCGACCTCTTGAAAGGTCTGCCCTCCGTACCGGCGTCTGCCAAGAAGCTGCGCTGCTTCTCCAAACTGGCCAAGAGTCATCTCCGCGTTCCTCCCGGTGACGTTGAGGAGCAATAGCGTGTCATGGGGATACGTCAAGGAATGCAGGCATCGGAAAGGTAAGCCCCCGTCGATGCATGTCATAAGGAAGGCAGAGAGGGCTCGGTGCGCTTTTTGTGGAGACAAGGACGGTCGAAAGAGAGGATGTGACGCTGTTAGGCGGTTGCGTCAGTGTTCGGCAGGTAGCGTGCCTATCGAGTTGATGGCGTCAAGGCACATAGAGGAGCAGGTCTTGCCATGCAGGCAGATTTGGAAGCGCTGCGCAATTTGAACATTGAGCGAGTAACCGCTGATAACACTCACTACGTCCGACTGGTTGATATCCCTCAGCCATTTCGTGCGGAGTTTCGTGCGTGGATGTACTTCGGGACTCGCCCCGGGATCGAGGGGGAGGATTCGCTCGGCTGTATGTACCAGCATGACTTCGAAGGCTATCGCCAAGAGCGGCTAAAAGCCGTCTATCGCAAATGGCGGGGCAAGGCGCCATGGGAGTTGTCGCACTATGTGGCGCCCGATGACGATCAGAAGTAAACGACCGGCAAAAAAGGCAGTACGCATCCTAATGGATGCACACAAACTGACCGAAGAGGATGCATATGAGCACATGCGGTCTGCCTTTCGGGATCGGTCGAGACCGCCCAGCGCTGGCGTGCCGCATCAATGTTAGCCGTCCTCTCCAGTTGGACCCCTGCGAAGCCACGCCTGATTTCAGTTTGGCTTCTTGACTCGCGGTTTGCTGGCCTAGTGACGCGGCACCCCAGTTCGAGTGAACCAACCTATGCAGCAAGCGTGACATGATCCAGGTTCCGGTGCACCCTGAGCTTCATCAGTTGCTCGCCAAGTTTTGCCGCTTGCTGCGAGTGGGTTGACCGGATTCTTGTTCCTACCCCCAATACCCCTGCATAGCTCGCCCGGCTTCAGGCATCAGGCGAGTGCTCAATTCGCCGCTTTCCATGGGATCGCGATTGGTGCGCGGCGTTATGTTGCGCACGCAGCATCGGCGCTATTGGGAAAAATACACAATATATAGTATTGTTTCTTTATGTTTACACTACATATAGTGTGGGGGCGCCATGGACAAGGCGGCAATCGAACGTGCGGCGCGCAGTCTGCAACTGGAAATCTACCAAAGCGCGAAAAATCTCTATCCGAGCGGCGTGCCGCCGTTCACGCAGCTTTTTGCACCGGATGTTGCGGCCAGAATCTGTGGCTACGAGTATGAATTGAGGCCTGATTTGGGGCAGGGCGGCGCAGGCCGAGAGCGGTTTCAGACCGCTGGCATCCTTGTGCTCGATCGGCGGACGATCTTGATCTCTACTCGTTTTCCCTACGAAACACGGCGATTTACAGGCGCGCACGAGATTGGTCATATCGCGCTGCACCCCGGGCTGAACGGGCTGCATCGGGATCGCCCCCTATCAGGTGACCATTCCATGGCGCGCAGCGAAATGGAGCGGGAGGCGGACTATTTCGCCGCGTACTTTCTCGCGCCAACCAAGCTCGTTCGCACAGAGTTCGAAAAGCGGTTTGGCAAGGCCCCTGTCGCCCTCACGCACACCGTGGCTTTTCACTTGAGAGGCGAATCAATGCACGAACTGCTGAATGCGCAAACAAATTCGCTTGCGTTCCCCGCTGCTTTGGCGAGTGCAACACAGTTCGGCGGCAGACACTTCAAGTCCATGGCCGCTGAGTTTGGCATGTCCGTGAAGGCAATGGCAGTGCGTCTTCAGGAACTCGCACTGGCCACATACTAGGGTCCGTGGGCAAAATGCAAAAACAAGTACCGAGGGGGCGCAGACCCTCCTCCGCTTCCATGCTTGCAAGACAGGTCGGGCGCGAAGGCTATTGAGGGACGACCGTTCGGCAGCTGGGACAGTATCTACCGGCGTTTTGCGCGCTGGTCCGAAGCTGGTATCTGGCGGGGGCGAGCCGGGCGAGTTGTTGTGCTGGAGTTCCGCTAGCGACCCGCGGCGCCCACTGTCTGCACGCACCCGAGAATGGCGCCATGGGAGCGTCCGCAGAGCCATGCATAGTGGATGTCCAGACGTGCCGCGCGACCGAAGGCGGCGTTCTCGCATTTGGCTCTCTCTGTCGTCGCATTCGACGGCGCAGGTCCGGCCGTCGAAATGATCGCGCCCAGCTTTGGGTGTTCGCCGGGCGCGCCAGCGATGTCACCGTCAAACACAGCCCCACCGGAGTCACCCCCGCAAGCCGTGGCCGCACCGTCGCGCAAGTCGACAGACCAGACAAGGGAAGTCGATTCCAAGCTGGGTGGACGCTCCTGCCATCCCACTAGCAACGAGCCACGCTCGAAAGCGCCCGTCTTCACGTCCGTCAGCCCGTAGCCGGCCAGGGTCAGCTTCCGGGCCTCGAGCTTGGGGGCGATGTGGGTTCGCACTTCGGGCGCGTCCGCCCCGAATGCGATAGTCAGCATGGCCACATCCGGTTGCGGTACGGCCGTGCTGGCCGGCCAGGTGATGGCGTCAGGAAGCTCAGCTGGCGTCTGGACACGCGCGACAACATAGCCGCAGGTGGCTGGTTTGGCGAAGCAGTCAAGAGGACGCATCGGAGAGTGGTCCAGGCGCGGTAGCAACGCGATGGCTTCGATACCGGTGGAAGCCAGGTCACGTTTGTGTACACGTTGACCGGCGGAGCTGTCGACGACGCAATGCGCGGCCGTGACGGCCAGTTTCTGGCTCACTCGGACGAAACTGCAGATGTTCACGTCGCCTGGCTCAGCGCCAGCGCCGGCGGTACGCCACAGAAGCATCCCCACGTCGCGAAAACCCTCTGGATCCCAAACTCGGTGGAGTCGGTTGGTTCCAGGGTCCAGCTTGAGGTCACTGCCCTGCGCGGGGCGCAGGCACTGCTTGTTGTCCTTGGTCTGAGCGAGGACTACTGGGACCGGCTTCGGCAAGCCTGCCAATCCGCCGGCGTTTCCGTCCACGCCCACGCCAACCATGGCCGTATTGCCGTCATTCAGTGCGCGCCTTAGTTGAAGAGACAGGGCGCGAAAGTCGGTGTCCTCGGTGCGCGCGAGCAGTTCAGGAACGGACAGATCCTGCGCCGGCTTGCCGAGATAGGCTTCGAGGACGTTTGGGTCGAGCACGTTTTGCAGGCGCGTAACCTGGGCACGTGCATTCGCGATCTGCAGCCGCTTAGTACTACTGTGTTAACAATTACTCGTTTTTCCGGCCGCAGCACGGGCACCGTTCAAGACAAGCAAGTAGCGCGGCAGCAAGCTCCAGTCGCAACGTTGTGATGGAATGCGCCACGTGTCGCTGCTTACGCAGTGGCGCCCCGGGGCCGGAAGCCTTCGGGTAAGGAAGACACCTCGCCGAGTAACCGATGAGCTGGAGTTTTTTTTTGCACCACCAAACGTTCAGTGACGAGAAAGCCGTAAGCCGCTATGCACAGCGTCGCGTGGTGGTGAAAGCCGCGCCAGCTGCGTCCCTCGAAATGCCCCAAGCCGAGTTCCTGCTTGAGCTCCTGGTAATCGCGCTCAATACGCCAGCGCAGTTTTGCGAGTCGCACGAGTTCCTTGATTGGCGTATCAGCCGGCAACGTACTGAGGAAATACTTGGTCGGTTCGACTTCTGCCTTGGGCCACTCGATGAGCAACCATTGCTCCGCGCTGGCCTCGCCTGGCCGGGCTGCACGGGAGGCGCAATGCACCCGTACCGCCGCAAAACGCGACGACAAGGCGCAGTTGGTGCCTTCGCGCCACGTGACAGTGCGAAAGCGTCGCGACGGCAATTGCATGGCCAGCTCCTTTGCTTGCAGCGGCGCCAGCGCTTGCGACTGCAAGCTGACCGTCCCGGTCACCCCGACCATATAAGTGAAGCCCATCGCCGTGAGTTGCTCGCGGAACTCCGTGCTCGCCCCGTAACCGGCGTCAGCCAGAACCAGTTCGGGCAGCGATCCCACTTCGCCGAGGTTCTCAAGCAGTTGCAGCGCGAGCATCGGCTTGGTGACGAACTCCAGCGCCTCGGGCACTTTGGCATGCTTACGCCGTTGTGGGTCATCTGCCCAGCTTTGTGGCAAATACAGTTGGTAGCGCACCGGCAGACTGAAGTGTTCATTGGCAAGCGAGATGCTGACCGCGACCTGGCAGTTGTCCTGCTTACCCAATTGGCCGCAGTACTGCCGAGCGACCCCGACCGAGTGCTTACCCTTCTTCGGAAAACCGGTATCGTCAATAATCAGCGCCTCAGGCGAACCCGCGCGCCGGCTAATTCGCTCAAGTACGTAACTGCGCACCGCATCAAGCACCAAGTCGTCCGACCACGGCGCATCGGCCACAAAGTGATGCAGACGTTGGTGTTCCGAACGCACCCGCTCTGGCGACAAATGCGCCGCCATGGGCTCAACGCTCTTACGCTTAACCGGCAGCATCAACCCCGTGCAGTAGCCACGAAACGGCTCGACACGGTCAGCGTGTCCAAGCGACTGGGCCATCAGAGACACGTACTCCTCGAACCGCTTCGCAGAAATTTCCATCGCTCTCCTCATAACGCAGTGGAAGACACGCGAATAGTGCCTTATTTTTTAACACAGTAGTATTAGTGAGTTCCGGCTCAGTCAGCTGATTGGGACTCACCAATTGGCCCGATGGGGCACCGAATGCATCACCCAAGATACGCGACCGATCTGAGGGGCGGAGCTGCTGCAGGGCGAGGTCCGCGCTCGCGGCGCCATTCCTGACGGCGAGATCTGGGTGCGCCTGCAGGGCGGGTATCCACCGCTTCGGCAGACCGGCGGGTGCAGGGATTTGCGTCCAGGGTGCACCGACCGCTTTTTGAGCCCCTGGCACTACCGTCTCTGCACTGGCCATTCCGGAGGCTGGGCTCGCACTGGTCGTCCACACTGCATCTGGGCACAGCGGATAGGCCTGCGCGAGAACCACATCTGGTACGCACAAAAGCCATGCCGCGAGAGCGATAAGGGGTGCGCGCATGGTCTGGGAGTCTTGCTATTGTTTAACTGCGGGCGTCGAGGCGGGATTAGCCACTGGTGCTGAGGCGGCATCGACAGCTTGGCCAAGGCCCCCGGCCTTCGAGGTGAGCGCGGATTCACGTGGTTGCGCGATCGCTACTAGATTGCCGTTGGTCAAATCCACACGGAACCGCACACCGCGGTAGCCGATGGCGATCGGGCGGTCGTACGTGCTGCGCAGGCCAACATCGCCATTTGCATGGGTGCTCCACCCGACCGTAACGCCCGGCGCTGCGGGGACGCGGCTCAGCGCTTGGTCTTGCAGACCTGCCTGCGCGGCCACCGCCGCGGAGGCGGCGTCGATGGCGGACGGGGCACTGGCTGGCGCAGTTGCAACGGGTGCACTTGCCGCCGGTGTGCTGGCACCCGCAGCCACGGCCGCGACATTCTTGGCAGTCGTGGTGGCAACGCCGGATGCGGCTGACAGATCGCCATGTATCCCCATTCCAGCAGCCACGGCGGCGCTGGAATCAACGTGCAGGGTCACGTCGAAGGAGCGCGCGTAGAAGGCTTCCGAAACCACCGTCACGTCCACGCTTTTACACGGCTGGCCATCCGGCGATATGGCGATCGCATTGAGCATGGCCAGGGTCGATGCCGGATCAGGGGTTTGGTTGGCGATGGGGATGGCGAGCTTGCCGGCCGATAGAATGCGCGCGCCAAGCGCTGACCAGGGCACGGCGTAGGACTCTGCCGAGGAGACGGTGACAGAGGCACTCTTGACGGCATTGAACTGGATACCCGCCTTCAACGGCAGGCCGTTCACCGGCACCAGCGCGCCGATGTCCTCACCGGTGGCCGTCGCACGAAGGAAGAACGGAAACGCCACCGTCTTGAGCCGTAGTTGCTTCTCTGGCGGCTCGAATACGCTGGCTGCTGGCGTCGAGGCGGAAGTCAGGGGAAATTCCGGCCGATTCGCATAGTTGCTGATCAGCGCTTCCTTGACATTAATGCTCGCGAGATACACGCCCAGTGGTGGGATGGACGTGGTGGTCGATAGGGCGGTCGTAGCGGAACATTTGTCGACGGCCGTAACGTAGACGTCCCCGACATAAAAGTCCTCGCGCGGCGGGAATAGGGGATACACACCCAGCTCTCGCATATTGGTGGCCCACTGCTGCGAGACATAGCCTTCCTTGACGGGGCTGCAGGCCGCCAGGCCGGCGATAGTCACTAAAACCGGTGCAAACTTGCGCATCTGCCCACTCCCTTTTTTTTTCTTTGCGTCCCGTACTGATACGGTGCAACTGCGCTCGTCCAGTTTGGTTGCCGCGTGGGCCATTCGGTATCCCTCAAATTGGGGGAGCCAAAAGGATGCGTTCCTGCGTAGGATGCTCAACTCCAATAGGTGGTTGTGCCCGCTGAGACGGCACCAGCGCTACACTCAAGCCCTGTTTCTTGATGCACCAGTAAGATGCTGGCGGGTTACCTGTACGACTTTGCGTCTTCGATCGCGTTGAACGATCGAACTGCTGTCATCACTTGACCCAAACGCCTGATGGTTTGCCCCACCGCTCATCGTTGACGCTCTGCCATGGAAGTCTTTCACCTCGTTATTGACACGAGCATGCTGCGCAGGCTTCCCTTCCAGCATGCCGACTTCCAGCGGCTGCTGATGCGATCTCAGATGGGCTCGCTCAAGATTTACATCCCGCAGATCGCTCTTGAGGAAGAGCGAACCGCCCAGCTTGAGAAGCACGTTGAGTCCGTCGAGAAGATGAAGCTGGCGTTCGACAAACTGCAACGTGGCATGCTGGGCATGCTTGTAGAGGGTCTGCCGCATCGTCTTATACATAACTCTTGCCTCATTTTTGAGCGCACCTCCTGGAACCCCTTGAAATAAGGCGCTGCGGGTTGTCGACCGCTGAATGATGGCGGTTCGGCGCTCACAAGCCGGCTCCAGTAAGTCATTGATTTTTAAGGGGTGCGGCGAGATGTGTATAAGACGATGGGTCTGCCGGCCCCTCATTTGGAGCTATGGGATCTGGAAGAGGTCACCCGCAATTCACAGGCGACCTTCAATCAGTTCGTGGTTACCAACAAGATTGAAGTGATTGCTATCTCCCTTGAACACGCCGCTGGTGCATGGGCTAGGTACTTCAATGTGGACCCTCCGTTCAACTCAAACGAAGCACGGGAAGCGCGGCGCAAGGACATCCCCGACTCGTGGATATTAGAAGCGGGGATTGAGATCAAGCCCAGGAAAGGCCGACATTGCGCGCTGGTTGGCGATAACAAGCTTGCGGGAGCGTTTGAAGAGGAAGGCTTCAAGGTCTATAAGGACGTGACGACGTTGCTCGAGGACATCGAGCAAGCGACCGCCGTAGCGCCGATGCGACCGCCTGTCGCGGTGGAGGCGCCCGTTCCCCTTGATCAATTGCGCAGCCCAGCATTCAAGGATATTGACGTCATCGTGCTGGGCTTGATTGAGGCGCTCAACGCTCCTTCCAAGGAGGCACTTTTTTCGGCCCTTGAGAGAGCAGGGGTTGACCGGACAATCGCCGAACACGAGGCCCGCACACTGGTACTGTCCGGCAGGCTTGACGATACAGGGACTCACCTTGTTCCTACCAGCCGGGCGCTGGCTCAGCAAGCCGCAGGTACGGACGCTGTCACTACGATTCTGCTGAAGGTCGCCCAATGAGCCAGTTCGAGCTACGTCTTGCGGCGCTTTCGAAGCTAGTGGATGCCAAAACCGCTGCAGTTGAAGAGCGTCTGAGCGAAGAGTTCAGCCGTGTTGCAAAGGTACTGGAGGATAGCGCCGAGTACGAAGAGTTGTGGGAGGCCTTGAAGACGCTCGCGGTGCTGGTTCCACGGTTCCACATGGCGACGTTGCCAACGCTGGAGAAGTTTGTGCGTGAGGTGTCGCAGCGAACCTTGGCGGAGGGGGGCGCCCCCATTTCTGGGTCGCGGCTTCGCTATCGCTCCGTCGAAAGTCTGATTCGCGAAGCCATTGAAGTCGCCGACAAGGTGCGCTACGTGCATACGGAGCAGCTCGTCGACTTCCTGCTAGAAATGTCGCATGCCGCTGACAAGGAGGTCAGAGCCAAGGCTGAGGGTTCGCTGAAAGCACTCGCAACGTTCGACCTCGATGTGTTTTATGGCCAGCCCCCGCGCGGTGCCGAGCCGCAGATTCGCATGGTGACTCACCTCGGTAAACTGAAGGATGATGAATTGCGGGCTAACGCAAACGTCATCCTCCAGGTCCTTGGTACGACGCTTTCACCGGCAATCGAGGGAACCTCTTGGTCGTACCAAAGCATCACGATCCGACGAGGCTCGGTTCAGAGCGATGGCGGTGTCGCCGCCATGCGCGCGGATGCTATTGAACTGGCGAAGCGGATGTATACGCTTGACGCGTCAGTTGATTATCGGATGCAAGTCCTGCGGACCTTGAACACTGCTACGCGGCGTGAGGGCCGCGTCAGCAATGCTGATACCTTAGCAATGTTTGAGCGCGATGCAATCAAGGTGCTTGAGTTCGCACGCGATCTGGTGAAGACCGAGGCCTTGCCCGTGGTGCAATCGATTGAGCATCTGGCTTACTGGGACTACTACCACGCGGATTCCCAGGCGATCAAGGACAAGGCACTGGAAGTGCGGGATGTGTTGGATGCGCACTCCGAATACCAAATCTACAAGCAACTCATCGGCTTTGAAGGCATCTTCGGGAAGTGGGAAGATTTGAGTCGTTCCGACGGGGCTTGGGACTACAGTGACACCAAGCGACGTGAGGCCGCACGCCAGTATCTCGAGGAGATCAACGACGCCACCTATGAGGTGTGGCGCGATCGCATTCTAGAATTCTCGAAGACACGATCGAACGATCTGGCGATGTTCCCGGTGTACTACGACTTCCTAGAATCCATCGGTCGGGAGAGATCTCGTCTTGCGCTTGAATTCCTCACCATCCATGAAGTGGTCATGGCGCCGTTTCTCATCGCGCTGATGCGTGGCCTGTGGATCAGTGGGAACGTGGCGGAAATTGATGCGATTGTGAAGGATTGGGTCGCGAGTGGCCGGCACCTGACGACCATCGCCAAGTCCCTTTATGGAGTGGGCGCACAGCGTCTGGATACGCTGGCAGCGGTCATTGACCGTGCAACGGCGCTCGATGATCGGGACGCCCTTATTCAAACCATGGGAGTCGCCGCGAGCCTTTTCGCAGAGGGTGCGTCAGGTGCCAAGTCCATTTTCCTACAGTCGCTGCGCGAACTGGCCAAACACGATGACGCCCGCTGGGCAAACGTCATTTGGTTCCGGAAGGACTTCCGTGTTCTGGTGGGCGCGATGGAGCCGAGTGAGCGTGCCGAGATTCTGGCTGCGCTAACCTCACTGCCGGAGTTGGACTACCAGGTGGAAGACATTCTTTACGAGATCGCACAGTTTGACCTCCACGTGGTCCTCAGCTTCTTAGTGGGGCGTCTGAAGCATGCTCGGGCGCTAGCGGACAAAAAGCGCGAAATGGATGTTGGCAGTTCGGATCAGTTCGAGCCGATTCCGTATCAGCTTCACAAGTTAGGTGAGGCGATCGCTCGTGAGCCCGGCATGCTGCTGTCGGCGCTTCGGGGTGACTTCGATGAGGAAGTCCGCTTCATGTTCAGCTATCGCGGCGCGCGGCTCGTAAAGTCGGCCTTCCCAACGTTTGGTGCGCCGTTAGAAGGGCTGCTGCTTCAGTATGTCGGGACCGGTGGCGAGGACGACATCGAGTTTGTCGTCGGTATCCTGCGCGCCTACGACGGCTCTGCGTCGATTTTGGAGGTCTGCAAGGCCATTGTTAAGGCGGTGCCGGAGCGCTCCGGCGTCTGGAAAGAGGTCGCTGCTGCCATTGAAACCACGGGCGTCGTCAGAGGCGAGTACGGCCTGGTCCAGGCGTACGAACAGAAGCTTCAGGCGATTTCCGCTTGGAAAAGCGACGAAGATGGCCGCGTCCAAGCCTTCGCACAGTGGCTCACAGAGGGGCTGCAAGGCATGATCGAGCATGAGCGGCAACGAGCAGAGGAAGGACTAGCGCTTCGAAAGTATCGGTACGGCGCTGGAAAGGACGAGGGCTGAGGGTTAGCGGCCATCGCCCCGGAGGCCGGTCATCCTAAGATTCCGGACCCATCTGCACGATGCAACGCTAGCGGCTATCCCGGGGGGATAGCACGGCGAAAATGGGCGCTACCCATTACGCCGGTCAGAGCCGTGCTGCGCTCCAGCCGGAATCGAGCTAGGAACCTATGAAAATACTGTACGTGTGGGTCGAAAAATTCAAAAACTTGTCCTCGTTCGGCATCAGTCTGAGCAGTAATAGGAAGTACCGCTACGACATGTCGGTCAACCACGTTTCTTTCGAACCCATTCCAGCACTGCCAAATGACTTCTTTCCGCGCCCGGTCGTCGACATTGCGGCGATCATAGGAGAGAACGGGGTGGGCAAAAGCAATGCCTTGGAGCTCATTTGCCGGGCACTGAAGGGTACCTTGCGCAGCGCCCTGAGGTCCGATTACCTGATCGTGTATGAAGATCAGGGGGTTACGCATTGCGATTTTCAGTTCGGCCACCGCTCGGCGCCAACCTGCGAATTTGATGCCAAAGTTCAAGCGCTGGATACAGGTGTGCCGTTAGATGGGATTGAAGTCGTCTACTTTTCAAATGTCACAACGTCCAAGCCCAAGAACTTGGGTCAGCACGTCACCGATATTTCCCCAAATGACAGGTTTTCCTTTGTCAGGTCACGACAGGGGGAGCGAACAGAATTTGAAAAGCAATTTGAATTTATTCTGGACAAGGATCGATTCGGTAAGCTGGAAATGAGGCCGCCGTCGCACGTTGCAATTACCTTTCGTGATGCGATTCGTGAAGATCTGATTCGCAACATGACGAAGAAAACAGAACTGTCCGGATCGAAGGTAATTCGTGCTTATCTCGCGCATTACCGAAGCGCGGTCGCAACACTGCAGAGCGCCGACGATAAGTTTCTGTTCCTAACAGTTCACAATTTTATCTTCTCGAGCTTGTCAGAATTTGGCCTGGATGAAATTGAGATTTTTACGATTTTTGAAAGAACGTTGGGAAAGGAAGGTTTTGGCGACATTTTGGGAACCCTTTTTCAGGGTGTCGATAAAAAACTGGATGAAATACTGCCAAATAGCAAGAAAGACGCCCGCGGAAGGTTTAAGAGTCGGCTCGAAGGTCTGCAAAATCTCTTCCGTGAGATTCCGGAAATTAGCATAGAGGAATCGCCGGATAGTCAGTCTTTCGCTAAATTGCATACGTTCATCATTGAATTGAAGAAGGATACGCAGCAATTCGTCAGTGAAGTTTTGCGCACCTTCCGAGATTTTAGGGCGGTCGATGTTGATTGGATTGGAATAAGCTCTGGCCAGCGCGCATTTCTCAATCTTTTTTCGCTGGTCACATATGAGCTGAATCGGAGGGAGAACTCGTCGGTTTTGCTATGCATCGACGAAGGCGATCTGTATCTTCATCCTCGATGGCAGATCGAATTTTTGGACCGCTTCTTGCAAGTCCTATCGTCCTTCGCGTCGGACTTGGAGGTCAGCCTTGTGCTGACGTCGCACTCGCCATTCCTGGTTTCTGATCTACCCAAGCAGTGCCTGACCGTGATGACTCGGGACGCCGCCACAACTGAGGGTCATCAGTTGGAAGATCAAACACTTGCCGGCAACCTGTATCGGATATATGAGAACCCATTCTCCATTAATATCATGGAGACAAGTGCTTTTGCCTCGCGCAAAATTCGCGAAATTGAGCACGATGCAAAAAATGGGTTGATTAGCAAAGAGAGCTACGATCAGCTACTGGAAAAGGCAAAATTGATCGGCGACGAAATCTTGAGAAGGTCCGTTGAAAACACAATTGAGAAGCGCTTCAAGAAGGGCCCGGGATCAGTTGCCTGAGATTTTCGATGATAAAAATTCAGAATCAACTCGATCACGATGAGGCCGTCGCCTCAGATAAGATCGCAACCCTCTTGGCTGAACACTGGGCGCATTTAAATCCCACGAAAGTGAATGGGGAGCCAACAGAAAGCGCCTTAACTATTCGTTGCAAAGATCTTGCTGACAAGCTTGGCAGTGCCGATTTTAATGACAAGGAAATCAACGCCGCGCACGCCAAAGCAGCAAGCGAGTTTCTCGGAAAATTTGTTCAGAAAGATTTTGCGCTTCTCAAGGAGCTCATCATTGCGTCTCCGGTGAGGCTGAGGGAGATGAAAACTGAATTCGATAAGGAGCTTCCCGATGGATTGTTCTGGGAAAATACAGAAAAGCAGGGCATCAAGCAAACAGCTTTAGGCTTACTCCTAAGCAGAAAAGTGTTCCGTTATGACGCGTTTCGTTCCAGTCGGCACTGTACTGCACTGTTCGGTAGCGAGAAGCTAAACCTGAAAATTTGTCCTTATTGCAATCTTGACTCCACTTATGTTGCCGGCACTCCTCCTGCTGAGGATGGTGCCATAAAGAAGCGGGCGTACTTCCACATTGATCATTTTTACGCGAAAGTGAAATATCCGTTTTTTGCAGTCTCTTTTTTCAACCTGATTCCCTCTTGCGATAATTGCAATGCGCTCGAGAAAGGGACGAAAGATTTTGAGATCGAAACGCATGTTCACCCCTACCATCGCAATTTCGATGACGTCTACGCGTTCGGCTTTGATTGGCAAAAACTCGCGGCTAAGGATGAGTCGTTTCTAACACTGGATATCAAGACCGGCATGCCCAGCGGCGATCAGACCGCAACGGATCTGAATATTATCGGGCGGCACAATGCTCACACCGAAGGCATTCGGAAAATGATCGAATATCATCGCAGCTATTCTGCGCGATTCTTACATGATCCAGATCCGTTTCGTGATCACTTTCTCGGTCTGTTCCCTGAAAAGAGGGAAGACATTCTGAAGCACAGGCAAGCGAAGGTGTTTCGGGACATCTTCTCAATTATTCATGATGGCTCCCTGATCGCGCTAACTTGACATGAGTGATGCTGCTTGGGTTGGCCCGCCTTATGTACATCAACGGATTCCCGCGCGGGACTGTCTCAGGGTGGCGTGCTACATGAGGCTGCACAGCGCTGACCGGTACGGGCCGGTCACGATCTTGGAAGGCGCGCAGTAGGGAGACCCGACGTCGGCGGGGCCACCGCGGTTGAACATCTGTTGTGGCTATGCCTCTGAAGGAAAAGTACCTTGTGCGCCTGAGCCTTACAGCGTTGCACTGGGGGCGAGGTGGCTTGGTAGGCATTGTCAAGCATCAGGCGCTCGATCTGACCACTATATGTAGTCATGTAGGGCTTTCCCTTGCCTACAGGTAGTGTTTTCTTCTTTGCTGGAGCGCTATCAAGTGCTAAAATCGTTAATAACGAGTGACGAAAACTGACCGTGTTGCTTCTTTGTTTACAGAGTCTTCAAGGGCTCTCCTCGCATTTGCTGTCTGGTGTGATCTAAAGGGAAGTTGATGGTCTCAAACCGCACACAATGTCAGTAACCGAGGCTGGGTCCATCAAGCGCCCCAGGGGCCGCATGGCATCGAGGATGCGGCGGCCCGTTATTGCCAACGGCCACCGGCCGGATGTGCCGCGCCTGTCTCGAAACATGCGCGCCACCGGCGGGTCCAATTGAGATATTTCGGAGAAATTCCATGCTGAGCTGGGACGACGACGTCAAACCTGCCGCACAACCGCAGGCTGCACCGCAGCCCGCCCACCAACCGCGGCCGCAGTCGCAATCGTTCGCGCCCGACCAGGGCGGCGTACTGCCCCCGTCGGCCACGCAGGCCGCTGTTGCCAATTCGGGTTCGGGCATCCTCGGCAACAATCCGAACGCGGCCGCCGCGCAGAGCAACCGCCGCGTCAACGCCGCCGACAAGCGCGTCATCAACGGCGCCACCGACGTCAACCAGCTGGTGCCGTTCAAGTACAAGTGGGCGTGGGAAAAATACCTGGCCGGTTGCGCCAACCACTGGATGCCGCAAGAGATCAACATGTCGCGCGACATCGCCCTGTGGAAGGACCCGAACGGCCTGACCGAGGACGAGCGCCGCATCATCAAGCGCAACCTGGGCTTCTTCGTGACGGCCGATTCGCTGGCCGCCAACAACATCGTGCTGGGCACCTATCGCCAGATCACGGCGCCGGAGTGCCGTCAGTACCTGCTGCGCCAGGCGTTCGAAGAGGCGATCCACACGCACGCGTACCAGTACATCGTCGAGTCGCTGGGCCTGAACGAGGCCGAGATCTTCAACGCCTACCACGAGGTGCAGTCGATCCGCGACAAGGACGAGTTCCTGATCCCGTTCATCGACACGCTGACCGATCCGTCGTTCAAGACCGGCACGCCGGAGAATGACCAGAAGCTGCTGAAGTCGCTGATCGTGTTCGCCTGCATCATGGAAGGGCTGTTCTTCTATGTGGGCTTCACGCAGATCCTGGCGATGGGCCGCCAGAACAAGATGACGGGCGCCGCCGAGCAGTACCAGTACATCCTGCGCGACGAGTCGCTGCACTGCAATTTCGGCATCGACCTGATCAACCAGATCAAGCTGGAGAACCCGCACCTGTGGACGGCCGAGTTCAAGGCCGAGATCACGGAGCTGTTCAAGAAGGCCGTCGACCTGGAATACCGCTACGCCGAGGACACCATGCCGCGCGGCGTGCTCGGCCTGAACGCGCCGATGTTCAAGAGCTACCTGCGCTTCATCTGCAACCGCCGCTGCCAGCAGATCGGCCTGGAGCCGCTGTTCCCGAACGAGGAAAACCCGTTCCCGTGGATGAGCGAGATGATCGACCTGAAGAAGGAGCGCAACTTCTTCGAGACGCGCGTGATCGAGTACCAGACCGGCGGCGCGCTGTCGTGGGACTGAGCACCGCGGTGAGCGCTCCACGCGCTTGACACGGAAGTAGGCGACGCTGGCTGCGTCGCCTCAGATTGCTGACAAAGGCCTCGCCCCCGGCGAGGCCTTTCCTTTGTATTTAATAGCGGGATGCTCAAGACACCGACACCCGCGCAGCACGAACTCGAGATGGTGACGCTCGAGGAGCTTGTGCCGAAGGACCATCTGCTGCGCAAGATCGACGCGGCGGTGGATTTCGAATTCATCCGCGCCAAGGTCGCGCACCTGTACTGCGCCGACAACGGCCGCCCGGCACTCGATCCGGTAGTGATGTTCAAGCTGCTGTTCATCGGCTACCTGTTTGGGGTGCGCAGCGAGCGCCAGCTCATGCGCGAGGTGCAGGTCAACGTCGCCTATCGCTGGTTCGCCCGCTTCCGCCTGACCGACCGCGTGCCCGATGCTTCCACCTTCTCGCAGAACCGGCGCCGGCGCTACACCGACACCACGGTCTATCAGGAGATCTTCGACGAGATCGTGCGCCAGGCGATGGGGCACGGCATGGTCGACGGCCGGGTGCTCTATACCGACAGCACGCACCTCAAAGCCAACGCCAACAAGAACAAGTACGACGTGGTGAAGGTGGAGCAGACGCCTTCTGCCTACCTGGCCGAACTGGATGCGGCGGTCGATGCGGACCGGGTCGCGCACGGCAAGAAGCCGCTGCCGCGCGATGACGGTGACGGCGGGGCGCCCGGCGGCAAGCCCGAGGAGAAGGACATCAAGCGCAGCCGCACCGACCCGGACAGTGGCTACATGGTGCGCGACGACAAGCCCCGTGGGTTCTTCTACCTGGACCACCGCACGGTCGATGCCAAGCACGCGATCATCACCGACACGCACGTCACCCCGGCCTCGGTGCACGACAGCCAACCGTATCTGGAGCGGCTGGACCGCCAGCGCGAGTGTTTCGGCTTTGCGGTGCAGGCGGTGGGGCTGGATGCCGGATACTTCATTCCCGCTGTCTGCAAGGGGCTGGAGGATCGCCAGATTGCCGGGGTGATGGGCTACCGCACGCCGAATCACAAGCCGGGCACGTTCTACAAACGGCAATACGAGTACGACCGCTATCGCGACGAGTATGTCTGCCCGGCCGGCCAGGCGCTGCCGTACAGCACGACCAACCGCAGCGGCTATCGCGAATACAAGTCCGACCCCAGCATCTGCCGGAGCTGTGCGATGCGCACGCAGTGCACGAACAGCGCCAACGCGGTGAAGGTGGTGACGCGCCACGTTTGGGAGTGGGCCAAGGAGCGGGTTGACGCCAGGCGGCTGACCGAATGGGGCAAGCGCCTGTATGCCCGGCGCAAAGAGACGGTGGAGCGCAGCTTCGCCGATGCCAAGCAATTGCACGGACATCGCTACGCGCGCATGCGGGGGCTGCGCCGCGTGGCCGAGCAGTGCCTGCTGGCGGCTGCGGCACAGAACATCAAGAAGATCGCGCTGCTGCTGGCGCGCATGCGGGCGCTTTTACGCCACTTCTGCAGCCCTCGCGCACCTATGCGCCGGCTCGTCGCCCACTTCTCGACCCCTTCGGGTCGATTCGGCTGCCGCCGACCCAAAATCCGCTTCGCATAAAAGACAAAACCCCACACTCCGAAAAATGTGGGGTTCGTCAGCAATCTGAGGCGACGCTGGCTGCGTCGCCTATTTTTTTTCGGCGTCCTTTCCTGGAGGGCGGCTCGGACATGGCCATCGAATCCTTCTTCGCCCAGACCTACGACGAAGCGCGAACCTGCTTCCTGGACGCTGCCCGGGCGCGCGGGCTGATCATCGCGCGCGCGATCCATCCGCATGCGCTGGGGCCGGCCGGCGAGCCGCTCTCCATCGACACGGCGTGCTTCCTGCCGGAGCGGCCCGGCGCGCTGCTGGTGCTGACCTCCGGCATCCATGGTGTCGAGGGGTTCTGCGGCTCCGGGTGCCAGGTCGGCCTGCTGCGCGACGACGCGCTGTTCGCGCGGCTGGCGGCCGGCAGGGTGGCGCTGCTGCTGGTTCATGCGATCAACCCGTACGGATTCGCGCATCTGCGGCGGGTCAACGAAGACAACGTCGACCTGAACCGCAACAGCGTCGATTTCGCCGCGGTCGCGTCGGTCAATCCGGCCTATCGCGAGGTCGACCCGCTGCTGCTGCCGGACACCTGGCCGCCGGACGCAGCCAACCAGGCGGCGCTGCACCGGTATCTTGCGACGCACGGCGAAGCGGCCTTGCGCGATGCGATGACGATCGGGCAATACGCCATCCCCGACGGCATGTTCTATGGTGGCAGCGGCACCTGCTGGAGCACCGCGCAGGCCCGCGCGATCCTGTCCCGGCATGCGGCCGATGCGCCGCGCCTGGCGTGGATCGACCTGCACACCGGGCTCGGCGCCCATGGCCACGGCGAGAAGATCTTCTCCGGCAATGATCCGCGCGAACTGGAGCGCGCCATCGGCACCTGGGGCGCGGATGTCCGGACGATCACGGCGGCGGGATCGGTCTCTTCGGTGGTCGAGGGGGCGCTGGTGGATCGCGCCGGCCAGCTGTTTCCCGCTATCGAACGCACCGTCATCACGCTGGAGTTCGGCACGCTCGAGCCGATGGCCGTGATGCGTGCGCTGCGGGCCGACCATTGGCTGCACCGCCATCCCGGGACGTCGCCCGATCAGGCCGCCGCCATCCGCCGGGGCCTGCGCGATGCGTTCTACTGCGACACGCCGGCGTGGAAGGGCATGGTCTATGGGCAGGCGCGGGTTGCCGTGCTGCAGGCGGTGGCGCGCTTCTCCAGCTAGCGGGCGTGTCGGGCGGGCGCGTGCGTGTCAGGCGTCGGCGGTCCGGCGTGACCGCGCCGTCACCGCGCATCCGGCCGATGCCGCGATGATGGCGGCGATCGCCACCCACTGCCGCGTGGACAGTTGCTCATGCAGCACCATCGCGCCGGCCAGCGCGCCGATGGCCGGCTCCAGGCTCAGCAGCACGCTGAAGGTGCGGCCCGGCAGGTGCTTGAGCGCCACCATCTCCAGCGAGTAGGGGATGGCGCTCGACAGCACGCCCAGCCCCAGGCCGGCGACGATCAGCGACGGTGCCAGCAGCGCCGGCCCCGCGTGCACCACCCCGAACGGAATCGCAAACAGTGCGCCCGCCGCCATGCCCAGCGATGTGGCCTGGCCTGCCGGCAGTGCACCGACGTTTTTGCCGGTCACGATATACAGTGCCCAGCACACACCTGCCGCCAGCGCGTAGGCTGTGCCGACCGGGTCGATCTGTCCGACCCCGACCGACCGGCCGCCCACGGTCAGGGTCAGCAGCCCGGCCACCGCCAGTCCGATCCACACGAAATCCAGCGTGCGCCGCGACAGCGCCACCGCCAGCACCAGCGGCCCCGTGAACTCGATGGCGATGGCGATCCCGATCGGCAGCCGCGCCAGCGACAGGTAGAACAGCAGGTTCATGCAGGCCAGCGTGACGCCGTACAGCGCGATCCTGCCGGCATCGCGGCGGTCCAGGCGCAGGCGCCATGGCCGCCACAAGGCCAGCAGGATCATCGCGCCGATGGTGATCCGGTACGTCACCGTGCCGGCCGCGCCCAGCGCGGGAAACAAAGTCTTGGCGAAGGCATTGCCGACACAGACGGAGGCCATCGACCCGACCAGCGCCAGCACCGGCATCCACAGCGGAGGGTGGCCGGCCGAAGACGTCGGGGCGAGACTGGAAGGCGTGCTCATGTGCGTGGCGGCAAACGGGGGACGTCACAGCATAGCCGCGGACGTGGAGAAAAAGTTGCGTAATGGCCGGCTCGCGGCATGGTTCTTCTCGAAATTCTGCGGAAAAATGGAGGAATCGAGTCCCACCCGGAGGGTGTCGCCATGCAACTCGACCGGCGCGATATCCAACTGCTGAACCTGCTGCAGGACGATGCCACGTTACCGCTGCGCACGCTGGCCGAGCACGTGCACATGTCGGTGGCGACCTGCCAGCGGCGCATCGCCCAGATGCGCGCGGAGGGCATCCTGCTGCGGCAGGTCGCCCTGGTGGACCGGGTGCGTGTCGGGCGTCCGCTGACGGTGTTCGTGTGGGTGGAGCTGGACCGCCAGCATGGCGCCGCGCTGCGCGATTTCGAGCGCAAGATGAGCGCCGAGCCCGATGTGCTGGCGTGTTACGAGATTTCCGGCGAGGCGGATTTCCTGCTGTCGGTCAATGCCGCCTCGATGGAGGCTTACCACGCCTTCACGCGGCGCGTGTTCATTGCCGACAACAACGTGCGCGGCTTCAAGAGCAACTTCGTCATGCACTGCGCGAAGTACGAGACCAAGATCCCCATCGCCGAGCCCGAGGCCGGCTGAGATGCGGGATGCGGGATCAGGCCGCCGCCCGGGGCAGGGCGGGGCTCAGAGTGCGGCGGCGCTCGGGCGGATCACGTCGATCAGCAGTACGCGCTGGCCTTCGCGTTCGCCGTCGTTGCGCGCGGCCATGTTGCGCGGCGCCTCGCGCGGGGCAGCCAGCGGCGCCGGATCTTCCGTGCTCATGCCGAACACCGACAGCCTGGAGGCGGCGATGCGCTGCAGGGTGCCGCGCACGCCAGGCACATCGAGGTCATCCGGGTCGAAGCCCGTGGTGGCGGTCCAGTCGTCGCGCGCGATGTCCTGCAGGCCGTTGGCCATCTCGAACGGCAGGGACGTGCCGAATCCCTTCTGCAGCGAATGCGTGCCGAGCAGGTATTCCGCTGTCAGGAAACCGCGCAGGCGCGTCCAGAAGGCCATCGGTGCGATGTTGCCGCTCTTGAGCGCGTGGCCGGGCGCCACCTCCCAGCTATGGTCGAGCAGCTTGCCGATCAGGCGGCCCCAGGTCGGCACATCGGTGCCTGCCGAGCAGTCTTCGCCCGGTCCCTCCGGGCGGGCGAGCTGGCGCAGCAAGCCGGTGAACGAACCGCTGGCGGGGCGCGCGCCCCCGGCCTGCGGACCGGCCGGCCAGCGCCACTGCAGCGGCGACGGCGGCCGGATGCCCGGCCACTGCGCATACGCCGTCAGGCCGCTGCACGGCGTCAGGTAGCGCCACTGCCGCTGGTCGCGGCCGATGCGGCGCAGCGGTTCCAGCTCGGCCGATAGATCGAACCGGCCCAGGAATGCCGCATTGCGTGTCTTGATGGGGGAACGGGCGTAGACGTTGAAGTCGGGCCAGCCCTCGTACAGGCTGATCTGCGGCAGTGCGTGCGATTTGTCGAGCGCATCGTCGGGCTGGTCGATGCGGCGGGCGGTCAGGAAGAGGGCGCGGCAGTCCAGCGTCGGCACGGCACCGCGCAGCCGCAGCAGGACGAGCAGGTCGCCGAACTCGGCCGGGCGCGCTTCGGCGCGGGCCGGGTAGGCGTGCGGCTGTTCATCCGGCCAGAAGCTGGTCAGGCGCAGCGCGGCACCCGGGAAGGCGCTGCGCAACCCTTGCCGCAGCAGGCGCAGGCCATCGGGGCGGCGCAGGATGCGCAGGATCGACAGGTCGTCGCGCAACGCCGCGTCGGGGTTCGGGGCGCGGCCGCCGGCTTCCGCCGCGAGCGCGTGCCGCCACAGGGCGACATCGCTGGCGAGATCCTGTGCGGCAGCGTCGCGCGCGGCCTCGGAGCGGGCACCGGAGGTCGGTCCGTAGGCGCCGCCCGGGGCGTCCCCCGTCCCGGCCTGGGCGCTGGTGGTCGACCCGGCAAACGCGCCAAAAAGGCCCCTCAAAGGCAGCCGGTTGCGCTCGGGCATGATGATTCCAATGTTGTTATGGGATTCCTCTGGCGCGCAGCATAGCACCATGCAGCGTGCCGGAAAACGGCGTGCCGTCCCTCCCCTCGTTGGGAGCGGAACGGCCCGCCGGCGTCAGGCGGTACGGAACGATGCCACGGCATCGCGCAGCAGTTGTGCCTGTTCTTCCAGGGAAAGTGCCGCCGCCGCAGCTTCTTCCACCAGCGCTGCATTCTGCTGTGTTACCTCGTCCATCTGGTTCACCGCCTGGTTGACTTGCTCGATGCCTGAACTCTGCTCGTCCGACGCCGCGCTGATCTCGCTCATGATGTCGGTCACGCGCTTGACCGCGACCACCACTTCGTCGATCACCGTGCCGGCCTCGGCCACCAGCGTGGTGCCGTTCTCCACCCGGCCGACCGAGTCCGAGATCAGCACCTTGATCTCCTTGGCCGCGCCCGCCGAGCGCTGCGCCAGGCCACGCACCTCGCCGGCCACCACCGCGAAGCCGCGGCCCTGCTCGCCGGCCCGCGCGGCTTCCACCGCCGCGTTCAGCGCCAGGATGTTGGTCTGGAAGGCAATCCCTTCGATCACGCCGATGATGTCGGCGATCTTCTTGCTGCTGTCGTTGATGCCGGCCATGGTCTCGACCACCCGGCCGACCACTTCGCCGCCCTTGGCCGCGATGCCGGAGGCATTGACCGCCAGCGTGCTCGCCTGGCGGGCGTTGTCGGCGTTCTGCTTCACGATCGAGGTCAGCTCTTCCATGCTGGAGGCGGTTTCCTCCAGCGAACTGGCCTGTTCCTCCGTGCGCTGCGACAGGTCCGCATTGCCCGTGGCGATCTGCTTGGTGGCGCTCGCGATCGAGTCGGCGGAGGTCTTGATGTTGCCGATGGTGCCGGTCAGATGCTGCTGCATCCGCGCCATGGCGAACAGCATGCTGCCCCGGTCGTCCTGACGGGTCCGCACCTGCACCGCGAGGTCGCCGCCGGCGATGCGGCGCGCGATTTCGGTGGCATAGGCGGGTTCGCCGCCCAGTCCGCGCTGCACGTTGCGGATGATGAGGGACATGGCCAGCGTCACCACGCTACCCACGGCCAGGATGACGATCAGGTTGGCGGTCAGCGAATGGACATAGGCCGCGTCCACTTCCTGCAGGAACACCGCGCTGGAAATGTTCCAGTCCCACGGGGCGAAGCGCTTGACGTAGCCGATCTTGGGCAGGGCCGCATCGCTGCCCGGCTGACGGCCCTGGTATTCGGCAAAGCCGTAGCCTTTGTCCTTGGCGGCATTGACGATGGTCGGGTAGACCGGTTTTCCGGTCGGGTCCTTGAATTGGGCGGTGCTCTTGCCGACCATGTCGGCCAGCGTCGGGTGCATCTGCAGGATCAGTTGCGAATCCACCACGAACAGGTAGCCCGCGGTGCCGTAGCGCATCGACGCCAGCGTCGCGAGGGCGGTCTTCTTGGCCTCGTCCTCACCCATGGCGCCGGACTGTACCTTCGCGTGATACAGCTTGGCGACGCCCTCGGCGGCGTCCACCAGGTTCTGCAGGCCCATCTTGCGCTCATCCAGCATGGTGGCGCGGGTTTCCATCGCACTCCAGACGCCCACGCCGACCAGGCCCAGCCACATCAGGGCCAGCGCCAGTCGCAATTTGGCTTTGAGTGTCCACGGTCGCATGTTGGGCGTTCTCCACTTGTCTTGCCCACATGGGCATCCCCCCGTCCGGTGTAACGGCGGTCGCCCGGCGATTCTTTAATAGAGCGGCGGGGAGCGCACGCGACGCGCGTTGGAGCGTGAGCGATCCGCCGGCAGGCTATTCGCGCACCCAGGTCTGCGTACGGCCCAGCAGGCTGATGCCCAGGAAGCCGCGCACGTTCAGCTTCTGGCCATCCTCCGACAGCGACATCTTGGCGCTGTAGATCTTGCCGTTCTCGGGGTCGAGGATGTTGCCGCCCGCCCATTCGTTGTCACCGGTCTTCTTCAGGTCCTTCAGGATGGTCAGGCCCACGATGGGCTGGTCCTTGCGGTCGTCCGTGCACTTGGTGCAGATTTTGGCGCGGTCCTCTTCCTTCAGGATGTTGGTGACCCTGCCCGAGAACACGCCGTCCTTCTCGACGATCTGCACTTCGCCCTTGGGCTTGCCGGTGGCGTCATCGATGGTCTTCCAGGTGCCGGCCGGCGTGGTCTGCGCGAAGGCGCCGCCGGCCGCCAGCGTCGCCAATGCGAATGCCAGGCCGCCCAGCAGGTGCGACAGGGTATGGGGGGGACGTTGTTGCATGGTGTGGTTTCCTTATCAGTCAGAAAATCGGTAGGGGCCGCCGCCGGGGCAGGGGGATCAGTGGGCGCCCAGCGTGCCGGTCAGGGTGGACAGCGGATTGCTGCCGGAGCCGCCGGCGGTGTTCGTGACACCGCCCAGCGCATTCGTGATCGGGGCGAGCAGGTTGCCGCCGCTGGCCGTGCCCGAGAGGGCGCTGGTGACCGGCGCCAGCGGAGTGCTGCCGCTCACGCCGCCGCCCAGCACATTCGTGACCGTGGCCAGCGGATTGGTCGAGCCGCCGCTGCCGCCGTTCACGAGGCCACCGGCGCTCGCCACCGTCGCCCCCGTGGCGCCGACCACATTGCCCACGTCGGCCGCCAGCGGATTGCTGCTGGCCGCGCCGACCTGTCCGCCGGCGCTCGCCAGACCGCCGCCCACCGTGTTGAGGCCATTGGCCAGCGGGCTGCCCAGCATGGTGGCGCTGCCGACCTGCTGCGTTCCCCGGGCGACCTGCGAGGCCAGCGGCACGACCGCATTGCTCGTCTGCTGGGTGACCTGCTGCACCGGCCCGCTCGATGTGCTGATGGTGACCAGACCGCCCGCGCCCTGCAGCACCTGGCCAAGCGCCGACACGCTGCTGCCCGCCGGCGCCGTCACCGGATTCAGCGGCGCCAGCGGGCTGCCGGCTGCGCCCAGGTCGGTGACGGTCTGGCCGGCGTTGCCGACCGTGACGCCGGCGGAGGTCACCACGTTGCCCGTGTTCTGTACGGTCGTGCCGACCGGGTTCGGCGTCGAACCGGTCTTGCCCAGCCCGTTGCTGATACCGGTCCCCAGTGTCTGGACGGTGTTGCCGGCCGAGGTGACGGTCGCGCCGAGATCCTTCTGCGCGGCCGTGCCGATCTGCGTGCCGAGATCGCTCACCGTCTTGCCGGTCTGCGTGACGACGTTGCCACCGTTGCTGGCGACGTTGCCGACCGGCACGGCCCCCGGGTCGTAGTTGGCGGTCGAGGCCGGCGTGTCGCCGTTCCGGTTGCCGCCGGAAGCGCAGCCGGCCAGCGTCAGCATGGCCAGTACGGTGGCCGCGATCAGCTTGCGGGACGAAGCCGCCTGGAGCGAGTTGCGAATAGTCATGATGTGTCTCCTTTGCAAGCGCGGCCCGGCCCGCGTAAGACACCGGCTTCAGAAGAACGCGCGTCTGGCGCCGGCGGGGTGGCATCCAGTGGCGATGGCTGCCGGATGCCGAAAAGCAAAACGTCTGTGAGGATGGTGCGATCGCTAGCGGTGTGCACCGGGCGTGACACCCGACAGCACACCGCCGGCCAACCCGCCGAGCGTCATGCCGGCACTGCCCGATCCGCCGAGCGGATTGCCCGTGGCGGCAGGCGTACCGATACCGGGTAAGCCCGCCGCCAGGCTGCCGAAAACCGTGGACACGGGAGCCAGCGCACCGCCCAGTCCGCCACTCAGCGCACCGCCCGGCGCGCTGCCGCCGGATGCCGGCGATGCCGGTGTCACCACCGCGGCGAGCGAACCGGTGAGCGTGCCCAGTGCGCTCACCGTGCCGCCCAGCGCGGATGTCAGCGCATTGCTCTTGCCGGTCTGCGTGAGGGTGCTGCCTCCGCTGCCGAGCGCACTGCCCAGCGTTGTCAGCACGTTGCCCACCGGCGCGCCGAGCCCGGACGCTGCCCCGATCGTCTGCGTGGCCGAGGTCAGCACGCTGGCGAGCGGCACGACAGCGGTGATGGCAGTGGTGTTGACCGGTTCGACCGATGTGATGGCCGCATCGGCCGACGTGGTGTTGCCGGCCGTGCTGCCGCTGCCGCCCAGCGACGCACCCATGTCACCGCTGCCCGACGTGGCACAGTTGGCGATCCCGGCCAGCGACACCATCGCCAGGACACCCGGCATTCGCCGTGCCGGCCACCGGCACCACAGGAAAATCCCACGACTCAGTGGGCTCGATCTCAACAAGAAGGCTGGTGCGCGCATCTTGTCCCTCCGCAACTCAGAACGCTTGTTTGGACCCCTTTGTCTGCGCTCTCTGCTCTTCGGTGCGCTGTCGCTGCAATGCTGTCCATCGCGGCGACTCGCCCTGCCGTCACGGACAACGTGCCTGCCCGCGCCGCGCCGCACGGTCGATTGCCGGGCTGACGCAGTGAGCGGATCGTGAGATGAAACCGCCGGGTGCGGCAATCGGCGATAACCTGATACGCCGATATGCGATTGCAGCATTTGCGCTAGCCGATCCTCCGCAAAGCAAAGTCCCTCAATCCTTTCGACGGCTTGCTGTCGCAGCAAAGGTGGTGTGGCGGCGGGCGTAGAACATTTCTTCTATCGCCGTAGGCCGGCCGTGTTTCAAACGCTGCGTGAGGGTTTTTCCTGAGGCCCATGACATTGCCGCGCGTTGCCTGGCCGTATGCGCCGGGCCGTGAGCGTGATGTCCGTTTGCCGAAGTTTGCGAAAGTGTCACCGATAGGCGCGCCATGTCATGCGGCGATCGCCGTGTCGCGCATGCGAAATGAAGATTCGAAGATTCGCGGAAGGCGCGTCATGGTCGGAGTCGACACATCCGGTTTCGCACGATGCGCGGCATGCGACTTGCGGCGCGTCGCATGCACGGATCGATCCGCGCGCGTTCCATCGATTCGTCATCCACCGACATGCGCATCGCGTCGTGTGCGAGTGTCCTGCGCGCGCGATGTGTCGATGCGCATGTCGAAGTCGCATCGAGCGCGTGCGGGCTCGTGTTCATCGCGCGAAATTTCGCTCGCGTTGTGGCATCCGCGCATCGGTTTTTCTTCGCGCGCGCGCGCTCGCATCGGTGTCGATGCACGCGTTGGTGCCGATGCCGAGCCGTGCCGCGCGAGCACGCGCGCCGCGCATCGCTGTGCGCATGCGTGTTGCCGTAAACCGGTATGAACATTGGGTTTGCGGGAAGCGTGTGTCTGCACCAAACAACGTGTCGACACGAGCATCGGAAGCAAGAACATACGCATTCGCGAGGTCGTCGTACATGCATGCGCGACCCGGATCGCGATGAGGCACAGAGGAAGCGCAATCCTTCACCAAAACTCACCGCGCTTTTTGCATAAATCTCTTAACATCACCGCACAAACGAATTATGATTCGCCTTGACAAGACGTTGACTTCAATGCAGGGAAGCTTCGCACGATCAACAACGATGAACTTCCAACGCGGTAGTGAAAGGTAGTCGAGGAGCGTAACCACTTTGAAGCACGCCACGCCGACAGGGCTGTTCGAACTCGGTGCCATCTCGAAGGTCCCCCTGACGGGACGGGCGTACTACCCTCAAAAGAAAACGCGCGCGCTCCAAGGTTCCGCTGTCCGCAAAGTCACGCTGCAAGCGGCTTTGCACGCTACGCAGCGGCTCGCGCAAAACCAGGTTTCGACCGGTGCGGCCATGGTGCCCCGGTCCTCTCAATTGATGAAGGCTCGCCGGATGCAGTTCGTCCGGCCGACTGCGGCCGTGCGCGTGTGCCCGGCCGAGGCGTACAACTTGCTGCGTGTGTCCACCGCGCGGGTTGCAGGTCTTCACTCCGAATTCATTAGCGTGCGACTGCGGTCTGGTGGCGCGCCGATGAATCGCTCGCTCGGTTGGTCTGGCGATGCAGGTGCATCGTGGGATCGGGCCGGTCGGGTTGCTCAATCTCGATAGTTCGATACCCAATCCTGAAGGAGTTCCCCATGGCAACTGCTGCTAAGAAGAAACCGGCCGCCAAGGCCCCGGCCAAGAAGGCTGCTGCGAAGAAGGCCCCGGCCAAGAAGGCCGTCGTGAAGAAGGCTGCTCCGGCCGCTAAGAAGGCTCCGGCCAAGAAGGTCGCTGCTAAGAAGGTTGCAGCGAAGAAGGCTCCGGCCGCCAAGAAGGCCGCAGTGAAGAAGGTTGCGGCCAAGAAGGCCCCGGCCGCCAAGAAGGCTGCAGTGAAGAAGGTTGCAGCGAAGAAGGCTCCGGCTGCCAAGAAGGCCGCAGTGAAGAAGGTTGCGGCCAAGAAGGCTGCAGTGAAGAAGGCTGTGGCCAAGAAGGCGCCCGCCAAGAAGGCTGCGCCTGCGAAGAAGGCCGCTGCCAAGAAGGCGCCTGCTGCCAAGAAGGCCGCCGCGAAGCCTGCTGCCAAGCCCGCTGCGAAGAAGGCTCCGGCGAAGAAGGCTGCTGCCAAGCCTGCCGCTGCCCCGGCCGCTGCGCCCGCTGCTGCTGCCCCGGGTGCCAAGACCGCGCTGAACCCGGCCGCGGCCTGGCCTTTCCCGACCGGCAACCGTCCGTAAGCCATTCTTGCGACGGTGATCCTCCGGGACCACAGCGGCGCGCGTGTCGCGCCCACCTGACCGGATACCGCGTATCCGGTCCGCAAGACCTGGTGTCTTGCACCGCCCGCCGACAGGCTCACGCCCCGGCGGGCTTTTTATTGCCTGCCGGTGTGGTGCGGACATCAAAAAACCGCATCGGCGCAGGCCGATGCGGTCTTGCGGATACGCCTCGCGCGCCGCGGACGGCGGCTCGGGCGGGTTCGCCTTTCAGTGCGTCACGCGGGTCACGCCGCCCGACGACAGCAGACGCACCCGTTCGCCGGGGCGGAAAGCCTCGTCCGCCTCTTGCGTGATAGCGCGGTACTCGCCGTTGTCCAGCTTGACGGTGATCTCCAGGCCGGGGCGCTTGTTGACCTGGCCCTCGATGGCGCTGCCGGCGATGCCACCCGCGATGGCGCCCAGGATACCCGCCGCCACCGAGCCGTTGCCGCGCCCGATGGCTGCCGCCGAACCGATGCCACCGACCGCACCACCGGCCAGCGTGCCGACACCGGTCTGTTCGCGGTCGATCACGACATTGCGGATCGACTCCACGGTGCCGAAGCGCACGGTCTGCTCGCGCTGCGCCTGGTACGAGGTGTAAGCGCTGTTGGAATTGCTGCCCGTGGCGCAACCTTGCAGGCCGAGCGCTGCGAGCAGCAGGGCGGCGGCGCCGATGCGAAGGGTGGTGTTCATATCGATTCCTTATTGATACCGGTATCCGAAGGCGGATTCAAAGCGCCGGACGATCTGGTCGACGGGCAGGCCGTGGTTCTGCGGTCCTTGGCAGGCGATCTTGAGCGAGCCCATCAGGCTGGCGAGCCGGCCGGTGGTTTCCCAGTCCAGGCCGTGCTCGATGCCGTAGAGCAGTCCGCCACGGAAAGCATCGCCACAGCCGGTCGGATCAACCACACGCTCGGCCGGCACGGCGGGGATATTGTACTGTTTGCCGCCGGCGTGAATCTCCGCTCCTTGTTCGCCGCGCGTGACGATGAATGCCTCGACGCGCTGCGCAAGTTCCGTCGCGCTGTAGCCCGTGCGTGACAACATGACCTGCGCTTCGTAGTCATTGACCACCACGTAGCTGGCGAGTTCAACGAAGCGGCGCAGGTCGGCGCCGTCGAACAGCGGCATGGCCTGGCCCAGGTCGAAGATGAACGGCACGCCCGCTTCGGCGAATTGCGTCGCATGGTGCAGCATGCCGCCGCGGCTGTCGGGGCCGACCAGGCCGAGCTTGGCGGGCAGCGCGCTCTTGACCGAGTTGACGTGCGACTCGCTCATCGCCCCGGGGTGGAAGGCGGTGATCTGGTTGTTGTCGCGGTCGGTGGTGATCATGGCCTGGGCCGTGAATGTGCCCGGGATTTCCTTGATGTGCGCGGTGGAGATGCCGAGCTTTTTCAGGTAGTCGAGATAGGGCGTCGCGTCCTGGCCCACCGTGGCCATGATGATCGGCTCGCCGCCCAGCAGCTTGAGCGTGTAGGCGATATTGCCGGCACAGCCGCCGAACTCCCGACGCATGCTCGGCACCAGGAAGGAAACGTTCAGGATGTGGATCTTGTCCGGCAGGATGTGTTCGCGGAAGTGTCCGTCGAACGTCATGATGGTGTCGTAGGCGACCGAGCCGCAGATCACGCTGGCCATGGGGTGAGGCTCCAGATAAGAACGCGGCCGTCCATTGGACGGCCGTGTGATGAACGGGATACGGAAAAGACCGGTTCGGCGAAGCTTACTTCAGTGCGGCCAGGGCGGCGTCGTAGTTCGGCTCTTCCTTGATCTCGGGCACGAGCTGGGCGTGCAGCACGTTGTCGTTGCCGTCGAGCACCACCACCGCGCGCGCGGTCAGGCCAGCCAGCGGGCCGGTCTTGATGTCGACGCCATAGGCTTGCTTGAAGCCGGCATCGCGGAAGGTCGACAGCGGCACCACGTTGACCAGGCCTTCGGTCGTGCAGAAGCGGCCGGCCGCGAACGGCAGGTCGGCGGAGATGGAGAACACCACGGTGTTGTCCAGCTTGGAGGCGGCTTCGTTGAACTTGCGCGTGGAGGTCGCGCACACCGGCGTGTCCAGGCTCGGCACGATGTTCAGCACCTTGCGCTTGCCGGCAAAGTCGGCCAGCGATACATCCTTCAGGTCCTTGCCGACCAGGGTGAACGCCGGGGCCTTCGCGCCAACGGACGGCAGGGTGCCGCCAACTTCGATCGGATTGCCGCCAAGGGTCACGTTTGCCATGGTGTGCTTGCTCCTTCTATGCAGTTCAACAGGGAATCAGGGGTAGAAAATCAGGACCCGGTAGTTGGCCGTCGGGTGTTGGGACTGGAATCGTACCCGAATCGGCAACTCGGCGCGGGCAGGCAGGCCGAGCTTGCCGTAAGCCGCGTCGGCGGGGCTCAGGTAGTCTGCGGGCTGCAGTGCGCGGCGTGCCAGCAACTGGTCTTGCAGGTCGGTGGTGACCAGTTCGATGGCGGGCAGCGCGACCGGGCCGCCCGAGCTGTTGCGCAGCGTGGCGGTCAGCACATACTGGTCGGAGGCATCGCCCTCCTGGCGCAGCATCTGCGATGACTCGATCTGCAGCGCATCGAGGTCGCGCGGCGGCGGCACGTCGCAGCGCAGGGGCTGGCACACGCGCTCCCACAGCGCGCGCGTGGCCGGCACGCGCCTGGCCATCTCGGCGCGGCCGAAGAAGAGCAGTTGCGCGATGGCGGTCACCGCCAGCAGGCCGATCGCCACGCGCGCGAGCGCGCGCAGGCCCGATGACTTGCGCTGCTGCTCGCGCGCCTGCGCGGCCCGCAGGAAATCCAGCGTGGCGGCCGACACGCCATGGTTCGGCCCGCGCACCTTGCGCGGCCGCGGGGCACCGGTGAGGGTGCGCTGCGGCGTGGGCTCGGCATGCGGCTCATGGGCGCGGCGGCCCTGACGGCGCGGCACTGGTGCGAACTGCGAGTGCGGTTCGGCCTGGTGGCGCAGCCAGACGGAATCGTGCCTCTCAGCGGGGGGCTCGGCTTCGGCGATTGTCCTGGCGGCGGGTGCTGGCCGGGACGATGGCGCCGCGGGCGCGATCGCCGGCTCGGCGGACGGCTGCACGGGGACGGCGGCGGCGAAGTCGTCGTCGTCGGCATCCAGATTGAGCAGCGGCGGCAAGCTGTGGAATGGGTTGGCCGGCGCCGGCGGTTCCGACGGGGCTTCCGGTTGCGCTGCCGCGGGTTTGGGCTCGGCCGGCATGCCGGGTTCCGCTTTGGGCGGCTCGGCTTGCGTGGCGGGCTCGGCCGGTTCGGCTGGTTCGGCCGGCGGGCGCGTGTCCGGCGCAGCCGGCTGCGTGCCCGGTCCAGGCCCGGCGCCTTCGACTTCGCCCAGGTGGACTTCGGCGATGTCTTCTTCCCAGGTCAGCGTGATGCCGAAGCCGTGGTCGTCTTCATCGGTGGGAGGCGATCCGGCCGGATGCGCTGCCGCCGTGGGTGCGGCAGCAGCGGGCTCCGGCGCATTCGGCTCCGCCGGGTGGGGGGCGGCCACCGGCGCGCCGCCCTCGCCGGGCTGCGTATCGAGTTCGATCAGGTGGGCACGTCCATCGAAGACGTGGTTGCAGCGACCGCAGCGGACCAGGCCACCGCGCAGCCGCAGTTGATCGGCGACGACGCGGAACGCAGTATGGCAGGCAGGACAGCGGGCGGCGAGACGTGGCGCGGATGCCATGCAGGTTGGAGAGAAAAAAGCCGACCGCGCGAGTATTGCAGACCGTGGGCCCAGCGTCGACCTTTCGGCGCGCCGGGCCGCATTTTTTATGCGGGCTTCACACCGTGCAGGCAGACCCAGCCGTCACGCGCGCGCCACACCGACAGCGGGATCGCACCGGCGTACGCCGCGGCAACTTCCTCCGCCTGGCGCTCCAGTATGCCGGATAGCACGAGCCGCCCGCCCGGACGCACGCGCGCGCACAGCATCGCGGCCATCAGCTTGAGCGGGTTCGACAGAATGTTGGCGACGACCAGGTCGAAGGTGCCTTCGGGGGCATCGTCCGGCAGGCTGAAGCCGGCCTCGACGCGGTTGCGTTCGGCGTTGTAGCGCGAGGCCTCCACGGCATTCGGATCGATGTCGACGCCGACCGTCTCGCCCGCGCCGAGCTTCTTGGCAACGATGGCGAGGATGCCCGAGCCGCAGCCGTAGTCCAGCGCGCGCTCGCCGGGCTGGACGTGTTGCTCCAGCCATTCCATGCACAGCCGCGTGGTCGGGTGGCTGCCGGTGCCGAAGGCGAGGCCGGGGTCGAGCTCCAGCACCACCGCGTCGGGTTCGGGCGCGTCGTGCCACGAGGGGACGACCCAGATATGCTCGCCGATGTGGATCGGCTCGAACTGCGACTGCGTCAGGCGCACCCAGTCCTGCTCCTCGACCTCGCGTACGGTGTAAGCGGGCGCGGGGGACAGGCCCAGGGCGTTGGCAGCCGCAACCACCAGCAGTGCCGGATCAGCGTCATCGCCCAGCAGGGCGACCACGCGGGAGCGGTTCCACGCCAGGCGTGTCGGCTCGTGGCCGGGCTCGCCGAACAGGGGGTCTTCGTCGGGCGTGTCGGCATCGGCATCTTCCACCGACACCGACAGCGCGCCCAGATCGAACAACGTCTCGGACAGCGCCTCGGCGTCGTCGCGCGCGACTTCCAGCACGCATTCGCGGTAGGTCATGGGTTCGGTTCCGCTCAGGCTTTGCCGCCGCCCTTGGCCACTTCCTGCTGCGCCAGGCGGTGCTCCAGGTAGTGGATGCTGGTGCCGCCTTCGACGAAGTTGGCATCGAGCATCAGGTCGCGGTGCAGCGGCACGTTGGTCTGGATGCCTTCGACCACCATTTCCGACAGGGCGATGCGCATGCGGGCGATGGCCTGCTCGCGCGTGGCGCCGTACGAGATCACCTTGCCGATCATCGAGTCGTAGTTGGGCGGCACGAAGTAGCCGTTGTAGGCGTGCGAATCCACGCGGATGCCGGGGCCGCCCGGCACGTGCCACGACGTGATGCGGCCGGGGGAGGGCGTGAACTTGTACGGGTCTTCGGCGTTGATCCGGCACTCGATGGCGTGCCCCTTCAGGACGACGTCCTTCTGGCGGAAGCGCAGCTTTTCATTGGCTGCCACGCGGATCTGCTCCTGCACGATGTCGATGCCGGTGATCATTTCCGTGACCGGGTGCTCGACCTGCACGCGCGTGTTCATCTCGATGAAGTAGAACTCGCCGTTCTCGAACAGGAACTCGAACGTGCCGGCGCCGCGGTAGCCGATCTTCTTGCAGGCATCGGCGCAGCGGTCGCCGATGCGCTCGATCAGGCGGCGCGGGATGCCGGGTGCCGGCGCTTCCTCGATCACCTTCTGGTGGCGGCGCTGCATCGAGCAGTCGCGCTCGCCCAGCCAGATGGCGTTGCGATGCTGGTCGGCCAGGACCTGGATCTCCACGTGACGCGGATTCTCCAGGAATTTCTCCATATAGACTTCCGGGTTGCCGAAGGCGCGGCCGGCTTCTTCGCGCGTCATGTTGACGGCGTTGATCAGCGCAGCCTCGGTGTGGACCACGCGCATGCCGCGGCCGCCGCCGCCGCCGGCGGCCTTGATGATGACCGGATAGCCCACCTTGCGGGCCGTCGCCAGGATTTCCTTCGGATCGTCCGGCAGGGCGCCGTCCGAGCCCGGCACGCACGGCACGCCGGACTTGATCATGGCCTGCTTGGCCGAGACCTTGTCGCCCATCAGGCGGATGCAGTCGGGCGTCGGGCCGATGAAGGTGAAGCCGGACTGCTCCACGCGCTCGGCGAAGTCGGCGTTTTCCGACAGGAAGCCGTAGCCGGGGTGGATGGCCTGGGCGTCGGTCACTTCGGCGGCCGAGATGATGGCCGGCATGTTCAGGTACGACAGCGGCGACGGCGCCGGGCCGATACAGACGGCTTCGTCGGCCAGCTTGACGTATTTGGCTTCCTTGTCCGCCTCGGAATAGACCACCACGGTCTTGATGCCGAGTTCGCGGCAGGCACGCTGGATGCGCAGTGCGATCTCGCCGCGATTTGCGATCAGGATCTTGTCGAACATCGTGTTCTCGCTACAAAAAGGAGAGGCGAGGGCGCTGTGGCCGGACCGTGTCGTTCTTCGGGTCCGCGCGCCGGCTCGCGCTCGGATGCGGCAGGATGCGCCCGCCGCACGGTGATGAGATGCCGATGCGGGGAAATCAGCCGATCACGAACAGCGGTTGGCCGTATTCGACGGCCTGGCCGTTCTCGACCAGGATGTCCTTGATCACGCCGGCCTTGTCCGCTTCGATCTCGTTGAGCAGCTTCATCGCCTCGATGATGCACAGCGTCTGGCCTTCCTTGACGGTGTCGCCCACGTTGACGAACGCCGAGGCGCCCGGCGACGGCGAGCGATAGAACGTGCCGACCATCGGCGAGGTCACAATGTGGCCGGCCGGCAGGGCCGGGGCGGCGGCTTCGGCGCCGGCAGCCACGGCCGGCGCGGCGGCGGCGGCCACCATCGGCGCGGCCTGGGCAGGCATCGGCGCATACTGCACGGGCTGGGCGATCACCTGCGGCGCCGACTTGACGATGCGGACCTTGCCTTCACCCTCGGTCACCTCGAGCTCCGAGATGCCCGATTCGGCCACCAAGTCGATCAGCGTTTTCAGCTTGCGCAAATCCATGAACGTTCTCCTGCAGCGTCTGCGATCTGGGGCAAGGAAGGTCGCGCGCGAATGGCTCTTCGGCGGGACGGGCTCCAGGCGCTGGCGTCGTTGCGTTGATTAAAGGGTTGAAATAAAAGGGAAAAGTGGTGGCAGATCAGCCACCGCCGTGTTGACTCACGATGTAATCCAGCGCCGCCAGGTAGCCGCGCCAGCCCAGCCCGCAGATCACGCCCACCGCCTGGTCCGCCAGGTACGAATGGTGGCGGAACGGCTCGCGACGGTGCACGTTCGACAGATGGACCTCGATGTACGGAATCGCCACCCCGGCGAGCGCATCGCGCAGCGCCACGCTCGTGTGCGTGTACGCGGCCGGGTTGATGATGATGAATTCGGTGCCTTCGCCCTTCGCCGCGTGGATGCGGTCGACCAGTGCGCCCTCGTGGTTGGACTGGAAATGCGTCAGCGACACACCCGCCGCGCCCGCGCGTTCGGCGAGGGCGGCGTTGATGTCGGCCAGCGTGGTTGCGCCGTAGACTTCCGGTTCGCGCGTCCCCAGCAGATTGAGGTTGGGGCCGTGCAGGACCAGCACGTTGCGGGTCGCTTTGGCGATCGGTTTGTCAGCCACGATTTGACTGGATGGGCGAAATTGGGCGCAATTTACAGCAACTTAGAATGCTTTGTCTAGTTTTTGCTGAAAAGATGTCGAGAGGTCGGTGTTTTCACCGACGTTGCGCATGCGCAGCCGGATTGGGTGCAGAAAGAAGGGGTTTTGCACGCACATCACGCCAGTATGACGTTGTTGTGAATTCTCACGTGCGCTGCAGGGCGGCACGCAGTTCGTCGGCGTGGATGCGGCCCATCTTGCGGAACGTGATCTCGCCTTGCGCATTCAGGATCACCGTGAACGGCAATCCGCCGGCCTGGTTGCCGAGCTGCCGCCCCAATTCGGTGCCACCGAAACCGGCCACAGCGATGGGATAGGTGACCGGCACCTTCCCGAGGAACGTCTGGATATTGGCCGCCGAATCGATCCCGATCCCGACAAACTTGACCCGGGCCTTCTGTTCCTGCGCCAGCGCCGACAGTTCCGGTATCTCCTCCACGCAAGGACCGCACCAGGGCGCCCAGAAATTGATGACCACCGGCTGGCCGCGGAATGCCGAGAGATCGATCGGCGCACCGTTGGCATCCGGCAGCTTGGCGTCGAAGAACGCGGCGACCGCGCCATCGGCCGGCGGCTCGGGCTCAGAGGCCCGATGTCCGACGTAGACCCCCAGCACCGCGGCGGCGATGCCGGCCAGGACGAGGGCGATCAGGGTTTGGCGTCGGGACATGCTGGAAGATGGAGGCTCGGTCGATCTCTATATAAGAGCGCAGCGGCGGGGCGGATTGTACTCCTCTCGCGCGGGTCACTCTTCCGAGAGCAGCGCGCGCACCGCCGCGAGATCCCCGCGCTGGGATTTACCGCTGGCATCGGGGCGCCGGGCGCCGCGCACATCGTTCAGGTCATAGAGCGCGATGTGGACACCAACCGGCGTGCCCGTCTCGGCCCGCAGTTCGCGGGCCAGCGTGCGCGTTTCCTGCCCGGCGGGCCATTGGCCGCGCCACAGGAAGCTGAGGGTCTCCACTTCGTCGCGGCCGGCGAAGTGAGCGCTTTCTGTCGTATCGAAGTCCACGCCAGCGTTGAGCAGGAAGATCGCCACGTCCTTCGGGCTATCGCAGAACACCTGCAGATGGATGTCGGAATGCTCGCTCGCGGTGCCGTTGAAGACGGAGCCCGCCAGGTAGGGGTTGTACGGCGCCAGGCCTTCCATCAGCACCACTGCGATGCGGCGCAGCAGGGCGAGCACGCGGGGCTGCGAGTCGGCCTGGAACAGCGCCTGGTACTCGCGGACCTCTGTTTCGATCTGCACGTTGTCGGGCAGCCATTCGCCCGCCGCGCGCGATTCCGTGCCGAGCACCTGGCGGGCGGCCTTGCGCTTGGCGGTCGCGTAGTCGGCACCATCTTCCGCGATCATACGGGCGGCGGCGACGGCGATTTCTTCCCGCACGCGGGCGGGGTCGAGGAGGAGACGCTTGGACATGGCTCTTATTTTACTGAACGGGACGGCGCCACCCGCCGGCGGGATGCCCCGGAAAACGGTCGCGGTATCCCGAAGGCCAGCAGGTACAATGCCGCGCAACGTAGTTGAGATGGCTCCCATGCATATCCACATCCTTGGAATCTGCGGCACCTTCATGGGCGGGATCGCCCTGATCGCCCGCCAGGCCGGGCACCGCGTGACCGGCTGCGACGCCAACGTCTATCCGCCGATGAGCACGCAGCTCGAAGCCCAGGGGATCGAACTGATCGAAGGCTTCGATCCGGCACAATTGTCGATCGGTGCCGATCTGTACGTGATCGGCAATGTGATCTCGCGGGGTAACCCGCTGATGGAAGCCATCCTGGATCGCAACCTGCCCTATGTGTCGGGCCCGCAGTGGCTGGGCGACAACGTGCTGCGGCAGAAGTGGGTGCTCGCTGTGGCCGGCACGCACGGCAAGACGACCACGACGTCCATGCTTGCCTGGATCCTGCAGGATGCCGGCTACGACCCGGGCTTCCTGGTGGGCGGCGTGCCGCGCAACTTCGGGCTGTCGGCGCGGCTGACGGCCTCCGATTTCTTCGTCATCGAGGCCGACGAGTACGACACGGCCTTCTTCGACAAGCGCAGCAAGTTCGTCCATTACCGTCCCCGTACGGCCATCCTGAACAATCTCGAGTTCGATCACGCGGACATCTTTCCCGATCTTGCCGCCATCGAGACGCAATTCCATCATCTCGTGCGCACCGTTCCTGGTCAGGGCCGCGTGCTCGTCAACGGTAGGGAAGCGAGCCTGAAGCGCGTACTTGCGCGCGGATGCTGGTCGGAAGTCGAGCTGTTCGGCGCGGAAGGCGGCACCGGCTGGGCCATCGCCAATCTGGGCGACGACGACAGCTTCGATGTCGTACTCGACGGGCAAGTCCAGGGCCGGGTGCGCTGGCCGCTGCAGGGCGACCACAACCGCATGAACGCGCTGGCCGCCATTGCCGCGGCGCGTCACGTGGGCGTACCGCCCGCCCAGGCTATTGAAAGCCTGGCCCGTTTCGAAAATGTGAAACGTCGCATGGAAGTGCGCGGCACGGTGGACGGCGTCACCGTCTACGACGATTTCGCCCACCATCCGACCGCCATCCGTACCACGATCGACGGTCTGCGCCGCCGGGTGGGCGCGGCGCGCATCCTGGCCGTGTTGGAGCCGCGCTCCAACACCATGAAGCTGGGCGTGATGAAGCAGCAGCTTCCCGCCAGCCTGGAGGGCGCGGACCAAGTGTTTGCCTATGGCGCCGCCAGCGGCCGCGATGCGCTCGGATGGGATCTGGCGGGCGCCCTGGCGCCGCTGGGCGAGCAGGCCCGGGCATTCTCCGATCTCGGCGCACTGGTCGACGCCGTGACGGCCGCTGCCCGCCCCGGCGACCACGTGCTGGTGATGAGCAACGGCGGTTTCGGCGGCGTGCACCAGAAACTGCTGGATGCCCTGGGCGAGCGCGTCGGCGCGGCAAATTGACGCGATATGCCGGTTTCCATCGTTTATCTGCACGGATTCCGTTCGTCGCCGCGCTCGTTCAAGGCGCAGCTGCTGGGCCGGCGGATGGCTTCCGTCGGGCTGGCGCATGCTTATGTGTGTCCGATGCTGCCCATCTCGCCGCGCGAGGCGATGGCCGAGACCGAGGCGCTGATCGCCGAACTGTCCCAGCGGGATGGCGTCGCGCCCGCGCTGATCGGCTCGTCGTTGGGCGGGTACTACGCCACCTGGCTGGCTGAGCGCCACAGCCTGCGCGCAGCCATGCTGAATCCCGCCACCCGGCCCGACCGCGACCTCGCCAAGTACGTCGGCGAGCAGCCGCTGTGGCACGGCGGCGGCACGATCCGGGTCGAGCCGCATCACCTGGATGAACTGCGCGGGCTGGCGGTCACGGCCATCACGCAGCCCGAACGCTATTACCTGCTGGCCGCCACCGGCGATGACGTGCTCGACTACCGCGAGATGCTGGCGCACTTTCCGGGCGCCGTCACCCGCGTCATCGACGGCGGCGACCACGGCATCGCCGATTTCGCGCGCTACATGGACGAAGTGCTGGTCTTCTGCGGCGTTCCGGCCGGATTGCTGGCGGCCTATCCTTTCGACGACCAGGCAGGCGCATGACCGCAGCCGCCATGTCGTACCCGCGCAGCCCGTGGCGCGGAGCCCTGCCGCCTTTGGCCGTCTACGGCCGGCATTGGGCACGCTGGGCGGTCGGCGTGAATTCGCTGACAGCGCGGCTGCGGGCGGCTTCCTCCTCGTTCCGCGTCGAACTGCTCGGCCAGCAGCGGGCCATGCCGCTGCGCGACGAGTGGCGCTGCCTGGGTTTGCCCCGTGCCGCCGAGACGCTGGCGCGCGAAGTCCTGCTGATCTGCGACGAAACTCCGGTGGTCTACGCCCACACGATCGTGCATCCGCGCAGCGTGGCGGCGGACTGGCCCTTCCTGAAGGCGCTGGGCACCCAGCCGCTCGGGCATGCGCTGTTCGCCGATCCGCGCGTTGCCCGGGGCGCCTTCGAGTTTGCCCAGCTGGATGTCCGGCACCCGCTGGTCAGGCGGGCCCGTGCGGCGCTGGGTGGCACGCCGCTGGGCGGCATGGCGCGGCTGCCGGCACGCCGTTCGGTGTTTCGCCGCGGTGCCAGCGCGATGCTGGTGACGGAGGTGTTTCTGCCCGCACTGGCGGCGTTCGACCCGCCGCCCGTGCTGTGATTGCGATACGGACGATCGGGCAGGCCGCATGGGCGGCCGGTGCGGTATCATCGGCCCCGTCTTTTGTCGTTGCGGCGCAGGCCGGTCCCATCCGGGGCGCGCAGCGATTCCACCCATTCTTGGCGGCGTTCAGGCCGCGATCCAGACGATTCCATGCAGTTGCTGTTTGAAGAAGGCGGCGAGATCCGCGCAGGCACCGTCTTGTCCCAGCAGGGCGAGGCCTACCAGGTCGAATTGCCGAGCGCCAAGCGCACCAAGGTCAAGTCGCGTGACGTGTTGCTGCAGTTCGCCCAGCCGTCGGCCGGTGAACTCGCGCAGGCCGCGCACGCACTGTCGGCGGACATCGATCTGGACTTCCTGTGGGAATGCGCGCCCGCCGAGGAATTCGGCTTCACCGATCTGGCCGGCGAGTATTTCGGCACCGCCGCCGATGCCACGCAGCAGGCCGCGTTGGCGATCGCGCTGCACGGCTCGCCCATCTATTTCCGCCGCAAGGGCCGGGGCCGCTATCAGCGGGCGCCCGAAGACCAGCTCAAGGCGGCGCTCGCCGGGCTGGAGCGCAAGAAGCAGCAGGCCGCGCAACAGGCTGCCTATGAGGCCGAACTGAAGGCCATGCGCTTGCCAGACGCCTTCCGTGGCAAGGCGTTGCAGTTGCTGTTCAAGCCCGACAAGAACAGCATCGAATACAAGGCGTTCGATGCCGCGTGCACGGCGCTCGGCATGCCGCCGATGCGGCTGATGGTGGCGGTCGGTGGCATCGCCAATGCGCGCGCGCTGCATGAGGCGCGTTTCCTGTCGGAGTGTTTCCCGAAGGGCACCGGCTTTCCCGATGTGACGGTGCCGGAGCCGGCGCTCGACCTGCCGGCCGCCGACGTGCGCGCCTTCTCGATCGACGATGTGACCACCACGGAAATCGACGACGCGATTTCCGTCACGCCCATCGACGCCGCCACGGTGCGCATCGGTATCCATATCGCAGCGCCCGGCTTCGGTATCCAGCGTGGCGAGGCGCTGGATGTGATCGCGCGCCAGCGGCTGTCCACCGTGTACTTCCCCGGCGACAAGATCACCATGCTGCCGGAGTCGGTGGTGGACCGCTACACGCTGCAGGAAGGGCGCGCGTGCCCGGCGCTGTCGCTGTATGTGACGGTCGATCGCGCCACCTGGACGGTGACCGCCGGCGAGACGCGCTGCGAGACCGTGACGGTGGCGGCCAACCTGCGCCACAACCTGCTGGAAGAAATCATTACCGCCGAGGCGCTGGCCGATGGCACCGGCGACTACCCGTTCAAGGACGAAATCGCCGTCCTGTGGCCCTTCGCGTGCGCGCTGTACGATGCCCGCCAGCAGGCCCGCGTCGCCAGCGGCCTGAAGCCGGAGGGCGCGCAGAAGGGCGACTACAGCTTTTACCTGGACCCGATAGCCGAAGCCGAGGGCGGCGGTGAACGCATCCGCATCGAGCAGCGCAAGCGCGGCTCGCCGCTGGACAAGATCGTCGCCGAGTTGATGATTCTCGCCAACAGCACCTGGGGCCGCATGCTGGCCGATGCCGGCGTGCCGGGCATCTACCGCACGCAGAAGGCGTGGGGCATGCACCGCACGCGCATGCAGACCTACCCCGCGCCGCACGAGGGGTTGGGCGTGGCGCAGTACGCGTGGAGCACCTCGCCGCTGCGCCGCTATGTCGATCTGGTCAACCAGTGGCAGATCGCAGCCGTGGCGCAGCACGGCGTGACGGCCAAGCTGATCGCCCCCTTCAAGGCGAAGGATGCCGATCTGCTGGCCGCTGTGGCCGACTTCGAAGCCACCTATGCCGCCTATGCGGCGCACCAGTCGACCATGGAGCGCTACTGGTGCCTGCGCTGGCTCAAGCAGGAAGCACGCACCCGCACGCAAGCCGTGGTGCTGAAGGACGGCATGGTGCGCTTCGCCGAGATTCCGCTGACGACGCGGGTGCCGGAACTGGCGCAGACCGCGCGCGGCACGCATGTCGTGCTCGACGTGCTGGAGATCGACGAGATCGGCCTGGAAGTGTCGTGCCGCGTGATTGAGGTGCTTGCCCCGGCAGCGGATGCCGAGGCGGAAGCCGCTGCGCTGGAAGACGAGCTGGCGCAAGTCGAGGCGAACGCACCCGCTGAACCCCAACCGGCCGCCGATGGGGAAGAAGCCCGCGCCGAAACAGGCGATGCTGTGGCGCCGCAGCAGCAGGGTGATGGAACGCCAGCCGCTAGCTAACTACAATCGCAGTCTGACGTTTTCACGCCCCGCACTACCCGCAACACCCAGGAAGACAGCCCCATGGCCGCCCTCGCAAATCATCCGGATTGGTCCGGCAGCAGCACGCTTACCAAGGCACTGGTGGCGTCGCTCATCCTGCATATCCTGCTGCTCTTCGTGCGCGTGGTGGCGCCCGAGGCGTTCGACATCAAGCGCGACGATCCGGGGCTGGACGTGGTGCTGGTCAATGCCAAGTCGTCCACCGCGCCGGCCAAGCCCACCGCCGTGGCACAGGTCAACCTCAACGGCGGCGGCGAGTACGACCGGCAACGCGCCACCACGCCGCTGCCGGCCGAAACCGAGCAGCAGACCGGTGATGTCATCAAGCTGACGCAGCGCCGCATCGAATTTTTGGAAGAGGAGCAGCGCCGCCTGCTGACGCAATCGCGCAGCGCCGCGCCGCTGGTCAATGCCCGCACGGTCAAGCCCGGCGAGCAGCCGCAGCCGTCGCCCACCAACGGCACCGATGACCGCACCACCCAGGACGAGATCGCCCGCCTGCAGGCCGAGATCGACCGCAACCTCGAGAACTACGCCAAGCGTCCGCGCCGCAATGTGCTGACCGCGGCCAGCGCGCGGCAGGTCGACTACGCCCGGTATTACGACGCCGTGCGCCGCAAGATCGAGACGCGCGGCACGGCCAACTTCCCCAGCCTGAACGGCCGGCCGCTCTATGGCGAGCTGATCGTCGTGATCAGCGTCAACCGTGACGGCCAGCTCGGCTACAACCAGGACGGCTACAAGATCGAAGGCATCGAAGTGGCCAAGAGCTCGGGCAACCCGGCGCTGGACCGCCAGGCGGTGGCCATCGTGCGCTCGTCCGCGCCGTTCGGCGCGTTCCCGGCCGAGATGCGCAAGCGCGTCGACATCCAGGACGTGGTCGCCACCTTCAAGTTCACCCGCGCGGGCCTGGAAACCCAGTTGCAGACACGATGACATCGTCCGAAGAGGCCATTATCGCGGCCGCGAATGCCCCGCCGGTCGACCGCTATGGGGTGATCGGCAACCCGATCTCGCACAGCAAGTCGCCCGCCATCCATGCCGCCTTCGCGCAGCAGACCGGCCAGCCGATGCGCTACGAGCGCATCTATGCCGAGCTGATCGCCTTCGACGAGACCGTGTTCTCGTTCATCCGCGAGGGTGGGCGGGGGCTTAACGTGACGGTGCCGTTCAAGCTCGATGCCTATGCGCTGTCGACCTCGCTGTCGCTGCGCGCGGAGTCGGCCGGCGCCGTCAACACGCTCAAGTTCGACGGCGATGAGATTTTCGGCGACAACACCGACGGCGTCGGCCTGATGCGCGACATCACGCACAACATCGGCAACGCCCTGGCGGGCGAGCGCGTGCTGCTGCTCGGCGCGGGCGGCGCGGCGCGCGGCATCCTGCTGCCGTTGCTGGAGCACAAGCCCTCGCGCGTGTTCATCGCCAATCGCACGGCCGATCGCGCCATCGGGCTGGTGCGGCGCTTCGAGGCGGCGGCCAAGCTGCACGAAGTCGAGCTGGTGGGCGGCGGCTATGACGACCTGACCGTCAGCGATGTGTTCGATGTCATCATCAACGCCACCGCCGGCAGCCTGCAGGCCCAGGTGCCGCCCGTCGAGCCGACCATATTCGGCCCCAACGCGCTGGCCTACGACATGATGTACGGCTCGCAGCCCACGGTGTTCATGCAGTTCGCCAAGCGGCACGGCGCCCGCGCGTGGGACGGGCTGGGCATGCTGGTGGAGCAGGCCGCGGAGTCGTTCTTCGTCTGGCGCGGCGTGCGTCCGGACACCGGCCCCGTGCTGCAGGCCATGCGCGAAGGGCTGCAGGGCGAGGCCGCCGTGGCCGCGCGCGCCCATCACCGCTGAGCCCCCGCAGACCCGCACCATGATGCGCTGGTTCGGTTACGTGATCGGCTGCTTCGTGGCCGGCGTGGTCGCGCTCAACCTGTATTTTTTTGCCGCCATCGCCAGCTGGCAGGTCCTCAATCCCGCCTCGTCGGCGTTCATGCGGGCCGAGCGGATGCGGTTGTGCGGCGCCAACTTCGTCACCTGCGGGATCGACCATCGCTGGGTCCCGTACGACCAGATCTCACGCAACCTCAAGCGCGCCGTCATCGCCAGCGAGGACGCCGATTTCGTCTCGCATTCCGGCTGGGAAGTCGACGCCATGCTCGACGCCTGGGAAAAGAACAAGCGGCGTGGCCACGTGGTGGCGGGCGGCTCGACCATCACGCAGCAACTGGCCAAGAACCTGTTCCTCTCCGGCGAGCGCCACTACCTGCGCAAGGGCGAGGAGTTTCTCATCACGTGGATGCTGGAGTTCTGGCTCGACAAGGAGCGCATCCTGGAGATCTACCTGAACTCGGTGGAGTGGGGCGAAGGCATCTTCGGCGCCGAGGCGGCGGCACAGCACTACTTCAAGCGGCCCGCGTCGCAATTGACGGTGGGCCAGGCCGCGCGCCTGGCCGCGGCCCTGCCGGCGCCCAAGTGTTTCGACAAGAAGCGCTATTGCGCCAACGTCCATATCAGCTTCACGCGCAAGGCGACGGTCATCGCCAACCGGATGGGGTCGGCGACGCTGCCGGACTGATCCATCCTGCGACGGGCGCTTTCGTTAACCTGCACTCAGTTGCGCTTTCGGGGCGCGGCTGAAGGGCGGCCGAAAGGTACAACGATGCTACGCGCCTCATCCGAGGGGCGCGGGCTTCCACAACCTTTCCTTGTCGAGACAGCCATGCCCATCCAGGTAGATCGCCCGAGTGACCACTTCCATGTGCCCACCACGTGGAATCAAGACGCTGGTTCCAAGATCGATACCAGCCAACTTCAGCGTGCCGTACAACTGCTCGAGCAAGTCATGCAGCAGGTCCAAGCGAACAAGCTGTTCGGGAACGTGCTGAACCAGCCGGAATCCGGCAACTCCGGTCAGGGGCAATGCGGCAGCCACGGTGGCAGCCATCATGGCGGCTCGACCGGGTTCGGCGAAAACGGTCGATTCGGTTCGCCGTACGCCAAGCCGCCTGCGCAGCCGGACATTGAACTGCCGGCCAACAAGCCCAACCCTGGCAAGCACAACACATCCGCGCCGACCACGGGGACGACCCCGCCGGCTGCTTCGCCCAAGCCCGACACGTCTCCGACCTCCACGCCCGCGACGGAAGGCAAGGTGACGTACGGCGTGAAGCCGCCCGAGCCGACCGGCGTGGTCGACGTCAACAAGCCGATCGTCGTCAAGGCGGGTGAGACGTTCGATGGCGGCGGCAAGTATTACCGCCCGACCAAAGCGATGGGCGACAACTCGCAGAACGAGCACCAGCAAGCCGTGTTCATCCTGGAGCCCGGCGCAAAGCTGAAGAACGTGCAGTATTCCGGCGCCGATGGCATCCACCTGCTGGGCGATGCCAAGCTGGACCGCGTCGTCAACCGCCAGGTGGGCGAGGACGCCATCACCATCGACGGCCCCAAGAACCGTGCGCATGACGCCAAGATCGCCGGTATCGATCCGAACTCGATCCCCAACCGCCCGGCGAACGTGGAGATCACCAACAGCGCGTTCTACGGCGGTAGGGACAAGATCGTCCAGGACAACGCCTCGGCCAACGTCAAGCTGGACGGCGTCTACGTCAACGGCGCGGGCAAGGTCTTCCGCACCAACGGCGGCGACACGCAGATGAACACGCACGTCGCTATCCAGAACTCGACCTTCCTCAACGTGGCGGAGGCGGTCTTCCGCAGCGATTCCAAGAACTCCTCGGCGTCGTTCCTGAACGTGAACTCGGACGCGCCCGACTATGCGCTGGTCCCGGACGCAAGCCAGGTCACCGGCACCAACAAGGTGAGCTACAAGGCCTACTCGGGCTGATGCTGCCGCTGGCGTGGGCCGCCCCGCCGGGTGCGGCCTATTTCAGCCAGCCCTTGCGCCGGAAATACACCAGCGGGATCGCTGCCGACACGATCATCAGCACGATCGCATAGGGGTAGCCCTCGGCCCATTCCAGTTCCGGCATCATCTTGAAGTTCATGCCGTAGATCGAGGCGATCAGCGTGGGCGGCATCAGCGCCACCGACACCACCGAGAACAGCTTGATGATCTTGTTCTGGTTGATGTTGATGAAGCCGACCGTGGCGTCCATCAGGAAGTTGACCTTGTCCGACAGGAAGGCGGTGTGGTTCTCGATCGAATCGATGTCGCGCAGCACCTGGCGGGCCTCGTCCTGCTGGTCGGGCGACAGCATCTGGCTGCGCAGCAGGAAGGACACCGCGCGGCGCGTGTCCATCACGTTGCGGCGGATGCGGCCGTTGAGATCTTCCACGCGGGCGATGATCTCGAGCACGTCGGCGGCGGCCTGGTCGGTCACTTCGTCGGCCAGCACACGTTTGCTTGCGTCTTCCAGCCGTTCATAGACTTCTTCGATCGAATCGGCCGAGTATTCCGCGTCGGTGGCGTACAGGTCCATCAGCACGTCCTTGGCGTTGCGCACCGAGCCGGGCCGCAGCCGCGCGCGCATGCGCACCAGCCGGAACGCCGGCAGATCTTCGTCGTGGATCGAGAAGAGCACGTCCTTGGTCAGCACGAAGGCCACACGCACGTTGCGCGAACTGCTCTCCTCGTCGAGCAGGAAATCGGTGCGGATGTGGATGTGGCCGTCTTCGCCCTCGAAGTAGCGGGCGGAGGCCTCCAGGTCACCCAACTGCTCCAGTTCGGGCAGCACCACGCCGTAGGTGTCCTTGATCCACGCCAGCTCTTCGTCGTCCGGGTCGATCACGTCGATCCAGATCGGCTTGTGCAGCAGCAGTTCGTTGCGGTCCTCGACCTGTTCTTGCGCGAGACGGCCTTTTTGCACAACGAACAGGTTGATCATGCGGATGTCCTTGGAACGGTGGCGATCGGGCGGCTGGGGGGCGCCAAAATCGCGCCGAGTGTAGCGTAAAGGCGCGGCGGATTCAGCCCGGAACGGCGGATCGGCCGGCGCACGTGGGGTCCATGCGACGCTCGGGGAGATACCGCCACGGCGGTGGCCGGCGGGTAAAATGCCAGCAAGCCATGCGGCAGTCCGCCGCGCTCCACTTTTCCCGACACCATGCGATTCACTGAACAACTGGCTGCCGCCTGGCAGCGCAACGACTCCCTGCTGTGCGTGGGACTGGACCCCGACCCGGCGCGCCTGCCGGCGTCGCTGACCAGCACGGGCGGGGCGATCTTCTCGTTCTGCCGCGCCATCGTCGACGCCACCGCCGACCTGGTCTGCGCGTTCAAGCCGCAGATCGCCTATTTCGCCTCGCAGCGCGCCGAAGACCAGCTCGAGCAACTGATCGCCTATATCCACGAGGCCTATCCCGGCATCCCTGTCGTTCTCGACGCCAAGCGTGGCGACATCGGCTCTACCGCCGAGCACTATGCCAAGGAAGCCTTCGAGCGCTACCAGGCCGACGCCGTCACGGTCAGCCCCTACATGGGCTTCGATTCGATGCAGCCGTATCTGGCGCACCCCGACAAGGGCGTGATCGTGCTGTGCCGCACCTCCAACGCCGGCGGCAGTGATGTGCAGTTCCTTGAGACGGCCGGCCGCCCGGTCTACCAGGTGGTGGCCGAGCGCGCCCGCAAGGCGTGGAACACCAACGGCCAGATGGGCCTGGTGGTGGGCGCGACCTTCCCGCAGGAAATCCAGCGGGTGCGCGAGATCGTCGGCGACATGCCGCTGCTGATCCCGGGCATCGGCGCCCAGGGCGGCGACATCGAGGCCACCGTGCGTGCCGGCCGCACCGCCGACGGCACCGGCATGATGATCAACTCGTCGCGCGCCATCCTGTACGCCAGCAGCGACAGTGACTTCGCCGATGCGGCCCGCCGCGTCGCGCAGGCCACGCGCGACCAGATCAACCAGTACCGCAACTGACCGGCCAGGCCGGTCCGGTTGCCGCGAGGATGCCATGATCCGCTCCGCCCAGCCGACCCTGCACGGACACGATGCCGCCGCATGGCGCCATTCGCACCGCTTCGTGGAAGCCCGCCCGCGCGCCGAGCGCCGCACGCTCTACGCCGTGCTGCTGACGGCGGCGATGATGGTGGCGGAGATCCTCGGCGGCTGGTGGACCGGCTCGATGGCGCTGCTGGCCGACGGCTGGCACATGAGCACGCACGTGCTGGCGCTGGGCATCGCGCTGGCCGCCTACGTGATCGCGCGCCGCCTGGGCGAGGATCCGCGCTTCACCTTCGGCACCTGGAAGATCGAAATCCTCGGCAGCTTTGCCAGCGCGCTGCTGCTGGGCGTGGTGGGCGTGCTGGTGGTGGTGGAATCGGTGCGGCACCTGCTTGCGCCGGTCGACATCCACTACAACGAAGCCCTGTGGGTCACGGCCATCGGCCTGGCCGTCAACGTGGTCTGCGCCCTGTGGCTGGCTGGCGCGCACGATCATGGCCATGGCTCCGAGCATGCGCACGGGCCGGCCGGCACGCGCCGCCATGACGACGACCACGATCGCGACAAAGAGCGCAACAAGGAACGCGACGACACCCACGAGCACGAGACCCATCACCGCGACCACGACCACGACCGTCGCCGTGAGCACGATCACGAGCACCAGCCGGAGCACGATCACGACGAGCATCGCCATCGGGATCATCCGCAGGAGGCCGCGCTGCATCGCCGCCACCATGCCGCGCATGCGCACTCGCACGACGCTCATGGCCACCACCACCCTCATCACCACGACCTGAACCTGCGCGCCGCCTACCTGCACGTCATGGCCGATGCGGCGACGTCGGTGCTGGCGCTGGCGGCGCTATTCACCGGCAAGTACCTGGGGCTGCGCTGGATCGACCCCATGGTCGGGATCGTCGGCGCGCTGGTGATCGGGCAATGGGCCTATAGCCTGCTCAAGCGCGCCGGTGGCGTGCTGCTGGACCGCGGCGACGCCCCGGACCTGCAGGATGCCATCCAGCGCACGCTGGAAGCCGAGCCCGGCGTGGTGGTGAACGACCTGCACCTGTGGCGCGTGGGGCCGGGCAAGTTCGCCTGCGTGATTGCGCTGGCCAGTCCATCGCCGCAAAGCCCGGGCCATTACAAGGCCAGGCTGGCGCATGTTGACGCGCTCGTCCATGTGACGGTGGAAGTGAACCACTGCTGCGAACTGGCCGGGCAGGCGCCCGCCCACGCCTGATCCAACCGGCCTCAAGCGATGTAAGCGGAGGCGTCAGGCGCCAGAGGTCAGCGCGCTCAGCTTTCCGCGGCGTCGAGGAAATCCAGCAGGCCGCGCAGCGCATGCTCGGCGGCCTGCAGCCGGATCTGTTTGCGGTCGCCCTTGAAGTGGCGGGTTTCCACCCGCGTCTGCAGGCGGTTGCTCCAGCCGAAGCACACCATGCCGACGGGTTTGTCGGGGGTGCCGCCGGTCGGCCCGGCCACGCCCGTCACGGCCAGCGCCACCTGCGCGCGGCTGTTGAGCACAGCGCCTTCGGCCATCGCGTGCACCACCGGTTCGCTGACCGCGCCATGCTCGCGGATCAGCGTGGCCGGCACGCCCAGCATCTGCGATTTCGCCTCGTTCGAATAGGTGACGAAGCCGCGCTCGAACCAGGCGGACGCACCCGCGATGTCGGTGATGGCCGCGCCGATGAGCCCCGCGGTGCAGGATTCCGCCGTCGCCACCATCAGGCTGCGCTTGTGCAGCGTGTCGCCCACCAGTTCGGCCAGTTGCGCCAGTGCGCGGGATTCAGCCATGTCGTGCTCCCTGGAGTCGCGTCAGAACGAGCGCCACAGCGCAAACACCAGCAGCGTGTAGAACGCCGCCAGGATGTCGTCGACCATCACGCCGTAGCCGCCGCGCAGGCCGAAGCCCTTGAGCGAGCGGTCGTAGTAGCGGATCGGCGCGGGCTTGACCATGTCGAAGAAGCGGAACCACACGAAGGCGGCGAACTGCCCGCCCAGCGTGGTCGGCGTGACGAAGGCCAGCACCAGCCAGAAGGCCACCATCTCGTCCCACACCATGGCGCCGTGGTCGGCCACGCCCAGGTCGTGCGCGGTGCGGGCGCAGGCCCAGATGCCGATCACGAAACCGATGGCCGCGATCAGCAGCCAGCCGGGGCCGGCAATCCAGCGGGACAGCACCGCGTAGACCAGCCAGGCGTACAGCGTGCCCGCCGTGCCCGGCATCACCGGCGACAGCCCCGAGCCGAAGCCCAGCGCCAGGATGCGGGCCGGATGGCCGAGCATGAAGCGTGCCGTCGGGCGGCGCACCTGCGCGGTCTGGCCGGCTTCGAGGACAACGGTCTCGGGCTGGCCGGGCGGGGTGGAGGGCGGAAACGGTGCGGAAGACATCATGGTGTGGAAGAGAAATGGTCGAATCCGGCGTGGCCGAAATCGATCGGCGCACCGTGTGCGTCGATCAGCCGCAGGCCGGGCTCGGCGTCGATGTGTCCGATGCGGGTGACCGGGACGCCGGCGCGCTGCCCCGCCGCCAGCACGGCCTCGTGCGAGTCGGCAGGGGCTGTGAAGCAGAGCTCGTAGTCGTCGCCGCCGGCCAGCGTGCATTGCAGCTGGCGCGCCGGCGGCTCCTGGGCCAGCGTGGCCGAGCGCGGCACGCGCTCCACCTCGACGGTCGCCCCGACCCGCGACTGGGCCAGAATATGACCCAGGTCGCCCAGCAGTCCATCGGACACATCCAGCGCCGCCCGGGCAATGCCGCGCAGCGCCAGGCCCAGCGCCACGCGCGGCGTGGGGGTGTCCATGCGCGGCTGCACCCGGGCCAGTGCTTCGGGCGCGAGCGGCCATTCGCCGCGCAGCGCGCCCAGTGCCAGGCGCGCATCGCCGACGGTGCCGGAGACCCACAGGTCGTCGCCCGGGTGGGCGGCATCGCGGCGCAGCGCGAGCTCGGCCGGCACATCGCCGAAGATCGTCAGGCTGAGCGTCAGCGGCCCGCGCGTGGTATCGCCGCCGATCAGCTCGCAGTGAAAGGCATCGGCCAGCGCCAGCAGGCCCTCGGCAAACGGGCCCAGCCAGGCCGGATCGGCCGCCGGCAGCGCCATGGCCAGCGTAAAGGCGCGCGGCTCGGCTCCCATCGCGGCCAGGTCGGACAGGTTGACTGCCAGTGCCTTGTGGCCGAGCGCGCGCGGTTCGGCATCCGCAAAGAAGTGGCGGCCGGCGACCAGCATGTCGGTCGAGATCGCCAGTTCGTGGCCGGGGCGCGGGCCGAGCAGTGCGCAATCGTCGCCGACGCCGAGCGTGGCGTGGCGCGCCGGGCGGGTGAAATACCGGCGGATCAGTCCGAATTCGGACAGGTGTTCAGCGGAATCGGCGGGGGACTTCAGCACGGCATCGACGAAGGCAGGAAATGGGGCAAGCCCGGGGGTGCCGAGTCAGGACGGGTGGAATATTGTAGCGAATGCGCAAAGCACCCCCACCCAAAATCCCGTTGTGAGATCAGTTTTCACTATATAAAATGACGGGCCCAAGGCGGCGGACTGTCGTCCCGTGATCCCGTTGTGGTGATTCGGTGGCCCGCCGGATGCGACGGCCGACCCTGTGTCGGCCACCCGATGACGAGAGACACCTCATGACCACGGTGGATACCCAGCCTCAACAGCCCGCCCGCACGGACGAAGAACTCAAGGCGCAGCAACGCGCCGCCTTGCGCAAGGCCGCGCTGGAGTACCACGAGTTTCCGACCCCGGGCAAGATTTCGGTCACGCCGACCAAGCCGCTGTCCAACCAGCGCGACCTGGCCCTGGCGTACTCCCCCGGCGTCGCCGCCGCTTGCGAAGAGATCGTCGCCGACTCCGCCAACTCCTTCCGCTACACCGCGCGCGGCAACCTGGTCGCCGTGGTGACCAACGGCACCGCCGTGCTCGGACTGGGCGATATCGGCCCCGAAGCCGCCAAGCCGGTGATGGAAGGCAAGGGCGGTCTCTTCAAGAAATTCGCCGGAATCGATGTTTTTGACATCGAGATCAACGAAAAAGACCCCCAGAAGCTGGTCGACATCATCGCCTCCCTGGAGCCGACCTTCGGCGGCATCAACCTGGAGGACATCAAGGCGCCGGAGTGCTTCTTCGTCGAGCGCGAGTTGCGCAAGCGCATGAAGATCCCCGTCTTCCATGATGACCAGCACGGCACCGCCATCGTGGTGGGCGCGGGCATCACCAACGCGCTCCAGGTGGTCGGCAAGGACATCAAGAAGGTCAAGCTGGTGGCCTCGGGCGCCGGTGCGGCCGCGCTGGCCTGCCTGGACCTGCTGGTCGACCTGGGCCTGCCGCGCGAGAACATCTGGGTGACGGACCTGGCCGGCGTGGTCTACGAAGGCCGTACCGAGCTGATGGACCCGGACAAGGCCGTCTTCGCGCAGAAGACCGACAAGCGCACGCTGGCCGAAGTCATCGACGATGCCGACATCTTCCTGGGCCTGTCCGCCGCCGGCGTGCTCAAGCAGGACATGGTCAAGCGCATGGCCGACAGGCCGATCATCTTCGCGCTGGCCAACCCGAACCCGGAAATCATGCCGGAGCTGGCCAAGGAAGTGCGCCCGGACGTCATCATGGGCACCGGTCGCACCGATTATCCGAACCAGGTCAACAACGTCCTGTGCTTCCCGTTCATCTTCCGCGGCGCGCTGGACGTGGGTGCGACCACCATCACGCGCGAGATGGAAGTCGCCGCCGTGCATGCCGTGGCTGAGCTGGCCCGCCAGGAACAGAGCGACATCGTTGCCACGGCCTACGGCATCCAGGACCTGTCGTTCGGGCCGGAATACCTGATCCCCAAGCCCTTCGATCCGCGCCTGATCGTGAAGATCGCGCCGGCAGTGGCGCAGGCCGCCATGGATTCCGGCGTGGCGAAGCGCCCGATCGAGGACATGGACGCCTACCGCCAGCACCTGCAGCAGTTCGTCTACCACTCGGGCACGCTGATGAAGCCGATCTTCTCGGTCGCCCGCAAGGTGCCGATGGAGCACAAGCGCATCGTCTTCGCCGAGGGCGAAGAGGAGCGCGTGCTGCGCGCCGTACAGGTCGTCGTCGATGAAAAGCTGGCCAACCCGATCCTGATTGGCCGTCCGGGCGTGATCGCCCACCGCATCGAGCGCTTCGGCCTGCGCCTGCGCGAGGGTGTCGACTTCACCATCGTCAACCCCGAACACGACCAGCGTTTCCGTGATTACTGGGAGACGTACTACAAGCTGATGGCGCGCAAGGGCGTCACGCCGCAGTACGCCAAGCTGGAAGTGCGCCGCCGCTCCACGCTGATCGGCGCCGTGATGATCCACAAGGGCGAGGCCGACGGCATGATCTGCGGCACGGTCAGCAACACCGCTGCCCACCTGCGCTATATCGACCAGGTCATCGGCGGCACCAACTGCGTGTATGCGGCGATGAACGGCCTGGTGCTGCCGGGTCGCCAGATTTTCCTGACCGACACGCACGTCAACGTCGACCCGACCGCCGAGCAACTGGCCGAGATCACCATCATGGCCGCCGAAGAGCTGTGCCGTTTCGGCATCAAGCCGAAGGTGGCGCTGGTCTCGCATTCGAACTTCGGCTCGTCCGAGGCGCCTTCCGCCGTCAAGATGCGCGAAACCCTCGCCATCCTGCGCGAACGTGCCCCGCAACTGGAAGTGGATGGCGAAATGCACGGTGATGCCGCGCTCGACCAGAAGCTGCGCGACGCGCTGGTGCCGGATTCCACGCTGGACGGCGAAGCCAACCTGCTGGTGATGCCGAACATCGATGCCGCCAATATCGCCTACAACCTGCTGAAGACGGCGGCCGGCAACAACATCGCCATCGGCCCGATTCTGTTGGGAGCCAAGCGTCCGGTGCATATCCTGACGCCGTCGGCCACGGTGCGGCGCATTCTCAACATGACGGCGCTGACCGTTGTGGACGCCGCGGCACAGGCGCAGCGCTGACGCGGATCGCCATGAGGAAGGGAGCGCACGAGGTTGCGCTCCTTTTTTTGTCCGAAAAGTTTGCGTGCGCTTACATCTGTGCAAACTTAATCCCTGATTCAGAAACCCTTCAAACACAGGGCGCCGGTTGATTGTTGTCATCGATCAGCGTACCCTTATGGGCTGAAGGGGTGCTTCTGAGCACATGAGGTCCACGCCAGGGCGGACGGGTTCAAATAAGCGGTTTTCCGTGCGCGCGTCTGACCAGGCAGCCTCGTTCTTGTGCGCGCGATTCGCAGGCGGAAGGATTCCCCAAGTCTCCGGCAGTCGCCCGACTTGTCATTCTCCCCGCAAGCATTTCCCGCATTGAGCCGCTTCGCTTTCAGTTGCAATCGGGCTGCCTGGGCCATGATCCGGCGGCCGCATGCGCTTGTGACCTGCGCCGGGCTGAACGGTCGGCGTGATTCTCCCGTTTGGGCTTGCTGATGACAAAGCGACTTGGGGCGTGGATCGGCCGCTCCGTATCTCAGGCGATGGCGCGGGGTGCGCTGACGGCGATGCTTGCGCTGTCCGCCGTCGGGTTGCCGGCGACGGCTGCTGCCCGGGACACCACCGGCATGGCAGTGGTGATGGGAACCATTCCTGCGGCGGAGCTGCCCAACGAGGCGCAGCGCACGCTGGTGCTGATCGAGCAGGGTGGTCCGTTTCCCTATGCGAAAGATGGCACCACGTTCGGCAATTATGAGGGCGGTTTGCCAGCACGAAAGCGTGGCTACTATCACGAATACACCGTGAAGACGCGCGGTGCACGCAATCGTGGCGCCAGACGCATCATCTGCGGCGGCGACCAGCGCGCGGCCAACGATTGCTACTACACGCAAGATCACTACAACAGCTTTCAACGGATACAGCGATGACGACCAACATGTTTGGGCTGGACGACTCGCTCACCGCTCGCGATGAGCGCGCTGCCCGCGATGCGTGGCACAAGGCGCAGAACCTGTACGACGGCGTACTCGGGATGCATTCCCTCGGCCCGCGTGTCGGGGGGGCGGCCAAGCTCATGCCGCAAGACGCCAATCAGAAGGACGACGGAGACGATGGAGGCCGCGAAGACGCCATGAACCTGTTCAAGACGGTGCGTCCGAATATCGTGCAATCGATCCGCGCATTCCGCGTGGCCGACCTGGCCGACGCGGCTACCGGCCTCGGCCAGCATTTCCTCTACGCCAACTGTGCGGCGGCAACCACCAAGGGCGAAGTGCTCGACGTGATCGCGCGCGAGTTCCTGTTCCCCAAGCATTTCGGCAAGAACTTCGATGCGCTGGCCGACTGTCTAACCGACATGATCTACAAGGCCGGCCCGCAGCCGGGCTTCGTGATCGTGCTGGAAGGTCTGCCCTGCGCGCCCAAGTTCGACAAGGAAGCGCGCGAGACACTGCTGGATGTGTTCCGCGATGCGGCCGAGTTCTGGGCCGAGCGCAAGGTACAGTTCCGCGTGTTCTACTCGTTTGCCTGAGCACCCAGCCAGTCCACGCTGCCTTTCTTGTGCGGCGATGCATGAAAAAGCCCGCAATTTGCGGGCTTTTCTGTTTGAGGGCGCCGTGCGTTCATGCGCTCGGCAGCGTGCCTTGCGGCGTCAGGTGATTGACGGCCTCGGGTAGAGCCTCGGCGAGTTGCGAGGCGATTTCGTTTTCGTTCAGGCCGAAAGTCGAAGCCAGTTGAGACAGCGCGCCGCTGCCGCCCAGCGCCTGGGCGATCTGCTCGCTCGACACGGGCAGGTTCTGGCCATTGCCGATCCATGAGCGGACCTGTTCGCCCAGGCCGGCCTGCTCCAGGATCTGCTGCAGCGGGCCGATGCCGCCCGGCGCGGTGGCATCGACGGCGGCGTGATCGGCATTGCCGCCACCGCCGGTCAACTGGCCTAGCAGGCCGCCCAGGCCACCGAGCGCACCCGCGCCGCCCAGCATGCCTGCCAGCGACCCGAGCGAGCTGAACAGGCTGCCGCCTTGTCCGTCCTGCTGTTCACCACCCGCGGCGGGGGCGTTGCCGTGCTTCATTGCCAGGTAGGCCAGCAGGCCGGCGGCCAGCAGCACCTTCTTGTTGCCCAGGAGGGACGACTGCGCGCCGCTGGCGTCATTGCCGCCCAGGCCGAGCACAGATTCGAGTAGACCCATGATGAAGCTCCTTGCGTCAGAGGCGGGGAGGGTGGCCCGCCGGTTGGGATCAAGCGGTCAGAATTCGCCGAGGGCGGTATGCAGTGCAGAGACGGCGACCAACGCCGCAGACTCCGTCCTCAGGATACGTCGGCCGAGTGTCAGCGGTAAGTAACCGGCGGCTTCCGCCAGCGACTCCTCGTCGGGCGACAGCCCACCTTCCGGGCCGATCAGCAATTCGATGCCGGCGCTGTCGATGCGCTCGCGCGACTGCGCGGCCCACTGCGTGAGCGATTGGCTGCCGCGCGGCGACAGCATGACGCGTGCGCGATCCGATGCCTTGGCAGCCGCCAGCCAGTCGCGCAAGGTTGTGACAGGGGACACGGCCGGCACGCGCGCGCGGCCGCACTGTTCGCATGCGGCCTGCACCAGCGCCTGCCAATGCTGGACGCGCTTGGTGGCGCGCTCGCCGGACAGGCGCACGACACCGCGCTCGGTCTGCAGTGGAGCGATGGCATGCACGCCCAGCTCGACAGCCTTCTCGATCAGCCAGTCCATCTTGTCGCCACCGGCGATGCCCTGCGCAAGCGTGATGGCGTAGCGTGCCTCAGTGTCGGGCTGCGTGGCGTCGGCCAGGCTGGCGGTAGCGTCGCGGCGGTTGATCGCATCGAGGCGGGCGCGGAACTCCAGGCCCGAGCCATCGAACAATTGGACATCGTCACCGACGGCCAGGCGCAGCACGTGGATATGGCGCGCGACGCTTTCCGGCAGCGTGACGGTGGTGTGGGGCGCAAGCGGTGAATCGATATAAAAACGGGGAAGCCCCATCGGACCATCCTTGTGGTGAATCAGGCGGGCGCGCCGGCCGGGCGGCAGGCGAGACCCCAGCGGTAGCCGTCGGGGTCGCGCACGGCAGCGTAGCGTTCGCCCCAGAAAACGTTGTCGGGCGGCATGATGGCCGTGGCGCCATGTTCGAGGGCGCGCCGGTATATTGCGTCGACGTTCTCGCAATAGAGGTGGAAGCTCTGCGGACACTCGAAGCCGCCGGCCGCCGGCGCCCTGGCTGTGGAGCCGAACACGCCCTCGGGTGCGAACATCAGCACCAGTTGGCCTTGGTACGTCATCTCGACGTGGATCGGCCGGCCGTGGTCGTGCACCTCGTCCTGCACGCCAAAGCCGAAGGCCTCTCGGTAGAAGGCGATGGCGGCCGCAGCGTCACGCACGGTCAGGTACGGGACGAGCCACGGCGTGTTGGCGGGACGGGGGAAGCTCATGGTGTGCTCCTGCTGCAGAGGCGGGACGGCGGACCGCTAGTGTAGAGCGCTCGCGTCGCCACAATCATAAAGAAATCAAAACACCTTCGCCTCGGTCGGTGGATGGGGCCGCTTGCGTTGCTGCGCGTGATTTTGTCGATCCGATGTTGCGGCGCAGTGCAGAGACGGGATTCTCCTCGGAGGTATCCGGCACGCGGCACGCGGCCTTGTCAGCCGCTCGATGAGCCGGGGCCGCCGCAGTCCGTTCAATCGTCACGACTGCCCCAGCCGGGTGACTTCCGTCTGCTAAAATCGCGGTTTTCCCGCCTTCCTGCCGCAGGTTCGCATGACCGCCTCCGCCCTCCATTCGATCACCTCACTGCCCACCCAGCAGATGGCCAATGCCATCCGCGTGCTTGCCATGGACGCCGTCCAGCAAGCCAACTCGGGTCACCCCGGTATGCCGATGGGCATGGCGGACATCGCCGTAGCATTGTGGAGCCGCCATCTGCGACATAACCCGGCGAATCCGCACTGGCCTGACCGCGATCGTTTCGTGCTGTCCAACGGCCACGGTTCGATGCTGCTGTATGCACTGCTGCACCTGACCGGCTACGACCTGCCGATCTCGGAGCTGAAGAATTTCCGCCAATTGCACAGCAAGACCGCGGGTCACCCCGAATACGGCATCACGCCGGGTGTTGAGACCACCACGGGTCCGCTGGGGCAGGGCATCACTAACGCGGTCGGCATGGCGCTGGCCGAACGCCTGCTGGGCCAGGAATTCAATCGCCCCGGCTTCGACATCGTCAACCACCATACCTACGTTTTCCTGGGCGACGGCTGCCTGATGGAGGGCATCAGCCACGAGGCCTGCTCGCTGGCCGGTACGCTCCGGCTCAACAAGCTGGTCGCGCTGTGGGACGACAATGGCATCTCCATCGACGGTGACGTGGTCCACTGGTTCAACGACGACACGCCCAAACGCTTCGAAGCCTACGGCTGGAACGTGATCCGCGCCGTCGACGGCCACAACGTCGCCGCGGTGGAGGCCGCTATCGCACAGGCCAAGGTTTCCGACAAGCCGACTCTGATCTGCTGCCGTACCGTGATCGGCAAGGGCGCGCCCACCAAGGAGGGCGGTCACGACGTGCACGGCGCGCCGCTGGGCGGCGCCGAGATTGCCGCCGCGCGCGAGGCGCTGGCCTGGCCGCATGCGCCGTTCGAAGTGCCGCAGGCGGTGTACGACGCGTGGGACGCGCGCGGCCAGGGGCAGGCGCTGGAGAAGGCCTGGAACGCGCTGTTCGAGGCCTATTCCGAACGCTATCCGTCCGAAGCCGAGCAGTTCCAGCGCCGCATGCGCGGCCAGTTGCCGGAAGCCTTCAGGAAGGCCGCCGCCGAATTCATCGAGAAGTGCGAACAGAAGGCCGAGACCATCGCCACCCGCAAGGCCAGCCAGAACACGCTGGAAGCCTACGGTCCGGTGCTGTCCGAGCTGCTGGGCGGCTCGGCCGACCTGACCGGCTCGAACCTGACCAACTGGAGTGGCAGCAAGGCCGTGCGCGTGGATGCCTGGGGCAACCACATCAACTATGGCGTGCGCGAGTTCGGCATGAGCGCCATCATGAACGGCATTGCGCTGCATGGCGGCTATATCCCCTACGGCGGCACGTTCCTGACGTTTTCCGACTACAGCCGCAACGCGCTGCGCATGGCCGCGCTGATGAAGATCCGCTCGATCTTCGTTTTCACGCACGATTCCATCGGCCTGGGCGAAGACGGCCCGACCCACCAGTCGATCGAGCAAGTCTCCAGCCTGCGCCTGATCCCGAACATGGATGTCTGGCGCACTGCCGATACCACCGAAACCGCCGTCGCCTGGGCTGCCGCCATTGAGCGCCGGCACGGCCCGAGCTGCCTGATCTTCAGCCGCCAGAACCTCCCGTTCCAGGCGCGCAACCCGGCCACCCGCGAGGCCATCGCCCGCGGCGGCTACGTGCTGCGCGACGCGGCCGAAGGCAAGCGCCCGGACGTGGTCATCATCGCCACCGGGTCGGAAGTCGGCCTGGCTGTCGGCGCCGCCGAGCATCTGGCCGCAGAAGGCATCCAGGCGCGCGTGGTGTCGGTGCCGTCGACCACCGTGTTCGACAAGCAGGATGCCGCCTACAAGGCCAGCGTGCTGCCGGCCGGTGTGCCGCGCATCGCGGTCGAGGCGGGCGTGACCGATTTCTGGTGGAAGTACCAGGTGCAGGCCGTGGTCGGCATCGACACGTTCGGCGAGTCGGCTCCGGCGGGCGTGCTGTTCAAGCACTTCGGCTTCACCGTCGAGAACGTGTCCAACACAGCCAAGAGCGTCATCGCTCCGGCTGCCTAACAGGTTATTCGCACGCGGCACCCATGGGGTGCCGTGTTGCCATCGTCGATTTCTTTTGCTATCGGGAGACTGATCATGACCATCAAGATCGGCATCAACGGCTTCGGCCGCATTGGACGCATGGTGTTCCGCGCCGCGGTCGCCAACTTCAAGGACATCGAAGTCGTTGCCATCAACGACCTGCTCGAGCCCGACTACCTGGCGTACATGCTGAAGTACGACTCCGTGCACGGCCGCTTTGACGGCGAAGTGGCGGTCGACGGCAACACGCTGATCGTCAACGGCAAGAAGATCCGCCTGACCGCCGTGAAGGACCCGGCCGAGCTGAAGTGGGGCGAGGTCGGTGCCGACGTGGTGGTCGAGTCGACCGGCATCTTCCTGACCAAGGAAGGCGCACAGAAGCACATCGACGCGGGCGCCAAGAAGGTGATCATGTCGGCGCCGTCCAAGGACGACACCCCGATGTTCGTCTACGGCGTGAACCACGGCACCTACAAGGGCGAGGCGATCATCTCCAACGCCAGCTGCACCACCAACTGCCTGGCCCCGGTGGCCAAGGTGCTGAACGACAAGTGGGGCATCAAGCGCGGCCTGATGACCACCGTGCACGCCGCTACCGCCACGCAGAAGACCGTTGATGGCCCGTCCAACAAGGACTGGCGCGGCGGTCGCGGCATCCTGGAAAACATCATCCCGTCGTCGACCGGCGCTGCCAAGGCCGTGGGTGTGGTGATCCCGGAACTGAACAAGAAGCTGACCGGCATGTCGTTCCGCGTGCCGACCTCGGACGTGTCGGTGGTCGATCTGACCGTCGAACTGGAAAAGGCCGCCACGTACGACGAGATCTGCGCCGAAATGAAGGCGCAGAGCGAGGGGGCCCTGAAGGGCGTGCTGGGCTACACGGAAGACAAGGTGGTGGCCACGGATTTCCGCGGCGATGCACGCACCTCGATCTTCGACGCCGAAGCCGGTATCGCGCTGGACGGCACCTTCATCAAGGTGGTGAGCTGGTACGACAACGAGTGGGGCTATTCGAACAAGGTACTGGAAATGGCCCGCGTGGTGGCCAAGTAATCCTGCACTTGTGCGAAAAGGAGAAACGCGCCTGCGGGCGCGTTTTTTCATGCCTCGGCGCATCGTCTTATACATAACTCTTGCCTCATTTTTGAGCGCACCCTCCTGGAACCCCTTGAAATAAGGCGCTGCGGGTTGTCGACCGCTGAATGATGGCGGTTCGGCGCTCACAAGCCGGCTCCAGTAAGTCATTGATTTTTAAGGGGTGCGGCGAGATGTGTATAAGACGATGGCCTCGGCGGCGCGGCGTGTCAGCCGCTGCCGCGCGGCACCGGATGGGTTTGGCATCGGCGGTCGCGCCGAGGAAAATCGGGTTGCTTCCGTGCGCCAACGCGCTCAACCTGGCGCTTTCGCCGTTCCGACACGGCGCTGCCGCGCCGGCCAAGGTTGTCGAGCTGGTATGGCAAGGCGTGGGGTTTCTCGGGCCGAATACCGGACGCCCTAGCCGTAATGCAAATCAAGTGATTTAACGATTGCTTTACACAAAACGATGCGGCGGATTTACGCAATTCAACACGCCGCCTTTTGTTATGCACTAAAACGAAAACGTTTGCGCATAAACAAATTTCGCAAGACTGTCGTCGGAATTTGCTTTGAAAATCGCCCGGCAATCCGTACACTGAACAATTACTACATTTGTGACGCAGTCGCCGTTTCTTGCTGCGTCGAGGCCGTTGCCTCGGCAACGTCTGCCTTTTCACTTTCTGTCTGAGCCAAGGCGTCCCATGGTCAACGTCGATACCAAGCTGTTGGTGATTTTTGTAGAGTTGCTCAGTAAGTGGAACGCTACCTATGTGGCGGAGAAGATGCACATGACAGCGCCTGCGGTATCGCATTCGCTGGGTCGCCTGCGCGAAATCTTCGACGATCCTTTGTTCATCCGCGTGCCGCACGGTCTGACGCCAACGCCCAAGGCGCTCGAACTCGGTCCCAAGGTGCGCGAGATGCTCGACCTGTGGGCGGCGATCAACGAGGGCGATATCGCCACGTTCGATCCTGCGGAAGCAGCCGGCACCTTCAACGTCAGCTTCGCCGGTACGTTGGGCGATGCCCTGTTCGACCGTTTCCTGCTGCGCGTCAAGCGCTTGGCGCCGGGTCTGCAGGTGCGTCTGACCGAGTCCTCCTCGTGGGAAGCCGATGTGGCGGCGATGCGTTCCAACGAGTTGGACCTGGCGTTCTCGCCGTTCCCGACGCGGCATCCGGAAATCGTGGAGGAGGTCGTCACCTCCTTCAACATGTGGGTCTGCGCGCGCAAGGACCATCCGGTTCTGAAGGACCGCTGCTCGCTCGATCAGTACCTCGAGTGCGAGCATATCTTCATTGCGCAAGGCAACCCCGGCAGCCGCGCGGCACCGTCGCTGATTCCGCTCGATTACGCGCTGCAGCAGCGCGGCCTGAAGCGCCACTCCACCATGACCGTGCACGCGTGGCGCACCCAGGCCGAAGTGGCGGCGCAGACGGACTTGATCTTCACGGTCAATTCGCTGATGAAGGATCTGGTGTGCGAGGCTTACAACCTCAACGCCTTCCCGCTGCCGTCGGAACTGGAAACCGTGCTTGGCCTGAACATGCTGTGGCACCGTAGCCGCAACACGCACCCGATGCTGGTGTGGGCGCGCAACCTGTTCAAGCAGGTGGTGGCCGAATACACCGGCAAGGCTTCCAACGCGCCGATGCACCCGCCGATGCTGACCGACGATTCCGGCAAGGCTGGCAAGACCGGCAAGGGCGACGCTGAAAAGGAGGATGAGTCGCGGCTGTCCGCCTGATGTCCACAGCGTCGCGCTCCAACAAAAACGGCCGCAGAGGATGCGGCCGTTTTCATTGATGAGCCTGTCGCGTCAGCGCTTGGGGCGGTGCGGGCAAGGGTCCTTGGTGCAATTGCCGTACAGCGACAGGGCATGTTCTTGCAGCGCGAATCCGCGGGCGCGGGCGATGCTCTGCTGGCGCTGCTCGATTTCGCCGTCGAAGAATTCTTCCACGCGGCCGCAGTCGAGGCATACCAGGTGATCGTGGTGCTTGCCCTCGTTGAGTTCGTAGATGGCCTTGCCGGACTCGAAGTTGTTGCGTGACAGCAGGCCGGCCTGCTCGAACTGCGTCAGGACGCGGTAGACCGTCGCCAAGCCGATATCCATGTGCTCGGCGAGCAGGATGCGATACACGTCTTCGGCGCTCATGTGGCGCTCTTCGCTGGTCTGGAAGATCTCGAGAATCTTCAACCGCGGCACCGTGGCTTTCAGACCGATGTTCTTGAGGTCTGCAGGACTCGGCATGCGCCTAGCTCCCTAGAGTACAATGTTCAGATATCGCAATCATAAGGGTTTTGGCGGCAAAAGTCCTATAGACGGGCGCGCTTGGCGCGCCAGTGTCGCCTGCCCGCTCCCGTACCGGGGTTGCCCGGTACCGTTTGAAGGCCGATCGCTCATGACCTTTTTCTCTGCGCGCAGTCCTGTCCGTTTTGCCGGGGACGCTGTTCGCCGCACCGGCCTCGTGCTGGGCGCTGTGCTCGCCGCCTCGGCCCTGCTGGCCGGGTGCTCGACCTACGATAACTCCACGCGCAAGATCGCCAATGCCATCACGCCGTATCGCATCGATATCGTGCAGGGCAACTTCGTCTCGCGTGAGCAGGCCTCGCAACTCAAGGAAGGCATGACGCGCGACCAGGTGCGCTACGTGCTCGGTTCGCCGCTCCTGACCGACATGTTCCACGGCGACCGCTGGGACTACGTCTTCTCGTTCAAGCGCGGCAACACCGACGTGGTCCAGGAGCGCAAGCTGACGGTCTGGTTCGAGGGCGATCGCCTCGCCAAATGGGCGGGGGCCGATGACCTCCCGTCCGAGGTCGAACTGATTGCCGAGATCGACGGCATCAAGCGGCCGAAGAAGGCTGCGGCGGAAGTGGCTGCGGCTGCGGGCGCCGCACCGGCGGCACGCGCGCCGTCGATCCCGTCCGCCGAGATGAGCGACCGCGTGCAGTCGAGCGCGGGCTCCAAGAATGCCGTGGATGTCACGCTGCCCGAGCGTCGCACCGGCGGTGGCGGCACCGACACCAGCGTGCCGCCGCCGGCGACGACCTCGCCCTGAGCCAGCGCGGCCTGCGGGCAGCATGAACGCAAGCGAGCGGCGGACCGGTTCCGCCGCTCGTCCGTTGTAACAGACCGTTTTTCTCTTTCTCGTTCCGATCCACATGAAAATCGCGATTGCAGGGGCCTCGGGCCGCATGGGCCAGATGCTGATCGACACCGTTCTGCGCACGCCCGGCGTGACGCTGGCTGCCGCGCTGGACCGCGCCGGCAGCGACGCCGTGGGCCAGGATGCCGGCGCCAAGCTGGGCAAGGCCACGGGCGTGATCATCACCGACGACGTGCGTGCGGGGTTGTCCCAGGCCGACGTGCTGATCGACTTCACCCGCCCGGAAGCGACGCTGGCGCACCTGGAGATCGCGCGCGAACTGGGTGTCGGCGTCGTCATCGGCACCACGGGTTTCACCGCCGAGCAGAAAGCGAGCTTCAAGGACTATGGCACCGCCATCGGCGTGGTGTGGGCACCGAATATGAGTGTGGGCGTGAACGCCACCTTCAAGCTGATCGAAGTGGCCGCCAAGATTTTGGCGCAGGGCTATGACGTCGAGATCATCGAGGCCCACCACAAGCACAAAATCGATGCGCCGTCCGGCACCGCGCTGAAGATGGGCGAGGTCGTGGCCGAGGCGCAGGGCACGACGCTGGCCGAGCGCGCGGTCTACGCGCGCGAGGGCGATACCGGCCCGCGTGCGAAAGGCACCATCGGCTTTGCCACCGTGCGCGGCGGCGACATCGTCGGTGACCACACCGTGCTGTTCATTGGCGAGGGCGAGCGCATCGAGATCACGCACCGCTCTAATTCCCGCCAGTCGTACGCTGAGGGCGCGGTGCGCGCCGCCTGCTTCCTGGCGGGCAAGAAAGGGCTGTTCGATATGAACGACGTGCTCGGCCTGTAAGCCGGGCGAGGGCGCCGGCCGGGTCTGTCCGGCGCCTGTCTGCGCCGCGCGCCGTGCCCCGGTCCGGGGACATGGCGACGGTATAATCGGGCCTTTCCGTCATCGTCATTCAATCACGGTTGCGCGCACTGGCGTCGCGGCCGCCATCGCCCCGGGGTCTCCGGCGCGCCAGGTCATCATGCAAGACAAATATTCCCCGTCCGAGGTCGAACAGCAGGCGCAGCAACACTGGCAGGCACAGGATGCCTACCGCGTGACCGAACACGCGCGCGCCGCCGACGGCTCGGACAAGCCCAAGTTCTACGCCTGCTCGATGCTGCCGTACCCGTCGGGCAAGCTGCACATGGGCCACGTGCGCAACTACACCATTAACGACGTGATGACGCGTCATCTGCGCATGAAGGGGTACAACGTGCTGATGCCGATGGGCTGGGACGCCTTCGGCATGCCGGCCGAGAACGCCGCGCTCAACAACGGTGTGGCGCCGGCTGCCTGGACCTACGACAACATCGCTTACATGAAGAAGCAGATGCAGTCGATGGGCCTGGCGATCGACTGGTCGCGCGAGGTGGCGACCTGCGATCCGGACTACTACCGCTGGAACCAGTGGCTGTTCCTGAAGATGCTCGAGAAAGGGATCGCCTACCGCAAGACCGGCACCGTCAACTGGGACCCGGTCGACCAGACCGTGCTTGCCAACGAGCAGGTGATCGACGGGCGCGGCTGGCGCTCGGGCGCGGTGGTGGAAAAGCGCGAGATCCCGATGTACTACCTGCGCATCACCGATTACGCGCAGGAGCTGCTGTCCGATCTCGACCCGCTGGGTTGGCCCGAGCGCGTCAAGCTGATGCAGCAGAACTGGATCGGCAAGAGCGAGGGCGTGCGCTTCGCCTTCCCGCACAGCATTCCCGGCGATGACGGCAAGGTGATCGGCGACGGCAAGCTGTATGTCTTCACCACGCGCGCCGACACCATCATGGGCGTGACCTTCTGCGCCGTCGCTGCCGAGCACCCGATCGCCGCGCACGCCGCCCAGGGCCATCCCGCGCTTGCCGCCTTCATCGACGAGTGCAAGCACGGCAGCGTGATGGAAGCCGACATGGCGACCATGGAAAAGAAGGGCATGCCGACCGGCCTGACCGTCACCCATCCGCTCACCGGCGAGGCCGTGCCCGTGTGGGTCGGCAATTACGTACTGATGAGCTACGGCGACGGCGCCGTGATGGGCGTGCCTGCGCACGACGAACGCGACTTCGCCTTCGCCAACAAGTACAGCCTGCCGATCAAGCAAGTGATCGATGTGAAGGGCCAGCCGTACGACACGACCACCTGGGCCGAGTGGTACGGTGACAAGGAGCACGGCGTGCTCTTCCACAGCGGCAAGTACGACGGCCTGAACTACAAGCAGGCGGTCGACGCCGTGGCGGCCGACTTGGCCGCGCAGGACCTGGGCGAGAAGAAGACCACCTGGCGCCTGCGCGACTGGGGCATCTCGCGCCAGCGCTACTGGGGCACGCCGATCCCGCTGATCCATTGCGAGAGCTGCGGCGTGGTGCCGGTGCCGGAGCAGGACCTGCCGGTGCGCCTGCCCGAAGACCTGGTGCCGGACGGCACGGGCAACCCGCTCAACAAGGATCCGCGCTTCCTGTCGTGCACCTGCCCGTCGTGCGGCAAGCCCGCGCGCCGCGAGACCGACACGATGGATACTTTCATCGATTCGTGCTGGTACTACATGCGCTATACGTGCCCGGACGCGGGCACCATGGTCGACGTCCGCAACGATTACTGGATGCCGATGGACCAGTACATCGGCGGCATCGAGCACGCGATCCTGCACCTGCTGTATGCGCGCTTCTGGACCAAGGTCATGCGCGACCTCGGGCTGGTCAAGTTCGACGAGCCGTTCACGAACCTGCTCACGCAGGGCATGGTGCTCAATGAGACGTACTACCGCGAAGACGCGGCCGGCAAGAAACACTGGATCAATCCGGCCGATGTGGATGTGCAGACCGACGAGCGCGGTCGCCCGATCGGCGCGACGCTCAAGGCCGATGGCCAGCCGGTGGTGATCGGCGGTGTCGAGAAGATGTCGAAGTCGAAGAACAACGGCATCGATCCGCAGGCCCTGATCGACCAGTACGGTGCCGACACCGCGCGCCTGTTCACGATGTTCGCCGCACCGCCCGAGCAGCAGCTCGAGTGGAACGACGCCGGCGTGGAGGGGGCTTCGCGTTTCCTGCGCCGCATGTGGAACTTCGGCGTGGCGCATGGCGATGCCATCCGCGCCGGTCACGGCAATGGCGTTGTCGACGGCGCAACGGATGCCGACCGTGCGCTGCGCCGCGAGCTTCACACCGTGCTCAAGCAAGCCAACTACGACTACGAGCGCCTGCAGTACAACACCGTCGTCTCGGCGACCATGAAGATGCTCAACGCGCTGGAAGGCGCCAAGGATGCCGGCGTGGATGCGCGCCGTGAAGGCTTCGGCATCCTGCTGCGCGTGCTGTATCCGGTGGTGCCGCATATCACGCATGTGCTGTGGCAGGAACTCGGCTACGCGGGTGCCTACGGCAGCTTGCTCGACGCGCCCTGGCCGCAGGTCGACGACGGCGCCCTGGTGCAGAGCGAGATCGAGCTCGTGCTGCAGGTCAACGGCAAGGTGCGCGGCAGCATCGTGGTGCCGGCCGACGCCGACCGCGCTGCCATCGAGGCGATCGCGGCCAAGGACGAGGCCGTGCATCGCTTTGCCGAGGGTAAGCCGCCCAAGAAGATCATCGTGGTGCCGGGCCGCCTGGTCAACGTGGTGGCCTGAACACCGCCTATCCGCATCGAACGCAAGGAACGCATGGTTATGCCGTCTCGTCGCCGCTTCGTTCTCGCCCTGGCCGCCGCGCTGCCGGCGGCGGGCCTGCTGTCCGCTTGCGGCTTTCACCTGCGCGGCAACAACGACTTCGCCTTCAAGCGGCTGTACATCAACCTGCCGCAGAACTCGCAGATGCGCGCGCAGTTGCGCCGGCTGATCGACAACGGCTCGGACACGGTGGTCGTCGCCGACAGGAAGGACGCCGATGCCTTCCTGGATGTGCTGGGCGAGAACCGTGTCAAGACGATCTCGTCGCTGACGCCGCAAGGCGTGGTGCGGGAGTACCGCATCACCTATCGCTTCAGCTTCCAGTTGCGCGATGCGCACGACAACCTGCTGATCCCGCCGTCGGAGATTACCCAGTTCCGCGACCTGTCGTACAACGAGACGCAGGTGCTGGCGAAGGACTACGAAGAGGCGGCGCTCTACCGCGACATGCAGGGCGACGTCATCAATCAGCTGGTGCGGCGGCTCGCCTCCGTCAAGCTGCCGTCATAAGCCTGTCGGGACGGTGCGACTGTCATGCAACTGCGGCTCGATGCGCTGGAAGGGCACCTGAAGCAGGCCGGGTCCAAGGGCCTGGCGCCGCTGTACGTAGTGCACGGCGACGAGCACCTGCTGGTGCTGGAAGCCGTCGATGCGCTGCGCCAGACGGCGCGCGCGCAGGGCTTTTCCGAGCGCGACGTGATGACGGTCGAGCGCGGTTTTTCGTGGTCGCGCGTGACGGAGGCGCAGCAGTCGATGTCGCTGTTCGGTGATCGCAAGATCGTCGAATTGCGCATTCTTTCCGGCAAGCCCGGCAAGGACGGCGGCGAGGCGCTGCGGGCGCTGGCCGCGGGCACGCCGCCGGGGCCGGCCACCGACACCGTCACGCTGATCACGCTGCCGCGGCTGGATTTTGCCACCGCCAAATCGGCGTGGTTTGCGGCGCTGGAAGGGGCGGGCGTGTCGATCAAGGTCGATTCGGTGGACCGTACCAAGCTGCCTGGCTGGATCGGTGAGCGTCTGGCTCGCCAGCAACAGCGCGTGGAAGCGGGCGAGCCCGGCCGCCGCGCCCTGCAGTTCATTGCCGATCGCGTGGAGGGCAACCTGCTGGCCGCGCACCAGGAAATCCAGAAGCTCGGTCTGCTGCATCCGCCCGGCGTGCTGTCCTTCGATGCCGTGCACGATGCGGTGCTCAACGTAGCGCGCTACGACGTCTTCAAACTGTCCGAAGCGATGCTGGCGGGCGATGTGCCGCGCCTGGTGCGCATGCTCGAAGGGCTGCGCGGCGAGGGCGAAGCCATTGTGCTGGTGCTGTGGACGCTGACCGAGGAAATTCGCGTATTATCGAAAATCGCCTCGGGCTCGGCCCAGGGCAAGCCGATGGCCTCGATGCTGCGCGAGCTGCGGGTCTGGGGCCCGCGCGAGCGGCTGGTGCCGCAAGCGGTGCAGCGGCTGTCGCAGCATGACCTGGAGGCGGCGCTGCAGATGGCGGCCAGGCTCGACCGGCAGGTCAAGGGCCTGCTCGAACCGTCGCTGCCCGCCGAGCCGTGGGACGGCCTGCTGCAACTGGCCATGCGCGTTGCGCGGCCGCACAGCCTGCCGGTTCCCGTATAGCCAGCCACCCCGCATCACCGGCCGCGAGGCCTCGATTTGTTCTCACCTTGAATTGCCGGCGCTCCGCCGGTTGCGATCACATGAAGCAGTTCGACGTCAACGAATACATGGCGCTGGTCGGCCGCCAGGCACGCACCGCGTCGCGCGGCATGGCTCGCGCCGGCACCGCGCAGAAGAACCGTGCGCTGCTGCACATCGCCGCCGCCATCCGCCGCGATGCGGCGCGCCTGAAGGAGATCAATGCGCGCGATGTCGAGCGTGCCCGCGCCAATGGCCAGGATGCCGCTTTCGTCGACCGCCTGACGCTGACCGACCGCGCCATCGAGACCATGGCGGCCGGCCTGGAGCAGATCGCCGCGCTGCCGGACCCGATCGGCGAGATCAGCAACGCCAAGTTCCGTCCCACCGGCATCCAGGTCGGCCAGATGCGCGTGCCGCTGGGCGTGATCGGCATCATCTACGAGTCGCGCCCGAACGTGACGGTCGATGCGGCGGCGCTGTGCATCAAGTCGGGCAACGCCACCATCCTGCGCGGCGGCTCGGAGGCGATCGAATCCAACGGCGCGCTGGCGGCACTGATCGAAGAAGGGCTGGCGGATGCCGGCCTGCCGGCCAACGCGGTGCAGGTGGTGGCGACCACCGATCGCGCGGCGGTCGGCAAGCTGATCACCATGACGGAGTACGTTGATGTGATCGTGCCGCGCGGCGGCAAGAGCCTGATCGCACGGCTGATGGAAGAAGCGCGCGTGCCGATGATCAAGCACCTCGACGGCATCTGCCACGTCTATATCGACGTGGACGCCGACATCGACAAGGCCGTGCGCATCTGCGACAACGCCAAGACGCAGCGCTACGCGCCCTGCAACACCATGGAAACGCTGCTGGTGGCCCGCGACGTCGCCGCGCGCGCGCTGCCGCCCCTGGTCAAGATCTACCAGGACAAGGGTGTCGAGCTGCGCGTCTGCCCGGACACGCGCGCCACGCTCGAGGCCGCCGGCTTCGGCGGGCTCAAGGACGCCACCGAGGCCGACTGGCATACCGAATACCTGGCGCCGATCCTGTCGATCCGCACGGTCGACGGCGTGGATGCCGCCATCGAGCACATCAATACCTACGGCTCGGCGCATACCGATTCGATCGTCACCGAGAACTACTCGACCGGCATGCGCTTCCTGCGCGAAGTCGATTCGGCCAGCGTGATGATCAACGCTTCCACGCGCTTCGCCGATGGCTTCGAGTACGGCCTGGGCGCGGAGATCGGTATCTCCAACGACAAGCTGCACGCACGCGGACCGGTCGGGCTGGAGGGGCTGACCTCGCTGAAATACGTGGTGTTCGGGCACGGCGAGATCCGCACCTGATACCGGTGCGCGTGCTGCGCGGGCAGCGTGCGCCATGTCCACAACATCCACAACGCTCTCACGCAAGGAACGCCGCATGCTTTGGGTCAAGGCCTTTCACATCGTCTTCGTCGCGTCGTGGTTTGCGGGCTTGTTCTATCTGCCACGCATCTTCGTCAACCTGGCGATGGAAACCCAGCCCGCGGCCGTCACGCGCTTGCTGACGATGGCGCGCAAGCTGTTCCGCTTCACGACGCTGCTGGCGATCGTCGCGATCCTGCTGGGGCTGTGGCTGTTCCTCGGCTACCGCATCGGCCTCTATCCGCCCAACGGCTGGATGCATGCCAAGCTGGCGCTGGTGCTGGTGGCCATCGGCTACCACCATGGCTGCGGCGTGCTGCTGCGCAAGTTCGAGGCGGGTGCCAACAAGCGCTCGCATACTTTCTACCGCTGGTTCAACGAACTGCCGGTGTTGCTGTTGCTGGCGATCACGATCCTGGTCGTGGTCAAGCCGTTCTGATTTTCTATCTGTCCGATGTCGATCGCTTACTTCGCACCGTGCCCCCGAGGGCTGGAATCGGCGCTGGCCGATGAGCTGGCCGAAATCGCCATCCGCCCCGAGGTGGACGAACTGGCCGCGTTCGAGGTCGGCCGTGCCGTGCCGGGCGGCGTGCACTTCTTCGGCACGCAGGGCGCGGCCTATGCCGTCAACCTGCACAGCCGCATCGCCAGCCGGGTGCTGATGCGCCTCGGCGCGCGCGGCTACCGCTCGGAGGACGACATCTATAGCCTGGCCGCGGCCCAGCGCTGGGAAGACTACTTCTCGCCCGACGAGACGATCCGGGTGGACGTGACAGCGCACAAGTCGCCGCTGCAGAGCCTGAATTTCGTCGGCCTGCGCGTGAAAGATGGCGTCTGCGACCGTTTCCGCCAGCGTGCCGGTGCGCGTCCCAGCGTGGACACCGTCTCGCCCGACGTGCGCATCTACGCCTACCTGACCGAGACCGATTGCACGATCTATCTCGATACCACCGGTGAGCCGCTGTTCAAGCGCGGCTGGCGCCAGGAGAAGGGCGAGGCGCCGCTCAAGGAGAACCTGGCCGCCGGCATCCTGCGCCTGACCGGCTGGACCGGGGCCCAGGGCCAGCCGTTCTACGACCCGATGTGCGGCAGCGGCACCTTCCTGGTGGAGGCCGCGCAGCGCGCGCTGGGCGTTGCGCCGGGCGGGCAGCGCGCATTCGCCTGTGAATGGATGCGCGACCACGACGCCAAGCGCTTCAAGCGTCTGCGCGAAGCGGCGGCCGATGCCGCCGGCGCGGCCATGCGCCATCGCCTGCCGCTGATCGCGGGGGCCGACATCTCCACCGACATGCTGGCTTACGCCGCCGCCAACTGGCGCCGTGCGGGGTTGCCGGGCGAGCCGGCGCTCAAGCAGGTCGATGCGCGATTCGGCAAGCCGCCGTTCGAGGTGCCCGGTGTGCTGCTGATGAATCCGCCGTATGGCGAGCGGATCGCCGTGCGCGGTGCGCATGGGTCGCGCCGTCGCAGCCCGGAAGGGGCGGGCGAGGATCGGGACGGCACCGTCTTCGAGCGGGCCAGCCGGGCGATGGGGGCGGAGCGTGACGATCCGCGCCGCCCGCCGCGCGAACGGCGCGAGCCGGAGCCCGCGCCGGCCATCGATCCGCAAGAGGAAGCCGCAGCCAACGAATTCGCCCAGGCTTTCGCCGGCACGCTCAAGCGCGAGTTCGCAGGCTGGCAGGCGTTCGTCTTCACGGGCGACCTGTCGATGCCGCGCCGGATGCGGCTCAAGGAGTCGCAGCGCACGCCGCTCTACAACGGCAACATCGAATGCCGTCTGTTCCGGTTCGAGATGGTCAAGGGCGGTATGCGCGAGCGTCCGGCGCGCGAGAGCGGCAGCGCCGACGCCTCCTGATTCCGGAGCGGAGCGCCGGCGCCGCGGGGCAGGCCGATCAGGCGGCCTGCTGGAGGTCCTGGAAGTGCTCCATCCAGGCGGCGAGCTGGGCGGGGGTGAGTTGGGTCTGGTTGTCGACCAGGCGGAGCTTGACGGTGGCGCCGTCGCGCTCGGCGGTGACCGACCAGCCCTTGCCGTCCAGCCAGAGCAGGAAGGCCAGCCATCCGGCATGCGCTGCCGAGACACGGTGCGTCGACGAGGCCTCCAGGAATTCCGTCAGGGTCGTGAGATCCACCAGCGCCGCCGCGTTCCCGTCGGCCGGCGAGACCTTGCCGTGCAGCACTTCCGCCAGCACGTCCAGCGCCTGCGCGGGCGGCTTGCCGTCGAAGCGCGTCGACAGGTCCTGGTGCGCCTGCCGGACCGCGTGGCTGAACTCGCCGGTGCGCAGGCTTTCCTCGCCGACCAGTTCGGTGTAGTCCTTCAGCGCCCAATCGGGCTGCTCCAGCGTATGCAGGCCGACCGTCGCCGCGGCGCGCAGGTAGTCATTGACCGCACTGAACGACGACAGACCCGACACCGCCAGGTACAGCGTCTGCAGTGCGCCGATGCGCTGGGTCAGCGTCTGGCTCTGCCGCACCGTCATCTTCTCGCGCAGCAGGGCATCGCGCTCGCGGCGCAGGTCGGCGAACTCGAGCGCCTGCTTGAGCTCCACCCGCAGAGCAGTGATGTCCCACGGCTTCTTGATGTAGCGGTGGATCTGCCCCTGGTTGACCGCTTCCACCGTGTCTTCGATTTCCGAATAGGCAGTGGTCAGGATGCGCACCATGTGCGGATAGCGCTCGCGTGCGTAGCGCAGCAGCTCGTTGCCGAGTTCGCCGGGCATGCGCTGATCCGATACCAGCACGCCCAGCGTGGCGGCATGCTGGTCGAGCATGCGCTTGCCTTCTTCGACCGAGGTAGCGGTGACGACCGGCGCCAGTGAACCGATGGCACGGCCGAAATATGTCAGCGCCAATGTCTCGTCGTCCACATACAGGATCTTGGGCTCATTGCCCCCGGGATTGGTCATCCATCACTCCTCTTAGCAAAAACGCGGATCAGGTACGGCGTAGTTCTTGGTATCGATCTGTTCATGGGAACGTCAGGGTCACACGCGTGCCCGCGCTCGGTGCGGAATCGATGGTGATCCCACCCCCGAACGACTGCATGATCCGCGTACAGAAAATCATGCCCATGCCGTTGCCGCCTTCTTCGGCGCGCGTGGTCACGGGGTCGATGGTTAGCCGCGCGAGGATATCGGGCGCGATGCCGGGGCCATTGTCCTCGATGCGGATCGTATGGCCGGCACCGGGCGTACCGTTGGCCGCCGCCGCGGCTCCCGCGACGATCTCAAGCCGCGGCAGCTCGGTGTGCCGCAGCGCATGCAGCGCATTGCTGGTCAACGACGACAGCACCAGCATCACGCAGTTGGGCAGCGTCAGGATCGGGAAGTCCCGATCGATCCGGCAGGATACCCATTCGCGCTGCGCCGCGGTGAACGGATAGGTGTCGAGCAGCGAGCGGATGAGGCCGGCCGCGCTGCTGGGCGCCGATGCGGCTTCCGACTTGCCGTGTGCGTTGCGCACCGAATTCAGGAAGGTCGACAGCACCGACAGGCAGTAGCGCGCGTTGTCCTGCACGCGGTCGGCGGCCCGGCCGATGCCGGGCAGCGTGTCCGGGGCCGGCTCGGTCTGGTCGACGCGCATGCGGATGCCGCGTGCGAAGTTGGAGATGGCGGCCAGCGGTGTGTTCAGCTCGTGGGCGAGAAACGCCAGCGTCTCGTCGATGGCCATGAAGCGCTGCGTGCGCAGCAGGCGGTCCTGGCGCAGTGCCAGGGCTTCCTGCAGCGAGCGCCGCACGTCCTCCGGCTGGTAGGGCTTCTCCAGGATCTTGAAGACACGCCCGGTGTTGACGGCCTGGATCAGCAGGTCCTTGTCGGCGTACGCGGTGACGAGGATGGTAGCGATGTCGCTGTATTCCGCGTCGATGAAGCGCAGCAGTTCGGTGCCGTCGCCGCCGGGCATGCGGAAGTCGGTCAGCACCACGCCGATGCGGTCGTGCATGTCGCGTAGCACTGCCTTGGCTTCTTCCACGCTGTTGGCCGTCAGCACGTTGTAGCTGGCCGAGACCATGCGCGCGAACCACTTGCAGGCCTGCTGCTCGTCGTCCACATACAGGATGGTCGGACCGGTGTCGGGCGTGGCGTCCATGCTCGCTCCTAATCCGCGCGCGGCAGATCGAAGGTGAAGCGTGCCCACGCGCCTTCCTGGCTGGCCACCGAGAGTGTCCCGCCATGGTGCTGGATCACGCTGTAGCTGATCGACAGGCCCAGCCCCAGGCCCTTGCCGACTTCGCGCGTGGTGAAGAACGGCTCGAACACGCGCGACAGGTTCTTCTCTGCAATGCCGGGCCCGTTGTCCGTGACGACCACGAACAGCCGGCCGTTCTGCCACTCCGCCGAGACGTCGATGCGCGGATTCTCGCGCTGCACCTTGTGCATGGCCAGGGCGGCATTGGACAGCAGGTTGATCAGCACACCGATGATGGCGGCCTCGTCGCCGCGCACCAGCGTGTCGGGCGGCAACTGGCGATTCACCTCCACGCCGCGCAGTTCGTGGCTGGTCAGGCGGATGGCCGAATCGATGGCTTTTTCCGCGAGGAAGGGCGTGTCGCTCTCGCCTTTCTCGGGGCTGCGGTAGGCGAAGGTCTTCAGGTCGGAGACGATGTGCTGGACGCGCTGCATGCCTTCCTTGGCGTCGGCCAGGCATTCGAGCAGCATCGGGCTGGCCTTGGCGGTGGTGTCTTCCTGTGCCACCGCGATCGCCATCAGGCAAAAATTGACGGGGTTGTTGATCTCGTGCAGCAGACCGGCCGACAGGGTGCCGATGGCGACCATCTTCTCCTGCTGCAGCAATTGGCCCTTGATCTCGGTGAGGCTGTGGTTGATGGCTTCCAGTTGCTCGTTCTTCTCGGCCAGTTCTTCTTTCAGCAGGAAGAGCTGGAACCGGCCACGCTCGTTGAAGTAGGTATAGACGGCGCATGCCGTGACGGAAAACAGGATAAACAGCGAGTGCACGATAAAAGTGCCCCGCGACTGGATGCCTCCTGTGTGCATGACGCAGGCAATGACCCAGATGATGTACGTAAATGCGCCGAACAGCACGGTCTGGATAAATCCCAGCGGCAAGACGATGCCGACTGCGAAGATCGCCAGGTTCAGGCCCGCGTAATACAGCGATTCGGCACCGTCTGTATGCTGGATCATCCAGACAATCATGATCTGCGGCAGCGCGAGCCATAGCAGCGTCAATCCCTGCACATGCGCACGGCCCCACGATGCGGCCAGGCACACCAGCGTGGCCAGCATCAGTGCCGAGACGATGATTCGCACGGCACTGAACATGGCCAGATGCTGCGGATAGAGGCCATAGTCGAGCCCGATGCCAAGCAGCACGAGGGCCGCGCCAGTGATGACGCCGCCGCGGCTTGAGGCGAGCCGGAAATCGGAAACCTCGTGCCGATAGTCCTGATGGCGGGCGATCGTCATGGTCGTCCCTTAAACATGGTCACCCACCCTGGCTTGGGCGAACACGTTGACACCCGTGTCGTCGGTGAACAGGCGGACGTTCGCGGAACCCGCGGGCAGCAGGCTCTCCATGCGTGCTTCGTCGCGGTAGACCAGATACCACTCCAGCAGGTGCTCCATGCTCAGCTTTTCTGGGTTACTGCCGTGGACGTTGGTGACGAGTAGGTTGCCGCCCTTGCGCGTACGCGCCGCAAAGTGCGCCAGCAGCCGGCCGCAGACTTTGTCCGACAGGTAATCGAACAGTCCGGCGCAGTACACTGCGTCGAACTCGCCCAACTCGGGGGAGTCCGGCTCGAACCGTCGCTTCAGCAACTGATGAACGGATTCGTGCACGAACTCGATGTCCACGTTTTTGCCGGTTGCGCGTCGCACGTTGTCCATTTGCCGGCGTGTGTAGTCCAGCGTCTCTTCGCTGAAGTCCACGAGCTGAAAGGCGAGCTGTTGCGGTTCCGGATGCTGGTGGATGAAACGCTGGATTTCCACGGCAGGGCCGCAACCGACATTCAATACCTTGAATTGGCGCCCGGCCGTCAGGGCTTGCGTGGCGAGGTCGTTGAGGTATTGGATGAGGGTCTCGATGCGATTGCGGTGCGCACGCGCCACGGCAGCGTTCAGGAACGCGGCATTGACGATCTGGAAGTAAGTACTTGGCCCTTCGCGCGGATCGGAGATGATCTGATTGACCATCTCGTAGTCGCCGGCATAGCCGAGCGGCTTAGTAAAGGTGCGATAGACGAAGGGGGCGCGCAGCAGCAACGGATGCAGGGCACTCTGTGCGAATGACCGGTGCGCAGGTGCCAGCTCAGGCTCAACGTCTGCCGCTTTTGACTCCAGCCAGTCCTGGAAGTACTTGATCTTGAGCATGATCGGCTCGGCCAGCTCCTGGAACACGTCCATGCGCAGTTTGCCGTCGCCGTCCTTGGGCAGCGATTCGGACAGGTCGACCTGTTCCACCCAGCGCGATACTTCGGCCAGGAACGCCCGCATTTCGTTGACGACGATCTGATAGCTGTGCTGGATGCGGAACCGTTCTTCCCAGTCCTGGACGAAGGCCCGGGCTTCTTCGCCGACCAGCTTGGGGCTGTCCTGGACGTCGGCCAGCCCGCGCCACTCTTCCGTCAGGGTGACGGACACCACGGCGGTCAGGCCGGTGTTGACCAGGCTGACCACCACCGCCTTGCCGAGGTAGGCCTGGCGCGTGCCCATCTTGATCGCCAGGTCGGAGAGGACCTCGCTGACCTGCACGATGGAATACGGGTTGTAGACCTCCATCACCAGGGCGCGCCGCTGCATCGTGATGATGGTGCCGCGAACCTGCTGACCCTGGGAGTTGCGGAAGCTGACTGCCGGATCGATTTGGTTGGGTGAGTACACGGTGCGAATCTGCCGGAGACTTCAGGAAAAACGTCTATCCAGCGGGAAGCTCACTCCACTACCATGCACCCGGAACCGCAACGCAGTCCCGGTCTGGCGGCCAACTGCCGGTTGGGCAGGGGATGCCGCTGCATCAGTCGTAGAAGCGTGTCCAGTGTTCGCCGGCCGCGCGCGGCGCGCGACGGCCAGGGCGTCTCTCGCCCGAACCCGCTTCGAGATGATTGGAGGAGAAGTCCGGTCGGAGCCATGGCAGACGGTGTCCACCGCTACCGGACTTACAGCATGGCCAAGGGAATCGCATGACCGCAAACAGATTGGAACGATGCACTCCCCTGATATCCATGGCGCACGCCTATTTCGCGCGCGCCTTGCTGCAGCAACTCAAATCGTCTCTCAAGGAGAATCCCGCACAGTAACAACCCCGGGGCGCCGCATCTTGTCGACGCCCTCGTTCGCCATGACGCCGCAGGCATGCCGCGTGGATATCATGGCCATCACCCGTTCCACGCTCTGACGTCATGGTCGACGGGTGACGCAATCGATTGTACTTGCCGAAGTGGGTCCACACAATGTGGAATGACGCGCTGCCAAAGGAATTGGCGGTGTGCATCAGCGCGGTTTGCGGCCGGTCAGCGCATCCGGATCCTGCCGATAGTTGGCTAGGAATTGGGTGTAGCTATAGATTTGCGCCGGCAGCAGATGCGACGGCATGTCGAACAGCGCGTAGTAGTACGGCTCCCGCCCATGGCAGACCTCGGCGGGCAGGCAGTACTGTTCCCATTCGACGCAGGCGTGGGTGTACATGCCGTCGCCCGGCCAGAAGAAGGGGACGATCTGCTTCTCGCGCAGGCCCTTGAGCAGCGCCTCGGGGGCATCGTAGGCCTCGGCGTCCTCCAGGTGCGTGAGCATGCTGGCGCCGGTCTCGATCACCATCAGGGTGGCGCGGCCGTCGGCGGTCAGCATCAGCACGCCGGCCGGGTGCGGGTACAGGTAGTACTCGATGAAGCGATAGCGCGCGGCCAGCTCCCGCACCAGCTTGGTGACTGCCGGATCGGACAGGAAACTGAACGAGTGGCGCGACAGCAGTTCGCGCAGCGTGCTCGACAGGTTGCTGAAGTAGCGCACCTGCAGCGCTTCGATCTCCGCGCTCAGGCGCTCGGCCATGGCCGGATGATCCTTCTTGATGTAGCGGTCGATCAGGCCGTCGTTGAAGCCCTGCACGGCGATGTTCTCGTCGGCCATGCCGGTCAGCAGGATCGTCATGCACGGCAGGTCCTTGAGCTTGGCGCAGAACTCCAGGCCGTTCATGCGCGGCATGCTGTAGTCCACCACGATCACGGCGGGTTGCAGGAAGCGGTTGACCTCGTGGATCTGGCGGTAGACGCGGTCCACGTCGAGTTGGATGGTGCGGCGCTCGGTGGAGAATGTCAGGTCGTCGTGGGTGACGCGCACCGGCAGGAAGCCGGGCATGCGCAGCGAGTGCCACTGGCGCAGCCATGCCAGTGCCTCGTCCGGATCGTTGAAGGCCAGCAGCGCGCGCGACGAGTCCATCTGGAACCCGAGGCTTTCGACAAAGGACTGGCTGTCGTCGACCACCACGGTGAGGGTCGGGTGGAAATAGACCGGCAGGGCGTTGTCCTGTTGCATACGTCGGAGGAAATCGGAGAGGGCGGGCGCAGCAGCGCTTGGCCCGGCTGGCCGACGCTGCCCAATTGCACTAAGTTACTGCCTGCCGCCGCCGGGGGCAAGCGGATTGCGTCAGGTCCAGCACAGGGATTGACGCCCGTCAGCGACGGGCGATCGCGGATCGGTGCTCAGTCCACCGCCTTGACCATGTCTTCCACCACCTTCTTGGCGTCGCCGAACACCATCATGGTCTTGTCCATATAGAACAGCTCGTTGTCCAGCCCGGCGTACCCGGCGTTCATCGAGCGCTTGTTGACGATGATGGTCTTGGCCTTGTACGCCTCCAGGATGGGCATGCCGGCAATGGGGGACTTGGGGTCGTTCTTGGCGGCCGGGTTGACCACGTCGTTGGCGCCCAGCACCAGCACCACGTCAGCCTGGCCGAACTCGCTGTTGATGTCTTCCATCTCGAAGACCTGGTCGTATGGCACCTCGGCCTCGGCCAGCAGCACGTTCATGTGGCCGGGCATGCGGCCGGCGACGGGGTGGATGGCGTACTTGACCGTCACGCCCTTCTCGGACAACAGCTCGGTCAGCTCCTTCAGGGCGTGCTGCGCGCGCGCCACCGCCAGGCCGTAGCCGGGGACGATGATGACGGTCTCGGCGTTGCCCAGCAGGAAGGCGGCGTCGTCCGGCGAGCCCGACTTGACGCTGCGTTGCTGGCCGCCACCGGCCGCCACCCCGGCGGAGGCGTCCGAACCGAAGCCGCCCAGCAGCACGTTGAAGAACGACCGGTTCATCGCCCGGCACATGATGTACGAGAGGATCGCACCGGAGGAACCGACCAGCGAGCCGGCGATGATCAGCATCGGGTTGTTCAGCGAGAAGCCGATGCCCGCCGCTGCCCAGCCGGAGTAAGAGTTCAGCATCGACACCACCACCGGCATGTCGGCGCCGCCGATGGGGATGATGATCAGCACGCCCAGCGCGAAGGCGATGGTCGTCATGATGATGAACGGCAGCCAGCTCTGGGACAGGAAGAACAGCAGGCCGAAGCCCAGCATGGCCAGCGCCAGCAGCAGGTTCAGCATGTGCTGGCCGGCGAACTGCACCGGCGCGCCCTGGAACAGCCGGAACTTGTACTTGCCCGACAGCTTGCCGAAGGCGATCACCGAGCCGGAGAAGGTGATCGCGCCGACGAAGGTGCCGATGAACAGTTCGACGCGGTTGCCCAGCGGCAGCACGTTGTCGCCCGCCAGCGTGATGCCGAAGGCCGCGGGCTCCGCCACGGCCGCCACGGCGATGCACACCGCCGCCAGGCCGATCAGCGAGTGCATGGCCGCCACCAGCTCGGGCATCTTGGTCATCTCGACCATGCGCGCCACGTAGGCGCCGATGCAGCCGCCGACCACCAGGCCCGCGAAGATCAGGAGAAAGCCCGTGGATGTGCCGCTCTCGGTGCCGGCAAACATCTCGGCCTTGAGCTTGACGATGAGCGCGACGGTGGTGACCGCCGCGATCGCCATGCCGCTCATGCCGAACACATTGCCGCGCCGCGCGGTGCCCGGGTGCGACAGCCCCTTGAGCGCCTGGATGAAGCAGACCGACGCCAGCAGGTACAGCAGGGTGACGAGGTTCATGCTCATTGCCGGGTCTCCCCGGCCTTGGCCTTCGGTTCCTTCTTCTTGAACATCTCGAGCATGCGCTGCGTCACCAGGAAGCCGCCGAACACATTGACCGCCGCCAGCGCCACTGCCACCACGCCCATGGTGCGGCCAAGGCCCGTCTGCGTCAGGCCCGCGGCCAGCATGGCACCGACGATGATGATGGCGGAGATGGCGTTGGTCACGGCCATCAGCGGCGTATGGAGCGCCGGGGTGACCGTCCACACCACGTGGTAGCCGACGTAGATCGCCAGCACGAAGATGATCAGGTTGATCACCGTGTGATTGACCAGCTCCATGTTGCTCCTCCTGTTGACGTCCTGGCCGGTGCGCGCGGCGGTGGCCGCGTGCGTAAGGTGTGTCGCCGACGCTCAGACCGCCTTGATTTCCTTGATCCGGTTGTTGTCGCCCAGCAGCACGATCTTGGGCTTGTAGCCGGCGATTTCTTCGTCGGTCATCGGCGCATAGGTGCAGATGATCAGCTTGTCGCCGACGTGCGCGCGGCGCGCGGCAGCGCCGTTGAGCGAGATTTCGCCCGAGCCGCGCTTGCCCTTGATGATGTAGGTCGAGAAGCGCTCGCCGTTGTTGACGTTGTAGAGCTCGATCTTTTCGTACTCGCGCATGTCGGCGGCGTCGAGCAGATCCTCGTCGATGCCGCACGAGCCTTCGTAGTCCAGATCGGCCTGGGTGACCGTCGCGCGGTGCAGCTTGGCGCGAAGCATATTGCGTTGCATGAAGCGTTCCTTGAAACAGAAATGAAATCGCCACGCGCGGCAGGGCTTGCGCCCGCCGCGGTCTCCTGGGTTATTTGGCGGTGCTCGTGGCGGCGGGAGCACGTACCAATTGGCCGGCCTGGCACAGCAGACAGGCGGCCACGATGTCGTCTTCGCGGTTGATGGCGAGGGCGCCATCCTTATCGATGATCAGCTTGAGGAAATCCAGCACGTTGCGGGCGTAGAGGGCGGAGGCGTCCGCCGCCGCCATCGCCGGCAGGTTGGTGTGGCCGACCAGCGTGACGCCGTGCTTGACGACCACGCGGTCGGCTTCCGTCAGCGGGCAGTTGCCGCCCTGCGCGGCGGCCAGGTCGACCACCACCGAGCCGGGCTTCATTGCCCGCACGGTCTCTTCCGGCAGCAGCGTCGGCGCCCGGCGGCCGGGAATCAGCGCGGTGGTGATGATGATGTCGGCCTGCCTGGCGCGCTCATGCACCAGCTCGGCCTGGCGGCGCATCCAGTCGGGCGGCATCGGGCGGGCATAGCCGCCCACGCCCTGGGCGATCTCGCGTTCCTCGTCGGTCAGGAACGGTACGTCGAGGAATTTGGCGCCCAGCGATTCGATCTGCTCCTTCACGGCGGGCCGCACGTCGGATGCCTCGATCACGGCGCCCAGCCGCTTGGCGGTGGCGATCGCCTGCAGGCCCGCCACGCCGGCGCCCAGCACCAGCACGCGCGCGGCCTTCACGGTGCCGGCGGCGGTCATCAGCATCGGCATGAAGCGCGGGTAGTGGCCGGCGGCGACGATGACCGCCTTGTAGCCGGCGATGTTGGCCTGGGAGGAGAGCACGTCCATGCTCTGCGCGCGCGTGGTGCGCGGCGCGGCTTCCAGCGCGAAAGCCGAAATGTTGGCGGTGGCCAGGCGCGCGGTGTTCTCGTCGTCGAAGGGGTTCAGCATGCCGATCAGCACGGCGCCCGGCTGCATCCGCGCGAGTTCGGCGGCATCCGGCGAGCGCACCTTGAGCACGATCTGCGCGCCCAGCGCGTCGGCGGCGGTGCCGATCCTGGCGCCAGCCGCCGCGTAGACTTCGTCGGGCTGGGCGGCCGCCACGCCGGCCCCCGATTGCACCGTCACTTGGTGGCCCAGGGCCACGTATTTCTTCACCGTCTCGGGGGTCGCGGCAACGCGCGTCTCGTCCGCCCGCATCTCCTGCGGGATGCCGATGTGCATCGTGTTCTCCTCGTAGTGCTGCGCCGGCCCGCGTGGCGGGCTGGTCGGGGGCGGGGCTCGGTTGGGATCGACGTGCAGCTTACCCGAAGTTATCGGCAGGCGGACGTTCGCTGAGTGCCTCATCCAAACGGCGAACCCGGTGGCCGCAAGCGCGGCGCAACGTCGCATCCATTGGATCCTTATTGCAACAAGGTTGCAAATAGACTAAGGTGAGCGCTTTTCGCCACTCGGTGGATGCTATGCAGCGTAGGCGGTATGCGGTCCGTCCGCACCTTGGATGGGGGCTGGTGGGGATGGCCTTGTTCGGCGCGCCTGGACTGGCCGCCGCGGACGAGGCTCCGACGTTTGCGCTGGAGGAGGCGGTCGTCCGCGCGCAGGCCGGAGCGCGATTGCGGGCCCGCAGCGCGACGTCCGCCACGCTGACCGACACGCCGCTCAAGGATGTGCCGCAGTCCGTCGGCGTGGTCACGCGCGCGGCGCTGGACGACTTCGGTGCCACGCGGCTCGATACGGCGCTCGATTGGGTCAGCGGCATCAGCCGGCAGAACAACCTGGGCGGCATCGCCGACAACTTTGCCATCCGCGGCTTTGCCGGCGACCTGAACACGGGCTCGGACTACCTCGTCAACGGTTTTTCGGCCAACCGGGCCAACAGCGTGCCGGTGGACACCATCAACATCGCGCGCATCGACGTGCTGAAGGGGCCGTCGGCGGCGCTCTACGGGCGCAGCGATCCGGGCGGCATCGTCAACATCGTCACGCGCACGCCGCAGTTCAAGCCTTCGCGCGAGATCACGCTGGCGGCGGGCAGCCACGACCAGTACCGCCTGGCGACCGAGCTGACCGGACCGCTGTCCGAGCGCTTCGCCTACCGGCTGGGCGTGGCGGCGGAGAACAACCATAGTTTCCGGGACTTCTCCACCAGCCGGCGCTATGTCGTTGCACCGTCGTTCACGTGGCTGCCGACCGACGACACCGTGGTGACCTATGCCTTCGAGGCGGCGCAGCTCAAGGCGCCGTTCGACCGGGGCGTCGTGGCGATCAACAAGCAACTGGGCGCGCTGCCCAATTCGCGCTTCCTGGGCGAGCCGGGCGACGGCGACACCACGGTGCGCACGCAGAGCCACCAGTTGAGCGTCGAGCACCAGTTGGGCGGCAACTGGAAAGTGGGCGCCGGGCTGTCGTACCGCACCTCGCACCTGTTCGGCAAGTCGTCCGATGCGTCGCGGCTGCTGGACGATGGCCGCACGCTGTGGCGGCAGGCGCGCGAGCGCGATTACCGCGCCAACGATCTGGCCGGCCGCGTCGACATGCAGGGCGACGTGACCAGCGGCCCCATCAAGCACACGCTGGTGGCCGGCGCCGACTTTTACGACTTCCGCTACGACACGGTGATGTACCGCGCCAACCCGAGCGCATCGGCGCCGTATGCGATCGATATCTTCGATCCGGTCTACGGCCAGCCGCGGCCCGCGATGCGGCTGAACAGCAGCACGCGCGAGTCCCAGCGCGGCTTCGGCGCCTTCGTGCAGGATCAGATCACGCTGACACCGCACTGGAAGCTGCTGGCCGGCGTGCGCGCGGACCGCTTCCTGCAGCACGCCGACAATCGCCTGACCGGCGTGCGCGTCGCGCAGCAGCAGACCGCTTACAGTCCGCGCCTGGGGCTGGTTTACCAGCCGACGCAGACCCTGTCGCTGTACGCCAATACCTCGCGCTCGTTCCGGCCGAATACCGGGGTGGGCGCGCAGGGCAACGCATTTGCGCCGGAACGCGGACGCGGCTACGAGGTCGGTGCCAAGCTGGAGACGGCCGATGGACGGTTCGGCGGCACGCTGGCGCTGTACTCGATCGACAAGGCCAACGTGCTGACCGGCGATCCGCGCGACCCGGCGTTCCAGCGCACCGCCGGCGCGGTGCGCAGCCGGGGCGTCGAGCTCGATGTGTCCGGCCAACTGACGCCGAGCCTCAAGGTGCTGGGCACCTACGCCTACACCGATGCCCGCGTGACCGCGGACACCGTCCTGCCCTCGGGCGCGCCGCTGTCCAACATCCCGCGCCACAGCGCCAGCGTGCTGGGCCTGTATGAATTCGGCGCGGGATCGCTGGGCCGGGCCGGCGTGGGCGGCGGTGTGGTCTACGTCGGCGAGCGCGCCGGCAACAGCACCGACAACGGCTTCAAGCTGCCCGCCTACGCCACCGTGCGCCTGAACGGCTACGTGCAGCCGACCCGCGCGCTGCGCCTGTCGCTCACCATCGACAACCTGTTCGACAAGCGCTACTACGCCAGCTCGTACAACGAGCTGTGGGTCGCGCCCGGGGCCGAACGGCAGGTCACGCTGGCGGCCACCTACACATTCTGAGCATGACGCAATCCGGTTCCCGTGTTGTCGCCGTCGATCTGCTGCGCGGCCTGGTGATGGTGCTGATGGTGATTGACCATCTGCGCGAATTCTTCTTCCTGCATGCCCAGGTGACGGATCCGGTCGACTTGGCGGTCACGTCGCCGGCCCTGGCGCTGACCCGCTTCGCCAGCCATCCGTGCGCGCCGGTGTTCGTGTTCCTCGCGGGCATGTCGGCGTGGCTGTCGGGGCAGAAGCAGGGCGGAGACCGGCGCAGCATTGCCGCGCACCTGGCCAAGCGCGGGCTGCTGCTCGTGATCTTGGAAGTCACCGTCGTCAACTTTGCGTGGACGTTCGCGTTCCCGCCCTCGACGCTTTACCTGCAGGTGATCTGGGCGATCGGCCTGTCGATGCTCGCGCTGGCCGGGCTGATGTGGCTGCCCCGGGGCGCGCTGCTGGCGGTGTCGCTGGCCATCGTGGCGGGGCACGGCCTGCTGAGCGGCGTGCGCGTCGGGCCGGAGTCGCCGTGGCATGCGCTGTGGGCGGTGCTGCATCAGCGGGACTGGATCGTGCTGGCGGACGGCCTGCGGTTGCGCACGTCGTACCCGGTGCTGCCGTGGATCGGCGTGATCGGGCTGGGGTATGCGTTTGCGCCGGTGTATCTGCGCTGCGCACCCGAGGCGCGGCGGGCGCTGTGCCTGCGCCTGGGCGTGGCCTGCCTGGCCGGGTTTGCCGTGCTGCGCATACTGAACGGCTATGGCGAGCCGAAACCGTGGGCCGCCTTTCCCGACGCGCTGACGACGGCCGTGTCGTTCTTCAACCTGACCAAATATCCGCCCTCGCTCGATTTCCTGCTGGCGACGCTCGGCCTCGGCCTGTGCGCGCTGGCGTGGCTGGAACGGCTGTCGGCCCGCTGCGCGACCGTGCTGCAGACGCTCGGCGGCGCGCCGATGTTCTTTTACCTGCTGCATCTGTACGCGCTGCACCTCGCCTACCTGCTGGCGCTGCACGTCTTTGGCGCCAACCACGGCGACCGCTTCGGCTTCGACTCGGTCTGGCAGCTGTGGGCCGCGTGGCTGCCCGCCGTGGCGCTGATGTATGGGCCGACGCGCTGGTTTGCCGCATTGCGTCGGACCGGGCGCTACCCCTGGATGCGCTATCTCTGAATCTGAATCAGTGCGCGGCCACCGGACCGGCGTTGGTGGGCAGGGGCCGCAGAAAGACAACCAGCGGCGTGACCAGCAGGATCGCCACGGTCAGCAGCCAGAACAGGTCGGCATACGCCATCGTCAGCGCCTGCACCTGGATCGTCTGCTCCATCGATAGCAGGGCGGCGGTCTGGCTGCCCAGCACGTGGACCTGGCCGGCGACGTAATCCTGCACGGCGGCCGCGTTGGCGGGCAGGGAGTCTTCGATGCGGCGGCTGTGCAGCCAGAGCCGCTGCTCCTGCAGTGCGGCGACGCAAGCCAGTGCAATCGAGCCGCCGAGGTTGCGCAGGGCGTTGTAGAGCCCGGACGCATCGCTCGCCCGCGACGGCGGCACCGAGCGGATGGCGGCCTGGTTGAGGAACATCATGGTCAGCACGGTGCCGACCCCGCGCATCAGCTGCGAGGCCGCGAACGAACTCCCGGTCGACAGCGGGCTCAATCCCGTCTCGATGTAGGCACTCAGCGCCAGCACCACCAGGCCGCAGCCGACCGCCAGCCGGACGTCGAGCCGGCGCAGCATCAACGGCATCAGCGGCATCAGGACGATCATCGGCAGGCCGGACAGCAGCACGATCCAGCCCGATTGCAGCGCGTCGTAGCCGGCAATGCCGACCAGGAACTGCGGGATCACGTAGGCGGTGCCGTACAGCGCCATGCTGCCCGTGATGGCCATGACCGCGATGGCGCCGAACTGGCGGTCCAGCAGCAGCCCGAGCCGGATGACCGGAGCACGGGCGCGCGCCTGCCCCCAGCCCAGCAGCGCAAAGCCGAGCACCGACATGGCCGCCAGCCAGCGGATCTCGGGCGAGGTGAACCATTGCAGGCGCTGGCCTTCCTCCAGCACCACCGTCATGCCGCCCAGGCCGAGGCCAAGGCCGGCGATGCCCGCCCAGTCCGCCTCCCGCAGTAGCGCCAGGCGCGGTTTTTCGTGGGGCATGCCGAGCAGGAGCAGCGCGGCCAGCACCAGGCAGACCGGCAGGTTGATGAAGAACGCGTAGTGCCAACTGAGCTGCGTGGTCATCCAGCCGCCGAGCACGGGGCCGAAGACCGGCCCGAGAATGACGGTCGAGCCGAACAGCGCGGTGCCCAGCGGCTGCTGCGCGCGGGGCAGCCGCGACGCGATGATGGTCATCGCGGTGGGGATCAGCACGCCCCCGGTGAACCCCTGGCCCGCCCGTCCGATCACCATCACCGGCAGGGTCCCGGCCACGCCGCAGAGCATCGAGAACGCGGTGAACAGTCCGGTGGCCGCCAGCAGCAGGTTGCGCAGTCCGAGCAGTTTCTCCAGCCAGCCGGCCAGGGGAATGATGATGATTTCCGCGACCAGGTAGGCCGTGGCGATCCATGTTCCTTCGGTACTGGTGGCCCCGATCTCGCCCTGGATGGTGGGCAGCGCCGAGTTCACGATGGAGATGTCGAGCGTGGCCATCATGGCACCGAGGGTGCCGGCCGCGACGGCCGCCCAGGCCGCGGCATCCGCCCGCGGGCCGTTCGCCGTCACAGGAGGGCTCCGTGGCCCGGCTGCGGGCGCAATAGCGGCTGCGGCTGGCCTTGCGCGAGCGTATCGACATCGACCGTGACCGACATGCCGGCCGCCAGCAGCGGCTTGAGCTGGTCGTCGGTGACGTCGAGCGCGATCCGCACCGGCACGCGCTGCACGATCTTGATGAAATTGCCCGTGGCGTTCTGCGGCGGCAGCAGCGAGAACTGGGCCCCGGTGCCGGGGGACAGGCTCTCGACGTGCCCTTCGATCGCCTCGTCGGGGAACGCATCGACGTGGACGTGCACCGGCTGGCCGATGCGCATGCGGCGCAGTTGCGTTTCCTTGAAGTTGGCGGTGATGTAGAGGTGCGACGGCACGACCGACATCAGCCGCGTGCCGGCGGACACGAACTGACCGATGCGGACCTGGCTGTCGCCGACGCGGCCGTCGGTGCTGGCGCGCAGTTCGGTCGCGGCCAGGTTGACCTCGGCCACGGCCGCCTGCGCGCGCGCCGTTTTCGCCTGCGCCTCGGCCTGCCGCAACTGGGCCTGGAGGGCGGCGATCTCCAGTGTTGCCTTGGTCAGGGCCGCGCGCTGGGCCGCCGCGTTCGCGCGGGCTTGCGCCGCCTGATTCTGCAGGGTGCTCAGCCGGTCGCGCGTTTCCGCGCCCGAGACGACCAGCGAGGCGTATCGCTGCGTTTGCGAGGCGGTGAACTGCGCATCGTGTTCGGCGGATTGCAATTGCGCCTGGGCCTGGGCGATGGCGGCCTTCTGCGTCGCCAACTGGGCGCGGGCGTTGTCGGCGCTGGCGTAGGCCGCCTCCACCTGTGCCTGGTACTGCGCCAGTTGCGCTGCGTACTCGCGCGGGTCGATGCGCAGCAGGCGCTGCCCGGCCCTGACCTCCTGGTTGTTGGCGACGTCGACCCGCTCGACATAGCCCGAGACCTTGAGCGCCACCGTGACGATATCGGCCTGGATATAGGCATCGTCCGTGTTTTCGACATACTTGCCGCGCAGTTCGTAGTGGGCCAGCCCGCCCGCCGCCCCCAGCAGCACGAGCACGCCGACGCCCATCGCCACTCGCCTCGTGTGGCCACGCGGGCGCCCCGCGGGCTGGGGCGGCGCGGTGCCTGCGCCGCCATGGCGGGCGGGGTGGTCCATGTCCTGGTGCTGCTCCATGGCCTGGGTCATGCTGACGATCCTCTTCGTGCGCGAACGGGTGTTCGCTCATATAATTTCACTACCATATCATATGGAGATGAATGTATGCAGGCATTTGCAGACGACTCCGCGTACGCGGGCCTGGCCGGGGCGCTGCGCGACTTCTACCTCCGGTCGCAGCGCGTGCTCGACAAGGTGCTGGCGGAGCAGGGCATCTCCTGGGCGCGCCTGAGGCTGATTTACTGCATCCGGCTCCAGGGCAGCGTGCGCTCGGTCGACCTGATGCGGGCGCTCGGCTACGCACCGAGGACCATCACCGAGGCGCTGGACGCGCTCGAGCGGGACGGCCTGGTCGAGCGCGTGCCCGACCCGGTCGACCGCCGCGCGAAGAACATCTCACTCACCCCCGCCGGCGAAGCGCTGTGCAAGTCGGCCGAACCGATCCGCCGCCAGTTGGGCGCTGAAGTCTGCGGCGTACTGGACGCGCAAGAGCAGCGGGTGCTGCAGGAAATGCTGGCGCGCATGACGCAACGCCTGGCGACGATCGAACAGGCGATGGAGCCGGGCGTGCAGAGCTGACCCGAGGCATTCGGGGCGCGGTGGGGGAAGGCCGCCTGCGCCTGGTGTGGCCGACTCTTGTGACGCCTCGGCCACGCCAAGCGGATGTGGCGTCCGGCGGCTACAATAACGCCTTGTTTTTGTTGCCTTTTTGCCATGACCCAAGCTGTCCGTTGGAAACCCAGCGTCACCGTCGCCGCCGTGATCGAGCGCGAGGGCCGCTTCCTGCTGGTCGAAGAGCACACCGATGCCGGCCTGCGCCTGAACCAGCCCGCCGGCCATCTCGACCCGGACGAGAGCCTGGTCGATGCCGTCGCGCGCGAGGTGCTGGAAGAGACCGCGCACAGCTTTGTGCCGACCGCTTTTCTCGGCTGCTACATGGCGCAATTCCAGCCACCCGTGGGCGATCCGGTCACCTACGTGCGGATGGCCTTCACCGGCGAGCTCGGCTCCGTCGATCCGCGCCGCAAGCTCGACGACGGCATCGTCCGCACCGTCTGGATGACGGCCGACGAGATCCGCGCTTGTCCGCAGCGCCATCGCAGCCCGCTGCTGCTGGCCTGCGTGGAGGATTACCTGGCCGGCAAGCGCTATCCGCTGGACGTTATCCACACGCACCCGAGCGTTTACGGCCTCCCCTCGGGCCTGGAGGCGGCGCAATGAGCGGCAAGCGCGTGGTCGTCGGCATGTCCGGCGGCGTGGATTCCTCCGTCACGGCGTGGCTGCTCAAGCAGCAGGGCTACGAGGTCGTCGGCCTGTTCATGAAGAACTGGGAAGACGATGACGACAGCGAGTACTGCTCGACCCGCCAGGACTGGATCGATGTGGTGTCGGTGGCCGACCTGATCGGCGTGGACGTGGAGGCGGTCAACTTTGCCGCCGAATACAAGGACCGCGTGTTCGCGGACTTCCTGCGCGAGTACTCCGCCGGCCGCACGCCCAACCCGGACGTGCTGTGCAACGCCGAGATCAAGTTCAAGGCCTTCCTCGACCACGCCATGGCGCTGGGCGCGGACACCATCGCCACGGGCCACTACGCCCGCGTGCGCGAGGTCGATGGCCGCTTCGAGCTGCTCAAGGCATTCGACCACACCAAGGACCAGAGCTACTTCCTGCACCGGCTGAACCAGGCTCAACTTTCGCGCACGCTGTTCCCGCTGGGCGAGATCCCGAAGACGCGCGTGCGCGAGATCGCCGCCGAGATCGGCCTGCCCAACGCCAAGAAGAAGGACTCCACCGGCATCTGCTTCATTGGCGAGCGGCCGTTTCGCGACTTCCTCAACCGCTACCTGCCGACCAAGCCCGGCCCGATCAAGACGCCGGAAGGCAAGACCATCGGCCAGCATATCGGCCTGGCGTTCTACACGCTGGGGCAGCGCAAGGGCATCGGCATCGGCGGCAGCCGCGACGGCAACGGCGATGCCTGGTACGTGGCGCGCAAGGACATAGCCGCCAACACGCTGTACGTGGTGCAGGGGCATGACCATCCGTGGCTGCTCGCCCACACGGTGCATGCCGATGACCTGAGCTGGGTCGCCGGCCATCCGCCCGCCGAGGGCACGCACCTGGCCGCCAAGACGCGCTACCGGCAGGCCGACGCGCCGTGCACGGTGGCCCGCGCCACCGATGGCGCGCTCGCGCTCGCTTTCGCCGAGGCCCAGTGGGCCGTCACGCCGGGCCAGTCGGCCGTGCTGTACGACGGCGAGGTGTGCCTGGGCGGCGGCATCATTGCCTGCGCCGACGCGGTAGCGGCGGAGAGGGCCGTCGCCTGACCGGTTTTTGCAACAGTGCGTTGTGGCGGCTGCGGCCGCCGCCGGGCTCGTTTAAGCTGGCGCCCTGATTCGTCTCCACACAGGGTTTGCCATGCTGCCAAGACGTTACTGGGCCTTCGCGGGTGTTGTGCTGTTGTTCGTCATCACCGCTGCGTTCGTGGCGGCGGGGCGCCTGCACTGGCTGTGCGCGGTCATCCCGGGGGCACTCGTGCTGCTGGGCTTGCATGACGTGACGCAGGCGCGCCATTCGGTGCTGCGTAACTATCCGCTGTGGGGGCACCTGCGCTTCCTGTTCGAATTCATCCGCCCGGAAATCCGCCAGTACTTCGTCGAGGACGATACCGACGAGCGTCCGTTTTCGCGTGCCCAGCGCAGCATCGTCTACCAGCGCGCCAAGGGCGAGGTCGACAGCCGCCCGTTCGGCACCGAACTGGACGTGAAGATTGCCGGGCACGAGTGGATCGGCCATTCGCTGGCCCCGACGCGCATCGCTTCGTCGGACTTCCGCGTGCTGGTGGGCGAGGGGCGGGCCAAGCCGTATTCGATGTCGGTGTTCAACATCTCGGCGATGAGCTTCGGGGCGCTGTCGGCCAACGCCATCCGCGCGCTGAACCGGGGCGCGAAGCTGGGCAACTTCATCCACGACACGGGCGAGGGTTCGATCTCGCCGTATCACCGGGAAGAGGGCGGTGACCTGATCTGGGAAGTCGCCTCCGGCTATTTCGGCTGCCGCGATGCGAACGGCCGCTTCGACTCCGATCGCTTCGCCGGGCAGGCACGCAACCCGCAGGTGAAGATGATCGAGGTGAAGCTGTCGCAGGGCGCCAAGCCGGGTCACGGCGGTGTGCTGCCGGCGGCCAAGGTCACACCGGAGATTGCCGCCACGCGTGGCGTGCCGATCGGGCAGGACTGCATTTCGCCGGCATCGCATTCTGAATTCTCGACGCCGCTGGGGCTGCTGCAGTTCGTTGACCGGCTGCGCACGCTGTCGGGCGGCAAGCCGACCGGCTTCAAGCTGTGCATCGGCCACCCGTGGGAGTTCTTCGGCATCGTCCATGCGATGCTGGAATCGGGCATCCTGCCGGACTTCATCGTGGTGGACGGGGCGGAAGGCGGCACGGGCGCGGCGCCGCTGGAATTCACGGACCACGTCGGCACGCCGCTGCAGGAAGGGCTGCTGCTGGTGCACAACACGCTGGTCGGGACCAACCTGCGCGACCGGATCAAGATCGGCGCATCGGGCAAGATCGTCACCGCCTTCGACGTCGCCCGCACGCTGGCGATGGGTGCCGACTGGTGCAATGCCGCGCGCGGATTCATGTTCGCGCTGGGCTGCATCCAGGCCCAGAAATGCCATACCGACCGCTGCCCGACCGGCGTCGCCACGCAAGACAAGTCGCGCCAGCAGGCGCTGGTGGTGCCGGACAAGGCCCAGCGTGTGCACCAGTACCACGCGCACACGCTGCACGCGCTGCTGGAACTGACGCAGGCAGCCGGGCTGCGGCATCCGGCGGAATTCCGCGCCCACCATATCGTGCGGCGCGTGTCGGGGAATGAGGTGCAGCTGCTGTCGACGCTGCTGAAGTACCTGGAGCCGGGTGACCTGCTGGCCGGGCAGTATCGCTATCCGCTCTATGAACGCTACTGGCCGATGGCGCGGGCCGACCGGTTCGATCCGGTGGCGGCTTGAAGAAGCTGTCGGTGGCCGGACCTGCGCCGCTTACCGCGGCTGCGTCTCCATGAAGCTCGGCCGCTTTTCGATGCGCGTGTAGAAGGTGGCCAGGTTGGGGTGCCGTTCCCGCCAGTCGACCTGTGGCTGGCGGAAGTCCAGGTAGGCGAGCGCGCAGCCGACCGCGATGTCGGCCAGGGTCAGGTGATTGCCGTTGCACCAGGTCTTGTCAGCCAGGCCGCGCGACATGGCCTTGAGTGCTTCGTCGATCTTGTGGTGCTGGCGGGCGATCCAGGAGTCGCTGCGCTGCTCGGGCATGCGCTGGGTCTGTTCCACGCGCAGCATGACGGCCGCATCGAGCAGGCCGTCGGCCAGTGCTTCCCAGCAGCGCACTTCCACGCGTTCGCGGCCGGACGGCGGGATCAGGCGCGCGACCGGCGACAACGTGTCGGCATATTCAGCGATCACGCGGGAATCGAACAGGGCGCCGCCGTCGTCCATCACCAGGCATGGCACCTTGCCGAGCGGGTTGAACTGGTGGATCTGGGTATCGGTGTTCCACACGTCTTCCAGCACGAACCGGTAGTCGATTTTCTTTTCGGCCAATACCACACGCACTTTGCGGGTGTAGGGGCTGGCGTGCGATCCGATCAGTTTCATAGGCGTGTCATGTTGGAGGCGGAAGTATAGCCGCGCATATTCCCGGGTGCTTTGCTGCGCGCTTTGGCCTGGCGCGGGCGCGCGCCGAACGGAGCCATGGAAAGGGGGAAGCCGGGTGGTAAAATCGCGGGTTCGCTGCGGGCGCGCCTGGCGCTCCCGATTCAACGCTCGAGGCCGCGTCCGGGTTGTCCGGCGCCCACCCGTCTTTTCACATTTCTGTCCCCGCCTGCCATGTCGTCGCTTTCCGCCCTGACCGCTCTGTCCCCCATCGATGGCCGCTATGCCGCCAAGGCCGATCCGCTGCGCGAATGGCTGTCCGAGGCCGCCTTCATGCGCCATCGCGTCAAGGTGGAGGTGCACTGGCTGATCGCGCTGTCGCAGGCGGGCCTGGCCGGGATCCCGCGCTTCTCCGCCGACGCCGAGCGCGCGCTGCTGGCCTTGGTCGAGCACTTCGCCGAGGCCGATGCCGCCCGCATCAAGGAAATCGAAGCCGTCACCAACCATGACGTGAAGGCGGTCGAGTATTGGCTCAAGGAGCGCGTCAAGGGCAATGCCGAACTGGAAGCCGCCAGCGAATTCATTCACTTCGCCTGCACGTCGGAAGACATCAACAACACCTCGCACGGCATGATGCTCAAGGGCGCGCGCGACACCGTGATCGTGCCGACGCTGCGTCGCGTGCAGGCCCGCCTGGTCGAGCTCGCCCATGCCAATGCCGATGTGCCGATGCTCTCGCGCACCCACGGCCAGCCAGCCAGCCCGACCACGCTGGGCAAGGAAATGGCCAACGTCGCCGCGCGCCTGGACCGCGCCATTCGCCGCATCGAAGCGGTCGAGCTGCTGGGCAAGATGAACGGCGCGGTGGGCAACTACAACGCACACCTGTCGGCCTACCCGGAAGCGGACTGGGAAGCCTTCTCGAAGAACGTGATCGAGAGCCGTCTGGGCCTGACGTTCAACCCGTACACCATCCAGATCGAGCCGCACGACTACATGGCCGAGCTGTTCGACGCCGTGGCGCGCGCCAACACCATCGTGCTGGACCTGGACCGCGACGTCTGGGGCTACATCTCGCAGGGCTACTTCAAGCAGAAGACCAAGGCCGGCGAGATCGGCTCGTCGACCATGCCGCACAAGGTCAACCCGATCGATTTCGAGAACTCCGAAGGCAACATCGGCCTGGCCAACGCCGTGCTGCGCCACCTGTCGGAAAAGCTGCCGGTCTCCCGCTGGCAGCGCGATCTGACCGATTCGACCGTGCTGCGCAATATCGGCGTGGCGTTCGGCTACAGCCTGCTGGCCTACGACGCCTGCCTGCGCGGCCTGGGCAAGCTGGAAACCAACCCGGCGCGCCTGGCCGAAGACCTGGATGCCTGCTGGGAAGTGCTGGCCGAGCCGGTGCAGACCGTGATGCGCCGCTACGGCATCGCCAACCCCTATGAGCAGCTCAAGGAACTGACGCGCGGCAAGGGCATCTCGCGCGAGGCACTGCGTGAATTCATCGGGACCCTGGCGATTCCCGAGGCAGCCCGCCAGCAACTGCTGGATATGACGCCGGGCAGCTACGTCGGCAAGGCGGTGGAGCTGGCACGCCGGATCGCCTGATTATTGCGAAAATTTGTAGATGCGGTCTGACAAACAGCCCGCTCCGGATGGCCGGGGCGGGCTGTTTTCTTTGGTGCTTGCCATGGAACACGCTGTTCCATGGCCGACTCATTCATCAAAAATATTGAATTTGTCGATGAACTTCTGCTATCCCAGGGCTTTCCAATCCTGCAAATAATGCACCATCGTTTGACACCGCCGCCCCCGGCGACGTCTCGCCCAGCGTCTTTGCAACGAGGAATCCAATGCCGCACGCCGCCCCATCCGACGCCGCCCTGCGCGCCCCCGCCGTTGACGACGGCGCCTATGGCAAGCCCGCCATCGCGCTGCACTGGATCATCGCCCTGCTGATCTTCGCCGCGTTCGGGCTTGGCCTGTACATGACCGATATCCCCGGCTTCACGCCGACCAAGCTGAAGCTGTACTCGTATCACAAGTGGGTCGGCATCACGGTGCTGATCCTGGCCGTGCTGCGGGTGCTGTGGCGCCTGACTCACCCCGCGCCCGCACCGGTGGCGGGCATGCCGGCGTGGCAGCAGAAGGCGGCCGAAGGTGCGCATATCGTGCTGTACCTGCTGATCCTGGCGGTGCCGCTGACCGGCTACCTGCTGAGCGTGGCGGCCGGTATCAAGGTGGTCTACCTTGGCCTGTGGGAATTGCCGATGCCGTTCGACAAGAGCGATGTGCTCAAGGACTTCTTCCACGAAGCGCACGAATGGCTGAACTGGACCATGGCCACGATCGTGGTGCTGCACATCCTGGCCGCGCTCAAGCACCACATCGTCGACCGCGACGGCACCTTGCGCCGCATGCTGCCGTTCCTGCGTTGATCCCGCCGGTTCCGAATGCGCCGGTGCCGTGCCGGCGTCCTGTTTTCCGTCCCGACCATGACTGCCGGCACCGGCCGGCCTGACCGAAGGAGTCTGATGATGAAACGTGTTGCGCGTCCCCGCGCCCTTGGGCTGATTGCCGCCGGTGCTCTGTCGATCGCCGCGCTGTCGGCCATCGCCCAGGTGGATGCGGCCAAGAGCAGCGTGACGGCCACCGGCAAGCAACTGGGCGTGCCGATGGACATCAAGTTCGGCAAATTCGATGCGGCCGTGAACTACAACCCGGCCAACCTGACGGCCTCCACGGCCAAGGTCGACATCGACGTGACCAGCGTCGACGTGGGCGACAAGGCCTACAACGACGAACTGAAGAAGAAGGACTGGTTCGACGCCGCCAAGTATCCGAAGGCGACCTTCGTGTCGTCCGCGTTCAAGGCGGGCGCCGGCGGCAAGGTCGACGTGGTCGGCAAGCTGACCATCAAGGGCGTCACGCAGGACGTGACCGCGCCCATCACCGTCAAGCAGGACGGCGCCAGCCAGGTGTTCGAAGGCGCGCTGCCGATCAAGCGCAATGCGTTCCACGTCGGCGACGGCGAATGGAAGGACACGTCGGTCGTCGCTGACGACGTGACCATCAAGTTCCGTGTCGTGCTCGCCAAGAAGTAATCCGCATCGTTTCGTGTCGTTTCGTTTTTCGCCCCCTTTTCTCCGCAGGAGCTCTCTCATGAAGTTGCGTACCCTCGTTGCCGCACTGTCCACCGTTGCCGCCACCGCCGCGTTTGCCGCGCCGGTCACGTATCAGCTCGATCCCTCCCACACCTACCCGAGCTTCGAAGCCGACCACATGGGCGGCCTGTCGAAGTGGCGCGGCAAGTTCGAGAAGTCGAACGGCACCGTCACGCTGGACCGCGAAGCCAAGGCCGGCACCATCGACGTGACCGTGCAGACTGACAGCATCGACTTCGGCTTTGCCAAGATGAACGAGCATGCCAAGAGCGCCGACCTGTTCGACGTGGCCAAGTACCCGACCGCCACCTTCAAGGGCACGTTCACCAAGTTCAAGGGTGACGCACCGACCGAAGCCGAAGGCCAGCTGACGCTGCACGGCGTGACCAAGCCGGTCAAGCTGGAGATCGATTCGTTCAAGTGCATGCAGCATCCGATGCTCAAGCGCGAAGTCTGCGGCGCCGATGCCGAGATGAAGTTCAACCGCGACGAGTTCGGCCTGGACTACGGCAAGCAGTACGGTTTCAAGATGGAAACCAAGCTGAAGATCCAGGTGGAAGGCCTCAAGCAGGACGCCAGCGTCGCGCAGCAGTAAGCCGGCGCAGCGCCCAGCAAAAAGCCCCGCGATATCGCGGGGCTTTTTTTGTGTCTGCGTGACGGAGGGGCGGGGTCAGACCTGTGCGCCGAAGTTCGGATCGTCCTTCTGGTCGGCAGCCTTCTTCTCGCCCTTGACCAGGTCTTCGCGCTTGACGCCGAGCCACATGCACAGCGCGGCTGCCACGAACACCGACGAGTAGATGCCGAACAGGATGCCGATGGTCAGCGCCAGCGCGAAGTAGTGCAGCGTCGGGCCGCCGAACACCAGCATCGACAGCACCATCATCTCGGTCGAGCCGTGGGTGATGATGGTCCGCGAGATGGTGCTGGTGATGGCGTGGTCGATCACCTCGTGCGTGCTCATCTTGCGGTACTTGCGGAAGGCTTCGCGGATCCGGTCGAAGATCACCACCGATTCGTTGACCGAGTAGCCCAGCACCGCCAGCACCGCCGCCAGCACCGACAGCGAGAACTCCCACTGGAAGAAGGCGAAGAAGCCCAGGATGATCACGATGTCGTGCAGGTTGGCGATGATGCCCGCCACCGCGAACTTCCACTCGAAGCGGATCGACAGGTAGATCACGATGCCGATCACCACGAACAGCAGCGCCAGCAGGCCGTCGGTCGCCAGCTCCTTGCCGACCTGCGGGCCGACGAACTCGACGCGCTGCAGCTTGACATCCGGCGTATCGGCGGTCAGCGCCGACATCACCTGCTGGCTCTGTACGGCCGAGGCGATCGGCTTGCCGTCCGGGCCGTTCTTGAGCGGCAGGCGGATCATCACGTCGCGCGAGGTGCCGAAGTTCTGCACCTGGGCGTCGGCGTAGCCGAGCTTCTCGACGTCGGCGCGGACCTTCGGCAGGTCGGCGGCCTGGGTGTAGGCGACTTCCATCACGGTGCCGCCGGTGAATTCCACCGAGAGATGCAGCCCGTTATGGAACAGGAAGAAGACGGCGGCGATGAACGTCAGGAACGACACGGCGTTGAAGGCCAACGCGTGCTTCATGAACGGAATATCGCGGCGGATGCGGAAAAACTCCATGTTCTGCCCTTTGTGGCGAGCGGCCCGTCAGTCGGGCCGGTGCCGGTTATGCGCGATGCGGTAAGGTCGTCGTAGCGTTACTGCTTGGCCGGACTTTCGGTGGTGCCGGCGGGTTTCCACACCTGGCCGATGGCGAGGCCCTGCAGCTTCTTCTTGCGGCCGTACCAGAGGTTGACCAGGCTGCGGTTGAAGAACACCGCCGAGAACATCGACGTGAGGATGCCCAGGCAGTGCACCACGGCAAAGCCGCGCACCGGGCCCGAGCCGAAGGCCAGCAGCGCCAGGCCGGCGATCAGCGTGGTCACGTTCGAGTCCAGGATGGTCGCCCAGGCGCGCTCGAAGCCGGCGGCGATCGCCATCTGCGGCGAGGCGCCGTTGCGCAGTTCTTCGCGGATGCGCTCGTTGATCAGCACGTTGGCGTCGATCGCCATGCCCAGCGCCAGCGCGATGGCCGCGATGCCGGGCAGGGTGAGGGTGGCCTGCAGCATCGACAGGATCGCGATCAGCAGGAACACGTTCACGCCCAGCGACACCACCGAGAACGCGCCGAACAGCATGTAGTACAGCACCATGAACACCGAGATGGCGGCGAAGCCGTACGCGGCGGAATCGAAGCCCTTCTTGATGTTGTCGGCGCCCAGCGACGGGCCGATGGTGCGCTCTTCGATGATTTCCATCGGCGCGGCCAGGGAGCCGGCGCGCAGCAGCAGTGCCAGGTCGGAGGCGGATTCCACCGAGCCGATGCCGGTGATCTGGAAGCGCGAGCCGAGTTCGGACTGGATGGTGGCGACGGTCAGCACCTCGCCCTTGCCCTTCTCGAACAGCACGATGGCCATGCGCTTGCCGATGTTGTCGCGCGAGATGTCGCGCAGCATGCGGCCGCCCTGGCCGTCGAGCGTGATGTCGACCGACGGGTTGTGGTTCTGGTCGAAGCCGGCCGAGGCGCTGTTGATGCGGTCGCCGGTGAAGATCACCTGCTTCTGCAGCAGCACCGGTGCGCCGCGGCCCTGGGTGAACAGCTCGTCGCCCAGCGGCACGGGATCGGTCAGGCGCGGAATGCCGGTGGCATTCGGGTCGGCCATGCGGGCTTCCAGCGTGGCGGTGCGGCCGATGATGTCCTTGGCCTTGGCGGTGTCCTGCACGCCGGGCAATTGCACCACGATGCGGTCCGGGCCCTGCTGCTGGATCACCGGCTCGGACACGCCGAGTTCGTTGACGCGGTTGTGCAGCGTGACGACGTTCTGCTTGACGGCGTTGTCCTGGACTTCCTTCATCGCCGCAGCGGTGAAGGTGCCGGTGAGCGTGACGCCGTCGGTGGCTTTGTCGGACGCGAAGGCCAGTTCGCGGGTGCTGTCGGCCAGCAGGCCGCGGGCGCGCTCGGCCTCGTCGGGATTGCTGAACTTGATGCTGATGGTCGTGCCGCTGCGCTCGATGCCGTTGTGGCGCACGCCCTTGTCGCGCAGCTGGGTGCGGATGTCGCCGGCCAGCGAGTCGAGCTTCTTGGTCAGCGCGCCGTTCATGTCGACCTGCAGCAAGAAGTGCACGCCGCCGCGCAGGTCCAGGCCCAGGAACATCGGCAGGGCGTGGATGGCGGTCAGCCAGCGCGGCGAACCCGACAGCAGGTTCAGCGCGACGATGTGGGTCGGGTCGTTCGGGTCGCTGTTCAGGCCGCGTGCCAGGACGTCCTTGGCCTTGAGCTGCGCGTCGGTGTCGGCGAAGCGCACGCGCACGCTGCCCGAGGTGCCGTTCTGGTCGAAGAACACGCCGTTCGGCGTCAGGTTGGCGGCGGCGAGGAGGTCTTCGACCTGCTTTTGCGTCGCCAGGTCGACCCTGACGGTGGCCTTGCCCGACGACACCTGGACGGCGGGCGCTTCACCGAAGAAGTTCGGCAGCGTATAGAGGAACCCGATGGCGAGCGCCACCAGGATCACAAGGTATTTCCACAGCGGATAACGGTTCATCTTGGAGGACGCTTGGAGAGCAGTCAGGCGGCGCACAAAGGCGGTGGCGTGGCAATCCCAGGATAGGCGCTGCCTGGAGTGCCGGCGGCCGCGCAGGACGCGCGGCGCCGGGCAAGCCGGATTACAGCGACTTGAGCGTACCCTTGGGCAGCACGGTCGTCACGGCATTCTTCTGCACGGTGAGTTCGGTATTCGGGGCGACTTCCACCGTGACGTACTGATCCGCCACCTTGGTCACCTTGCCCAGGATGCCGCCGGAGGTCACCACTTCGTCGCCCTTGGCCAGTGCCTCGAGCATCGCCTTGGTCTCTTTCTGGCGCTTCATCTGCGGGCGGATCATGATGAACCACAGCACCACGAACATCAGGATGATGGGCAGGAAGCTCATCAGGCCATTTCCGGCACCCCCCGGCGCGGTGCCGGCGGTCTGTGCGTAAGCGTCGGAAATCAGTAGCACGGTCAAACTCCGTAATGGTTCGTCAATCGGTCAAAAATCGGACCGGATATTCTACCATCGCGGTCCTGCGGCACATGGGTGCGCCGGCGGGTTTGTCAAGTGCCGTCAGAGCGCGCCGCGCGAGCGGTCGGCGGCAAAGCGGGCCCGGAAGGCGGCAAAGCTGTGCGATTCGATTGCCGCGCGCATGTCGGCCATCAGCTCCAGGTAGTAATGGAGGTTGTGGATGGTGTTCAGGCGGGCGCCCAGGATCTCGCCGACGCGCTGCAGGTGGTGCAGGTAGGCGCGCGAGAAGTTGCGGCAGGCGTAGCAGCCGCAGGTCTCGTCCAGCGGGCGCGGATCGTTGCGGTGCACCGCGTTCTTGATCTTGATGTCGCCGAAGCGGGTGAACAGCCAGCCGTTGCGCGCGTTGCGGGTCGGCATCACGCAGTCGAACATGTCGATGCCGGCGGCCACGCCCGCCACCAGGTCTTCCGGCGTGCCCACGCCCATCAGGTAGTGCGGCTTGTTGGCGGGCAGGCGCGGCGCCACGTGCTGCAGCACGCGCATCATGTCTTCCTTGGGCTCGCCCACCGACAGCCCGCCGATGGCGTAGCCGCCGAAGCCCTGGCCGCCCGCGTCGGTGTCGATGGCCTGCAGGCCGGCCAGTGACTCGTCGCGCAGCGGCTCGAACATGCCGCCCTGGACGATGGCGAACAGGGCGTTGGGATTGTTCTCCCGCTCGAATTCGTTGCGCGAGCGCTGTGCCCAGCGCAAGCTCATGCGCATCGACGCGGCCGCCTCGGCCTCGGTGGCCGGCCGGCCATCGATCTGGTACGGCGTGCATTCGTCGAACTGCATGACGATGTCGGAGTTCAGCCGGCGCTGGATCTGCATCGAGATCTCGGGCGACAGGAACAGCCGGTCGCCGTTGATGGGCGAGGCGAAATGCACGCCTTCTTCGGTGATCTTGCGCAGATCGCCCAGCGAAAACACTTGGAATCCGCCGGAATCGGTCAGCATCGGCTTGTCCCAGCCGACGAAGCCGTGCAGGCCCTTGTGCGCGTCGATCACTTCCAGCGCCGGGCGCAGCCACAGGTGGAAGGTGTTGCCGAGGATGATCTGCGCGCCGATGTCCTTGAGCTCCACCGGCGACATCGCCTTGACCGCGCCGTAGGTGCCCACCGGCATGAAGATGGGCGTTTCCACCACGCCGTGGTTGAGGGTCATGCGGCCGCGCCGGGCGAGGCCATCGGTGGTGAGGAGGTCGAATTTCAGCATGAAGGGTCGGGAGAAGCGGACGGGGTGTCAGGCTCGGCGCGCGTCAGGAACATGGCGTCGCCGTAGCTGAAGAAGCGGTAGCGCTGGGCGATGGCGTGGCGGTAGACGGCGCGGATGGTCTCCAGGCCCGCGAACGCCGACACCAGCATCAGCAGCGTCGACTTGGGCAGGTGGAAGTTGGTCACCAGCGCGTCGACCAGCCGGAAGCGGTAGCCGGGGGTGATGAAGATGTCGGTCTCGCCCGAACCGGCCGCCAGCGTGCCGTCCGGCTGCGCGGCCGATTCCAGCGCGCGCATCGAGGTGGTGCCGACGGCGATGACGCGCCCGCCCGCCGCCCGCGTGGCGCGGATGGCCTCGGCCAGCTCCGGCGAGATGGCGTACCACTCGCTGTGCATGCGGTGCTCGGCGATGTTTTCCACGCGCACCGGCGCGAACGTCCCGGCGCCGACGTGCAGCGTCAGGAAGCCGCGCCGCACGCCCATGGCGTCGAGCCTGGCGAACAGCGCATCGTCGAAATGCAGGCCAGCCGTGGGCGCGGCCACGGCGCCGGGGGTGCGCGCATAGACGGTCTGGTAGCGCGTTTCGTCGAAGCTGTCGGGCGTGTGCTCGATATAGGGCGGCAGCGGCAGGCGGCCGTATTGCTCGATCAGCTCCAGTGCCGGCTGCGGGAAGCGCAGGGTGAAGAACGGCTCCTGGCGCGGCCCGACCGTCACATCGAAGGCGTCGGCCAAGCGCAGCCTGCTGCCCGCCACCGGCGACTTGCTGGAGCGGATCTGCGCCAGCACCGTGTGTTCGTCCAGCAGGCGTTCGACCAGCACTTCGATCCTGCCGCCGCTGGCCTTGTGGCCGAAGAAGCGCGCCTTGATCACACGGGTGTCGTTGAAGACCAGCAGGTCGCCGGGGCGCAGGTAGTCGATCAGGTCGGCGAACCGGCGGTCATCGAAATGCGCACCTTGTGCATCGCGGCGCACGGCCAGCAGGCGGCTCGCGGTGCGGTCGGGCAGGGCGGTTTGCGCGATCAGCTCGGGCGGCAGATCGAAATCGAAATCGGACAGCGTCAGCATGAGTGGCGGCGCAGACATGAATTGCGCCAAATGATGGCGGCGGGCGCCGGTACAATCGTCGGCGATCCGCAAAGTCCGACATTGTAAACGTCCTGTGCCGCCTCGCGCCCGCTCCGCCACCGCCGCCGTTCCCACGCCCGATGCCGACGCGGTGCCGGCCGTCGGCCCCACGCGCGCCGCCGCGACGAAACCCGCCGACAAGCCGGCTGCCAAGCCGGCTGCCAAGACCGCCCGGCCGGCCGACAAGCTGGCCAAGCTCGGCCTGCGCCGCGACGTCGACCTCGTGCTGCACCTGCCGATGCGCTACGAGGACGAAACCACGCTGCTGACCATCGCCGAGGCCATCGCCCGCGCCAACACCGGCTGGGCAGCGCAAGTGGAAGGGGCGGTGACGCGCAACGAAGTGGCGCTCCGGCCGCGCCGGCAACTGGTGGTGCATATTGCCGACGATTCCGGCGAACTGGTGCTGCGCTTTCTCAACTTCTACGGCAGCCAGGTCAAGCAGATGGCCGAGGGCGTGCGCCTGCGCGTGCGCGGCGAGGTGCGCGGCGGCTTCTTCGGCGCGGAGATGGTGCACCCGGCGGTGCGCCCCGTGGCGCCCGACGAGCCGCTGCCCGACCGCCTGACCCCGGTCTACCCCAGCACGGCGGGCGTGGTGCAGGCGTATCTGCGCAAGGCCATCCTCAACGCGCTGGGCCGCACGCCGCTGCCCGAGACCCTGCCGGACAGCCTGATGCGCGGGCCGTTGGCGCCGCTCAAGCTGATGGCGCCCGCCGAGGCCGTCCGCCTGCTGCATCAGCCCACGCCCGACGTGGACGAGCACAGCCTCATCGAGCGCACCCATCCGGCCTGGCTGCGCATCAAGTTCGACGAACTGCTGGCGCAGCAACTGTCGCTCAAGCGTGCCCAGGCCGCGCGCCGCACGCGCAGCGCGCCGGTCTTGCGGGCCGGCGGCGCGGACGGGCTGCTCGCGCGCTTCATGGCCGCGCTGCCCTTCAAGCTGACCGGCGCGCAGGCGCGCGTGTGGGAGGAGATCCGCGCGGACCTCGCCCGGCCGTACCCGATGCAGCGGCTGCTGCAGGGCGACGTGGGCAGCGGCAAGACCGTCATCGCCGCGCTGGCCGCGTGCCAGGCCATCGATGCCGGCCGGCAGGCCGCGCTGATGGCGCCGACCGAACTGCTGGCCGAGCAGCATTACCGCAAGCTGTCGGCCTGGCTGGAGCCGCTGGGCGTGGACATCGTCTGGCTGGCCGGCAGCCTCAAGCGCAAGCAGAAGGACGAAGCCGCCGCGCGCGTGGCCGCCGGCGCCGCGCAACTGGTGATCGGCACCCATGCGCTGATCCAGGACAGCGTGACCTTCGCCCGCCTGGGCCTGGCCGTGGTGGACGAGCAGCACCGCTTCGGCGTGGCGCAGCGGCTGGCGCTGCGCAGCAAGGCCGGCGGTGCCGACGCGCCGGTCGCCGAGACCGCGCAGCCGGTGCCGCACCAACTGATGATGTCGGCCACGCCGATTCCGCGCACGCTGGCGATGACGTACTACGCCGACCTCGACGTCTCGGCCATCGACGAACTGCCGCCCGGCCGCACGCCGGTGGTCACGCGCCTGGTCAACGATGCCCGCCGCGACGAGGTGATCGAGCGCATCCACGCCGCCGCGCGCGAGGGGCGGCAGGTCTATTGGGTCTGCCCGCTGATCGAAGAAAGCGAGGCGCTGCAGTTGCAGACCGCCGTCGAGACCTTCGAGATGCTGTCGCAGAGCCTGGCCGGCCTCAAGGTCGGGCTGGTGCACGGGCGCCTGCCGTCCGCCGACAAGGCCGCCGTGATGAGCGCCTTCGCCGGCGGCGAGCTGCATGTGCTGGTGGCGACCACCGTGATCGAAGTGGGTGTCGACGTGCCCAACGCCTCGCTGATGGTGATCGAGCACGCCGAGCGGTTCGGGCTGGCGCAGTTGCACCAGCTGCGCGGACGGGTCGGGCGCGGCACGGCCGAATCGGTCTGCATCCTGTTGTACCAGGCGCCCTTGTCGCCGACGGCCAAGCAGCGCCTGCAGACCATGCGCGAGACCACCGACGGCTTCGAGATCGCTCGGCGCGACCTCGATATCCGCGGTCCCGGCGAATTTCTCGGCGCGCGGCAATCGGGCGAGGCCATGCTGCGCTTTGCCGACCTGAACCACGATGCGTGGATGGTCGAGTTCGCCCAGGGCGCGGCCGAGCAGATGCTGGCGCGCTTTCCCGAAGCGGTGGAGGCGCACCTCAAGCGCTGGCTGGGCGAGCGCGAGCACTATCTGCGCGTCTGACTGGCAGGGCGGCCGGCCTCACGCGCAGCAACTGCGCCGCAACTGGACCGGCGGACACGGGACCGAGCCGTACGAGCAGAACACGCAGCAGTCGCCGGGCCGGGGGCGCAACAGCGCGCGGCAGCCCGGGCATTCGGCGAAGAACACGCAGGCATCGGTCGGCATGGTTTGCGGCCATGCGAAGCCGCAGAGCGGGCAGGTCAGGACCGATTCAAGCTGCATTGTGAACGCCGTCAATGGTGCGCGCCCCCGCCGCGGCCGCCTTCGTGGCCACCCTCATGTCCGCCATGCCCGCCGCCATGATGAAAGCCGCCGTGGCCGAAACCCCGGCCGTCATGGTGGAAGAACACGTTGCGCATATGGTGGGCGTGGTGGAACCGGTCGATGAAGATCACACTGCCGAAGACCACGCCGGCGGGCGCCCAGTACCACGTGTCATCCACGTAGTACGGCGGACCCGTGTAGGCCACGGCGGTGCCGTCGGCCATCTGCCAGGTGCCGTCCGGCTGCAGGCATGCCGTGCCCGTGACCTGCTGTACCACGCCGTCGATCTCGGTCTGCCCCATCATCGGTCGGCAGGTGCCGACCGGGACATCCTGCGCGGTTGCGCAGGCACAGATGCCAAGCCCCATCATCGCCATCGTCCAGGCTGTCAGACGCTTGTTCATGATGCCCCCCGTTGCGGGATGCCCGACGTCTCAATACGGCGCTTCAGTGTTCGGTGGCCTGTCCGGCCGCATTGCTTGGCACATCGGTTTGCCTGCGGGATGGCGCGCTGCCGCTCGCTGCTGCTGCGGGATCCTGCACACGGGTAAACCTTCCCGGGGCGCGGTTTATTCCTGACGGGCCCCGGGGATGTGTAACGCTTTGTTTCCAGCGTCGTCGACAGGGCGGGCTCAATAGCCGCCGCTACCGCCACCACCGCGGGTGTAGCTGTTGCCCATGTCCTGGGTGCTGCGGGGCGTGGTGCCGGACGACGATGAGGTCGTGCCACCGTTTGTCGCGCAGGCTGCCACGGCAAGCAGTCCGGCGAGGAGGGCGCAAGCGAGACGAAGCGCGTGCATCGGGATCTCCTGGCGTGCGGCTCCGCATGCGCTCCGGCTGCTGGCGGCCGCGGGTTGCTCCCCCCGATACCGCAGTAAACGGGCGAGGGCGCCGGTTTATTCCCGGGGTGATCCGATGGCGGTCATCGGCGGCGGCTCACCAGCCGTAGAACCGCGGCCACGCCTGGACCGTTCCGTCTTCGGCCAGCGCCTGGTATGCGGGATGCTGGGCACCGGTCGCGCAGGCGTGGTTGGGCAGGATCCGCAGCCGTGTGCCGATGGGAAACCGCTGTGCGATCGCGCGATCCGGCGTGCCCGTCCGGCTGATGATGCCGTGCTCCTGGTTCGCGCCCGTCATCAGGTAATCGGCTAGCACCTCGCCCTGCTCGGAGCACACCAGCCCGTAGCCGAAGTCGCGCGGTTGCTTCTGCGTGCCGCGGTCGCGGCTCATCGCCATCCAGCCCGCGTCCACGATGGCCCATCCCTTGTCTTCCTGGTGGCCGATCACCGTGGTCAGCACGCTCAGGGCGATGTCGGACAGCGCGCAGACGCCCACGTTGTGCATCACGAGATCGAACATCACATAGACGCCGGCCCGGACTTCGGTCACGCCATCGAGATGCTCGGCGCTGAGCGCGGTCGGCGTGGAGCCGATGCTCACGGTCTCGCACGGCAAACCTGCCGCGCGCAGCCGTTCGGCGGCGCGGACGCAGCCGGAGCGCTCCAGTTCGGCGACGCGGACGAGGGCGTCGTGCGCGTGGTACTCGTAGCTCGAGCCGGCGTGCGCCAGGACGCCGCCCAGCCGCATGCCGCCCTCGGCCAGCACCCGGCCGACCGCGATGAGCCGATCGTCGTCGGGGACGATGCCGGAGCGGTGTCCATCGACGTCCACTTCGATCCACACTTCGAACGCTTCGCCGTGCGTGTTGCCGAATGCGGCGATGGCCTGTGCGCAGGCCACGCTGTCGGCGACGATTTTCAGGTCGCATCCCCGGCGGCGCAGTGCCAGCGCTTGGGGCAGCCGGGTCGGCGCCATGCCGACGGCGTAGACGATGTCGCGGAGGCCCGCCGCGAAGAACTGCTCGGCCTCCTTGAGCGTGGAGACCGTGATGCCCTGCGCGCCGGCGGCGAGCTGCGCGCGCACGACCGGCTCGCACTTCGTCGTCTTGACGTGCGGCCGGAAGCGGACGCCGAGCGCGTCCAGGCGTTGCTGCATCCGCGCGATGTTGCCGGTCATGCGGGCGACATCGATCAAAGCAGCCGGTGTATTGAGGGCGGGCAAGTGCATCGGGTGGTCCTGGCGAGGGTGGGGCGTGGGCTTCGGGAAACCGGGCAACGCGGGCCCGGATACGCAGCATGATGGAAACGCCTGGCGTTCTTGTGTTTAATGAGAGATCAATTTCCCATTAAATTGAATTCAATGGTCGATCTCGATGATCTGCGCATGTTCCGGGCGCTCGGCGTTTCGCGCTCGCTGGCGGCGGCGGCCCGACTGCTGGACGTCACGCCGCCGGCGCTGACCGTCCGCATGCGGCGGCTGGAGGCGCGGCTCGGGGTGTCGCTCGTGGTGCGCGAGCCGCGCGGCGTGTCGTTCACCGATGAGGGCCAGCGGCTGCTGCAGGAGGCGACCGCGCTGCTGGATCGGCTGGAGTCGCTGCCGCAGCAGGTCTCGGGGCAGGCGGCAGGGGTGAGCGGCAATCTGCGCATCGTCGCGCCGTTCGGGTTTGGCCGGCGCTACATCGCCCCGATCGTCCGCGATCTGCATCGGGACCATCCGAAGCTGACCATCACGCTGCATCTGTCGGACAACCCGCTGGCCGAGATGTCCGGGGCGGACATCGTCATCCATATCGGCGAGGCCCGGGATTCTTCGTGGGTCGGGCACCCGCTGGCGCCCAACGAGCGCGTGCTGTGCGCCAGCCCGGCCTGCCTGGCCAGGCTGCCGCCGATCACCCATCCGTCCGAACTCGCCCATTTGCCCTGCCTGTGCCTGCGCGAAAACGACGAGGATGTGACGCGCTGGCGCTTCACCGAGGCCACGGCAGGCCGCGGTCGTGCGGGGCAGGTGGTCAATGTCAGGGTGTCCGGCGCCTTGTCCTCGAACGACGGGACCGTGATCAGCGATTGGGCCGCCGACGGACTGGGCGTGATGGTGCGATCGGAATGGGATGCGGCACCGCTGCTGGCGGCGGGCAGCCTGGTGCGCCTGCTGCCGGGCTGGGCGCTGAAGCCCGCGCCGGTCATGGCGCTGGTGCCCACGCGCAAGGGGATCTCGCCCAGGCAGCGTCTTTTTCTGGAGGCGGCCAGGCGGGCGCTGGATCCGGTGCCGTGGCGGCCGGGCGGGGCCGTGGGGCGCCGGCGGCGCTCATAGCGAAGGGAACGGAATCATGGCCGCTGCCGTCGCCGGCAGGTCAGGCGGGCGCATTCAATCTGCCGCGCTGCTGTCGTCTCCCGTCTGTCTGGATCGAGCGTGGTTGCGGGCGCAACCTGTCAGGCCGCTCGCGTTTCGGGGAGATCGACACCCTGGCGCTAACCTGCGGCGCGAGCCAGGATGGCTTCTGCAATCTCCGCGACGGCGCTGTCCATGGAATAGCTCTGGTATTTCAGCGCGAAGCCCCGTGCGTTGGTTTTCAAGGACGTGTTGGATAACGCCGTGTCGACGATGGCACGCGCACTTTCCGCTGTGCGCGGCGGCGCCCAATGGATGCCGGCCCCGGACGCTTCAATGCGCCGGGCCAGCAGGGCTTGCTCGACAAACTGGGGCGCCATCAGTAATGGAATGCCCGCCAGCAAGGCGCCCGCCACCGTGCCGGCACCGGAGGCCACCACCAGATCGGCTGCGGGCAGGATCGCATCCAGCGCGATCGGGTGCGCAAGGATGGTGAACGCCGGAGACCTGAACGGATCGGCCATCGCCGTGGAAATGCCCGGGATGACGCAGACCACGTTGGCGGCCTGTTCCTTGAGGGCTGCCAGCAGGTGTTCGAGGCCAGGGATGGATGGCCGCAGGTAGGCAAAGATGCGAGGGCCCTGGCCGGCGGCGGGCCAGGCATGCCTCGGTGCCTGGGGCAGGGCCGACACCGGGCCCACATAGCGCTCCTCGGGGCGTGCGCCGTAGTGGTCGAGTTCGGGGAACGTCGTCATGAAGCGTTCCGCCCCGGCGAACAGATCTGCGACGCGCGCGAGCAGCGGCTTGCCGTACTGGCGAAGGATGCCGTTCATCAGGTGCAGTACCGCCTGGTCCGCCGCGATCAGGCGCTCAGCCGGGACCGGCTGCCAGGGCACGATGGACGGGAGCACATCCGCTGCCGGCGGCAGTTCGAAACCCGTGCAAGTCAAGACGGCGGGGATACCGACTGCCCGTGCCGCGAGCAATGCGGTCGGCGCGTGGTTGACCACCACCACGTCCGGCTTGAACAGCCCGAACACGGTCAACCATCCATTCACCAGGCCGGCCAGCAGCGCGCTGCTGCTGTAGCCCATCGCCATCAGCATCTCCGAGTAATTGGCCTGAGTCTGACTGGCCGTAGCTGACGACGGCGCCAGCGGCGCCTGCATGAAGCGGAATCCCGCTGTTGCCAGGACTTGCTGCGCGACATGGATATCCCTGACGCAGAACGCGACCTCATGCCCTTGTGCGCGCAATGCATGGGCGACCGGAAGGTCGCGGGTCAGGTGCCCGAGATTGGCGCCAAGCTCCCAGGTAAACAGGATGCGGTGCATGCGGTTGATGTCAATTAAATTGATATGAGATTTGTTGAATTTTAAATTCAGAGGCCCACGCATTCGCCTCGGATGAGGGATTGCAATCGTTTGCAAAAACCCCTTCTGGCAGATACGCTAGCGTCACTTGTGATCTTACGATCAGCTTAAAAGAAAGAAGAGAGTCAGGTGCGTTCATCCCGAATCGCCCCCGGACTCCACTGATTTTTTCGGCAGTCTCAACGACTCGCCGGGGGGGAAGAGAGCTCATGAGAGCGGACTTGGGGCAGCCACCCGTGCACGCCACGGGGGGGCCAGGCACCAGCAACCGGCATCCCGCTCAACCGCAGCCGCCAGGCGCGAGCGTGCTGTTCATCCACCAGAATTTTCCCGGGCAGTTCCGCCACATCGCAGCCGATTTAGCGCAGTCGCCCGGGTGGCGGGTGCTGGCCATTGGGCGGGATACGGCGCCCGGTATGCCGGGGGTTCAATTGATTCGCTACCGCCCGCACAGAACGGTGCGGGCCGAGACGCATCATTACCTGCGCAGCTACGAAGACGGCGTGCTGCATGGACAGGCCGTATTGCGCATCCTGCTGGACCTGAAGGCCAAGGGCTACCGCCCGGACATCATCGTCGCGCATCCGGGCTGGGGGGAGTCGCTCTTCGCCAAAGAGGCATTTCCGGATGCCAAGCTGGTGCATTTCTGCGAGTACTACTACCACACGAAAGGCGCCGACGCCGATTTCGACCCGGAGTTTCCGCTCAGCGTGGACAGCGCCGCCCGGATTCGCGCCCGCAATGCGCTGCATCTACTGAATCTGGAACAGTGCGATCTCGGTATTACCCCCACGCATTGGCAGCATCAACTCCATCCGCAGGCCTATCGCGACAAGATCGTGGTCGCGCATGAAGGGATTCCGGTCGAGCAACTGGGGCCCGATCCCAATGCCACGCTGACCTTGCCCAATGGGACCACGTTGCGTGCAGGGGAGCCAATTGTCACTTACGTGGCGCGCAATCTGGAGCCGCATCGGGGCTTCCATCAATTCATGCGGGCGCTGCCGATCATTTTGCGGGAGCACGCGTCTTGCCAGGTGGTGATTGTTGGCGGGGACGGTGTCAGTTATGGCAATCCGCCGACGGATGCCGCCAATTGGCGGGAAAAACTGCTGCGGGAAAACCCGGTTGACCTGAATCGGGTGCACTTTTTAGGGAAGGTGCCGTACGAGACTTATAAGCGCGTGCTGCAGGTGTCGGCGGCGCATGTTTACCTCACGTATCCGTTTGTGTTGTCGTGGTCGATGTTGGAGGCGATGGCTTGTGGGTGTTTGGTGATTGGGTCGCGAACGGCGCCGGTGGAGGAAGTTTTGCGGCACGGCGAGAATGGGTTGCTGGTGGATTTTTTTAATTCCGGCGAAGTTGCCACCAGCATCATTATTGCTATAGAGGAGCGAGCGGAGTATCGAATCCTTCGCTCCGAGGCGAGGAAAACGGTTGAGCGGTATAGCGCATGTCGTGGAGTGCAAGCATACGCGGCTCTGCTGAGAGTAGAGAGGGTGGGCTAAATTTCCATGGAGAATTAATTTCAATGGCGGTGAGGTTAGGTTTGTTTTGGCCGATTGTTGGTTGCGGTCTGCTCTGAAATAAAAATCGATTTGGTTTTTTTGGTTGTGTTTGTGTTGAATTATAAGAATGGAGAGTTTTATGTGTGGAAAATTAATTTGGATTCGGTTTTTTTTATTGGTGGCGGTGTTTTCTGTTTCGGCGTCGCGTTCGTTCGCTGATGAGGTTGGTGATTATGAAAAGAGAATGTATAAGATAACATTTAGTAAGAATAAAAATCTATGCGACTCGATGCTTGGTTTGCAGAATTCAAACATAGACCGTTACGGGGCTGAGCGATATGCAGGGCCGTACTTTGATGCAATTAAATGGAGGAGGGTGAATTTGTTTGCGGCATCTCCTGCAAGAGATGGCAACGAGGTTAAATTACCCGCCGAGATTGCGGAAATCGACTTATATAACGACGGCGGCCACGACGTTGTGGTGAGGTATCAATCTGGTGGCGGGCCATTTGTAAACGAAATTCGAAATTACGTGTCCGTTAAGGTACCTTTCGCAACGGATATCGAGTCGAGGGATAATATAAAAAAAAGCGATCTCCTAGCCGAGTCCGATTGGGTCGGGCCCAGACGTTTAGCTTTCTACTCGTCGAATCATTTGGAGTCAATTGAGAATCCGGAGGTCACGGAGCCTTTTTATTTTGATGGGAGTGTCTATTTTAGTGTTCGTGAGTTACCTAGGTACGACCTTAATAATGGGTTTTTGCATAATAAATACAATTACAGTGTGATCTTGAAGTACCGTCGTCGTGGTATTTCGGATTTAAACGGGTATATTGATCGTGATCGGCGGATTTCCCTGAGGAGCGTTGGGGTGAGGCAGGGTCAGTTTTTGGATGTTGTTTGTGTGTTTTCTAAATAGTATAAATTGCGTTATAGGTTGAGGGTATCGTGACAGAGATCGTGTATCAGAGGGATGGTTGGGCTAAGGGGTCATATGTTAGTGATCGGGATTATGCGACAAAGATACTGGAAAATCCGAGGCTTGCGAACGGTGAGGGGAATTGGCAGGCTTATTTGTCGCCGTATTATGATGGAAGCGTCGCGATTGGTTATGGTTGTGATTTAATTGTTAATAGTGTTGAGCAAATCAATGGTTGGCTCGATAAGTACGGGAAATCGTTGTCGCAGGCTGATATCAACGCAATTAACGCCGTAAAGGCAATTCAATCAAACTCCTCGCTTAATGCGACGCAGAAAGCACACCAAATTCAAGCTCAATTGAGTAATTTTGATCTGAGGTTGAGTGGCGAGCCACAAGCGTCTAGCTTGCTTTCTGATATGTTGAATTCTACGTACGAAAGCAGATTGAATTCGAAATTGGGATTTTCTATTCCGGAGTCAAAGGAGCGAGCTGCGCTTGTTTCGCTCGTTTACCTTAGTGCAAATAATTTAAGCTCGGATTTTGTGGCGGCCCTGAAGAAAGGGGATAGAGCTGAGGCGTGGTATCAGCTCAGATATAGCACATACTCATTTAAAAGCTCGACGCAAACGCAAAATTATGCGCAGAGAAGATTTTTCTCATCCGATCAATTTGGTATATATAATCCAGGTGGTGTGACCTCTGAGGAGGCTAAGAATGTGTTTCAGATGCGGACAAGGCATCAGCAGGATTTAATGAATTACGCAAGAAAGTACTCTCAAATTACTGGAGGGTCGGCTGACGGTATCGCAAATTCTGCGAATGCAAATTTTGATTCTAGTTTTGTTGCTGTCAAGGGTCTTCAAGAGGAGCTTAACGATGCGAAAAGCAAATTGTTTAGTGATTTCCAATCCAAATATCAACAGGAACCAGAGATTATTTCCGCTATCAGTGGAGGGGTGTTCTTGTCAACGGCAATATTCTATGGGTTTAAAAATGATGAAACAATAAATGTTGCTAATGAAAATTATAACGGACTTACTTGGGATTCGCAGAGGCTAATAATAGCTGGTGATGGTGCGGCTAATGTCATTGGTGGGGCGGGGAATAATATTATAATTGCGGGAAAGGGGGATGATATTCTCATTGGGCACGGTGGAAATGATACGTTTGTTGGAGGTGTCGGTGCCGATACTATCGATGGCGGGGCGGGGGATGACACTTTTGTTTACATGACCCCGTTCACTGCAGGTGATTGGGCTAGCGAAGAAATATTTCATAGCGGAAGCCAGGGTACCGTATGGGTGGGCGGTCAGAGACTAACGGGAATTTCAAGCACTGGTACACTTGTGGCCGGCGGAGTCATCTGGGTTGATAGTGCGAACGGTTTGCAATATCAGTACACGTCTAGTGATTCAAAGTCAACAAGTGGGACACTGACGATCACAGGGGCCCTTCTAGGAGCGGCGGCTAGCGATAAAATCGTTATCAATGACTTCGATTTAAGTTCGGCGCAGAATGGCGGGTACCTTGGGATTGCTCTTGGAGCCTCCCCCCTGCTATTAACGCCAGGTACAAGTGTTTCTTCCGGCTCTACACTATCGGAAGCTGAGCTCGATTTGTCATCTGGGAAGCTGCAGGCGTTCACACTATATCGTACGACACCCGCCAATACAGCGCAGTCGTACACCTTAGCCATTAACGGCGATAGTGCCAACTACGCCGTCAACACTGGAGCCAATCTGCTGACGTTCCAAAATGGCTCGGTCACGGTCACCATTCCGGCGGGTGAGGTCAGCGTGTCCTTGGCATTGGTTAATACCGGTGATCCTGGAGCGAACGAAACGCTCCAGTTGACCGCCACGGCTATTGATTCCAATGCTCCGGCTGGTACCCAGTTGCCCGTTAGTAACACCCTTGCGGTTAATTTTTCCGAGGCGGCCAACGCGTCGTCGAAAACGTCTGCAAATCAACCAGACAACGTCATCAACGGCGATCTCAACCCAATCAATTTCGGCACGGACGACAACCCACAATATCAACGCGACGCACTCGGCAACCTGATCACCGACTCGACTTCATCGGCGCCGGGCAGGGATGACACGCTGTATGGGAGTTCCGGCAATGATCTGATTAATGCCGGGGGCGGAAATAATCAGGTATGGGGAATTGAGGGGGCTGACACCATCATTGCTGGCGATGGTGGCAATCTGATTCATGATGGCGATGGGAATAACAGCGTCACCGTGGGTAATGGTGCCAACCAGATTTTCCTGGGGAATGGCGCCAACACCCTGACTATGGGGACGGGTTCCGACTACGTGGCAGTCGGGGACGGTAACAACCAGATTGAAGGTAATGGCGGACGCGATGTCATCGTCGCGGGTAATGGTGACAATGCCATCTTTGCTAACAAGAAGACCGATTTGGCATCGGCGATTGCAAACCGCGACAGCCTCAGCGCATCCGGTCTGCAAGGCGATCTGATTGCAGTGGGCCGCGGAAACAATACGATCGTATCGGGCACCGGAAACGATTTAGTTGTCCTGGGTGGAGGTAACGACGTTGTCGTTTTGGGACCGGGCAACGATACGGTCGCGGGTGGCGAGGTGGCTAGCCAAGTTTATCGGGCTTGGAGCGCCCAATCAGTGATGAACGGCGGCCAACCGTCTGCGGGGAGTTTCGTTGATACGGTAACGCACTATCAAGGAATAACGACGGCAAGTAGTGGAGGGTATGTTCCGTCAGCTGACCTCTCAGCTTTGTTGGCGCAATATCCCAGCACGCAGCAATACAACGTGGATCCCTATGGGCATCGTCTTATACACATCTCGCCGCACCCCTTAAAAATCAATGACTTACTGGAGCCGGCTTGTGAGCGCCGAACCGCCATCATTCAGCGGTCGACAACCCGCAGCGCCTTATTTCAAGGGGTTCCAGGAGGTGCGCTCAAAAATGAGGCAAGAGTTATGTATAAGACGATGCCCTATGGGAATCCGGTTGGTGGTGGTAGTGAGACCATTTTTGGCGGGTCTGGCAATGACTTGATTGTTACGTCAAACGGGAATAACTACGTCGATGCCGGGTCCGGCAATAGTTTGGTGTACGCAGGGGCCGGGGATGACACGATTTTTGGTGGAACGGGAAATAGCACCATTACTGGCGGTGGTGGGGATGATTACATCGATGGGGAATCGGGTAACCATCTGATTGCCGGTGGTGCTGGAAACAATACGATCTTTGGCGGTAGTGGAAACGATAGAATTTATGCCGGTGTGCCCTATGATTCGTCCACTGGGGATATCAATGCCGGCAACAACTACGTCGATGTCGGCAGCGGCAACAGTATCGTTTTCGGATCGGCCGGAAACGACACGCTGGTAGCTGGCAGCGGCCAAGACACGCTGGTCGCCGGCAACGGCAACACGACCATTTATGGCGGAACCGGTGTCGATCTGATCTACGGCGGTAGCGGCAACGATTTGATCTACACGGGGGACGGCGGTACGGCTGGAGTGGCCACCACCGTGGTTGCCGGCAGCGGCAGCACCACCATCTATGGTGGGCAGGGCGTTGACGTCATCTACGGTGGCGCTGGGTCCGACGTGATCTATGTCGGCGACGGCGGGAGCGCCGCTCAACGCTCGGTCGTCTATGCGGGTTCCGGTAACACCACGGTCTATGGCGGTCTCGGTGCCGATGAAATTCACGGCGGAAGCGGCAACGACGTGCTGTACGCCGGCGATGGCGGCAGCACGGATGCGCCCACCGTCGTGTATGCCGGCACCGGGAACAGCACCCTTTATGGTGGCGCGGGCGTCGACATTCTGAATGCCTCGGCCGCAGGCAGTACCTTGCTGGTGGGCGGCAGTGGCAATGAGACATTGGTGGGCGGCGCCGGTGACGACACCCTGGTTGCCGGCAGCGGCAACGACTCGATGGATGGCGGAGCCGGCAGCAATACCTACGTATTCAACAGCGGAGTCGGCTCCAGCGAGATCGTGCAGAGCGGCGGCACCGACATCCTTCAATTCGGGTCGGGCATTTCCGCGAGCGACCTCAGCATTTCCGCAACGCTGGGCGCGAATGGCGCACCGGCGCTGGAAATTTCCGTTGGCGGCAGTTCGGTGATTGCCGATGGGGCGTTTAGCGGGCAGGTGGGGGCCGTGACCTTCGCCGACGGCGGCACGATGAGTTTGGCGCAGTTGATGGCGCAGGCGGAGATTGTGCCGAGTACCGTCACCAGTACAACTGACACCAGCGTCGATTTCGACGCATCCGGGCACATTCGCGTCACGAAGTACGCGGCTGACGGTACCGCACTCAGCGATGTTTGGCAGAGTGTGGACGGCTCGGCCGGCGGCGACACCTTCAGCGCGGACGGCTCGAGCCGCGGCGTGGCCGTACTGGCGAATGGAAACACTCAATACCAGTTCAACGACGGCAAGGGCGATACCACAACGTACACCTACGATGCCAGCCACAAACTGGTCGGCGATAGCTGGACCAATGCCGCCGGTAACTCAGGCGCCGACACGTTCAACGCGGATGGGTCCAGCAACGGCACCGCGATGAATGCGGACGGCACCACGAGCACCTATGTCAACGATGGTCAGGGCGACAAGGTCACCCAATACTATTCGTCCTCTGGTGTGCTCACCGGCGACGCCTGGGTGAAGGCCGGCGGTACATCCGGCAGCGATACGTTCGATGCCAACGGGAATGTCACCGTCGCGACAACGATTGCTACTGACGGAAGCAAGACGGTCAAGACCAACGACGGCCTGGGCGACACATCGACGGCACTTTACGACTCCGCAGGGAACAAGACTTCTGGAACGTGGCAGTCCGCGGACGGTTCGTATGGCAGCGGCCAACTGAGCAACGGTGTGTGGACCAGCCTGGACTATGCCGTGGACGGCAGCCATACCGAAAGCACCACGGATGCCGCGGGCAACACCACGTCTGAGCAATTCAGCAGCGCTGGCATCCCCATCGCCCAGTCCTGGTCTCACGTTGACGGAACGCACGGCAGCACCGCATTTGCAACGGACGGCTCCAGCGATAGCTACACCTACAACCGTGGCGGCAGCTATAGCGAGACGAAAACGGATGCCAGCGGCAACACCGTCACCAGCTACTACTCGGCTTCGGGGCAGCAGTTCTACGACACTTGGCATCACGTTGACGGGACGTCCGGCAGCGACTTCCCGAATGGAACCGGTCCCGATGTGGCGGCCAACTTCAAGGCGCACGGTGTGTATGCCTCTGTCGTGAAGGATGCCACCGGCAACAAGACCATCAATGTTCTGGGCAGTGACGGCACGCAGATCTACTCGATCTACGAGGACCCGATTTACACCGATAACGGCATCGGCGGCTACGGCGGAGATGGCTATGGCGGTGGCTACGGTGGTGCCTATGCGAATCCGTTTCCCGTTGCCATCCTGCAGGTGACTCCGGGTGCGAACGGTGTTCGGGAAGTGCAGGAAGTCGGCCTCAGCGGTAGTAGCGGCGCCAGCGGCGTCCTCAAGAATACAGAAATCCTGGCGGACGGGAGTCTCTTCGAGAGCACGTGGGCTACAAGTCAGAGCGACCTGTCGATGGGCGACCAGAGCCTGGTGTCCACAACCTACGGTTCGCTTCCTGGCAGCGTTTTCCATACGTCGAACGGTAGCTTCGCGAACTCGGCGACCACGGGGTCGACTCTGCAGAGTGGCGGCACGGTGATCGAAATGCCGGGCGGGATCCTGCTATACGACGACGGCACCCAACTGGTGGAGATTTCCGGGGTCAGCTATTCGGGCGCGCCGGTGACGGTATCGGGTGACCAGAGCTACGCCGGGGTGTTTTCATCGATCGTTTCGGGTGCATTCAGCAGTTCCGGCAGCACCGGCGCATCGAGCACGACCGGCACTTCCAGCTACGCCAGCAGCGGGACCTATATGGTCACCTATACCTATAGCGGTGGCGGACAGCGGCAAGTCGGGTACGTCAACAACATCTACGTCTCCGACACGATGGTCGACGGGCAAGGCGGCAGTTGGTCCATGACCCTGACACCTCCATCCGGGGGCACTGTCTTCGACCGTGGAACGGTCTACACGGAAACCTCGACGACGGACGCAGGCTACACCTATACCCACACGGAAGTGCGGAACTCGCCCTCGCTGGTCAAGGACGTGTACAAGAACGCGGATGGCAGCGTTGCGGAGTCCGACACCAACGCGGATGGCATGACGCAAACGGATGTCCTGCACGACCAGAACGGCAATACCATCTCGTCAACATTCAATGTGTCGGATCCGAACAATCCGTCTGCGTCCACCCTGCAGACAACAGCAGTGGATCAGGCCGGGGACGTGATCACAACGCACTACCAGTGGACGGATGCAAACGCCGGCGAGATCGTGACTTCCTCCTGGACCACCCAGGACGGAACCCAGGTTTCGATGCTGCTCGATTCCACTACGGATGCCTACCAGGCGACGAGCCGCTACACGGACGGCACATACAGCATCGTCACCAGCGATGCCCAGGGTGGCTATTTCGACCGGGACTACGATGCGCTGGGCAATCTGGTCAGCGATCAGTGGCTGGCCGACAACGGCGATACCGGAACCGACATCCGCCATGCCAATGGATCGGTCGACTCCGTGGCGACCTACCATCTGGCCAACGGCATCGTCGAATCGACCACGACCGTCACCCAGGCGGATGGCTCGTATCAGCGGACCTGGACCAAGACGGATGGTTCGTCGGGTACGGATATCCGTAATGCGGACGGTACGGGTTTCGGTACGGCGCAATTCGCGGATGGCACCTACAACACCTACACGCGCACTGCTCAAGGTGTCGTCACCACGCTGAACTACGACGCCAGCGGCAACCAGGTCAGCTACGCCGTCAGCAGTGTGGACAGCACCGGGCAGTGGCTGCAGACGACCTATGACCTCAATGGCGTCAGGCTGCGCGATCAGTGGATCCGCGCGGATGGCACGACCGGTTCCGACGTGTTCAACACAGACGGCACTGTCGAGACCAAGACGTCGTGGACCAATGCCCAGGGTATCGCGATCCAAGCCGACAAGGTCACGCAGCCCGACGGCTCGTTCGTGCAGACGTGGAGCGGATCGGACGGCTCGACGGGGACGGATATCGGCAACGCGGACGGTTCCGTCACGGGCACCAGCGATTCGCCGACGGGGGGCCATGGCACGTACACGAACGATGGCCATGGCAACGCACTGTACGACTTCACCGCGACGGCTGACGGGCAGACGGTGATCGGCGCGAGCACGGGCGTGAATCACCTCGAGGCGGATGCGGCCTACAACTATGTCAGGCTGCAAGGCGGCAACGGAAACGACACGTTCGTCTTGAACGCGGTGGCCGGCTCGTGGGATGTGGCCCGGCTTGGCGACGGGAACAACACCGTCTACGGCGGGGACGGAAACGACCTGGTTGACTTGGGCGCCGGCAACAACACCGTCGTTCTGGGGAATGGCCGCAACCTCATCGACTCGACCTCGAGCCCCAACGCCGGCAACGGCAACAACGCCGTGTACCTTGGGGATGGGGCGAACTCCATGTGGCTGGGCGATGGCAACAACACCATCGGCGTGGGCACCGGCAGCAACTCGATCAACGTGGGCAACGGCAACAACACGCTCTATGCCGGGCGCGGCGCGGCCGCCAACAGCATTGTGTTCGGCAACGGTGCAAACGTCGTGACGGTCGGCGACGGCGCCAACACCGTGAATGGCGGCAACGGCAATGACACGATCTGGGGCGGCGGTGGCGGCAACCAGATCACGGTCGGCGACGGCAACGACGTCATCGGGCTGGGCAGCGGCAACAACACCGTCAAGACCGGCAATGGCGCGAGCAGTGTGTCCGTGGGCGATGGGGTCAACCGGATCCGGCTGGGTGACGGCGCCAACACCGTCAACGCCGGCGCGGGCGCAAACACCATCGTCGGCGGCAATGGTGATAACGCTGCCTATGTCGGCAATGGCAGCAACGAGGTCGAGTTCGGTGACGGCAACAACACCGTTGGATTGGGCACGGGCAGCAACAGCGTGGTTCTGGGCGGCGGCTCCAATATCGTCTACGCGGGTCGTGGCACCGGCAGCAACAGCATCTTCGTCGGCAACGGCAAGAACGTGGTGACGGTGGCCGATGGCATGAACTACGTCGGCGGCGGCAACGGCGCGGACAAGGTCTATGGTGGCAACGGCAGCAACACGATCCAGCTCGGCGACGGGGCCGATACCGTCAACGTCGGGGACGGTGCCAACAACATCCGAATCGGTGACGGCGGCAGTGCGATCTATGTCGGCAACGGCAACAACCAGATCGCATTGGGCCAGGGCGACGATACGGTCAGTGCCGGCAACGGCAATAACACGCTGAGCGCCGGACGCGGCAACAACGGTATCTGGATGGGATCGGGCAGCAATCGGATCCAGGTTGGCGATGGCAACAACACCATCGGCGTGCGCGACGTTGCTGGCAGCGTCAACAGCATCCAGGTGGGTGACGGCAACAACACCATCCGGGTCGGCGACGGGACAGACGCGGTGCAGACCGGCAAGGGGGCCAACGTGCTGCAGTTGGGCGCGGGCCAGGTCACGCTCACCAACTACGGCGGCCAGGACACGGTCACCTTCGCCTCCTCGGTGCAGGACGACCAGCTCTGGTTCGCGCAGGACGGCAACGACCTGCTGGTGACGGTCGACGGGACCTCGTCGAATCTGCGGCTGACCGACTGGTTCAACGGCGCGACGCATGCCACCCTGGTTGCCGGCGATGGTCACCAGCTGATCGACAGCCAGGTGGCATCGCTGGTCCAGGCGATGTCGCAGTTCTCACCGCCGGCCGTGGGCCAGACGACACTGCCGCAGGCGCAGCAGGACAGCCTGATGCCCGTCATCGCAGCGAGCTGGCGCTGAGTGAGTGATCCGGGGGCGTCGGTTCTTCTTCCATGGGGAGCCGGCGCGCCTGGGTTCTCATAGCACTTGCCGATAGCATCACCGCAGGCGGCGGTTCCGTTCCGGGTACCGCCGCCTGGCCGGATTGATTGATAACGCGCCCTAATGCGCAGCCCCCGCAGCCCGACGCGCCAACACAGCCGCATACGGCTCGCCAACCAGCCGCTCATACACTGAGGGCGCAGTCGCCCCCTCGGTATTGATCACGAGCACCCGGGCGCTTGCGTCAAGCCCGGCAGCGGTGGACAGGGCCTCTTGCCCGCGCAGCGCCACCAGTCCGGCCAGACCGGCCGCGCCGGATTCGCCGGATTCGCCGGCGACGATCGGCCGGTCCCGTGACCCGCCGGCGGCCAGCAGGCGCATCGCTTGCACGGCATCGCCGTCCTCGATGGTCATGAAGTAATCAACGCTGTTGCGCAGAAACCGCCAGGCCAGTGGCGAGGTCTCGCCGCATGCCAGGCCTGCCATGATGGAGTCCACCTGGCCGGTTGCCCTGGCCGGCCGGCCTTGCAGCGCGCTCTGGTAGAGGCAATCCGCCTGGACCGGTTCGACGACGATGAACGTAGGGCGGTGCGTCCCGAAGAACTCCCATAGGTAGCTGATCACGCCCGCCGCGAGGCCGCCGACGCCGCCTTGCAGCACGACGTGGGTGAACGGGCCCGGGGCGCCCGGTTGCGCGCCGGATTGCGCCAGCCATTCGAGGGCGATGGCGCCGTAGCCCTGCATGACATCGCGGGGAATGTCCTGGTATCCCGCGTATGAGGTGTCCGAGACGACTTGCCAGCCGTGCGCTTGCGCCAGACGGGCGGCCTCTTCGACGGAGGCATCGTAGTTGCCGGCGATGCGGACGATCTGCGCGCCGTGGGCGGCGATCGCGTCTTCGCGTTCTTTGCTCACGTTGGCATGCAGCACGATCACGCAGCGGCAGCCGAATGTCCGGGCGGCCGCGGCAAGTGCGCGCCCATGGTTGCCGTCGGTCGCGCTGATCACCGTGAAGTCTTTCAGGCTATTTGCGTATTGCCCGCCGATCAGCGCGATCGGGTCCGGATGCCGGTCAGGCCACAGCCTGAGGATCAGGCGGACAAGCGCGGCCGGCGCGCCCAGGGCCTTGAAGCTGCCCAGCGGAGAGCGGACGGACTCGTCCTTCACCGCCAGCGCGGCGATGTTCAGCCGAGCCGCGAGATCCGGCAGCTCGATGAGCGGGGTCGGGCCGGCGTTGAGCTGTTCCCAGTGGGACAGCCATGCGTTGCTCCGGTCCGCCTGTTCGATGCTCATGATCTGTTTGAGATCGGCCGGGTACGGCACGCGCCGCGCATTTGGGTTGGTGACGAGCATGGGGAGCACTTCCGAATGGGGATGCACAGGGGGAGGGGGATTGCCGATCACCGGCCGGCGGCCCGGACGTCGGACTGTCCAAGGCGCCGCAGTACGACGTCGAGCAGCACCTGGGCGCCCATGACCAACTGGTCGTCGTCCGTGTGCTCGCGCGGGTTGTGGCTGATGCCGCCGCGGCTCGGAACGAAGATCATGGCCGACGGGGCGATGCGGGCGATCATCTGGGCATCGTGTCCGGCGCCGGACGTCATGCGGCGGTGGCTCAGGCCAAGCCGCTTGGCGGACGCTTCGATCTCATCGGCGAGTTCGCGGTCGAAGACCACCGGCTCGAAGCGCACCAGCTGTTCGGTGCCGATCTTCACGCCCTCGCGCTCTGCGATGGCGTTGAGGAAATCCGCGAGGCGCTGCTCGGCAGCCTGCAGGCGCACTTCGTCGGGATCGCGCAGGTCCACGGTGAAGGTTGCTCTGCGCGGGATCACATTGATGACGTTCGGCTCGAAGCGCATGCAGCCGACGGTGGCCAGCGTCGTGCCGCCGGAGGCGACCGCCAGCTCGCGCAGGAAATCGACGATGGCGCAGGCGGTCCAGCCGGCGTCGTGGCGCAGGTGTGTCGGCGTGGTGCCGGCATGGTTGGCGTTGCCCTGCACGGTCACCCGCTGCCAGGAGATGCCTTGCAGGTTCTCGACGACGCCGATCAGCGTGTTCTCCGCCTCCAGGATCGGCCCCTGCTCGATATGCAGCTCCAAGTAGGCATGGGGGACGATCGCGCCCGGCTCCATGTCGCCCGCGTAGCCGATGCGCGCAAGCTCCTCGCCCAGCTTCGTGCCATCGGTGCCGATGGTGTCCAGTGCGTCTTCGAGCGCCAGGCCGCCCGCATAAACCAGCGAGCCCATCATGTCGGGCTGATAGCGGACGCCTTCTTCATTGGTGAAGGCCGCGATCGTGATCGAACGGCGGGGCCGCATGCCTGCCTGGCGGAATGCGTGTGCCACGGCCAGTCCGGCGAGCACGCCGTAGCAGCCGTCCAGCGCGCCGGCGTTGGTCACGGTGTCGATGTGGGAACCGATCATCAGCGGTGCTTCGCTGCCTGTGTCGGATCCGGAGCGCAGGGTGCCGAAGATGTTGCCGATGCGGTCGATGCGGACGTCGAGATCGAGCGCCCGCATCCACCGCACGACCAGGTCGCGGCCGGCCCGTTCGTCGTCGGTCAGCGCGATCCGGGTGCGGCCGCCGGCGTCGGGGTCGGCGCCGACTTCGCCGAGCGCGCGCAATTGCGCAAGGAGTCGGGCGCCATCCAACGCGATTGCTGGATGGGTGACCTGATGTGCCTGCATGAAACCTCTCCCAATGGATGCCGATGCCGAGCGCTTCTGCAGGCCGCCGACGGTGCGCACAGGGAAGCGCGGATGCCGAAATGGTAGGGCGCGAGGCACGCAAGATCGCCCCTGTTCTCACCGGACAATGGCAACAAAGATGTGAATTGGGGGCGGGAAGTGAAACGGGATTGCATGTGACGCAGCCGGTGTCCGGCGGGCTTGCGCCGGCTTGCCCGCAAGGGGCTTCTCCGACGGGGCCGAGTGCGGCTTCCAGTGGCGTCAGCGTGCTTCAGGTGAGGACGCGCCCAGGTTGTGCGTGCGGCTCATTTGCACTGCACGCGAGCGGTGTCCTGATGTAGATTACCGGGAGTTTTGGCCGCCTGGGTTCCAGGTTTCGCCAGCACAAAAAGAACAAGATGTTGAGGTCCCGACCATGGAATTGGATAGCTACGATCGCAAGCTCCTGCGTCTTCTGCAGGAGAACAACAAGCTGTCGCAGCGCGACCTTGCCGATGCGGTGAATCTTTCGGCTTCGGCCGTCAACCGGCGCATCGCGGCGCTGGAAGAGGCCGGGGTCATCCGCGCCAATGTCAGCGTCGTCGATGCCGCGGCGCTTGGGCGGCCCATCACGATCCTGGTGGAAGTGAAGCTGGAGAATGAGCGTCTGGACCTGCTCGACGAGGTCTGCAATCGCTTTGTGTCCAGGCCTGAAGTCCAGCAGGTCTATTACGTCAGCGGGGATTACGATTTCCTGCTCGTCCTGAACGTGCGCAGCATGAGCGAGTACGAAGCGCTGACGAGAGAACTGTTCCTGGTGTCCGGAAACGTGAAAAGCTTCAAGACCCAGGTCGCCATGCGCCGGGCGAAAGTGACGTTGAATGTGGCGATCGACTGACCTGACCGGATACGGATGGCGGGTTCAATCGGTCCCGCCATCGCGAACGCACGCGGCACGAAAAAAAAACGGCGACGTTGTTCGTCGCCGTTCCTCTTCTCCCATACGCAGCTCGACAGGGTCTGTCCGATACGTGCTTACCAGGCTTCGGAGAGGAAAAACAGGAGCGCTGACGGGGCGCTGCTTTCATCGCGGCGCCCTTGGGGCTCATTCGGGCCGTTCGCGCGCGAAGTCCACATCGCTGTCCAGCGCCGCTTTGGCGACCTCATAGAAGTACGCCGCGCCCCTGCTCAGCACCGCGTCATTGAAATCGTAGGCGCTGTTGTGCAGCGGCACCGAGCCGGCTTCGCCCGCGGCGCCGTTGCCGATGAACACGAACGCGCCCGGCACCTTCGTGAGAAAGGCCCCGAAGTCTTCCGAGATCATCATGGGGGCGATCTCCGCGATGACCCGGGATGCCCCCACCACCCGCCGCGCGGCGGAAACGGCAACCGGGACGCACGCAGGCCAATTGACGGTCGGCGCAAACTCGTGCGTGTACTCGAACGTGCATTCCGCCTGATGCGCGCGGCAGATGCCTTCGCAGATCGCGCGCATCCGGCGCTCCAGCAAGGTCTGCACGTCGGGGCTGTAGCTGCGCGTATCGCCCTTGATGACGACATGCGACGGGATCGCGTTGCGAATGCCGTCGGTGATGAATTCGGTGCAGGAAACGACCGCCGGCTGACTCGGGTCCACGTTGCGCGAGACCACCGTCTGCAGGGCCAGAACGATCTCGGCCCCGATGACCAGCGGATCGACGCCCATGTGCGGCCGCGCCGCGTGCGTGCCGCGCCCCTGGATCCTGATGACGAAGTTGTCCTCGCTGGCCATGATCCCGCCGACCCGCGTGGCGATGGCGCCGGCCGGAAGGCCGGGCATGTTGTGGGCGCCGAACAGGGCGTCGACCGGGAACCGGTCGAAGAGGCCATCCGCCATCATCGCCTTGGCACCGCGCCCGTGCTCCTCGGCCGGCTGGAACACAAAGCGGACGGTGCCACGGAAGTCGCGCCGCTCGGACAGCAGCCTGGCGGCCCCGAGCACCATCGCCATGTGGCCGTCGTGCCCGCACGCGTGCATCTTTCCGGGGAGGCTCGACGCATGGGTGCGGCAGTCGGCGTTTTCCGTGATGTTGAGCGCGTCCATGTCGGCGCGGATGCCGACCGCACGGTCCCCGGTCCCCACGGTGAGGTTCGCGACGAGCCCCGTCCCGCCGATGCCCCGATGCACTTCAAGACCCATGTCCTGGAGCGCCTTGGCGACATAGTCGGACGACAGCTTCTCTTCGAAGCCCGTTTCAGGATGCTTGTGCAGATGATGGCGCCATTGGGCCATCTGCGAGTGCAGTTCGAGTTCGGAATGGGTGCTCATATCGTCGGGGGACTTCGCTGAGGGCTGATGGCTCTTTGCCTTGGGGCGGTACGCGCTGTGTGATGCGAGTCTACCGGGACGCTGCGCACGCCTTTCTCAAGTTGGGGCGATTTTTGCAACAACGGGGCGTTGTTCGTGGTGGTTCCGGGATTTTGTTCAGCTGGCGGCCTTCGCCAACCGGACGATCGTCCGCAGTCCTTCGACGTTGATCCGGTCGAACGCGCTGTCGGGTACGAGGCCGGCATGGGGTGCGCGAAGGGATGCGATGTCGATGATTGGGTGCGCTGATGGCGAAACCACCCCGCAACATCAGTACACCAGCGATACCTCAACCGCAGCCTGAGCAACATGCTCAATCATTCGACGGCGCGATCGCTCCACGTGAGCGCGCACAATTTCGCGGCGGCCTCTGCATCGGGGTGCTCGAGCGCATCAATGATCTGGTCATGCTTTTCGGACGGGGGCGCGGGACAGGCCGAATTCCTTGCTCAGCGCCAACGCGTCCACCACCGCACCAGGCGCCATTTCCATGCTGACGATGCGCCTGCGGAGCGCTTCACTCAGCAGCGCCTTCCGGTCAACAGAAGGATCTACCGCCGGAGTGACCTGTCCCCCCAATCTGAACGAAGAATCGGATTGGAGTGTTTGGGGCCGCTCGCAAAACACTCGCGTACTGAGCGAGCTCCGAGAGCGGTCTTGAACGCAGCGTTCTTGCGTGACGTCGCCAATCAGTCCGGCTGGCTCAGGATTGTCAGCGGCCAGGCATAGGTGCCGTCCTTCAGCTTGCTGGCCAGGTTGAAGCGGTACGTGAGGGATAAATTGGCCGTTGGTCCGGGGAAGGGCATCGTGACCTTGCCGCCGGTTGCCGGGAGGGTGACCGTCTTCCCCAGGCCCAAGACCTGGATCGACTTGAACAGGGCCTGCTCCGCCGGCGAAACCTGGAACACCAGCGTGTAGCCCGCGTGGTCGTTGGTCTTGATCGTCAGTTGGGTGCCGCTGGGGTTGCTGCCGTCCGGTACGTTCACATAGCCCAGGTTGACATCTTTGTTGACGATGACGAGCTGGTGCGGCTGCGTCGCGGTCAAGTGCGTGTAGGGCTCTACGGTGGCGCCGACGGCCATGTGGCCCGTGGTGATATGGCCGTTCTTGGCAGGTGCCGGTGCCGGTGCAGCCGGCGCCGATAGCCACGAGAACGCCAGCACGACGCCGCAGATGCACAGCAAGCTCGCTTGGCCGATCGGTTCGAGGCACCGGCGGGCGGGGTGTTTGTCGATCCGTTCCATGATCTTCCTTCCTTTCAAGCTGCGTGAGCCCCGGCTGCCCGATGGCATTGGCGCCGGATGCGTGTCGTGTCATTGGTAAGTCAGTGTGACCGTGATCGGCACCATGGTTGCGTAGCTGCCCGGCACCACGTTCTGTCCGCCATTGATCTTGCCGTAGATGGTGAGGGTGACCGTGCCCTGCTGTTTGGTCACCGTCCCGGTGAGCGTGACCGTTCCGTCGCCGTTGCCGTCGCCCCAGATGCTGGTGTCAGCGGACGTGGTGTACAGGTTGTACGCAATGACATTGCTGCCCGTGAGCAACTGCCGGTTGGCATAGGTGCCGGAGCCAGCGCTGGCTGTCAGCGTGTAGCTGATCGAATTGCTGCCGGCCCAGGCGCTGCACGTGATGGTGACGGTAGTGGTGCCGGTGAGATTGCTCAAGGTGTTGTAGGCGCCAAAGCTAAGCGCGTTGGCGGTGACGGTGCAGTTGACGGCCAGTGCGCCAGGCGCCCATGACGCCAGCGCAACCAGTGCCGCGCTCGCCAGCAGGGTCCGGGCAGATGCGCGCCGAGGCCGCATCGCATGTGGAAAGCGTGTCATGGTTGGACTCCTTTGCAAACGAAGGTGCCGAGATCGGGCAGCGGCTCGGTGCTGGATGGAAATGGCACAGTGATATCGCAGTCCTGACCGCGCCAGTTCGCGCGCAGGCGGTTCTGCGCAGCGAGACCGGTCAGGTAGACCACGCCGTCGTTGCCGACCGGGAAGGTCTCGTTTTGCCCGGCGATCTGCACGGTGGCGCCGGCGGGCAGGTCGCTGCCGTTCTCCAGCTTCAGCGTGAGTAGCGCGTCGCGCGCGTGCGTGACCGGAAATTGCAGGACCATGCCGCTGCGGAAATACGGCACGGCATCCAGCGACAGCGTGCCCACCTTGGCGTCGAAGGGCAGGTCCAACTGCTCCAGCGAGATCGCATTCTTTTCGTACGCGCGCAGCCGCGGGATGAGCGCTTCGCCGCTGGCGTCGGTCTTGGCCACCAGTTGGTTGTCAGCGTAGATCTGCACGTTGGGGAAATCGGGCACCTTGACCACGGCAAAGCTGTCGGTGATGCGACGGCTCGGATGCAGCCCGTCCAGCACCGCGATGCCGCCCGCGGCGCCGATCCGCCCCCCCGCCTGCCCGCCACTGCCGGCGCCTTCCAGCAGGTAGGTGCCGACGCGGTTCTGCGCGTTCAGGGCAACGTCCCACGTGCCGAGCTGGCTGGCGCGCACGCTGTAGCCAACGCCATCACCGGGCGGCAGCCCCTGCTGCACTTGCGCCTGCACATCGGCGCGGCCCTGCTGCTGGGTCACGTTGACGGAGGTGGTGGTGCGTTGGCCCAGCGGCAGTGTCCAGTTCAGGCCGACGATCAGGCCGCCGGGCTGACGCAATGTCTTGGAGATGGCCAGGCTCACGAAACCGAAGCGCCCCAGCTCCGTGCCGTAGCTGACCGAGGCGAGCTGGGTCGGCTGGCCGTCACGGTTGTCCAGATACACATAGGCCAGCCCCAGCGAGCCGTTGCCCGGTAGCGCCATACCCACATTCACGCTGCTCAGCAGGCGCGGCGCGGGCAGGCCCGGTTCGAGCCCGAGCTGTGTGAAGTGCGGGCTGGCGAACTGTGCATGCACGCCCAGGCTGATCGGGCTCGCTTGCCGCTCGAGCCCGAGCGAGAAGAGGCCGCCGTGTCCTTGCTGCCCACGGCTGGCGGCGCCCGCCACGCTGAAGACGCCGGCCGACGGCATCAGCATCACTGTGCCCAGGCCTAGGGTCTGGCGTTCGCGCTGCGCTTCTGCGTGGACTTCGCCCGTCAGCCAATCCGTGAACCCGACGCGGTGGGTCGCGGCGGCGAAGGCGCGGCCGTAATCGTTGCTGTCGGTGCCGAAGTGCGTGCGCTCGGCGCCAGCTTCATACGAGAAATCGTGCAGCCCCTTGGCAAGCAGGCTGGCGCTTGCGTAGAACGGCACGCTGATGACCTGCTCGCGCCCCAACAGGTCCCGCACGACAAGGCGCACGTCACCCTGGCCCGTCACCACCGGCACGTTGGTGATCGAGAACGGCCCCGGCGCGACTTCCTTGCGCGAACTCAGCACGTTGTTGACGTAGACATCCACCGTCGACGGCAACGCGGCCTGCCCGCCGATGCTCTGCAGCGGCAGCGCGACAAAGCCGGGCTGGACCGCGAAGTTGGTGCCGTACTGAATGCCGCCAAAGCGTACGCTGTGGCCCCACGCGCCGGCGCGGCTGATCGCATCGCCTACGCGTACGCTGGTGAGATGGTCGGGGAGGTCCTTGGTCCAGGTGCTCTCCAGCCGGATGAGGTGGTGGTTGCTGTCGCCGCTATTGCCGCTGTTGGCCACGAAGCTGGTGACGCCCACGCCAAGGCCGTTGAAGACGCCGGCCTCGAACAGTCCGGTGGAATGGGTCTGGCCGGTGGCGTGTTCGGCGAGCAGGTCGTAGTTGAGGAAGCCGCCGAGGCTGGGCCTGGCGGTGAGTGCGGCGGGCTTGTTCGCCGCGTCGAATGCGTTGGGCAGGAACGCCTGCGCCGGCGCCGTGACCGCGATGGTCAGGTGGGCTTCGTCCAACTGGTATGAGAGCCCGGCAATGGCCTGGAGCGGGTAGAACGCCTCGTTGTTGTGGGTGAGCGGCATCACCTCAGGCTGGCGCAGGCGCCAGCGCTTGAGGTCTTCCGCCGAAGCGTACAGCTCGCCGCCCTTGGTCTTGAGCAGCAGCACCGTGTCGTCCAGGCCCTGCTGGTTGAGGTCGAGCTGCAGTAGCAGCTCGGCAGCATCGCCGACGCCGTGATGGCCGGCTGCCGGCGCGTTCGGCACATTGGGCGCGTCGTTTGCCAGTGTCATGCCTGCTCCCGAGAGGGCGGTTGCCACGATCGCCAGGGCGGTGATCGCCTTAGCGGGTCTCGGGCGCCAGGGCCGAATCGATGTCGCCGGCATCGGAGTACGCCTTCAGACGCAGTGCGCCGCCCGTGACTGCCGGTGCGCCGGGCGCGCGCTGGAGCAACAGGCGCCGCGTTTGCCCAGGCAGGACATAGGCGAATTCGGGATGCGTGGCGACCGGCTGCTCAGCCCCGGCCGCGGTGACGACGAGGTTAGCCACCTGCGCATGTGCCGTGCCTTCGTTGCTGACAGACAGTGCCAGCGCGCCGTCCGGTTGTGTCTCGGGTCGCCACTTGAGCTGCGGTGCCGCGGGTGTGCGTGGCTTGGCAAACACGGGCAGGCGCATTTCGAGCGCGATCTGCACGCCGGCAAAGCCCGGCTTGGGCGGTGGCGGCACTTCGCGCAGGAAGAGGCGGTAGCACACTTCGTGGTCGTCGGTGGGCGGGTGGCGCAGGCCCACGCGGATGACCTGCGTGGCACCCGGCGCCAGCGTAAAGATCGGCGGTGTGGCCAGCAGGTCCTGCGCAGGGGCGTACACGTCTTCGCCGCCGTTTTGCGTCCAGGCCATGGTGCGCAGTTCCACCACCACGGATTCGTCGGTCATTTCGTTCTTCACCGTCAGCGCGGCACTGGGGCGCTGCTGCGAGAGTTCGACCCGCACCGGGGTCACGGTGAAATTCGCGGCCTGGGCGAGCGTGCACGCCAGGATGAGGCCCGCGCCCGCCACCCCCATGGCGAGTCGGCGCAGACAGTGTCGGATGGATAGGATTGACATGGTTCCTCCGCCAGATCTTGTGTCGTGCCGCGCCCGGGCCCGGGCGTGTGCCCGGAGCCCTGCGGCGGCTTCAGTACGTCACCGTCACCGTTACGGTGTCGGCGTAGTTGCCCGGCACGGTGTTCGGCTGGCTCGGGATCAGGCCATAGACGGTCTTGGTGATGGCGTTGCCGGCGGCCATGCCCGCGCCCGTACCCGCGACGGTGTTGGTGCCCACCGTATTGCCCCAGACCGAGGTGTGGCCCGTGTCCTGGTAGAGCGAGTACGTGAGCGTGTTGGCGCCGCTGGTCATGATGCGGCTGGCCACCGTGGCGCCGGTGCCGGTGCCGGCATTCAGGCCGATGTTGAACGGCGTGGTGTTGGTGCAGTTCACGCTGATCGACGAGGTCGATGCCTGGGCGCCCTGGCTCGGGTCGAAGGCGGCAAAGGTCAACGCGCTGGCCGAATTGATGACGCAGGTGGCGTTGACGGTGGCCGAGACGCCGAAGGTCGTGGTGGTGGTCGCAGCCGAAGCCGCCGCCGCCGTCAGACCCAGCGCCATGGCCACGAGGGCTTTGATGGCAGATGTTCGCATGATGGTCCCCCCCAAAAGGACGTTGATTGCGTTGGCGGCAAGCTCAGTACGTCACGGTCACCGTCACGGTGTCGGCGTAGCTGCCCGGTACGGTGTTCGGCTGGCTCGGGATCAGGCCATAGACCGTCTTGGTGATGGCGTTGGCAGGTGCCATGCCGGCCCCCGTTCCCGCGACGGTGTTGGTGCCCACCGTATTGCCCCAGACCGAGGTGTGGCCCGAATCCTGGAACAGCGAATAGGTGAGCGAGTTGCCGCCGCTGGTCATGACGCGGCTGGCCACCGTGGCGCCAGGCCCGGCGCCGGCATCGAGGCTGATGTTGAACGGCGTGGTGTTGCTGCAGTTCACGCTGATCGACGAGGTCGATGCCTGGGCGCCCTGGCTCGGATCGAAGGCGGCGAAGGCCAATGCGCTGGCCGAATTGATGATGCAGATGGCATTGACCGTGGTCGACACGCCAAACGACGAACTGGTCGATGCGGCAGACGCGACCACGGCGGTCGAGCACAGCGCGGCCGCCAGGGCGGTCTTGAGTGCAAGTGCTTTCATCTCGGAACTCCTTGAAAAATGGACTCGGTGCCCGGCCGGTCATGCGCTAAAAGGACGGGCAACCCAACTGGAAACAGGATGTGTACGGGTTCGCGGTGGTTGGCCTCCTCTCGATGTCGGATGCACGGTCGGCACGCGCCCGAAAGACGCGCGAATGCTCCCCGCGTGCTTGGCGCTCTCGGCAGCAAAGCACGTGGTTGATGCGCGGTTGGCGCAGGGGCTAGAGCCTGTGATGCGGGTGGATGCGCGTGGGCTCCGTGAGGTTGCGGAGCCCGGCCCGGCTGGGCCTTCGTGCTGACGATGGTGTTGACATGGTGACTCCCCCGGTGTTGCTTCTAGGTATGACTGCCGGCGGCATCGCGATGGTCTCGCGGCGTCCAACTGCAACAGCGTGGCCGCCGCCGATGCCTTCCGGCAATTTTTCTATCCGGCAATCGTGCTTCGCTGCCGTGCCAGCCATCGAGCAATATGCGGGCCATATGCCCGAATGCCTTGATCCACCGAGGTTTGAACGTTCTGAATAGCGTGCCGGACGCAATTGCGATCCGTTTTGTCTCAGCCTTGAATCAATGTGCGGCACCGCACACTGTATGGGGTGCGAGCAAAACCCATCGCTGTCGCCTATCCAGCCAGGGGCAACGGTCGGCAGGTCACGTACCCGCGTGGGCGGGCGGTCGCTTTTGCGGCAAACGCGTCAAGATTGTTAGGGTGATGAAACGCCTCTTTGTGTTCGACAACATTTGGGGCGCCCATGCCGCTCCCTCATGAGCCGCGCGAAATTGAATGCGCACCAAATTGGCATATCAGGTCGCGTGTCTTTGCCGGATGGCCGGGATTCGCAAAACATGCGAAGCCTCACATGTTTGCGATTGGACACAGTTGCCGGGTCGCCGTATGCCGTGTTCTTTGATAGTGAAAGCCCTCACGGGCGAATGGCGGCCGACGTAGGCCGGACACTGAACGGTCCCTCAACTGCGTGCAGGACGTTTGCGAGCGCCCTTTTTCGCGGCCTGCTGTAATTGAGATCGTGGACGCTCCAGGTGTGGCGTCCCGGCATTGGATGGAGCGGGTCAAGATTGAACCGCTCAGGCTCTGCGGTCGAGACTTTGCATATGTATTCGTAGGGGAGGGCGCCCTTTGAGAGTCTTCAGTTGACGCGCAAAATTGCAGGCCTCGATGAAGTCACGAAGGTGGCTCTGGAATCATCGAGTGACAACAGCGGACAACCCTTGCCTCGTCGTCAGGCGAGAGCACCGTCAGTTTCGGCTCCCGGGGGGCCAGTTGGAAGATCAGAGACTGAGGCTCGCTTCCTCCATTTCGCGACAGCCTTCTGGTTGATTCCGTAACGTCTGGCCAGCGCCCTCAAGCGCTCTTGGCCGACTCAGATGGCCCGGGCTCATGCCGCAGCGCTGACTGCTGGCGTATTTCAAGCGCCATTCGACTGATGCCGCACGAACGAGGGGGCGGTCGCGTGGCGTTTCCGTGATGTCCACAATCATTCGTTGATGGAGCGCGCGGGCGGCGTCGAGGTCGCCTGGGTGACGGCGTAGCTACGGGCGTGCTGCCCGAAAGTGCCCTCCATGCTGGCGTGCTACTCCTGCATTGGGCGATACGGCAGATGTCTCGACAGGGTAGTGCCAGAAGATCAGCTCAGGAACGGAGATGAGTGATGCGTTGGTGCGAAATGGCTTCGATATTTTCCAGCCCGCTTCGAGAATTTCTGATGTTCTTCGCCGCGCCGACAACAACCCGCCGCATCCACCCGAGCACAACCCCTCGTCTCAAGTTAAAATCTATCGGTACCCCCAAGCCGATTGATTGACATGACGCTCACCGAACTCAAATACATCGTCGCCGTTGCACGGGAGCGCCATTTCGGGCGTGCCGCCGAAGCCTGCTTCGTGTCGCAGCCGACGCTGTCGGTCGCCATCAAGAAGCTCGAGGACGAGCTTGCCGTGCAGATCTTCGAGCGGGGCGCCTCGGAAGTGAGCGTCACGCCGGTCGGCGAGCAGATCGTCACGCAGGCCCAGCGGGTGCTGGAGCAGACCATGGCGATCCGCGAGATCGCCAAGCAGGGCATGGATCCGCTGGCCGGCCCGCTGCGCCTGGGCGTGATCTACACGATCGGACCGTATCTGTTGCCGGCGCTGGTCAAGCAGATGATCGATACCGTGCCGCAGATGCCGCTGATGCTGCAGGAGAATTTCACCGCGCGCCTGGTGGAGCTGCTCAAGCAGGGCGAGATCGACTGCGCCATCATGGCCGAGCCGTTCCCGGAAGCCGGGCTGATGACGGTGCCGCTGTATGACGAGCCCTTCGTGGTGGCAGTGCCGCGCGGCCATGCGCTGGCCGATTCACAATCGGTGGACCCGGAGTCGCTCAAGCAGCAGACCATGCTGCTGCTGGGCAACGGCCACTGTTTCCGCGACCACGTGCTGAACGTCTGTCCGGAGCTCTCACGCTTCGCGCAGAACGCCGACGGTATCCAGAAGACCTTCGAGGGATCGTCGCTGGAGACGATCCGCCACATGGTGGCCAGTGGCGTGGGAATCACCGTGCTGCCGCGCACCTCGGTGCCCGACATGCATCCATCCACCGATCTGCTCGCTTACGTGCCGTTCCAGGAGCCCGTGCCGGACCGCCGCGTCGTGCTGGCCTGGCGCAAGAGCTTTACGCGCGTCGCCGCCATCGAGGCGGTGGCCAAGGCGGTTGCGCAATGCAGCCTGCCGGGCATCAGGCGGCTGCCGTCCACGCCGCTCGTCCACTGATCGATACGGATCCGGGCGCCGCACCGCGTCCATGCCAGCCATAGCGCACGTCTAATAAATAGATAAAAACAATCAACTTCGTATGTTGATAGTGCGTTGATAGACTGTTTCCATGGTGAGCCCGCTGCTCATCGCAGATCACCGTGGAACCTGTCATGTCCCTGCGCCTTGCCCCCGCCAAGCCGACCGCCATCACGACCGTGCTGGAATGGCTCGCTTCCTATGGCGCGTCGCACTGACTCTATTCCCGGGTTTCACTGCTTGAAGGAGAACGATCATGGCAATGGTGCGGATGTTTGTTTCGGAATGGCAGGCATTCGCCGATGCGGTGCGGGCGTCGCGACAGGATGTGCCGACGCTGGCCGGTGTGCCCGGCAGCGCGGCTGGCGGTCGCGGGGCGTTCGCGGCCCGGCACGCCCGCCTGCAGCGCAAGTGGATGCGCAAGCAGGCCGGCCTGGCCGTCGTCGCGGCCGGTGCGATGCTGCTGTTCCTGCATGGCATGGTGCAACTGGCGGCCTGAGCGTGCGCAGCGTCCGGCTTGGGTTTCAGCCTGCGCCGATGCCATAATCGGAACCCGTTGCCACGCAGGTAACCGAAAGCAAAGCTTGAAATCCGGTCAGCCCGTCCACACCATGGTCGGGCTCACGCGCTTTTGCACACCATTTTCAGGGGAATCAGATGGCCAAGAAGAATGGCGGCGCCGCTGCCGCAGCCCAGATCAACATCGGTATCGCCGAAAAGGACCGCAAGAAGATCGCCGAGGGCCTGTCGCGCCTGCTGGCCGATACCTACTCGCTCTATCTCAAGACCCACAACTTCCACTGGAACGTGACCGGCCCGATGTTCAACACGCTGCATCTGATGTTCGAGACGCAGTACAACGAACTGTGGACCGCTGTCGATTCCGTGGCCGAGCGCATCCGCGCGCTGGGCTATCCGGCGCCGGGCTCGTATTCCGAATTCGCTCGCCTGTCGTCGATTCCCGAGGCCAAGGGCGTGCCGGCGGCCGAAGACATGATCCGCGAACTGGTGGCCGGTCATGAGTCCGTCACGCGCACCGCCCGCAGCCTGTTCCCGGATGTGGACAAGGCCGCCGACGAGCCGACCGCCGACCTGCTGACGCAGCGCATGGACATCCACGAAAAGACCGCGTGGATGCTGCGCTCGCTGCTCGCGTAATCCGCCCGTCCGGAAGGACTAGAATGGCGCCTTGCCTCGTGCAGGCGCCATTTTTCTTTTGTGCAGGCCATCATGCAGTCCTCCACCGCCCATCCCAGCCGTCTTGCGCTCTACGCGCGCCTGGTGCGCATCGACAAGCCGATCGGCACGCTGCTGCTGCTGTGGCCGACGCTGTGGGCGCTATGGATGGCAGCGGACGGGCATCCCCCGGCGGCGCTGCTGGCGATCTTTGTGGCCGGTACCTTCCTGATGCGCTCGGCTGGCTGTGCCATCAACGACTGGGCCGACCGCGACTTCGACAAGCACGTCAAGCGCACCAGGGAACGGCCGCTGACCGCCGGCCTGATCGCGCCCTGGGAGGCGCTGGCCGTGGCCGCCGCGCTGGCGCTGGTCGCGTTCGCGCTGATCCTGCCGCTCAATGCGCTGACCAAGTGGCTGTCGGTGGCGGCGGTGGTGATTGCCGGCACGTATCCGTTCTTCAAGCGCTTCTTTGCGATTCCGCAGGCCTACCTGGGCATCGCCTTCGGCTTCGGCATACCGATGGCGTATGCCGCGGTGCAGGACCAGGTGCCGGCGCTGGCGTGGCTGATGCTGGCCGCCAATGTGCTGTGGGCCATCGCCTACGACACGGCTTACGCGATGGTCGATCGCGATGACGATCTGCTGATCGGTATCAAGACCTCGGCCATCACCTTCGGCCGGTTCGACGTGGCGGCCATCATGCTCTGCTACGCCGGCTTTTTCGGCATCATGGCCTGGGCCGGCCATGCGCTGGCGCTCGGTGCGGCGTATTGGATCGGGTTGGCGGCGGCGGCCGTGCTGGCGGGCTACTACTACACGCTGCTGCGCACGCGCGATCGCATGCAATGCTTCTTTGTGTTCCGCCACAACAACTGGCTCGGCGCCTGCGTGTTCGCGGGCGCGGCGGTTGCCTACGCGCTGCGTTAGGCCAGCAGTTTCAGCACCTTGTAGACCAGGATGGTGCCGGCCGCGCAGCTCGCCGCGAAGGCGAACATGCGCAGCGTTTCCCAGATCGCTTCGTCATATTCGCCGCGCAGCGCCGAGACGATGTCCGGCTGCAAGGCCAGCCGCAGACTGCGCAGAAAGCCGTGCCGGTCACCGAAGAACTGCAGCCACAGCCAGAGATCCAGCGGCAGCGCCAGCACGATCGCGGCCTTGAACAGCACCGGTCGCTCGATCGCGAAGAGGGTGGCGAAGTCCACGGGCCGGGTCAGTCGTGGCCGAATGCTTCGCCCATTTCCTTGCTGCGCGCGGCCGCCGCATGCATGGCGCGCACGAAGGCGGGCTTGATGCCGGCCGCATCCATGGCGGTGATCGCCGCGTAGGTGGTGCCGCCCTTGGACGTCACGCGCTCGCGCAGCACCTCGACCGGTTCGCTCGATTGCCCGGCCAGGGTGGCCGCGCCGATGAAGGTTTCCGCCGCCAGCAGGCGGCCCGCCTCGGCCGACAGGCCCAGCTCCTGCGCTGCCTGCTGCATCGCCTCGATGAAATAGAACACGTAGGCCGGGCCGCTGCCGGAAATGGCGGTGACGGCGTCGATCTGCGCTTCGCCCGGTACCCACACGCTCTTGCCGACCGCGTTGGCGATGGCGCTGGCGGTGTCGCGGTCCGCGCCGGACAGCCCGGTATTGGCGGCCAGGCCGGTCATGCCCCGGCCCGACAGCGCCGGCGTGTTCGGCATGGCGCGCACGATGCGGGCATGGCCGTTGAGCCAGCGCGACAGGTCCTGGATGCGGATGCCGGCCGCCACGGACAGCACCAGGCTATCGCCCAGTTGCGGAGCCAACTGTGCGCAGACCTCGCGCATCTGCTGCGGCTTGACGGCCAGCACGATCACGTCGCGGTCGGCCAGTTCAGCGCCGGGAGCGGCGACGGCGGTCGCACCCCAGGTCTGCACGGCGTGCGCGCGGGCCGCTTCGGTCGGGTCCACCACCACGATGTTGGCGCCCTGGGCACCGCGGGCGATCAGGCCGCCGATCAGCGCCGAAGCCATGTTGCCGCCGCCGATGAAGCCGAATTTCAGAGTGTCGAGCATGGGAAAGGTCGGTAGAGAGAGAGGGGGAGTCGGGAATCAGGCGGGGGCATGCGCGTACTGTCGCGCCCCGAAGATCGCACTGCCGACGCGCACGATGGTGGCGCCCTCTGCGATCGCGTCTTCCAGGTCGGCGGACATGCCCATCGACAGCGTATCGATGGGCAGGCCCGCCTCGCGCAGCCGGTCGGCCAGGGCGCGCAGCGCGGCGAAGGGCGCGCGCTGGGCCGCCGGGTCGACGGCCGGCTCCGGCACCGCCATCAGCCCGCGCAGTTGCAGCCGGGGCAGGGCGGCGACGGCGCGCGCCAGGGCCAGTACGCTGTCGGCATCGGGCGGCACGCCGTGCTTGCTGGCCTGCCGGCTGATATTGATTTCCAGGCAGACCTGCAGCGGCGGCAGGCCGGCGGGGCGCTGGGCGGACAGCCGCTCGGCGAGCTTCAGCCGGTCGACGCTGTGCACCCAGTCGAAGTGCTCGGCCACCGCGCGCGTCTTGTTGCTCTGCAGGGGGCCGATGAAGTGCCAGCCGATCGCCCTGGGGCCGTTGCGCAGATCGGCCAGCGCGTCGATCTTGGCGATGCTTTCCTGCACATAGTTCTCGCCGAACAGGCGCTGCCCGGCGGCGTGCGCACCGCGTACGGCATCGGCGTCGAAGGTCTTGGAAACGGCCAGCAGTGTGACACTGGCGGGATCGCGTGAAGCCAGCATGCAGGCCGTTGTGATCCGTTGACGCACGGCTTGCAAGTTGGCGGCGATTACAGACATAATCCGGCGAGTTTGTTACAAAAAAACAAGGCTCCAACCCTGCCATCGTGGCAGCCCGGAGCATGCCCGGCAGCGCTTTTGCGCAGTGCGGGCGACATAAGAATGTCGGGGGTCATTATAGATGGACATCGCGCAGCTTTTGGCTTTCGCCGCCAAGAACAAAGCGTCTGATCTGCACTTGTCGGCGGGCTTGCCACCGATGATCCGGATCCATGGCGACATGCGTCGCATCAACGTGCCGCCGCTCACGCACCAGGATGTCCACGCCATGGTGTACGACATCATGAGCGACGTGCAGCGCAAGCATTACGAAGAAAACCTGGAAGCGGACTTCTCGTTCGAGATTCCCGGGTTGTCGCGTTTCCGGGTCAACGCCTTCAATCAGAACCGCGGCGCCGCCGCCGTGTTCCGGACGATTCCGTCCAAGGTCCTGACGCTGGAAGACCTGAAGGCGCCCGCCGTCTTCTCCGACCTCGCCATGAAGCCGCGCGGCCTGGTGCTGGTGACGGGCCCGACCGGTTCGGGCAAGTCGACCACGCTGGCGGCGATGGTCAACCACCGCAACGAAAGCGACCTGGGCCACATCCTCACGGTGGAGGACCCGATCGAATTCGTGCACGAATCCAAGAAGAGCCTGATCAACCAGCGTGAGCTGGGGCCGCATACCCATTCGTTCGCCAACGCGCTGAAATCGGCGCTGCGGGAAGACCCGGACGTGGTCCTGGTCGGCGAATTGCGGGACCTGGAAACCATCCGCCTGGCACTGACGGCGGCCGAAACCGGCCACTTGGTGTTTGGCACGCTGCACACGAGTTCCGCGGCCAAGACCATCGACCGGGTGGTCGACGTGTTCCCCTCGGATGAGAAGGACATGGTCCGCACCATGCTGTCCGAATCGCTGGAAGCGGTGATCTCGCAGACGCTGCTCAAGACGCGCGACGGCTCCGGCCGGGTCGCGGCGCACGAGATCATGATCTGCACGCCGGCCATCCGACACCTGATCCGCGAGAACAAGATTTCGCAGATGTATTCGATGATGCAGACCAGCAGCGGGCTGGGCATGCAGACGCTGGACCAATGCCTGGCGGAGCTCATCAAGCGCTCGGCGATCAACTACGCCGACGCGCGCGCCATCGCCAAGAACCCGGACGCGTTCGCGAACTGACTGCTTCGCCCACGCTTTCCATCATCATTCCTAGCAGGAGGGGCACGTCATGCTGGACCGCGACGCCGCCACCAAATACATCCACGAACTCTTGCAGCTCATGGTGAACAGCCGTGGCTCGGACCTGTTCATCACCGCTGAATTCCCGCCCGCCATCAAGGTGGACGGCAAAGTCACGCCGATCTCGCAGCAGCCGTTGACCACCGTCCAGGCGATGGGCCTGGTCAAGGCGATCATGAACGAGAAGCAACTGCGCGAGTACGAAGACTCGTTCGAGTGCAACTTCGCCATCACCGCGCCCACCGCCGGCCGTTTCCGCGTGTCGGCGTTCATGCAGCAGGGCCGCGCCGGCATGGTGCTGCGGACCATCAACACCAAGATCCCGACGCTCACCGAACTGGATCTGCCGCCCATCCTCAACGAAGTCGCGATGAGCAAGCGCGGGCTCGTGGTCGTGGTGGGGGCGACGGGCTCGGGCAAGTCGACCACACTGGCGGCGATGGTCGGCTACCGCAACGCGCATTCGTACGGCCACATCATCACCATCGAAGACCCGGTGGAATACGTGCACGCACACCACAACTGCGTCGTGACGCAGCGCGAGGTGGGCGTGGATACCGAGTCGTGGCACGTGGCGCTGAAGAACACGCTGCGCCAGGCGCCGGACGTGATCCTGATCGGCGAAATCCGCGATCGCGACACGATGGAATACGCCATCCAGTACGCCGAAACCGGCCACTTGTGCCTGGCCACGCTGCACGCCAACAGCTCGAACCAGGCGATCGACCGGATCGTCAACTTCTTCCCGGAAGAGCGGCGTCAGCAACTGCTGATCGATCTGTCGCTGAACCTGCGCGCGATGATCGCGCAGCGCCTGTTGCCGCGCAAAGGCAGGAAGGGCCGTGCGCCGGCGATCGAAATCCTGCTGGGCACGCCGCTGGTGTCCGACCTGATCTTCAAGGGCGAGGTGCACGAGCTCAAGGAGGTCATGAAGAAGTCCCGCGAGCAGGGGATGGTCACGTTCGACCAGGCACTGTTCGAGCTCTATGAAGCGGACAAGATCACCTATGAAGATGCGCTGCGCAACGCGGATTCGCTGAACGACCTGCGCCTGCAGATCAAGCTGCACGGCAAGCGCGGCGGGCCGGCGGATCTGACGGCCGGTACCGAGCATCTCAACGTGATGTGAAGCATCCACGCAACTACTGCATTTGAAGTATTTTGGGGCGCATAACGTTTGCGCTCCGGCACCCTCTCCGAATCCCTCCGTTGTTTCCTTAATCTTTGTTGAGAATCGCCGTTTACAGGCGGGCGCGGGCTGAAGTACTTCGGCCCGTGCGCTATACAAGACAATAGGTTCTCTCAAATTCGGGTGGGTGCACTGTGGCAGGCAAGCTTGCATGTCGGCGCGCGCGGTCAGCGCGGGGTTTCACGCTGATCGAGCTCATGATCGTGGCGGCAATCGTCGCCATTCTTGCCGTTCTGGCGTATCCCTCTTACGTTCAGTACATCGTGCGCTCCAATCGGGCGGCGGCGGAATCGTTCATGCAGGAAGTGGCTGCGGCCCAGGAGCGTTTCCTGCTCGATAACCGCGCGTATGCCCCCGACCTGGCGACGCTGCAATATGCCAGCAGTGTTCCGGCCAGCGTTGCCGCCAACTACCAGTTCAGTTTCAGTGCCGTCACGACGGCTCCGCCGGCCTATACGCTGAATGCCGTGCCGACGGGCAGCCAGGCCTCCAGCGATTCGGCGTGCGGCACGCTCGGCCTGTCGAATACGGGCAACAAGACGGCCTCCGGCGTCGCAGCCAACTGCTGGAAATAACCATGCGCTGGACATCCATGCCGCCTCGCTCGGGAAAGCCATCCTGTCGGGGTGTCACACTGCCGGAGCTGCTGGTCGGGCTCGCCGTGCTGTCGATCCTCATCGTCATCGCCGTGCCGTCGTTCTCCGGCCTGATCGCCGCGCAGCGCGCACGCAATGCCTCGCTCGACCTGTCCACCGCGATCACGCTGGCGCGCAGCGAGGCTGTCAAACAGAACACCACGGCCACCGTGTCCTCGACGGGCGACTGGACGGCCGGCTGGGCGCTGGCGGTGGGGGCCACCGTCATCCGCACGTTTGGTCCGTACACCGGCGTCACGATTGCACCCAGCAACGGCAATACCTTGTCGATCGGCAATGATGGCCGGCCGACGGCGGGCGCCGTCACATTCCTTGTCACGCCGACAACGTCGGCACAGACGTCTTCGACGATCTGCGTCCAGGTGGGCGGCACGGGCCGGGTCGCCCTGGTAACGGGAGGTTGCTCATGACCGCATGCATGCATCGACGGAGCCCGCGGCAGCGTAAGGCAGGCCAGCGCGGGCTGACCCTGATCGAGGTGCTGATCTCGGTGGTGATTCTATTGGCGGCCCTGCTTGGTGCGGCCGGGCTGATCGCACGGTCCAACCAGTCGGAGATGGAGTCGTACCAGCGTGTCCAGGCGCTGACGCTGCTGCAGGACATGGTGACCCGCATCAACGCCAACCGGCAGGCCGCGGCCTGCTACGCCGTGGCGGGCACGACGACGACCGTCGGCAACGGCAGCACTTCGGTGCCCAGCTGCACGACCGGCACCGCAGCGCAGCAGGCCCTGGCCCAGACCGATCTGGCCACCTGGGGCACCGAACTGCTGGGCAGTGCGGAGAGCAATGGCAGCAACACAGTCGGTGCCATGATCGGCGCGCGCGGCTGCATCGAGGCCATCGATACCACCAACCAGATCTATCGTGTGACCGTCGCATGGCAGGGGCTGAGCAAGACGGTATCCTCGTCGCTGCCCTGCGGCAGCGGCAGCTTCACCAACGATGCTTATCGACGCGCCGTCAGTGTCCAGGTGCGCATTGGAGTCCTGTCATGAGCATGGGGCGGGGACGCGAGACGCTGCGGCGGCAGCGCGGCATGTCGCTGGTCGAATTGATGATCGGGATGGCGCTCGGTCTGCTGCTGCTGACGGCGCTGGGCAGCCTGTATTTCTCGACCACGCAGTCGCGCACGCAACTGGCCAACAGTGCGAGCCAGATCGAAAACGGCCGCTACGTGCTGGACCTGATCAGCCAGGAGCTTGGCCTGGCGGGCTTCCTGGGGGCGTCGAGCCTGCGCAGCAGTGCCGCGTTGTCCGCGCCCGATGTGTGCGCGGTTGCCACCAACGCCCTCGGTTTCTCGAGCAGTCCGGCAACCGTGCCGGTGGCCGTGTACGGCTATGCGGCGGGGGCGAATGCGCCGTGCCTGTCCAATCTGTCGGCCAACTCGGAGATCCTGGTGGTGCGGCGGGTATCGACCACGTCTGCTACGACGGCCACCGCGGGCCAGGCCTACCTGCAGGCGTCGTTTTGCCCCAGCGACAGCGTGCCGTTCGTCTTCAGCTCCACCGCGACCGATTTCACGATGCGCACCAAGGCGTGCAGCAGCACGGCATTGGCCGAGCTGCGCCAAGCCAGCGTGCGCGTGTTCTATATCGCCACATGCGACCGCTGCAGCAACGGCGGCGATGGCATTCCCACGCTGAAGATGGCGGAACTCTCGGGCGGCGCATTCCAGATCAATTCGATCGCGCAGGGCGTCCAGGACATTCATTTCGCCTACGGCGTCGACATGGACGGCAACGGTTCCGCCGACTGCTACGTGAGCGACCCCGGCGTGGACAACAGTGCCGCCTGCACGGCCGTATCGGGCTACAGCTGGGCGACACCCTTGACCAACTGGAGCAATGTCACGGCGGTCCGCATCAATGTGCTGGCCCGCACGCTGAATATCGCGCCGGGCTGGTCGGACACGCGGACCTACGACCTGGGCCGCGGCACGGTGTCCGGTCCGTTCAAGGACGGCTACAAGCGGCACGTCTATGCAGAAGTCGCGCGGCTGGCCAATGTGGCCGGCCCGAGGGAGTGAACCATGCGGCGTTTATCGACGCGCCAATCGGGGGTGACCCTGGTCGTCAGCCTGATTTTCCTGGCCATCTTCATGGCCATCGTGGTGGTGATGACGAACTCAAGCGTCATCAACTCGAAGATCGCGGCCAACCAGCAATACGGCATGGAAGCGCGCAGCGCCGCGCAGCAGGGGATCGAGCAGGTCATCAGCGTGGATTTCACCTCCAGCCCGGCCGCGGCCTCCGTGCCGGTGGATGTGAACGGCGATGGCAAGACCGACTACACGGCACAGGTGGCCGTGCCGGTGTGCACGGCGACCAAGCCGATTCTCAACATCGATCTGAATGCGAGCAACGCGGACGATGCGTCCTGCTATGCCGGCAACGGCAACCAGGATACGGGCGTGATCGGTTCCGGTTCCACCGGCGGACACTCGAATTGCGATGCGACCCAATGGGACGTCGCCGCCACTGTCAGCGATGCCAACGCGACCAGTGTCAACACCACATTGCATCAAGGGGTCGCGGTTCGGGTGCCGAGCGGCACAGTCTGTCCGTGAAGCTGCCCGTACTACGCTAGGAAGAACCAACATGCGCCTCTCCGCCCGCACCGCCCTTGCCGCCGTGATCCCGGTTTTGGCCGTGTTCGCGCTCGCCGGTCCGGCCGCCGCCGAAGACATCGATCTGTACACCGGCCTGACGCCCCAGTCCGGCAAGCCCAATGTCCTGATCCTGATGGACAATGCCGCGGCCTGGGATGCCACGGCCAGCTTCACCTGCGCCACCTCCGGCGTGGTGGGCAGCAACAACGTCGGCAAGGATGTTGGCGCCGAGCAATGCGCACTCTACGGCGCGGTGTCGTCGTTCAAGAACAATGCTTCGCTGCTGGGCAACCTCAATCTGGGCCTGATGATGTTCGGTACCGGCAGCAATGCTGGCGGGCAATTCAGAATTCCGTCCGCGACGCCTTATGGGCTGCAGTTGATGGACACCAACGGGATCAATAATTTCCTGAGCGGCGTGCAGACCATCGACCGGCTGGCCGACAAAGCCAACGGTTCGCAGGTGGGGGGCGGCATGCAGGAAGCCTGGGCCTTCTTTGCGGGCAAGACGGGGTTGTCCGGGACCACCTACAAGTCGCCGATCACCAATCCGTGCCAGCGCAACTATGTGATCTACATCGCTAACGCGGTCAACAACGGCAAGCCCCAGGACACCGGCCAGAACGCCTTCAATGCCCTGGTCGCGGCAGGCGCGACCAGCGCGCAGCAGCAGCAGATCACCATCCCCACGAACAGCAAGTACCAGGCCAACTGGGGCGATGAGTGGGCGCGCTTCATGTACCAGACCGATCTGTCGGGCAGCAGCAGTTCGAACGGCCAGCCGCAGAACATCATCACCTATACCATTTCCGTCACGGACGGCAACAACCCGGACTATGTCGCCTTCGATAGCAGCATGGCGACCAACGGCGGGGGCAAGACCTACGTCGTGCAGCTGGGAGACGTCGATGGCCTGAAGAACGCACTGCTGGAGATCTTCAACGAAGTCCAGGCGGTCAACAGCGTGTTCGCTTCCGTCAGCTTGCCGGCGGCGGTCAATGCGCAGGGGCAGTTCCTGAACCAGGTGTATATCGGCATGTTCCGCCCGGATGCCAGCGCATCGCCGCGCTGGATGGGCAACCTCAAGCAGTACCAGGTCGGCTACGACAGCACCGGCACCATCGTGATGCAGGATTCGCTCGGCAAGAGTGCGATCAGCAGCTCCGGCACGGGCTTCATCACACCGGGCGCCGTGAGCTTCTGGACAGCGGAGCCGCCGCTGTCGTACGGCACGAGCGGATACGGCTCCGGCTCGGTCTCCAAGTGGCCTGCCAACGGTTTCTGGGCCAACAGTCCGTCCGGTGCCGGCTGGAATCTCGATTCGGCCGACGGCGAAGTGGTGGAGAAGGGCGGCGCGGGCGAGATGCTGCGCGCGCAGTACCTGACCGACCAGAGCACCCGGGTGCTATACACCTGCAACGGCGCCGGCACGTGTCCGACCAGCGGTGCCATGCCGCTGTTCAACACCGCCAATACCTGGCTGGCCGGCAGCAGCGGCCTGGCGGCGATCAACTCGGGCACTGGCGGCGCGGCCACCATCAGCGCGAGCGAGCAGGCCAACCTGATCAACTGGGTGCGCGGACGCGACGTCTATGCGATGGACGGTTCCAAGGTGGCCGGCCAGGAAGCGGAAACCGGCCCGGGCTCTCCGGTGACGATCCGCCCGTCGGTGCACGGCGATGTGCTGCACTCGCGGCCGGTGGTGGTCAACTACGGCGGCACGACCGGCGTGGTGGTGTTCTATGGCGCCAACGACGGTGTCTTCCACGCGATCAACGGCAACCAGACGGCCGGCATCAATGGCGTGCGTCCGGGCGGCGAACTGTGGGGCTTCGTTCCGCCCGAATTCCTCGGCAAGCTGAGCCGGCTGTATACCAATGCGCCGGAAATCAAGCTGTCGACGACGCCCAGCGGCATCACGCCGACGCCGACGCCTCGCGACTACTTCTTTGACGGCAGCACCACCGTCATGCAGGACCAGCGCAATGCGTCCAGCCCGCGCACCGTCATCTACCTGACGGCGCGCCGCGGCGGTAGCCTGATCTATGCCATCGAGGTGACGGATCCGCTCAATCCGCGTTATCTGTGGTCGCGTACTAACAGCGATATCCCGGAGATGGGCCAGACCTGGTCCAAGCCGCGCGTGATGCGCGCGCAGGGCTACAGCAACCCGGTCCTGATCATGGGGGCCGGTTATGACACCGCCGAGGATAGCGATCCGTCGCCCGGCGTCGATTCCGCAGGGCGCGGCGTGATCGTGCTCGACGCCTACACCGGCGTACCGGTGTGGAGCGGGCTGGCCAACTGCACCGGCGTGGCCGGCGTGTGCGTCAAGGTGACGGGCCTGACGCGCTCGATCCCCTCGGACGTGGCCGTGCTGGATCGCAGCGGCACGGGCTATATCCAGACGGCCTACGTGGGCGATGTGGGCGGCAACCTGTGGCGGGTCGATTTCCAGGGCAGCGGGGGCAATACCCCGTCCAACTGGACGATGAACCAGGTGGCCACCCTGGGCGGCGCGGCCAACACCAATAACGCGCGCAAGTTCTTCTATGCGCCCGACATCGTGCCGACGACCGGCTATAACGCCATCATGACCGGCACCGGCGACCGCGAACACCCGCTTTATTCGGCATCCACCACGGCCGGTACCGCGTACAACGTGGTCAACCGCTTCTACATGATCAAGGACCCCAACATCGGCACCATGCCCTCGACCTGGACCCCGATCACCGAAGCCAATCTGGTCAACCTGTCCTCGACCACGCAGACGTACGACGGCACCGGTTCCGGCTACTACATCACGCTGCCGAATCCGGGCGAAAAGGTCGTCAATGCGCCGCTCACGGTGGCCGGCTATACCTATTTCGGCACCAACACCCCGGCGGTCCCGCAGGCCGGCATGTGCTACCCCAACCTCGGCGTCGCACGCGACTATGCCGTCGGTTTCCTGACCGGTACCGGGCAGAACACGAACCGCTCGGTGACGCTCGACGGCGGTGGCTTCCCGCCGTCGCCGGTGTACGGCCTCGTGTCGATCACCAACGGCAGCGGCACGACCAGCCTGACGCCGATCCTGTTCGGCGGGGGCAATCAGACGGGCTCGGGGGGCGGCTCCGCCTTGCAGGCCCATCAGGTTGTGATTTCAGGGGCGGGCAAACGCAAGCGCACCTACTGGTATTCGGAATCCGACAAGCACTGAGACCACACCGACGGCCGCCATATCCTGGCGGCCGTTTGCTTACAATGGGTCTTGTGCGCGGTTTGTTTTTTCACCGAATACCGGAGGATGACCATGAGCGATGTCTATGCTTTCGAGGCGGATTCGCTGGCAGGCCAGCGCGTGCCGCTGTCGCAGTATCGCGGCAAGGTTCTGCTGATCGTCAACACGGCGAGCCAGTGCGGGTTCACGCCGCAATACGCCGGCCTGGAAGCGGTGTACAAGCGGCTCAACGAGAAGGGCCTGGAGGTGCTCGGCTTCCCGTGCAACCAGTTCGGCAAGCAGGAGCCGGGCGGGGCGGAAGAGATCGGCGCGTTCTGCGAGAAGAACTATGGCGTGTCGTTCCCCATGTTCGGCAAGGTCGAGGTGAACGGATCGAACGCGCATCCGCTCTACAAGTGGCTGACCGCCGAGAAGCCCGGCGTGCTGGGCACGGAAGCCATCAAGTGGAACTTCACCAAGTTCCTGCTGCGCCGCGACGGCACGGTCTACAAACGCTATGCGCCGCTGACCAAGCCGGAAGAAATCCTCGGCGATATCGAAATGCTGCTGGCGGAGCCGGATCCGCTCTGACGCGCTGGCCCCGGCGCTAATCCGTCGATCCCTTCACCTTGCGCATGAAGTCCGCCAGCGAGCGCTCGGCGGATTCGGCGAAGTGCCGCTCCAGGATGTCGACCGTGACGCAGCGGTCGAGGCGGAAGGTGCGGTAGTCCTGGCGGTGCTCGCACCACGCGGCGACCAGCCACACCTGGCCCCAGAAGAACAGGCCGAGCGGCTGGATGCAGCGGTCGGTCAACTGGCCCTGCGCATCGCGGTAGGCGAGCCGCGCCACGGCGTGGCGGCCGAGCGCGGCGTGCAGCGTGTCGAACGCGTGCTTGACCTCGCGGGTCATGCCGAAGCTGGGCGCGAAGATGCGGGTGGTCTCGGCTTCGGCGCGGCGCTCGGCGGGCAGGGCGCCCATCAGCTTTTCCAGCGCGGCCTCGACCGAGCTGGCCATCGCGCCCCCGCTCCATGCCTTGATCATGCGCGCCCCCGCGACCAGCGCCTCGACTTCATCGGTGGTGAACATCAGCGGGGCCAGGTCGAAGCCGGCCCGCATGCGGTAGCCGATGCCGGCCTCGCCCTCGATCGGCACGCCCGAGACCGACAGGTCGCGGATGTCGCGATACACCGTGCGCTCCGACACGCCCAGCCGGTCGGCCAGCATCGCCGCCGTGGTCAGGCGGCGGCCTCGCAGGATCTGCGCAATCTGGAAGAGACGGTCAGCGCGGCGGGTCATGCGGCGCATTGTAGTGGTCCTGTCGCGGCCTGCAACGCGCGCGGTGTGCCCCTATGCGCCGAAGGGCGTCAATTCGCGTTCGGGATGGATGTCGACGATGTCGACCTGCTCGCCGCGGCGCAGCATGCGCTTGCCCAGCCGAGGGAAGTCGGCGATCTCGATGTTCAGGTGTTCGCCGCCGCACAGGTAGAAGAGGTCGTCCCGGCCGCAGTTGCGCAGATGATGGGCGATGCCGGTGGGGAAGGCCATGAAGTCGCCGGCGCGCACCAGGTAGATGCCGTCGTCGATCTCGGCCTGACCCTCGCCGGACAGGATGTAGATCCATTCCTCTTCCCGCTGATGGGCGTGGTAGACGAAGGACTCCTTGCCCGGCGGCACACGCGCGAAATTGACGCCGGTGCGCTTGAGCCCCAGCAGGCGGCCCATCATGGTGCCGTGGATTTCCGACAGGCTGTTCCACGGGTGCGAATACGACTGCGCGCGCGCGGCGATGTCGGCGGCGCGCATCAGGTAGGGCGATTGGCTCGGCATGGTGTTTTTCTCGATCTCGGTGGGGAGAGGGGCGGGGCCGGCACTCGCACCGGCCGGGCGGGCGCTACGGCTGCAGCAGATAAGCCTGCGTCGTCGCGTCGGGTTCGTGCAGGCCGATGCGGTTGCCTTCGGTATCGACGATGTGGGCGATGCGGCCCATGCGGTCGGGCAGCGTCATCGGGCCGAACACGCACTGGCCGCCGTTGCCGTTGACGCGCTCGAGCACGGTATCCAGGTCCGGCGCGTTCAGGTAGAGCACGCTGCCCTGGTCGGAGGGCGCGAAGCCCTGGCCGTGGACCAGCGCGCCGTGGACGGTGGTCTCGCCCGCCGGGAACACGCCCATGCGCAGCTCGCCCATGCCTTCCTGCTTGAGGCGCGTGTCGAACACGTGTTCGTAGAACGTCACCGCGCGCGGGAAGTCGGCCGTGGGGATTTCAAACCAGTTGATGACGCTTGCCATGATGGTCGCTCCGGTTGGGGAGACGGGCGGTCGGGGGAGCCCGTCTCGTTGAGGTGGAGCGATTGTGGCGGGGGGCTCCTGACAGCGTTCTGTCAGGAGCCTTCAGGAGCGCGGCGATGCTGCCCAGGCAGGAGGGCGGCGTGGCCGGAAGCCGGATGCCGGCTCAGTGCGGAATCCAGCCGGCCAGCAGCGGCACCATCACCGCGGTCACGATGCCGTTCAGGCCCATGCCGAGCGCCGCGAACGCGCCGGCTTCCGGGTTGACCTGGAACGCGCGCGCCGTGCCGATGCCGTGCGCGGCGATGCCGGTGGCGAAGCCGCGCACGCTGTATTCGCGGATGCGCAGCAGGTTGAGCAGGCGCGTGGTGGTGCTCGCGCCCGTGATGCCCGTGATCAGCACCAGCACCGCCGTCATCGATGGCGCGCCGCCGATCTTCTCCGAGATGCCCATCGCGATCGGGATGGTGACCGACTTCGGCGCGATCGAATGCAGGGTTTCGTGCGATGCGCCCAGCAGCCAGGCGATGCCCACCGCCGATACCGTGGCCACCAGCGCCCCCGCCACCAGCCCGGCCAGCAGCGGCAGCGCGTGGCGCCGCAGCTTGGGCCACTGCTGGTACAGCGGGATCGACAGCGCCACGGTGGCCGGGCCCAGCAGGAAGTGCACGAACTGGGCACCGTCGAAGTAGGTCTTGTACGGGGTGCCGGTCAGCGTGAGCAGTGTCGCCAGGATCGCCACGGCAATCAGCAGCGGATTGACCAGCGGGTTGAAGCGGCTGCGCTCGTACAGGCGGAAGGCGATCAGGTAGGCGATCAGCGTGGCGGTCAGGCCCAGCAGCGGGCTGGCGGCCAGGTAGACCCACAGCTTGTGCAGGTCGGGGGTCATCGCGTTCATGGCGCCAGCTCCCCTTGGGGTTCGCCGCGGTCGCCCATGCGACGCATCAGTGCGCGCGTGACCAGCGCGGCGGTGGCGATCGCCAGCCAGGTGGAGACTACCGTGGCGACGAGGATCGGCAGCCACTCCTGCCCGATGCGGTGCAACTGCGCCATCACGCCCACGCCGGCCGGCACGAACAGGATGGTCAGGTGCCGCAGCAGTTCTCTGACGGTGTCCTGCATGACTTCCAGGATGCGGCCCCGGTCGGCCAGCAGGTAGCAGAACAGCAGCGCCATGCCGATCACCGGGCCGGGCACCGGCAGGTGCAGTGAATAGGACAGCAGCTCTCCGACGGACTGGAACGTCAGCAGGATCGCGAAAGTTTGCAGCACGCAGCCTCCAGATTGAGGAAGGGTTGAATCGGCCGCGCGGTGCGCGGACCGGTTATCCGGCCAGCATGCGGTCCACCAGTTCGATCCAATGCTCGACCGGCGTGTCGGTGCCGCTTTGCAGATGCGTCACGCAGCCGATGTTGGCCGACACGATACGTTCCGGCTGCGTGGCAAGCAAGCAGCGCAGCTTGTCGTCGCGCAGGCGATACGCCAGCCCGGGCTGCAGCACCGAATAGGTGCCCGCCGACCCGCAGCACAGGTGGCTGTCGGTGCAGAGCCGCACCTCCACGCCCAGCGAAGCGAGCAGGCCTTCCACCGCGCCGCGGATCTGCTGGCCGTGCTGCAGTGTGCAAGGCGCGTGCCAGGCCACGCGGGGGCGGTGGGCTTCGGGTTTGGCCTGCCGCAGCAACTGGTCGGAGAAGGCGGGCAGCACTTCGCACAGGTCGCGCGTCATGGCCGATACGCGCGCGGCCCGTTCGGCATAGGCCGGGTCGTCGCGCAGCAGGTGGCCGTATTCCTTGACCATCGCGCCGCAGCCGGAGGCCGTCATGACGATGGCCTCGGCGCCGGCCTCGATGTGCGGCCACCAGGCGTCGATGTTGGCGCGCATGTTGCCGAGGCCGCCCGCGTGGTCGTTCATGTGATAGCGGATCGCGCCGCAGCAGCCGGCACGCGGTGCGCTGATCAGCTGCACGCCGAGCCGGTCGAAGACGCGCGCCGTGGCCGCGTTGATATTGGGCGACATGGCCGGCTGCACGCAGCCTTCCAGCAGCAGCATCTTGCGCGCATGGGTGGCGGTGGGCCGTGTGCCAGGCAGCGGCGCCTTGGCCGGCACCTTGTTGCGCAGCACGGGCGGCAGCAGCGGGCGCACGGCCTGGCCCAGCCGGAGCGCGGGGCCGAACAGCTTCGGCCGCGTCAGCGCCTCGCGCAGCACCCAGCGCATCGCGCGTTCGGCCAGCGGGCGCGCGGCGCCTTGCGCGTCGAGCTGGTCCTCGACGATCTTGCGGCCGATCTCGACCAGCCGGCCGTAGGTCACGCCCGAGGGGCAGGTCGATTCGCAGTTGCGGCAGGTCAGGCAGCGGTCCAGGTGCAGGCGGGTGCGCTCGCCGGCCGGCTGGCCTTCCAGCACCTGCTTCATCAGGTAGATGCGGCCGCGCGGCCCGTCGAGCTCGTCGCCGAGCAACTGGTAGGTCGGGCAGGTGGCCGTGCAGAAACCGCAGTGCACGCACTTCTGCACGATGCCCTGGGCTTCTTCGCCGTCGGGGGTGTGCTGCAGGAATGCCGCGAGCGTGATTTGCATGATGGCGCGTCAGATATCGGCGTACAGGCGGCCGGGGTTGAAGATGCCGTGCGGGTCGAAGCCGTCCTTCAGGCGCTTGTGCACGGCCATCAGCGGCGCGGCGACGGGAGTGAAGACGGCGCCGCCGCGGTCGCCGTTGCGGAACAGCGTGGCGTGGCCGCCGGCGCGCAGCGCGATGCCGCGGATGGCGTCGGCGGGCGTGTTGCCCATCTCGCCCATGTTGCCCGTGCCGATCCACCATCGCTGGCCGCCGCCCCATTCGACCAGCTGTTCGTCGGCCGCGGCGGGGCCGAGCGCCAGCGGCGGCGTGGCCGGCGGCAGGGCGATGCGCCACAGCGGCAGGCCGCCCTGCACGGCGCGCGCGAAGAACGCATGCGACTGCTCGCGCAGGTCGCGCCACAGCGCAAGGGCTTCGGCCTCGTCGATCCGGTCCCCGCCGAGCTTGGCGCGGGCCGCCCGCACCGCCGCCTCGGCGCCGCACAGGCGGACCCACAGCGTGTCGCCGATCCACGCGGAGGCGGCGATCGGCAGCGGCTGGCCGCCCCAGCGGTTGAGCGTGTCGATGGCCTCGGCCTGCGGCATGGCAAAACGCAGCGTGGCATCGCCGAACGGCATCGGCAGGACTTTCAGCGAGACCTGCACCACCAGCCCCAGGGTGCCCAGCGCGCCCGCCATCAGGCGCGACACGTCGTACCCGGCCACGTTCTTCATCACCTGGCCGCCGAAGTTCAGCAGATCGCCGCGGCCGTCCATGACCACCGCGCCGAGCACGAAATCGCGCAGCGCGCCCACCGACTGCCGGCGCGGGCCGGACAGGCCGGCGGCGAAGGCGCCGCCCACCGTTGCCTGCCTGCCGCCGCCGGCGAAATGCGGCGGCTCGAAGGCCAGCATCTGGCGGTGCTCGGCCAGCGCGGCCTCCACCTCGGCCAGCGGTGTACCGCTGCGCGCGGTGACGACCAGTTCGGCCGGGTCGTAGTCGACGATGCCGGACCACGCGCGCGTATCGAGCACGGTCGCGCCGGAGGCGGGCGCGCGGCCGTAGAAATCCTTGGTGCCGCCGCCGCGCAGGGTGAGCGGCGCGTGGCCGGCGGCGGCCTGCAGGATGGCGTCGCGAAAGCGCGTGAGCGCGGGGTCGAGTGCAGTCATGCGGGCAGCCTCAACGGTCAGAAGCGCGGCAGGTCGGGGTGCGGCAGCAGGCCGTTGCGCACATGCAGCTTGCCGTATTCGGCGCAGCGCGCGAGCGTGGGGATGGCCTTGTCGGGGTTCAGCAGGCGCGCCGGGTCGAAGGCGGCCTTGACGCGCAGGAAGGCATCGCGCTCCTCGGCCGAGAACTGCACGCACATCGAGTTGAGCTTCTCGACCCCCACGCCATGTTCGCCGGTGACGGTGCCGCCCAGCTCCACGCAGGTCTCGAGGATGTCCGCGCCGAACAGTTCGGCGCGGTGCCATTCGTCCTGGTCCTCGCCGTTGAAGAGGATCAGCGGGTGCATGTTGCCGTCGCCGGCGTGGAAGACGTTGATGCAGCGCAGCGCGTACTTCTGCTCCATCCGCTGGATGCGCTTGAGCAGCGTGCCGATGTGCTTGCGCGGGATGGTGCCGTCCATGCAGTAGTAGTCCGGCGAGATGCGTCCGGCGGCCGGGAAGGCGTTCTTGCGGCCGCTCCAGAACTTCAGCCGCTCGGCCTCGCTCTGCGACACCTGGATGCGGGTGGCGCCGCAGGCGCGCAGCACCTCGCTCATGCGGGCGATCTCCTCGGCCACCTCTTCGGGCGTGCCGTCGGATTCGCACAGCAGGATGGCGGCGGCATCGAGGTCGTAGCCGGCGCGGACGAACTCCTCGACGGCGGCGGTGGCGGGCTTGTCCATCATCTCCAGGCCGGCCGGGATGATGCCGGCGGCGATCACCTCCGCCACCGCGTTGCCGCCCGCTTCCACATCGTCGAAGCTCGCCATGATGACCTGCGCGAGCTGCGGTTTGGGCACCAGCCGCACGGTCACTTCCGTCACCACGGCCAGCATGCCTTCGGAGCCGATCACGGCGGCGAGCAGGTCCAGGCCGGGCGCATCGGGCGCCTCGCTGCCGAACTCGACCACCTCGCCGTCCATCGTCACGGCGCGCACGCGCAGCACGTTGTGCACGGTCAGGCCGTATTTCAGGCAGTGCACGCCGCCGGAGTTTTCGCTGACGTTGCCGCCGATGGTGCAGGCGATCTGCGACGAGGGATCGGGTGCGTAGTACAGCCCGTGCGGCGCGGCGGCTTCCGAGATGGCCAGGTTGCGCACGCCCGGCTGCACGATCGCCGTGCGGGTGAGGGCGTCCAGCTTGAGGATGCGCTTGAACTTGGCCAGCGACAGCACCAGCCCGCCCGGCGTCGGCATCGCGCCGCCCGACAGGCTGGTGCCGGCGCCGCGCGGCACCACCGGCACGCCCAGGCGATGGCAGGCGCGCAGGATCGCCACCACCTGTGCTTCGCTGTCCGGCAGCACCACGGCCAGCGGCACCTGCCGGTAGGCGGCGAGGCCGTCGCATTCGTAAGGGGTGGTGTCTTCGCGCGTCCACAGCAGGGCATCGGCGGGCACCAGGGGCGACAGCGCGGCGATCAGTTCGGCCTGGACGGCGGACGGATCGCGGGCAGAGGCGGACAGCGGCGCGTTCATGGGATGTCTCTCGTTGTTGTCGTCCGGCGGCGGCCGGGGTGGGACGACGATAGCCCGGCCGTGGCGCGGTGCGCGGTGTTCAGGACGTTGACCGCGATGCAGTCGGCTCGCCATGCCGGCCAATCGGATGCATCGCGGGCAGGCCCGGCCCGGCGGCCTACCCATCCAGCCTGAGCAACCAGTCGACGAAATGCTGCGCTTGCGGCTTGAGCGGCGCCTGCTTGCGCTGGACGATGCAGTAAGCATGCGGCGAGGCGGATGCGATGTCCAGCGGCCGCACCATGCGCGCTTGGCTACAGCCGGAAGATCTTGCCGGGGTTCAGGATGTGCTTCGGGTCCAGCGCCTGCTTGACGCTGCGCATCAGGTCGATCGCATCGCTGCCGTGCTCGGCGACGAGGAAATCCATCTTGTGCAGGCCCACGCCGTGTTCGCCGGTGCAGGTGCCGTCCATGGCGATGGCGCGCGCCACGATGCGCCGGTTGATGCGCTCGGCTTCTTCCAGTTCTTCGGGCCGGTCCGGGTCGATCAGCAGCGCGACGTGGAAATTGCCGTCGCCCACGTGGCCGACGATGGGCGCGGGCAGCTTCAGCGGGCTGGCGAGCAGGTCCTGCTCGGTCTCGACCACGCATTCGGCCAGCCGCGAGATCGGCACGCACACATCGGTGGTGACCGCGCGACAGCCGGGCTTCAGTTGCAGGAAGGCGAAGTAGGCGTTGTGGCGGGCGTTCCACAGGCGGCTGCGGTCTTCGGGGCGGGTGGCCCATTCGAAGCCCTGGCCCCGGTGTTCGGCGGCAATCGCCTGCACGGTCTCGGCCTGCTCCTGCACGCTGTGCCCGGAGCCGTGGAATTCGAAGAACAGCGTCGGCAGCTCGGGCAGCGACAGCTTGTCGTACCGGTTGATGGCGCGGATCGCCAGCGCATCGACAAACTCCACGCGCGCCACCGGCACGCCCATCTGGATGGTGTCGATCACGGCCGAGACCGCATCGCCCATGCTGGGGAACGCGCACACCGCCGCCGACACCGCCTCCGGCTGCGGAACCAGCTTGAGCGTGATCTCGGTGATGATGCCCAGCGTCCCCTCGCTGCCGATGAACAGGCGCGTCAGGTCATAGCCGGCCGACGATTTGCGCGCGCGGTTGGCGGTCTTGACGACGCGGCCGTCGGCGGTCACCGCGGTCAGGTTCAGCACGTTCTCGCGCATCGTGCCGTAGCGCACGGCGTTGGTGCCCGAGGCGCGCGTCGCGCACATGCCGCCGATGGACGCATCGGCGCCCGGGTCGATCGGGAAGAACAGGCCGGTGTCGCGGATCTCCGCGTTCAACTGCTTGCGCGTGACACCCGGCTCGACCGTCACCGTCAGGTCTTCCGGGTGCACCGACAGCACGCGGTTCATCTGCGACAGGTCCAGCGTGAGGCCGCCCGCCACCGCCAGCAGGTGGCCTTCGAGCGACGAGCCGGCGCCGAACGGGATCAGCGGGATTTCGTGTTCGTGGCACAGCTTGGCCACCGCCACGACCTCCTCGGTGGTCTGCGCGAAGACCACGGCGTCGGGCGGCATCGGATCGTAGGCCGATTCGTCGCGGCCATGATGGGCGCGTACGGCATCGCTGGTGGAGACCCGCTCGCCGAAGCGCGCGCGCAGCGCATCGAGCATGGCCGGCGGCATCGGCTTGCGCGCCAGTCCGGGACGGGGCAGGGGGTGGTTCATGGCTGGCATCTCGCGATGTGGTCCGGCGCTCGCGGCCTGGGCGGTCATTCTAACGCCGGGGCCGCGCGCGGCTTGCGATAATGCACCCGCCAGATCAACCCGCACAGGAGACGCCACCGTGGGCAATCGCTTATCCAAAATCGCCACCCGCACCGGCGACGACGGCACCACCGGCCTCGGCGACGGCAGCCGCACCGGCAAGGACGGCCTGCGCGTCGCCGTCATCGGCGAGGTCGACGAGTTGAACTCGCACATCGGCGTGCTGCTGACCGAGACCCTGCCCGACGACGTGCGCGCCGCGCTCACCGCCATCCAGCACGACCTGTTCGATCTGGGCGGCGAGCTGTGCATCCCCGGCCACACCATGGTCACGCCCGCCCACGTGCTGCGGCTGGACCAGTGGCTGGCCGATTACAACGCCGATCTGCCGCGCCTGGCCGAATTCATCCTGCCCGGCGGCAGCCGCGCCGCCGCGCAGGCGCATGTGTGCCGCACCGTCTGCCGCCGCGCCGAACGCGCCATCGTCGCGCTCGGCCGCGCCGAGACGCTGGGCGAGGCGCCGCGCCAGTACGTCAACCGCCTGTCCGACCTGCTGTTCGTGCTGGCGCGCGTGCTCAACCGCGCCGGCGGTGGCCAGGACGTGCTGTGGGAGCACGAGCGGCACAAGCCCGCGTAGGTCAGCCCAGGCCCGCCTAGGCCGGTCGGCCCGCGCCTCAAGTAAAACGGCCCGGCAGTCCTCCCGCCGGGCCGTTTTGCTGTGTGCTGTGCCGCCGCGCGCTTCAGTTCACGCGTACCGGCTGGCTTTGTGCCACCGCCGTCAGGCCTTGCAGCGTCGTCGGCATGGTCACCGACAGCGTCTGCGACGGCGTCGGCACCGGGAAGCCCGCGTCGGCCAGCGCTTCCCGGATCGTGCGGTTGGTGTCGAAGTAGACCTGCCAATAGTGGTCGTTGTGCGTGTGCGGGCGCACCGCCAGCACCGGCCCGACCAGGTTGAATTCCAGGATCTCCACGTCGACCGCCGGGTCCGCCAGCACGTTCGGGATCGCACCGACCTTCTCCTTGAGCAGCGCGATGGCGGCGCGATGATCGGCGCTGCCGGCCAGTTGCGCCTTGAGCTCGACGCGGCGGTAGGGGTTGGCCGTGTAGTTCTGGATCGTGTCGGAGAAGATCTTGTTGTTGCCGACCAGCGTGACGACGTTATCCGGCGTATTGAGCGCGGTGGCGAACAGGCCGATTTCCTTGATCGTGCCGGTCACGCCGCCGGCCGTGACGAAATCGCCCACCTTGAACGGCCGCAGCACGATCAGGAACGCCCCGGCTGCGAAGTTCGACAGCAGCCCCGACCACGCCATGCCGATCGCCACGCCCGCCGCCGCGATCAGCGCTGCGAAGGTCGTGGTCTGGATGCCGAAGTAGCCCAGGATGCCGATCACCAGCAGGATGTTCAGCGTGACGGTGATGACCGAGCCGACATAGCGCAGCACGGTCGGGTCGACCTTCTGGTGTTCCAGCGAACCCTGCACCAGCCGCACCGCCAGGTGGATCAGCCAGCGGCCGATGACCCAGAAGGCGATCGCCGCCAGGATCTTCATCCCGACATCGGTCGCGTACTGCGTCACGATCGCCTGGTACTTGCTTGCCGTGTTGACGGTGGTGTCCACCAAGTTCTCAGCCATGATTCCCTCCGGTCGGATCGACAGAAAACCCGTTCACGATAGGGCAAAGGGCATCGTCTTATACACATCTCGCCGCACCCCTTAAAAATCAATGACTTACTGGAGCCGGCTTGTGAGCGCCGAACCGCCATCATTCAGCGGTCGACAACCCGCAGCGCCTTATTTCAAGGGGTTCCAGGAGGTGCGCTCAAAAATGAGGCAAGAGTTATGTATAAGACGATGGGCAAAGGGGCTGCGATTGCGTGACTTCGGTCCGTCTTTTTCACACTTGTGCACGATGAAATCTCGCTGATCGTATAGTTTTTAGCTCAGCAGGGTCGGCGCCCTCAAAATCTTGCTGATCGAAAAGATTTTTGCCAGTCAGGTCGTTACACGAAGAAAATCTATGCGATCGAACAGATTAGCTTGTTTCTGACGATTTGCTCCCCTAAAATCAGTGCGTTTAGCGAGATTTTCATGAAACATCTGATCGGCAATCCCTCAGAAATCGGTGCCATCATCCGTGCGGCGCGCAAGGCGCAGAAGCTGCGGCAGGACGATGCCGCCGGCAGTGTCGGCGTCAGCGAGTCCTTCATGGTCAAGGTGGAGCGGGGTGCCGAGACTGTTCAGTGGGGCAAGCTGTTCCAGATCCTGGACGGCCTGGGCGCGCGCGTGACCATCGACATTCCCGAAGCGGGGCCCGAGTTGCTGTCGAAAGAGATCGCGCGAGCGCAGGACAGATCAGACCGTTGGCAACTGCGTGCAGCCGCCCGCAAGGCTGCGGCCGCCAAGAAGTCCGTCTCCAATGGATAGCCGCGCGCTTGTTGCTTACATCAACAGCGACGTCATTGGCGAACTGGCCGAGCACAACAACATCTGGTCGTTCCAGTATTCGCCCACATGGCTGACCCATCCGGCCTGCTTCGCGCTGAGCCCGCATTTGCCATTGGGGCCGGACGCCATTGTCGATGGCGGTACGGACCGGCCGATCCAATCCTATTTCGATAACCTGCTGCCCGAAGAGGGAGCGCGCATCCTGCTGGCTCACGATGCCGGCATCCGGACCCCGGAGGATGCTTTCGCTCTGCTGGCCCACTACGGTGCGGAATCGGCAGGCTCGCTGACGTTGCTGCCGCCAGGACGCAAGCCCGACACGGATGAGATGCTTGTGCCGCTGCACGACGATGTGCTCGAAGCACGTATCCAGGCCCTGCCAAGGGTGCCGCTTAGCCACGATGCCCCCAAGAAAATGTCGCTGGCTGGTGCGCAGCACAAGCTGGCGGTGGTGCTCAAGGAGGGCGCGTTATTCGAGCCGTCCGGCCACACACCGTCCACGCATATCCTGAAACCGAATCATCAGAGCGTGGACGACTATCCGCACACCGTCATCAATGAGTGGTTTGTGATGACGCTTGCTGAGCGGGTGGGGTTGGAGGTACCGGCGGTGTCCCGGCGCTATGTCCCGAGTCCTGTCTACCTGATCGAGCGCTTCGATCGCACTTGGCAGGGGGGCGAATGGAAACGCCTGCACGCAATCGATGGTTGTCAGGTGCTGAATCTGGCCAGGATCTTCAAGTACACAAGTTGGAACCTCGAATCCCTGGGCAAGATCGTGGACGCCTGCCGTGCGTCGGCCATCGCGCGCGTGCGTATGTTCGAGTGGCTGGTGTTTTGCCTGACGGTCTGTAATGGCGACAGCCATCTGAAGAATCTGAGTGTGCTGGTGGCGGCGGATGGCCTCCGGTTGTCGCCGCACTACGACCTGCTGTCGGATGGCGTCTACGAAACCGCCGGTTATAGCAGCAAGGGGCGCTGGCCCGGCCAGACCGAGTTCACCGCGTCCGTGGCGGGCATCAAGCGTTACGCCGAATTCACGCGACAACACGTGCTTGACGTTGGCCAAGTGCTGGGCTTGGCGCCGCGTACCGCAGTCCGCCTGCTTGATGCGCTGCTTGGTGCCGTCCCTGCGCAGGCAGATGCGTTGCTGCGCGAGGTCGAGCAGGAGAACGCGATCATGCTCAAGACGCGCCCGGAATTGGGGGCCACCTTCGCCGGCGAACTGCAGTGCCTGCGTGCCATCCGCCACATCGTCATCGCGGAAATGGCGCAGCGGCTGGCCTGAAGACAAAAAGCCGACGCCAACCCGGAGGTTGGCGTCGGCTTGTCGGTGCAACGCGTGCGTGCGGACTCAGTTGCCGTTGCGCGGCACCAGCCGGCGCTTGCGCACGGCATCGGCCAGCGTCTCCAGCACCTTGAGCGAATCGTCCCAGCCGATGCAGGCGTCGGTCACGCTCTGGCCGTAGTTCAGGTCTTCGATCGGGGTGCCCTGCACGTGGTCCTGGCGGCCCGCGTTGATATGCGATTCCACCATCACGCCGACGATGCGGTCGTCGCCGCCGGCGATCTGGCGGCCGATGTCCTCGCAGACCGGGATCTGGTTCTCGTGCTTCTTGCTGCTGTTGGCGTGCGAGGCGTCGATCATCAGGCGCGCGGCCAGGCCTGATTTGGCGATGGCCTCGCAGGCTTCCTGCACGCTTGCCGCATCGTAGTTGGGGGCCTTGCCGCCGCGCAGGATGATGTGGCAATCCTCATTGCCTGCCGTCGACACGATGGCCGAATGGCCGCCCTTGGTGACCGACAGGAAGTGGTGCGGCTGCGACGCGGCCTTGATGGCGTCCACCGCGATCTTCACGTTGCCGTCGGTGCCGTTCTTGAAGCCGACCGGGCACGACAATCCGGAGGCCAGTTCGCGGTGCACCTGCGATTCGGTCGTGCGTGCCCCGATCGCGCCCCAGCTCACCAGGTCGGCGATGTATTGCGGGCTGATCATGTCGAGGTATTCGGTGCCCGCCGGCACGCCCAGTTCGTTGATGTTCAACAGCAGTTCGCGCGCGGTGCGCAGGCCGTCGTTGATCTTGAAGCTGCCGTCCATGTACGGATCGTTGATCAGGCCCTTCCAGCCCACCGTGGTGCGCGGCTTCTCGAAGTACACGCGCATGACGATTTCCAGGTCGCTCTTGAAATGCTCGCGCTGCGCGGCCAGTCGGCCGGCGTAGTCGAGGGCCGCCTTGGTGTCGTGGATGGAGCAGGGTCCGATGATGACGATCAGGCGATCGTCCATGCCGTGCAGGATGCGATGCATCGCTGTGCGGCTTTGGTAGATCAGCTCGGAAACGGCGTCGTTGCACGGGAATTCGCGGATCAGGTGCGCCGGCGGCGTCAGCTCTTTCAGTTCGCGGATGCGCAGGTCATCGGTGTTCTTCGGCATGGAAAGCTCCCGGGGAATGTCTGGGTTCGTGTCGGGTATTGGAAACGGCTACTGTGTTCGGATCATGTTTTCGCGTCGGGCCGGGGTCGGGCGGATGACGGGCCGAAAAAAAACCGCCAGGGTCGCTGGCGGTTTTCGGTATCTGTCGGGTGCTTTTATTTTTGCTGCAAGCGCCCCTCTCCTTCCGCCAGCGGTGCGAGATGCCAAAAATAAAAGTAAAAAAACTTGGCAAACATGGAGAGGAAAAGAGGAAACGGGGGATGCCGCAAAAAAGTGAAGGAAGGGCGCTCTTGCGCCGCACCAATCGAATCGACTTTATAACCGGTTTCCACAGGGGCCGCAAGTCGGGTCCGCCCGGTCCCGTGTTGCCGCCCCGCATCGGTCGGGGCGGCCCCAACGGTCAGACCGTGCCGCCCACCGTCATGTTCTCGATGCGCAGGGTCGGCTGGCCCACGCCCACCGGTACGCTTTGGCCTTCCTTGCCGCACACGCCGACGCCCGAATCGAGGCGCATGTCGTTGCCGATCATGGTCACGTCCTTGAGCGATTCGGGGCCGTTGCCGACCAGCGTGGCGCCCTTGACCGGTGCGGTGATCTTGCCGTCTTCGATCAGGTACGCCTCGCTGGCCGAGAACACGAACTTGCCGTTGGTGATGTCGACCTGGCCGCCGCCGAAGTTGACGGCATAGAGGCCGCGCTTGACGCTGGCGATGATCTCCTGCGGATCCTTGTCGCCGCCCAGCATGTAGGTGTTGGTCATGCGCGGCATCGGCAGCGAGGCGTAGCTCTCGCGGCGCGCGTTGCCGGTCACGGGCATTTTCATCAGGCGCGCGTTGAGCGTGTCCTGCATGTAGCCGGTCAGGATGCCGTCTTCGATCAGGGGGTTGCACTGCGTGGGGTTGCCCTCGTCATCGAGGTTGAGCGAGCCGCGGCGGTTGGGCAGCGTGCCGTCGTCCACCACGGTCACGCCCTTGGCCGCCACGCGTTCGCCCATGCGGCCCGAGAACGCGGACGAGCCCTTGCGGTTGAAGTCGCCCTCCAGCCCGTGGCCGATCGCCTCGTGCAGCAGCACGCCGGGCCAGCCCGGGCCGAGCACCACGGTCATGGCGCCGGCCGGCGCCGGCTTGGCCTCCAGGTTGACCAGCGCGGAAGAGACCGCTTCGTCCACGTACTGCTGCAGCAGGTCGTCGCTGAAGTAGCCGTAGGCGTAGCGGCCGCCGCCGCCCGAGTTGCCCATCTCGCGGCGTCCGTTCTGCTCGGCGATGACGGTGACCGAGACGCGCACCAGCGGCCGCACGTCGGCGGCGATCACGCCGTCGCTGCGCGCGACCAGCATCATGTCGTACTCGCCGGCCAGGCCCGCCATCACTTGCACCACGCGCGGGTCCTTGGCGCGCGCCAGCTTTTCGATGCGCTCCAGCAGTGCGACTTTCTCCGACGCCGTCATCGAATCGAGCGGGTCGTTGGGGGCGTACAGCGCGCGGCCGCCCTGGCTCTGCAGGCTGCTTGCCACCTTGACGCGGCCGGCGCCGGCCTTGCCGATGGTGCGGGTGGCCGCCGCTGCCTGCATCAGTGCCGGCAGGCTGATGTCGTCGGAATAGGCAAAGGCGGTGCGGTCGCCCGAGACGGCGCGCACGCCCACGCCCTGGTCGATGCTGAAGCTGCCCGACTTGACGATGCCTTCCTCCAGGCTCCACGCCTCGTTGCGGGTGTACTGGAAGTAGAGGTCGGCGTAGTCGACGCGGTGGGTGAAGATGTCGGCCAGCGCGCGCTGCAGCAGGGCCTCGTCGAGGCCGTACGGATCGAGCAGCACGCGGCGCGCGACGGAGAGGTTCTGGATGGCGATGTCGCCTGCGTTCATGGTGGGTCCTCGGGGAATTCGGTTGGGCTACATCACGCGGTGCTTGAGCGCCGGCAGGTCGCGGCGGACCTGCGCCAGCCGGGCCGGGTCCATGTCGCCGACGGCCACGCCTTCGCCCTCGGGCACGGAGGCGATGATCTCGCCCCACGGGTCGATCAGCATGGAGTGGCCCCAGGTGCGGCGGCCATTCTCGTGGCGCCCGCCTTGTGCGGCGGCGAGCACGTAGCACTGGTTCTCGATGGCGCGGGCACGCAGCAGGATTTCCCAGTGCGCCGCGCCCGTCACGTAGGTGAAGGCGGCCGGCATCAGGATCAGGTTCAGGTTGCCCTGCGCCGACAGCGCCCGGTACAACTCCGCGAAGCGCAGGTCGTAGCACACCGACATGCCGACACGGCCGCACGGTGCCTCGAATGCAACCGGCGTGGCGCCCGGCTCGATGGTGCGCGCCTCGTCGTAGTGCTCTTCGCCGCGCACGAAATTGAACAGGTGGATCTTGTCGTAGCGGGCCACGCGCTGGCCGGCCGGATTGAACGCGAGCGATGTATTGCGCACGCGCTCGGCATCCTCGCACCACAGCGGCAACGTGCCGCCGACCAGCCACAGCCGGTGCCGGCGTGCGGCATCGGCCAGGAAGGCCTGGATCGGGCCATCCTGGTCCGCCTCGCGGATGGCGACCTTGTCGCTGTCCTTGCGGCCCATCATGCAGAAATACTCCGGCAGCAGCGCCAACTGCGCACCCTGGGCCGCGGCTTCGGCGAGCAGCGCGTCGGCCCGGGCCAGGTTGGCATCCACGCCGATACCCGTCACGGTCTGAATGGCGGCGACACGGAAGGGTGCGTCGAAGGGCACATCCGGGACGGACGCGGCGACAGCGGGGGCGAGGGTGGTCGTGCTCATGGGGGCTATTTTGCCGGGGTTTGCCCGCCGTTGCTGGCCTTCTCGATTTTCGGGTCGGCCCAGCTGCCGGTGACGCGGTATTGGGTGGCGAACGCCTTGGACATCTGGTCGCCCAGGATCAGCTGTGCCGCCAGCGTGCCGAGCCCGATGGCCGGGTTGATGAACGCCGCGGCCAGCGATGCCGAGGTGGCATCCACCTTAGGCGTGACGTTCACACGCAGGTCCTGTGTCTCGTCGAGGATGTTGGCCGAGCCCTGCATCGCCACCTGGAACTGCGGGCCTTTCACGGCAAAGTCGTCGGTGCGGGCGACGCCGCTGGCAATGGTGCCGGTGGCCGTCACGCTGTCGAACGGCGTGCCGCGCCCGGTGGCGCCGCGCAGGTCGGTGGCGAAATGCAGCAGGCCCTGCAGGCTCAGCACGCCGGCCAGCTTGGCCAGGCCCGGATCGACCGGCAGGAACTGGCCGCGCTCCAGGTTCAGCGCCATGCGACCGTTGAGGGTGGGCAGGTCGAGCGACATCGGCGAGCCGCGCCAGACGACGCGGCCTTCCAGCTTGCCCTTGGCGCCGTCGAGCACCTTGGCGAAGCCCATCTTCTGCAGCAGCTCGCCGGAGTTGCGCAGGTCGAGGCGGAAGTCGAGCAGGGTGCGGCGCTCGGGGTCGTCGCCGCCGCGCAGGCGGCGCGGGATACGCCAGGTGCCCTGCGCGGTGAGCGTGGCGGCCGGCTGGTCGATCTTCAGCGTCTCCAGTGTCCACACCGGTGCGCCGTCGTTGATCTGGCCGCGCGCCTTCAGCTCGAGCTTGCCGAGCGACTTGCCGCGCAGGTCGAAGCTGTCAGCCACCAGGTCGAGGGAGGGAATCTCCTGCGTGTTGCGCGCCAGCGATTCGGTCAGCGCGCTTTCTTCCCGTGCGTCCGGGATGCTCATGCGCGACAGCCGCATGGTCAGCTCGCCGAACGGTACCGTGGCGCTTTCGGCATGCCAGCGTGCCGTGCCGGCGATCTCGCGCGAGTCGATGGTCGATTGCCAGTTGGCGCCGTCGCGCGACGCATTCACGCTGACGGCGTTGAACTCGCGGCCGAGGATGCGCAGCGCCTGCACGCTTCCCGCCAGGCGGGTCGGCAGATACGGATTGCCGCGCGCCGGGCCGGCCGCGGCCGCGCCCTGGCCGGCGCTCTTGTCCGCGGCCGGCGCGGCGAAGACCTGGCGCCAGGCGTCGATGTCCAGGCGGTCCAGAACGACGGCCGCGAGTACCCCCTCGGCCGGCTGCGGCACGGGCTGGCGCACGCCGATGCCGCCGCGCAGCACTTCGGTGCCGTTGCCGTTGCTGCGCTGTTCGTAGCGCGCGTTCACCACATTGCCGAGCTGCAGCAGGACCTCGTCGAGGTCGCCGCCGCCGTTGGCCGCGGGATGCATTTCGAAGCGCACCGGCAGCGGCTGGCCGGCCGCCTTGGCCAGCGGCGCGGGCAGGCGCACGGCCATCGGCGTGAGGTCGGATTGCACCAGCACGGATGTGCGGCGCTGCTTGACATTGATGGTGGCGCTGTAGGGCGCGCTGCCATCCAGCGTCCGCGCGATCGCGGCGACGGTGCTGTCGGCCGGGGTGGTATCGCGCAGCCCCTGCGCCGACGCGGTGCCCGCCACCTGGATGCGGATCGTGCCGTCGGGCAGGGTGCCGCCGGTCGGTCGGATCTCGCCGCCGGCGAAGCGTGCGCGCAGGTTGTCGAAGCCGATGCCCCGCTGCGTGAAGGTGAGGGCGCCCGTCACGTCGGTCAGCGGCGGCGCCTGCGGGATCAGCGTGACGTCGTTGTGCAGGAAGCTGACGCTGCCTTGCGCGCGCGTCGTGTGCATTTCGTGCAGCGGCAGTTCGAGCTTGAGCGCCAGCGCGGCGTTGCCCTGCGCGCGCGTTTCCCGGGTGAAGTGGCCGATCCATTCGCCCACCGGGCTGGCCTCGACGTATTGCAGGAAGTTCTGCGTGGTGCCGTCGGCGTGGCCGTCGATGGCGAGCAGCGGCTGGTGGTCGCCCATGTCGGGCAGGCTGCCGGTCACGTCGGTCAGGTTCACGCCCATCACCTTGGCGCGCGCCACCATGAACGACAGCGACGGCTTGTCGAACACCACCGTCCCCTCGATGCCGGTGAAGGACGGCCAGCCGCCCGGGTGGGTCGGCACCGAGCCCGGCGGGTTGCGCACGGCTTCGAGCGGCGCCGCCTGGTAGGTCACGTCCGTGATGGGCACCTCGACGCGGAAGCTGCCCTTGTGCGGGGCGCGGTACGGAAAATCGAACAGGTCGCCGGCCAGCACGAAGGTGACGTTGCTGGCCGTGCCGGTCTGCAGCGCGCCGGCCAGGTAGTCGCGCAGATGCTGCGGCAGCGATAGCGGCAGATAGCGCGGTACGCGCGGCACCATGGCCTGGTCCAGCGTGCCCTTCAGGTCCACCGCGCCGATCTGGCTGGTGTCGGGCGCGTGGCGGTAGGTGCCGGTGATCCGGGCCGACAGGTCGGCATTGGAGAAGGTCAGGTTGTCGCTGCTGACCACCAGTTCCTGCTTGCGGCGGGTCCAGGTGAACGTGCCCTGCAGGCGGTCCAGCGGCACGCGCGACTCGTCGAACACGCCGGGCAGCAGCAGCGCCATGTCGGCGGAGTCGATGCGCAGCGTGCCTTTTTCATCGGAGAAGACGACGTTGCCCGACAGGTTTTCGACGCCGGGCACGGCCGGGTCGGGGTGATGGCCGGGCGGGACGGCCGGCAGCGGGCCGGGGCCGAACGACACCTGGCGCAGCGTGCCGCGCCCGTTGAGGTGCTCGGGCGCCGGGCTGTTCGGGCGCCAGCGCGAGACATCGCGCTGCCAGTTGATGTCCAGGTCGTCGAGCCGGCCCGTGGGCTGCTTGCTGCGCAGCGCTTCGAGCACGTCGGCCGGCAGCGGCAGGGCGGTGGCGATGGCGCGCACTTCGGCGAGGTCGAGCGTGGCGGCCTTGACTTGCAGGTGGCGCAGCGCGTCGCGGGTATCCACCGCCCAGCCGAGCGTGACGTTGCGCAAGCCGCGCGGGGTGCCGGCGGGGTTGGCCGGTGCCTCGAGCGTGGGGCCCGCCAGCGTGGCCTGCGCGGGCGCCGGCAGCGGTACCGCCTGCGGCGAGGCTGGCGACAGCGGCAGCCATTGCAGGGTCTCGAGGTGCAGCGTGTGCTCGCCGCTGGCGCTGCGCTGGTGCGAGCCCAGCACCTGCAGGCTGCGCACGCGGATCGGGTCCAGGTCTTGCCGGATCCGCAGATCGATCTGCTGGCCGGTCAGGCGGGCCTGGCCGCGGGTGAGCGCGCCTCCGGAGAACTCCACCGAGCCGTCGGAGGTGAGCGTGCCGCCGGCGGCCGAAGCCAGGACCGGCAGATAGCGCTGCGTGGTCGCCAACTGCAGCGAGTCGACCTGCCAATTGGCCTGGCCGTGCCAGTGCTGCCAGTCGCCGGGACGGGCCAGCAGGTCGTGGCGGAAATCGGCGCGCAGCTTGATGGCGCCGTTGAACAGCGTCAGCGAGGTGGCGCTGGCGTCCAGCCGGTGGCGGGTCGGGCCGCTGCGCAGGTGCAGGCGGACATTACCCAGCGCGGCTTCGGGCAGGCCGTGCTGCTCGTCGAGCCAGCGCACCGCGCCTTCGCGGAAATCGATGTCGCCCTGGGACAGCAGTTGGTCGAAGAAGGTGCCGTCGCTGCCGGCGCTCGGCTCCACCTTGATGCCGGCCACCGACAGGGTGCCCGCGGCATCGCGCCGGACCAGCACGTCGGCATGGCTGGCATGCAGGAAGGCGAATGTGATCTGCAGCCGCGGCAGCGAACGCCACGACAGCCGGGCCTGTACATCCTGTACCGCGAGAGTCTGGCGTCCGGCGGCGTCGCGCGCCTCGATGCGCTGGGCGCGGAAGGCCGGGTGCCAGCCTTCCCAGTAGGTTTCCAGCGTGCCGATGCCGACCTTGGCCTGCAGGGTGGCCGAGGCTTCGCGCTCCATCCACTCGCGCGCCAGCCCAACCCGCGGCCACAGGACGAACCGCACCAGCAGCATGCCGGCAAACGCCAGCACGGCCAGCGCGACCGCGGTCTTCCAGAGCAGGCGCCACAGCTTGCGCCAGACCGGCGCGCGCACCACGGCACCGATGCCGGCCCCGACGCGCCGCGCGCCCTGCATGAGCCGGGCCCATGCCCCCGGTGCGGCCGCGCGCACGCCGGCCCGGGCGGTGGACAGGATGCTGGTGGGTCCGCCGTCGGACTTCGGTGACTCAGGGAGCTGGGGGGGCGCTGCATGATCCGGATTATCCGATATTCGCGGGCGGGCGCCACTTTTGTCAGCGGGGCCGCGCATGGCCGCGCCCGCCCGCGGCCGGGCATGCCGCAGGCCGCGCGAGCCGTCACCCCGCCCTCGATGCCCGCCCGCGTCCATTTCAGCGAGAATGGATATTTCCCGCCGTCCTTCACTGCACCGCATGACTGCCCAAGCTTCCCTGTCCGTTGCCCCGTTCCTGCAGACGCCGGCCCGCCCGTCCGAGGCGCCGGGTGCCGCGCTGCCGTTCTCGCTCGCGTATTCGCGCTATGTCCAGCGGCAGGCGCAGGCGCGCACGGGCTGGGCGGAGCGGGTGCAGGCCGCGGCCGCCGGCCCGATCGACGTGGCCTGGCTGTCGGCCCGCTTCAGCGTGTTGTTCGAGGCCGCCGGCATGGAGCCCGAACAGGCGCTCAAGCGCGCGCTGCGGCTGCTGCGCAACGAGGTGTTCGCGGCGCTCGCGGAGCGCGATCTGTCCGGTGTCGCCCCGCTCGACGAGGTGACCGGCACCATGACCGATTTCGCCGAGTTCGCCGTGCGCGCCGCCATCTCCGTGATCGGCCAGGAGCTGGGCGCGCTCCACGGCCAGCCCGTCGGCCAATCGTCGGGCGAGGTGCAAGAGCTGGTGGTGGTCGGCATGGGCAAGCTGGGCGGGCGCGAACTGAACGTGTCGTCCGATATCGATCTGATCTTTCTCTACGACGAAGAGGGTGACACGCAAGGCGGGCCGCGCCCACTGTCCAACCATGAATATTTCACGAAGCTTGGCCGCCGGCTGATCAACGCGCTGGCCGACGTGACCGAAGACGGCTACGTCTTCCGCGTCGACATGCGCCTGCGGCCCAACGGGGACGCCGGTCCGCTCGCCTGCAGCCTGGGGATGCTGGAGGAGTACTTCGTTGTCCAGGGCCGCGAGTGGGAGCGCTACGCGTGGATCAAGGGCCGCGTCATCACCGATCCGGGCAGCCCGCACGCGGCCCGCGTGATCCAGCAGCTCGAGCGCGTGACCACGCCTTTCGTGTTCCGCCGCTATCTCGATTACGGCGTGATCGCGGCGATCCGCGCACTGCATGCGCAGATCCGCGCCGAGGCCGCCAAGCGCAGCAGCGGCGCCCATCGCCAGCCTGGCGGCCACGACGGCGATGGCCACGCGCAGGCGCGCTCGCCCAACATCAAGCTCGGGCGCGGCGGCATCCGCGAGATCGAGTTCGTCGCGCAGGTGTTCCAGCTGATCCGCGGCGGCCAGGATTTCGCCCTGCGCATCCGGCCGACGCTGGAGGTGCTGCGCACGGCTGCTGAGCGCGGCCTGATCGGCGCCGACACCGTCGCCCGTCTGACCGACGCCTACCGCTTCCTGCGCCAGCTCGAGCATCGGTTGCAGTACGTCGACGATGCGCAGACGCACAATCTGCCGGGCACGCCGGAGGACCAGTTGCGGATCGCCCGCATGATGGGCTTCGCCGACTACGCCGCGCTGGTGGCGCAACTGGAGCACTACCAGGACGAGGTGGCCCAGCAGTTCGAGCAGACCTTCTCCGACAAGCAGGACAACCAGCCGCCGTGCGTCGCCGTCTGGCACGCCGATCTGCTCGACGACGAGCGCACCGAAAGCGCCCGCGCGCAACTGCTCGAACTCGGCTATGCCGATGCCGACAGCGTGCTGGAGCGGCTGCGTGCCTCGCGCCATTCGCCGCGCTACCGGGCGCTGTCGGAGGTCAGTCGCCAGCGCTTCGATCTGCTGATCAACCGCGCGCTCGACCATGCCGCGCGGCAGACCGATGCCGACGTCACCATCGCGCGCTTCCTGGATTTTTTCGATGCGATCAGCCGCCGCGCGTCGTACCTGTCGCTGCTGTGCGAATACCCGCAGGCGATGGCGCGCGTCGCCCACACGCTGCACGCTTCGCGCTGGGCGGCGGATTACCTGACGCGCCATCCGCAGTTGCTGGACGAACTGCTCGACAACGAGGCGCTGTCCGCCGCGCCCGACTGGCAGGGCTTCCGCGAGCGCGTGCGCGAGCGCCTGCGCGCCGCCGGCGACCACGTCGAGATGCAGATGGACATCCTGCGCCAGGAGCACCACGCCGAGACCTTCCGCGTTCTGCTGCAGGATCTGCAGGGCCTGCTCACCGTCGAGTCGATCAGCGACCGCCTGTCGGACCTGGCCGACGCCGTGCTCGACCTGACGCTGGAGACCGTGTGGCAGCAGGTGTCCACGCGCCACCGCGAGGTGCCGCGCTTCGCGGTGGTGGCCTACGGGCGCCTGGGCGGCAAGGAGCTTGGCTATGCGTCCGATCTCGACCTGATCTTCCTCTACGACGATGACGACGAGCGCGCGCCCGAGGTCTATGCCGCCTATGCGCGCAAGCTGATCACCTGGCTGACCAGCCACACCGCCGCCGGCATGCTGTTCGATGTCGACACGCGGCTGCGGCCCAACGGCGCCGCCGGGCTGATGGTCACCCATTTCGAGGCCTTCCGCCGCTACCAGATGCGCGAGGGCGACAACGCTGCCTGGGTCTGGGAGCACCAGGCGCTCACGCGCGCGCGCTTCTGCGCCGGCGACGCGGAGATCGGCGCGCGCTTCGAGGCGTTGCGCATCGCCGTGCTGCGCCAGCCGCGCGAGGCGGGCCCGCTGCGCGACGAGATCGCGGCCATGCGCGAGCGCGTGCTGGAAGGCCACGCCAATCCGACGCCGCTGTTCGATCTCAAGCACGATCGCGGCGGCATGGTCGATATCGAATTCACCGTGCAGTTCCTGGTGCTGCTGCACAGCGCCGCCCATGCCGGACTCACGCGCAACGCCGGCAACATCGCCTTGCTGCGCATGGCGGGCGAACTGGGCCTGATCGACGCCGCGCGCGCCGCCCAGGTGGCCGATGCCTACCGCGATTTCCGCGCGCGCCAGCACAAGTTGCGCCTGGACGGCCAGTCCGCCGCGCGCGTGCCGGTCGGGACCTGCGCGCACGAGGCGGCCCACGTGCGTGCGCTGTGGGAGCGGGTGTTCGGCAGCATCGATGCGGCGTCGCCGGCGCAATGAGCACGCGTGCCCACGTGAGCCGCACCTGGGGCGCCTGTGCTGGGGTGTTCGCGGTGTCGGCGGCGTTCTCGTTTGTGCCGTGGCTCCATGCCGTCGGTCTGTACCAGCGCGATGCGGTCCGCGCGGGTCAGTGGTGGCGCGTGATCACCGCCATGTGGGTGCATCTGGATGCGTGGCACTGGCTGGCCGATGGCATGGCGGCGGCGGGGCTGATCCTGCTGCTGGCGCGGGTGCTGCGGCCGGATGCCATCCTCGCGGTGCTGGTGGCATGCGGCGTGCTGGTCCAGGTGGCGCTGCTCAAGCAGCCGTCGGTGCAGTGGTACGGCGGGTTGTCCGGCGCGTTGCACGGGCTGGCGGCCTGGGGCGGTCTGCGGCTCCTGCGGCCGTCCGATGAAGACGCAGGTACCGACCGCCCGTCGCGCTGGATCGGCTCGCTGCTGTGCCTGGGCGTGCTGGTGAAGGTCTGGCTGGAGCAGTCGTGGTTGTCGCCGGTCGCCTACGATCCGCACTGGGGCTTCGGCGTGGTCAGGATCGCCCACGCGCTCGGGGCGGGCAGCGGGTTGCTGCTCTGGGTACTGGGTGAATGGCGCGCCCAGGGGAGACGGGCGCGCGGCTGACCGGCCGACGGCGAAAGCGCTGCACGGGCACGCCGGTCAAGCGGCGTGCCCGTTTTTCGTTCAAGCGCGCTTGCGGCGCTGGAAGCCGAAGGCGCCGGCCGCCAGCAGCAGGCCACCGAGCCACAGCGGCAGCAGGCCGCCGCCGCCGTTGATGTTCAGCGTACCGATGCCGCTGGTGCCGCCGGAGAAGGGCAGCGTGCCAGTGCGGCCACCGGTGCTGCCACCCGTGCCACCCGAGGTCGACGCGGCCGTGACCGTGAGGCTGGTGGTGTCGCTGGCCGTGGTGCCATCGTTCGCGGTCAGTGTGACGGTAAAGGTGTATGTGCCGGCGGTCGTCGGCGTGAACGTTGCCGTGGCGTTGCCGGTCGAGTCCGGGCCGCTGGTCGTGGCGGTGATCGCCGTACCGCTGGTCTGGACCCAGCTCAGGCTGCTGACCGTCTTGCCGTAGCCTGCGCCACCCACCGCCGTCAGGGTGACCTGCGTGCCGGTCGTGACCGAGCTGGCGGACGTCGACGCATGCACGGTCGGCGCGCCCTGGGCTTGAGCGATGGCGGAGCCTGCGTCGAGCATGCCGGCGCCGCACACGCCCGCGTGCGCGGCACAGAACGTATCCGGCGGGAACGGTCGCGACGACTGCTGGAGGATGGCCTTGATCTGGTCCGGCGTCAGCGCAGAGTTGACCGACAGCATCAGTGCCGCGACGCCCGTGACGTGGGGCGCGGCCATTGACGTGCCTTCTTCGCCCACATACGTGTCCCCGCCGGCGGTGGTCGTGCCGCTGTTCGATGTCGACGGCACCAGTGCGCCAAGGCCCGTGATGGTTGAACCGTTGCCGCCGCCTGGGGCGCTCAGGGTGGTGCCCGAGCCGACGTTGGCGTAATTGGCGTTGTCCCCCTCGAGGGTGTGGGCCGTCACCGCGATCGTGCCCGAGCAGCTCGCCGGGGCGTCGATCGCGGAAGTCTGTGCCTCATTGCCGGTGGCTACCACAATGGCTGCGCCGAGCGCGCGTGCCGCCGTGATCGCGCTTTGTTGCGCCGTGGTGCAGGCGGTGGTGCCACCCAGGCTCAGGTTGATCACCTTGGCGCGCGTTGCGTTGGTCGCCACGCCCGGAACGGTACCGCCGGCCGCCCAGGTGATGGCGTCGATGATGTCGGAGCTGGCGCCGCCGCACTTGCCCAGTGCGCGCGCCATCTGCACGCTGACACCGGGTGCCACGCCGGCCACGCCAATGGCGTTGTGCTGGGCGGCGATCTGGCCGGTGACGAAGGTGCCGTGCCAGCTGCTGTCCGTGGCCGAGGTGCCGCAGAAGCTGGGGTAGTTGGCGGCGTCCGAGGTGCTGACCCAGTCGCCGGGGTCGGTGGGATCGCTGTCGCGGCTGGCCGTCGCGTCGTTTTCCACGAAGCCGTTGGGAATCGACAGGTTGGTGACGGGGTCCGGCGTGCCGGTCAGCGCGGTGTTGCTGATGAAGTCATAGCCGGGCTGGATCGTGGCCCCCGACAGATCGGCGTGGCCGGCGAGTATCCCGGTATCGACGATCGTCACCGTCGCGGCGTTCGAGCCCTTGGTCGTGTCCCACGCCGTGGTCAGGTTGGCGCCACCCTTGGTGGTGGCACCGTTGGCCGCGGTAGCGCCGCTGGTGGTGGTGACGGTGTTCACCGTACCGGTGCCGGGCAACAGGTTCCACTGGTTGGCGAACCAGGGGTCGGCCGGTGTGGAGGCCGGCCGCAGGATGGTGTCCGGCGACACATACTCGAACTGGCCGGTGGATGCCATGCGTGTCGCCACCGTTTGCGCGTCGGTCACCGACATCACCTTCGGCAGCGTCACCACATGGGCACCGCCCGACATGGCGCGCTTGTACGTCACGGGCAGTTGGGCGGCGGCCGACCAGCGTTGCACCGTTGCCACATCCGCGGCAACCGATTGTGTCTTGAGCGTGCTGCTCGTTCCGCTCTTTTCCTTAACAATCAGCTGCGTCACCCATTGCAGCCGTGTATCCGTTGTGCCTGCCTTGCCCGTCGCCAAGGCAGGCACGGCGTGATACGACATCAGTCCGAGCGCAACCAGCGCGCGGACGATACCCCCGGGAACCAACGTCTTCATCGGAGCAGTCCTGTTCTTGTGTAAAGAAGTTCGACTGCATTGTCAGGAAGGTTTGAAACGGTGTCTCCGAATACGGGGTAGGGGTAAACCCTAGTATCAGCCGCTCGGGCGGATGTGATCCTGCGACGTCACCGTACTGATCGCAGCAAGAAGGGGGGCGACAGGCTGTAACCCCGCACGGCGCGTGCGGGGTTGTGTTGTCGAGGGGGCGGGGTCAGGCTGTGGTTTTGCGTCGACGGCGGTATGCCAAGCCGGCCGCCAGCAGCAATGCCGCGTAGGCGATTTCGATCGCGCCACCGCCACCGCCACCGCCACCGCCACCGCCACCGCCACCGCCACCGCCGCCGCTGCTGCTCGAACTCGACGAGCCGTTGCCGATCCCGGCCGGCGTCGTCGTCTGCGCGTATTGCACCGCGCCTGCCGTATCGAGCAGGCCTGCGCCGCAGCCGCCCCGGATCGCGCAATAGGTGCCGCTCGGATGCGCGCGTGCGGTCTGCTGCAGACCGGCCAGGATCTGCGCGTCCGACAACTGCGGCTGCACGCTGAGCATCAGCGCGATCGTGCCGGCCACCTCGGGCGTGGAGAAGCTGGTGCCGGCCACGGACTTGACCACAGAGTTGCCCAGGCTGTACGACCCGTCATTCGAGTCGGCCTGGATCACGGACACGGGGCCGGTGCAGCCGCTGCTTGTCGCCTGCGAGTTGGCACAGCCGCCGCCGGGCGCGCTGAGTGCCACCTGGGAGCCGACGTTGGCGTAGCTCGCGTTCTCGCCGCTGTCGACGTGCGCCGTGACGGCAATGGCGCCGCTGCAATTGGCGGGCGCATCGACCGCACCGCCTTCGTTGCCCGCCGCCGCCACGACCACGGTGCCGAGCGCGGCCAGCCGGTTGATCGCATCCTGCTCCGCCGCCGAACAACTGCCGACGCTGCCCAGGCTTATGTTGACCACGCGCGCCGGGTTGGGGTTGGCCGGCACGCCCGACACCGCAATCCCGCCGGCCCACAGCATGCCGTCCACCGTATCGGACAGCAGCGCGCCGCACTTGCCCGACGTGCGCACCGGCACGATGCGGGTGTTCCAGCCCACGCCGGCGATATCGAGCGCGTTGTTGGTGCCGGCGGCCAGCACGCTCATCACTTCCGTGCCGTGCCAGGTGCTGTTGGCGATATCGCTGCTGGTGCAGCCGCTGATCGCGGAGACATCGGAGCTGGTCACGCCGTCGCCGGTGTCGTGTGCATCGTTGCCCCGGCCAGTGCTGTTACCGGCACGGGCGGGGTCCGAGATGAAGTTGTAGCCGGGCAGGATCTTGCCGGACAGGTCGGGATGGTCGGTATAGCCGGTATCGACCACCGCCACGACCAGGCTGGACGATCCCTGCGTGATGTCCCACGCCGCCGCGACATTGATGCCGCCGGCCACCACGGTCGGGCTCTGCAGGTTGTTCTGCGAACTGAACAGCGGGTCGTTGGGCGTCGCGGTCGGGTACAGGATGCGGTCCGGCACGACATAGGCCACCCGCGCATCCTGCGCGACCTTGGCCGCGGCGGCCTCGATGCTGGCCGCATCGGACAGCCCGGTACGCATCAGTTGGGCGTCGGTGGCCAGCGTGCGCTTGACCTGCAGTGTGCTGCCGGCGGCCTGCGCGACCGACAGCAGGCGATTGCCGGCCTCCGTGGCGGAGAGCGGTTTCTGCGTGCCGCTGGTGTCATCGCGCCACTTGATGATCAGGTCGCCGGTGTACTGCGGTTGGGCAGTGCCGGCGGCCGACACGGCGTGGCAGGCCAGCATCAGTGCCGCACCCAGCAATCCTGTGCCTGTGCGCAGATTGCGCTTCGATCGGGAGAAGAGGGATGTCATACGTGGAGGCTCCATCGTGACCCTTGCCCATGCTACAGGCGATCCGTCCGCCCAGGCGGGGTGGCATTCGAAAACGTAGCACGCAAACAGGCGTTTTGCGGCGCACGTGCCCTGCAACTACACAGTGTGAAGGCGCATCCGGCTGATCGCGCTTTCCTGCGTGGACCCGATGCGGCGTCGCGGGCCGGCGGATCAGCGCTGAGGCTTGAGGATGCGGTCCGCGTCCGCCGATGCGATGCCGGGGGCCGCACGCAGGGCCGCGATGGCGCCATCCAGCGTGGCCGACGGCTCGCCCGAGACTGCGCGCACCACCCAGAAGCCGCCCGACATCGGTCGCACGGGTGTGAAGGCATAGGGTGGCGTGGCCCGGGCGCCGATTCCGTTCAGCAGGGTCTGCAGCGTGACGGCCGAGTCGGTGGGGGTGCGCAGGCCGACGATGATGTCGCCGAGGTTCTGCGCGGCCGACACCGAAGCCGGCGGCGTAGTGTTGCCTGAAGCGGGGTCCATGGCGGGCGGCTTGCCCGGATCAATCGCCGGCACCGACTTGCAGGCAGCGAGCAGGCACAGGCCCAGCGCTGCCGCCAGTGCAGGCTTGACGGACGACAGCGAGGAACGGGATCGGGCAGCCGGTCGGGCCATGGCGTTCTCCTTGGGATGGAAGCGTCGGTGCGCCGGAACGTTGCAGCGCAATGCCGGCGGCGATGTTGTCGGTATAGGCAATCACTGGGCCGCGCGCCGGGATTTCCGCTGCCCGGCGGGCGCAGGTGCCGGGTGCGCCCGGCCCGCGGCGAGCATTTCGTCGGCATGGCGGCGCGTGGTGTCGGTCAGCGACGCGCCGCCCAGCATGCGGGCGATCTCGTCGATGCGGCCGGTGGCATCGAGCACCACCAGGTCGGAGCGCGTGCTGCCGCCCACGGTCTGCTTGGCGACCTGCACATGGTGGTTGGCCAGCGCGGCCACCTGCGGCAGGTGGGTCACGCACAGCACCTGGCGGCGCGTGCCCAGCTCGCGCAGGCGCCTGCCGACCACCTCGGCCACCGCGCCACCGATGCCGGAATCGACCTCGTCGAAGATCAGCGTCGGGGTCGGACTGGCCTCACTGGCGATCACCGAGATCGCCAGGCTGATCCGCGCCAGTTCGCCGCCCGAGGCCACCTTGGCCAGCGGGCGCGGCGACACGCCCGCATGTCCGGCGACCAGGCATTCGACCTGTTCCAGCCCGGCCGCGCCCCCCTGTTCCAGCGGATGCAGCGCGATGTCGAACCGGCCGCCGGCCATCGACAGCCCTTGCATGGCACCGGTCACGGCGCCGGCCAGCTCGCGCGCGGCCTTGGCGCGCCCGCGCGACAGTGCCTGCGCGGCTTGCAGATAGGCCGTATGGGTCTGCGCTTCTTGAGTCTGCAGCGCGTCCAGGTCGGACGCCGCCTGCAACGCGGCCAGTTGCGCCTGCCGCTGCGCGAGCTCGGCGGGCAGGGTCTCGGGTGCGACACGGTACTTGCGTGCCATGGTGTGCAGCGCCTGCAGGCGCGCGTCGACCTCGGCCAGGCGGTCCGGATCCAGTTCGGCGCGGTCGGCATAGCGCGCCAGCGAATGCACGGCCTCCTGGACCTGCACCTGCGCGGGTTCCAGCGCGGCCAGCACGTCGGCCAGTGCCGGGTCGATCTCGGCCAGGGCCTGCAGGCCGTGCACCGCGGCGCCGAGCTGCGTGAGCACGGCGCCGTCCGATTCGGACAGCGTATCCAGCGCCGCGCGTGTGCCTTCGATCAGGCTGGCCGCGTGCGACAGGCGGTGATGCTCGGCCTGGACCTCTTCCCACTCGCCCGGCTGCGGGGCGAGCTTTTGCAACTCGTTGACCTGCCATTCCACGCGCTCGCGCTCGAGCTGGGCTTCGCGCGATTGCTGTTCGGCGGCCTCGCGCAGGCGGACCACCGCCTGCCACGCGCGATACCGCTCGCCGACCACGCGCACCTCGTCTTCCAGGCCCGCATGGGCGTCGAGCAGGCGGCGCTGGGCATCGGTCTTGAGCAGCAACTGGTGCGCATGCTGGCCATGGATGTCGACCAGTTGTTCGCCGACCTCGCGCAGCTGGGCCAGCGTGACAGCGGCGCCGTTGATGAAGGCCTTGCTGCGGCCGGCCGCATCGATCGTGCGGCGCAGCAGGATGGCGCCATCGTCGCCATGCAGTTCATGGGTTTCCAGCCAGGCGGCCACCTGCGGGTGCGTGTCGAACGCGGCGGTGATGTCGGCGCGCGGCGCGCCCTCGCGCACCACTGCGGCGTCGGCGCGTTCACCGAGGGTCAATGCCAGCGCGTCGATCAGGATGGATTTGCCGGCGCCGGTCTCGCCCGTGAACACGGTAAAGCCGTCGGCCAGGTCGAGGTCCAGGGCGTGGACGATGACGAAATCGCGGATGGTCAGGCTGCGCAGCATGGAGCGTCGGGCGATGTCTGGGTTTACAGCCGGTTGTCTTCGGTCGGGTACTCGTGCCAGTGCAGTTTCTTGCGCAGCGTGGCGTAGTAGTTGTAGCCGACCGGGTGCAGCAGCCGCACGGTGCGCTCAGAGCGGCGCACCACGATGCGGTCGCCCGGCAGCAGCGAGGTGAGCGACTGCATGTCGAAATTGACGCTGGCTTCGCGCCCGCTGGTGACCTGAATGACGACCTCGGCGTCGTGCGGAATGACGATGGGGCGGTTGGACAGCGCGTGCGGCGCGATCGGCACCAGCACCAGGCCCGACAGCGCCGGGTGCAGGATCGGCCCGCCCGCCGACAGCGCATAGGCCGTCGACCCGGTAGGCGTGGAGACGATCAGGCCGTCCGAGCGCTGGTTGTACATGAAGAAGCCGTCGACCGACACCGCCAGCTCGACCATGCCGGAAAAGCCCGAGCGGTTGACCACCACGTCGTTGAAGGCCAGGGCGGAGAAGATGATCTCGTCGTCGCGCACCACCTGGGCCTGCAGCAGCGTGCGGGTCTCGGCCTCGTAGTGGCCGGCCAGCATGTCGGGCAGCACGTCGTGCACATCTTCGAACGGGATGTCCGTCATGAAGCCGAGCCGGCCGTGGTTGACCCCGATGACCGGCACCGACGCCCCGGCCAGGTGCCGGCCGATGCCGAGCAGCGTACCGTCGCCGCCCAGTACCACGGCCACATCGGCATGGCGCGCCATTTCGTCGGGCGGCAGGGCCGGGTAGTCCTGGACTCCGATGTTCAGGGCGGTTTCCCGCTCGAAAACGATATCGTGGCCCTGTGCGGCGATGCACGATGCCAGTTCCTGCAGCGGAACAGCAATATTGGCGGCCGAATAGCGGCCGACCAGCGCGACGGTCTTGAAAGGCGAAGTGGCGTTCGCGCGGGAAGCCACAGGGGATGGCGAGATCGACATGCGCGCATTACACCATATCGATATGACGGTCGCCATGGCCGGCGCGCGTTTGAAGATGGAAGGTTGTCGCCGCCCGGCGCTTTCGGTGTGAATTTGCGTAAAATCGAACAGATCATGGACAAACGCGCCACCCTCCTCCTCAAGACGCTGATCGAGCGCTACATCGCCGAGGGCCAGCCCGTGGGCTCGCGTACCCTGTCGAAGTATTCCGGGCTCGATCTGTCGCCGGCCACCATCCGTAACGTGATGTCCGACCTGGAGGAGATGGGCTTCATCGCCAGCCCGCACACCTCGGCCGGACGCGTGCCGACGCCGCGCGGCTACCGCCTCTTCGTCGATACCATGCTGACGGCCAGCCCGCTGGACACGCTCGGCCCGTACGACCGCATGGCGCAGCAGATCGCCGGCACGATCGCCGAGCAGGTGCGCGCGCAGCTCGCCTCGCACGGGTCGGAGTCGTCGCAGCGGGTGATCGCGGCGGCGGCGCAGACGCTGTCCAACCTGTCGCAGTTCGCCGGCATCGTGATGACGCCGCGCCGCACGCATGCCTTCCGGCAGATCGAATTCCTGCGGCTGTCCGAGACGCGCATCCTGTTGATCGTCGTCACGCCCGAGGGCGACGTGCAGAACCGCATCATCCATACCGATACGCCGTACACCCCATCGCAACTGGTGGAGGCGGCCAACTACATCAACGCGCACTACGGCGGCATGACCTTCGACGCGGTGCGCGAACGCCTGCGCGGCGAGCTGAACGCGCTGCAGGCCGACATGACCTCGCTGATGCAGGCGGCCGTGGAGGCGGGCAGCAGCGCCGTGTCGGACGAAGAACCGGTGGTCATCTCCGGCGAGCGCAAGCTGCTGGAGGTGGAAGACCTGTCCTCCTCGATGGACAAGCTGCGCCGGCTGTTCGCCGTGTTCGAGCAGAAGACCGGCCTGCTGCAGTTGCTCGACGTGTCCAGCCGCGCCGAGGGCGTGCAGATTTTCATCGGCGGCGAGAGCAGCCTGGTGCCGCACGAAGACATGGCGGTCATCACCGCGCCGTACGAGGTGGACGGCAAGATCGTCGGCACGCTGGGCGTGATCGGGCCGATGCGCATGGCCTACGAGCGCGTGATCCCGATCGTGGACATCACCGCCAAGCTGCTGTCCAGCACGCTCAGCCAGCATTGATCGGGGCGGGCCCGGCCTGCCTCAGAAACTCCCCGTGAACTGATACCGCCCGCCCGGGTGCCACATGGTCGCCACCGAGGCGACCTGTCCCTGCGACAGCGTCTTGCGCCGCAGCATCAGGCACGCCTCGCGCACGTCCATGTGCAGCATCTCGGCGATCTCGCGCGGCGGCAGCCGTGCCTCGATCCGGTACTCCACGCCCTGCAGCGGGGCCGCCCGCATCAGGTAGGCATTGGGCGTGGTCTGCGTGAAATCCTGCTCCATGTAGTCGGGCGCCAGCTCGGCGTTGACCCAGCGGTCTTCCACCTGGATCGGCAGGTCGTTCTCGAAGTGGACGATCAGCGAGTGGAACAGCGTGCGCCCTACGGCCAAGCCGAACGGCGCGGCCATCCCCTCGGTGGCGCGCACGCGCTCGAGCCTGTGCAGCTCGGCGCGGTGCCGGTGGCCGCGCGCGGCGATCTCCTCGGCGATGTTGCGGATCGCCACCAGCGTCGCCTGGTACTTCTGCTGCGCCACGAAGGTGCCCGACCCCTGTACGCGCGTGAGGATCTGCTCGGCGGTCAGCTCGCGCAGCGCGCGGTTGACCGTCATGCGCGAGACGCCGAAGGTCTGCGCCAGCGAGGTCTCCCCCGGAATCATTTCGCCTTCCTGCCATTCGCCGCTGCGGATGCGCGACAGGATGTCTTCCTTGATGCGCAGGAAAGCAGGGGCGGGAGCGGATTGGCGCGGAGGCATGGCGAGACCGGAAGGTGAATGTGGCGGATGGCTGGCAGCATGATCCGGGTTTGCTGGTGAGTTGTAAAGTCGCCTTGCTTTATTTGTATATACAACATAGCATCCACGCATCCACCGCAGGAGACACCGACATGAACACCATGACCGACGCCGCGCACCTGGCCGCCGATCCGCGCTATGACGCTTCGCGCGAGATCCGGGCGCCGCGCGGCACCGAGCTGCACTGCAAGAGCTGGCTGACCGAGGCCGCCTACCGCATGCTGCAGAACAACCTCGACCCGGACGTGGCCGAGAATCCCAAGCACCTCGTCGTCTACGGCGGCATCGGCCGCGCCGCGCGCGACTGGGCCTGCTTCGACAAGATCCTGGAGACGCTGCGCACGCTGAACGACGACGAATCGCTGCTGGTGCAGTCCGGCAAGCCCGTCGGCGTGTTCAGGACGCATCCGGATGCGCCGCGCGTGCTGATCGCCAACTCGAACCTAGTGCCCAAGTGGGCCGACTGGGCGCACTTCAACGAACTGGACCGCAGGGGCCTGTTCATGTACGGCCAGATGACCGCCGGCAGCTGGATCTACATCGGCAGCCAGGGCATCGTGCAGGGCACCTACGAAACCTTCGCCGAGGCCGGCCGCCAGCACTATTCGGACCGCCCGTCGGCCTTGTTGAAACCAGGCCGCTCCCCCGGGGAGACGGCACCCGGCGCCCAGGTGCCCGGCGGCAACCTCGCCGGCCGCTGGATCCTGACCGCCGGCCTGGGCGGCATGGGCGGCGCGCAACCGCTGGCCGCCACGCTGGCCGGCGCGGTGTCGCTCACCATCGAGTGCCAGCAGTCCAGCATCGACTTCCGCCTGCGCACGCGCTACCTCGACAAGCAGGCCAGGGACATCGACGACGCACTCAACCTGATCCGCCACCATTGCGAGCGCGGCGAGGCGGTCTCCATCGGCCTGCTCGGCAATGCCGCGGAGATCCTGCCGGAGCTGGTCAAGCGTGCCCGCGCCGGCGGCCTCAAGCCCGATCTGGTGACCGACCAGACCTCGGCGCACGATCTGGTCAACGGTTACCTGCCGGTGGGCTGGACGGTCGAGCAATGGCGCGCTGCGCAACGCGATCCGTCGCAACACGCCCGCCTGACCGAGGCGGCCGCCGGGTCCTGTGCCGTGCACGTGCAGGCCATGCTCGATTTCCAGGCGATGGGCATTCCGACCGTCGACTACGGCAACAACATCCGCCAGGTCGCGTTCGACCGGGGCGTGAAGAACGCCTTCGACTTCCCCGGCTTCGTGCCGGCCTACATCCGCCCGCTGTTCTGCGAGGGCCGGGGCCCGTTCCGCTGGGTTGCCCTGTCGGGCGATCCGGAAGACATCTACAAGACCGACGCCAAGATCAAGGAACTCTTCCCGCACAACACGCACGTGCACCGCTGGCTCGACATGGCGCGCGAGCGCATCGCCTTCCAGGGCCTGCCCGCGCGCATCTGCTGGCTGGGCCTGGGCGAGCGCCACCTGGCGGGCCTGGCCTTCAACGAGATGGTGCGCACGGGCGAGCTGAAGGCGCCTGTCGTGATCGGGCGCGATCACCTCGACACCGGCTCCGTCGCCAGCCCCAACCGCGAGACCGAAGCCATGCGCGACGGCACCGACGCCGTGTCGGACTGGCCGCTGCTCAACGCGCTGCTGAACACCGCGGGCGGCGCGACCTGGGTGTCGCTGCACCACGGCGGCGGCGTCGGCATGGGGTACTCGCAGCACGCGGGTGTCGTGATCGTCGCGGACGGCACCGAGGCGGCGGCCCGGCGCCTCGCGCGCGTGCTGGTCAACGACGCGGGCTCGGGCGTGATGCGCCACGCCGATGCCGGCTACGAAACCGCCATCGCCTGCGCCAAGCGCAACGGCCTCAAATTGCCCATGATTGGTTAACCGGATCCCGCATCGCCCATGAACACCATGACCACGCCTTCCATCCTGACGCTGCATCCGGGTGAGATGACCTTCGCCGATCTGCGCCGCGTCTGGCTGGCGCCCACGCCCGTGACGCTGTCGGGCGATTGCGCCGCCGCCATCGAGGCCTCGGCGGCGACCGTGCAGGCCATCGTCGCCAAGGGCGACCCGGCCTACGGCATCAATACCGGCTTCGGCAAGCTGGCCAAGACGCAGATCGCCACGCACGAACTGGAGCACCTGCAGCGCAACCTGATCCTGTCGCACGCGGTCGGCACCGGCGCCGATCTCGAAGACAACGTCGCGCGCCTGGTGCTGCTGATGAAGGCCGCGAGCCTCGCGCGCGGCTATTCCGGTGTGCGCCGCATCGTCATCGATACGCTGCTGGCGATGCTCAACGCGGGCATCGTGCCGTGCATCCCGTCCAAGGGCTCGGTGGGGGCGTCCGGCGACCTGGCGCCGCTCGCGCACATGACGCTGGCCATGCTGGGCGAAGGCGACGTGCGTGTGAACGGCGCGCGCAAGCCGGCGCGCGAAGCGTTGGCCGCGGCGGGCATCGAACCCATCGCGCTGGCCGCCAAGGAAGGGCTGGCGTTGATCAACGGCACCCAGGTGTCGACCGCGCTGGCGCTCAACGGCCTGTTCCTTGCCGAGCGCCTGTTGCAGGCGGCCACCGTGGCCGGCGCGCTGTCGGTCGATGCGGCCAAGGGCAGCGACGCGCCGTTCGATCCTCGCGTGCACACCGTGCGCGGCCAGGCCGGGCAGATCGCCGCCGCCGCCGTCTACCGCAACCTGCTGGCCGGCAGCGCCATCCGCCGCTCGCACCTGGTCGGCGACACGCGCGTGCAGGACCCGTACAGCCTGCGTTGCCAGCCGCAGGTGATGGGCGCGTGCTTCGACCTGATCCGTCAGGCCGGCGCCACGCTGCTCACCGAGGCCAACGCCGTCACCGACAACCCGCTGGTCTACGCCGATGCGGGCGAGGTGATCTCGGGCGGCAACTTCCACGCCGAGCCGGTGGCCTTCGCCGCCGACATGCTGGCGCTGGCCATTGCCGAGATCGGCGCGCTGTCCGAGCGGCGGATCGCGCTGCTGATCGATGCCACGCTGTCGGGCCTGCCGCCGTTCCTGGTCGAGCAGCCGGGGCTGAATTCCGGTTTCATGATCGCCCATGTGACGGCCGCCGCGCTGGCCTCGGAGAACAAATCGCTGGCGCATCCGGCCAGCGTCGACAGCCTGCCGACCTCGGCCAACCAGGAGGATCACGTCAGCATGGCCACCTTCGCCGGCCGCCGCCTGGCCGAGATGGCCGACAACACCGCCACCATCGTCGGCATCGAAGCGCTGGCCGCCGCGCAGGGCATCGACTTCCACCGGCCGCTCGCCACCTCCGACGCGCTGGTGCGCGCGCATGCGTGCATCCGCTCGCGCGTGGCGTACTACGGTGAAGACCGCCTGTTCGCGCCCGACATCGACGCCGCGCGCCGCCTTGTGCTCGACGGCAACCTGGGCGACAGCTGCCACGCGCACCTGGCGGACCTGGCGCTCGCATGACCATGCGCACCGAGGCCGATCCGACGGTCTGGCAGGGCCGCGTCGATGCGGAAGAGGGCGCGCTGGGCCACCGCTGGCACCAGGTCGTGCGCGGTATCGACGCAGCATCGCCGCTGACCGGCGCGGTCGCGCTGGCCGGCTTCGCCTGCGACGCCGGCGTCGCGCGCAACCATGGCCGCACCGGCGCGCAGGCGGGGCCGGCGGCCATCCGCCGGATGCTCGCCAACCTGCCGGCCCGGCCCGGCCGCGCAATCGTCGATGCCGGTGATGTGACTTGCCCGGGCGATGCGCTGGAGGCCGCGCAGGATGCGCTGTCCGGCGTGCTGCACGGCTTGCTCGACCGGGGCGCGTTCCCGATCGGGCTGGGCGGTGGCCATGAAATCGCCTGGGCGTCGTTCGGCGGGCTGGCGCGGCATCTGGCAGCCCGGTCCGCGCAGCCGCTGCGCATCGGCATCCTGAACCTCGACGCGCATTTCGATCTGCGCGCGGGCGAGCGCGGCAGTTCCGGCACGCCGTTCCGCCAGATCGCCGAAGACTGCGCGCGGCGCGGCTGGCCGTTCCACTACGCGTGCCTGGGCATCAGCGCCTACGCCAACACCGAGGCGCTGTTCGCGCGCGCCAGGCAGCTCGGCGTGCGCTGGCTGCGCGACGATGAGATGGATCTCCCGCACCTGCCGCGGGTGCTGCAGACCGTCGACACCTTCCTCGCCGAAGTCGATCACGTCTATCTGACGATGTGCCTGGACGTGCTGCCGGCCGGCGTCGCGCCGGGTGTCAGCGCACCGTCCGCGCGCGGCGTGGCGATGGAGGTGATCGAGCCCATCGTCGATCGCGTGGCCGTCTCCGGCAAGCTGCGGCTGGCCGACGTGGCGGAGCTGAATCCGTCGCTCGACATCGACAACCACACGGCGCGTGTCGCCGCGCGCCTCGTCGCGCGCGTCGTCGACGGGGTCGCTCCGCGGGGAGCCGCGCATGGCTGAGCTCCGCTGGGACGCACTGTGGACCCACGTCCACCTCGCCACGCTGGCGGCCGATACCGACGGCTACGGTGAAATCCGCGATGGCGCCATCGCCGTCAAGGACGGCCGCATCGCCTGGCTCGGCGCGCGCGCGGACCTGCCCGCCGGCGCCCGCGCCGAACGCGAATACGACGGCGGCGGCGTCTGGCTCACGCCGGGCCTGATCGACTGCCACACGCATCTCGTCTATGCCGGCAACCGCAGCAACGAATTCGAGGCGCGGCTCAATGGCGTGCCCTACGAACACATCGCGCGGGCGGGCGGCGGCATTTTGTCCACCGTCCGCGCCACGCGCGCGGCCAGCGAAGAGGCGCTTGCCGCAGCGAGCCTGCCGCGCCTGAACGCGCTGCGCGCCGAGGGCGTGACGACGGTGGAAATCAAGTCCGGCTACGGCCTCGACCTGGACACCGAGCGCCGCATGCTGCGTGTCGCGCGCGCGTTCGGCCGGACGCTGCCGGTGCGGGTGCGGACCACCTTTCTCGGCGCCCACGCCGTGCCGCCCGAATTCGCCGGCCGCGCGGACGACTACATCGGCCACCTGTGCGCCGACGTGCTGCCAGCATTGGCGGCGGAAGGGCTCGTCGATGCGGTCGATGCGTTCTGCGAAACCATCGGCTTTTCTCCCGCGCAGACGGCGCGCATGTTCGATGCCGCGCAGGGGCTCGGCCTGCCGGTCAAGCTGCATGCCGAGCAGTTGTCCGATCAGGGCGGCGCGGCGCTGGTGGCGCGCTACGGCGGCCTGTCGGCGGACCACCTCGAATGCCTGACCGATGCCGGTGTCGTCGCCATGGTGGAGGCGGGCACGGTGGCGGTGCTGCTGCCCGGCGCGTTCTACTGCCTGCGCGAGACACGCCTGCCGCCGGTGCAAGCCTTGCGCCAGGCCGGCGTGCCGATGGCGGTCTCGACCGACTGCAACCCCGGCACCTCGCCGCTGTCGTCGCTGCTGCTGGCGATGAACATGGCCTGCACGCTGTTCCGCCTGACCCCGCTGGAGGCGCTGACCGGCGCCACGCGCCATGCCGCGGCCGCGCTGGGTCTGGCCGGCACCTGCGGCGTGCTGGCCCCCGGCTGCGCGGCCGACTTCGCGCTGTGGCGCATCGACCGGCCGGCGGACCTGGCTTACGCGATGGGCCTCAACCCCTGCGCCGGTGTGGTGAAGGACGGCGTGCCGGCAGGCTGAGCGCGGCTTGGCGGACCGGCTCGTATAATCGGTCGGATCATCCGCGAAGCCGCGCCCCATGCCCTTCTTGCCCGAACCCCTGTTCCAGCACGGCCAGCCCGATCGCACCGCGATCCTGCTGGTCAACCTCGGCACGCCCGACGGCACCTCGCCGCGCGAGGTCGGCCGCTACTTGCGCCAGTTCCTGTCCGACTCCCGCGTGGTGGAGATTCCGCGCGCAGCCTGGTGGTTCATCCTCAATGTGCTGATCCTGCCGCTGCGCTCGCGCGCCTCGGCGCACAAGTACGAGACCGTCTGGCTGCGCGAGGCCAACATGACGGGCTCGCCGCTGCTGGTCTACAGCGAGCGCCAGGCGCACGCCCTGCAGCAGATGCTCAATGCGCAGGGGCATGACGTGGTGGTGGCCTGCGCGATGCGCTACGGCAACCCGTCGATCCCTTCGGTGATGCAGGCGCTGCGCAAGCAGGGCGTGGAGCGCATCCTGGTGCTGCCGATGTATCCGCAGTATTCCGGCACCACCACCGCCACCGCGTTCGACGAGGTCTTCCGCGTGCTGGGCCAGATGCGCAACCAGCCGGAGCTGCGGCTGGTCAAGCATTTCCACGACCATCCGGCCTACCTCCACGCGCTGCACCAGCAGGTGGGCGCGTACTGGGCACAGCATGGCGCGCCGGATTTCGCGCGCGGCGACAAGCTGCTGCTGTCGTTTCACGGCGTGCCGCGCCGCACGCTCGAACTCGGCGACCCATACCGCTGCGAGTGCCTGAAGACCGGCCGGCTGCTGGGCGAAGCGCTCGGCCTGCAGCCGGGCCAGTATCTGGTGACGTTCCAGTCGCGCTTCGGCCGCGCCGAGTGGCTGCAGCCGTATACCGCGCCCACGCTCGAGGAGCTTGGCCGTGTCGGCACCGGCCGCGTCGACGTGTTCTGTCCGGGCTTTCCGGCCGACTGCCTGGAGACGCTGGAGGAGATCGCCATGGAAGGGCAGTCCACCTTCCGCGTCGCCGGCGGCAAGGACTTTCACTACATCCCGTGCCTGAACGACAACGAGTCCTGGATCGCCGGCCTGGCCGACATCGCGCTGGCGCACCTGCAGGGCTGGCCGCTCGCGCTGCCGCATCCGCATGTGCTGGAAGCCAGCCGCACGCGGGCGCAGAGCAAGGGGGCGGCGGCATGAAGGTGAGCACCGACGCGGACGGCCGCGTGCGCATCGACAAGTGGCTGTGGGCGGCACGCTTCTTCAAGACGCGTTCGCAGGCAACCGACGCGGTGGAGCGCGGCCGCGTGCAGCTCAACGATCAGCCGGTGCGTCCGGCCAAGGACGTGAAGATCGGTGACCGTGTGCGCGTGGTCGCGCATGAACAGCAGTGGGAAGTGGAGGTGCTGGCGCTGGCGGAAGTCCGCGGGCCCGCTTCGGTGGCGCAGACCCTTTACGCCGAGACGCAGGCGAGCCGTCTAAAACGCGCCGAGGAGGGGGAGCGGCGTCGCCTGTATCGGGAGCCCGCCACGCAGATCGCCGGCCGCCCGACCAAGCGCGACCGGCGCCGCATCGACAAGCTGGGCGACTGATTTTAAGTGTGTGCTAACTTGTTGCGCCCAGCGCGCGCGGTGCCTGCAGCGTGCGGGGCTGCATAATGTAGTGCTTGAAGATCGCCTTGCCGCTACCGTACTCCGTATCGCGCGGTGTCACGGCACCGGACAGGCAGATGAACGTTGTGACGGCCGTCAAGGTCAACAGCAGAAGTACCGTCAGAATGGGTAGCTTGTGCATGGTACGAGCCCTCGAAAAAGCGCTTGCCCCCCGTATTTTTTCTTGCATCATAGGTGGCCGGTCCGATACTCGCAATCGACGTGCCATTCCAATTCACGCAAAGTTGTAACGCCGTATTTCGTGATGCGCGGAGCACTGCGGCCGCGCATGCCGCGCCCTTGAAAAGCGCACCAGATGCCCCACATCGGGGAGAATTGTCCTGTGAACTCCAGCGGATCGATCGCTGGCGCCGCGTGCACCAATCTGGGCACCGGGCTCCACGCCGATCCTTTTATCCAGCGCTATGAAACACACTTCGGAACCCACTTCGCAACCGGATACGCAAGCCGCCGAGTCGGCGCAATCTTCCGCCGCCGCAGCCGGCCAGGCCGCCAGCGCCTACTCGAGCCAAGCCCAGCGCGCCAGCGCCGAGGCGCAGGCCGTCGCCGGCGATGAGGCTGCCGTGGCCGAGGCCGTGGTCGAGCAGGACACCGCCGAACTGCGCCGCCAGTTGGACGCCGCCGAAGAGAAGGCCCGCCAGAACTACGAGAACTGGGCGCGCGCCGTCGCCGAGGGCGAGAACATCCGCCGCCGCGCGCAGGACGATGTGGCCCGCGCGCACAAGTTCGCCATCGAGGGCTTTGCCGAATACCTGCTGCCCGTGATGGACAGCCTGCAGGCCGCGCTGACCGACACCTCGGGCGATGCCGCCAAGCTGCGCGAAGGCGTGGAGCTGACGCTCAAGCAGCTCTACGCAGCCTTCGAGAAGGGGCGCGTGACCGAGCTGAACCCGGTCGGCGAGAAGTTCGACCCGCATCGCCACCAGGCCATCTCGATGGTGCCGGCCGACCAGGAAGCCAACACCGTGGTGAATGTGCTCCAGCGCGGCTATACGCTGGCCGACCGCGTGCTGCGTCCGGCGCTGGTGACGGTGGCCGCACCCAAGTAAGCCGCATCCAGGCGTGATTCCGTGATCCCGGACACCGCCGCGCACGATCCGCATGCCGTGGTCCCGGTCGAGACGGCCGCGTTCACGGCATTCGGCATGCGCGAGGTGGATGCCGGGACCATCGATGCCGCGGTCGCGGCGGCGGGCGAGGATCTCGTCTGCGTGTTCTTCTGGGCCGTCGATTGCTTCAACTGCGAGCGGGCCAAGCAGGCCATGCTCGCCGAGCCCGAGCCGATGCGCGCGCTCGGGCTGCGCTGGCTGCACGCCAATGTCCATGCGCATCCGGAACTGGGCCTGCGCTTTGGCCTGCACGGCGTTCCGGTGTTCCTGTTCTTCCATCGCGGCAAGACGCTCGGCCGGGTGACCGGCTGGCACGGGCACGCGCAGTTTGCCGCCGCGGTGGCCCATGCCCGCAACAAGCTGGCCGGCCGGCCGCCGGTCTGAGGCCTTGGCCATGATCCCGATGGCGGTTGCCGCCGATCGCTCCGTTGTCCGCTCTCGCGAGGTGCGCGCCCAGCGCGTCTCGCGTGTCATGCCGCGCGCCGATCAGGCGATTCACGCCGCCCTTGCCGCCGCCCGGCGGTAGCTTCCGTGCCCCAGCGGCACGGCGCCGCCGGGCCCATTCCTCCCTCGTTCGGTACCACCGCCGGCCGGCATCCGCGCCAGCCGGCGCTGTCCTTGTCCGTCAGACCCGATGCATAGGAGATCGCCATGTCCGCAGCCGTCATCTACCTGACCGAGCTCGACCTCACCCGCCTGGAAAACGCCGCTGTCCGCGCCGGCAGCCACTCGCCGCTGGCCGGGCTGGTCGACGACCTGATCGCCCGCGCCAACGTCGTTTCCGGCGACAAGATTCCCGCCGACGTGGTGACGATGCATTCGGTGGTGCGCGTGCGCGCCGAATCGGGCGTGGCCCAGCAATGGACGCTGGTCTACCCGGACGAGGCCGACCTGGCCGCGGCCCGGCTCTCGGTGTGCTCGCCGATGGGCGCGGCGCTGCTCGGTGGCCGCGCGGGCGATGCGGTGCATTACGTTGCGCCGGATGGCACCACGCATGCCCTGCGGATCGACGCGATCGTCTTTCAGCCCGAGGCGGCCGGCCAGTACACCCTGTGATGCGTGGGCTGGGTGCCCTGGCCGCCGCTTATGCCGGCGGCGGCGGGTCACCATGAGTTGCGTGGCGTTTCCTGCCCTTCCGGGGTTGTCTGTTTGGCGTCACTTTGAGCGGATCGGCCGGCAGACTGTTGCGGCGATGCGCCAGGCGGATGTTCCGCCGCCGTCGCGCACGGCGTCGCTCCGGCGGGGCATCCGGGCCGCCGCGGACGGCGCTCCTGCCGGGCCGTGCCGGTTTCGGGGTGCTTTCCGGAGAGAAACCGGCCAAAATGCTCAACTTTTCAAAAATCGGCCTTGAAAAGCCGGGCGGCATTCCCACATCCAAGCCAAGTTTGTATTCAGTGCAGTCCTGAGACCAGATTCGAGGAGCAAGAACATGGGCAAAATCATCGGTATCGACCTGGGTACCACCAACAGCTGCGTGTCCATCATGGAGGGCAACACGCCCAAAGTGATCGAGAACGCGGAGGGCGCGCGCACCACGCCGTCGATCATCGCCTACATGGAAGACGGCGAGATCCTGGTCGGCGCGCCCGCCAAGCGCCAGGCCGTCACCAACCCGCGGAACACGCTGTACGCCGTCAAGCGCCTGATCGGCCGCAAGTTTGAAGAGAAGGAAGTCCAGAAGGACATCGGCCTGATGCCGTATGCCATCAGCAAGGCTGATAACGGCGACGCCTGGGTGGAAGTGCGCGGCAAGAAGATGGCCCCGCCGCAGATTTCGGCCGAAGTCCTGCGCAAGATGAAGAAGACCGCCGAGGACTACCTGGGCGAGGAAGTCACCGAGGCCGTGATCACGGTGCCGGCCTACTTCAACGATTCGCAGCGCCAGGCGACCAAGGACGCCGGCCGCATCGCGGGCCTGGACGTCAAGCGCATCATCAACGAGCCGACCGCGGCCGCGCTGGCCTTCGGCCTGGACAAGAACGAAAAGGGCGACCGCAAGATCGCGGTGTATGACCTGGGCGGCGGCACGTTCGACATCTCGATCATCGAGATCGCCGACGTGGACGGCGAGAAGCAGTTCGAAGTGCTGTCGACCAACGGCGACACCTTCCTGGGCGGCGAGGATTTCGACCAGCGCATCATCGATTACATCATCGGCGAGTTCAAGAAGGAGCAGGGCGTCGACCTGTCCAAGGACGTGCTCGCGCTGCAGCGCCTGAAGGAAGCCGCCGAGAAGGCCAAGATCGAGCTGTCGAGTTCGCAGCAGACCGAGATCAACCTGCCGTACATCACGGCCGATGCCTCGGGTCCGAAGCACTTGAACCTGAAGATCACGCGCGCCAAGCTGGAAGCGCTGGTGGAAGACCTGATCGAGCGCACCATCGAGCCGTGCCGCATCGCCATCAAGGATGCCGGCGTGAAGGTATCGGACATCCATGACGTGATCCTGGTCGGCGGCATGACCCGCATGCCGAAGGTGCAGGAGAAGGTCAAGGAGTTCTTCGGCAAGGATCCGCGCAAGGACGTGAACCCGGACGAAGCCGTGGCCGTGGGTGCTGCCATCCAGGGCCAGGTGCTGGGCGGCGACCGCAAGGACGTGCTGCTGCTGGACGTGACGCCGCTGTCGCTGGGCATCGAGACGCTGGGTGGCGTGATGACCAAGATGATCGGCAAGAACACGACCATCCCGACCAAGTTCGCGCAGACGTTCTCGACCGCCGACGACAACCAGCCGGCCGTGACGATCAAGGTCTACCAGGGCGAGCGCGAGATGGCCTCCGGCAACAAGATGCTGGGCGAGTTCAACCTCGAAGGCATCCCGCCGGCACCGCGCGGCACGCCGCAGATCGAAGTCGGCTTCGACATCGACGCCAACGGCATCCTGCACGTGTCGGCCAAGGACAAGGCGACCGGCAAGGAAAACAAGATCACCATCAAGGCGAACTCGGGCCTGTCGGAAGACGAGATCCAGCGCATGGTGAAGGACGCCGAAGCCAACGCCGCCGAAGACCACAAGCTGCGTGAGCTGGCCGAGTCGCGCAACCAGGGCGACGCGCTGGTGCACTCGACCAAGAAGGCGCTGGGCGAGTACGGCGACAAGCTGGAAGCCGGCGAGAAGGACAAGATCGAAGCCGCGATCAAGGAGCTTGAAGACGCCCTGAAGGGTGGCGACAAGGCCGAGATCGACGCCAAGGTCGAAGCGCTGGCGACCGCCTCGCAGAAGCTGGGCGAGAAGGTCTACGCCGACATGCAGGCCAAGGGCGGCGCGGAAGCCGGTGCCGAGCAGGCTGCCGCAGGTGCTGCCGGTGCCCATGCGGGCGCGCAGGCCGGGCATGGCGCGCCGCAGGACGACAACGTCGTGGACGCCGAGTTCAAGGAAGTGAACGACAAGAAGTAAGCCTAGGGTCCGCTGCGGCGGACCGGAGGTCCCGCCGGGCGGCGGCCATCGGATGCGCACAGGCGCGCCCGATGCCGCGCTCGGCTTTTTTGCTATTCGACCAAGCAGCACAACAGGCGATTTGACGGGCCACCATGGCAAAACGTGATTACTACGAAGTGCTCGGGGTGGGCAAGAACGCGAGCGACGACGACATCAAGAAGGCGTATCGCAAGCTCGCGATGAAGTACCACCCGGACCGCAACCCGGACAGCAAGGAAGCGGAAGAGAAATTCAAGGAGGCCAAGGAAGCCTACGAGATGCTCTCCGACGCGGACAAGAAGTCGGCCTACGACCAGTACGGCCACGCCGGCGTCGACCCCAACATGGCCGGCGGTTTCGGTGCCGGGGGGCAGGGCTTCGGCGGCTTCGCGGAGGCCTTCGGCGACATCTTCGGCGACATCTTCGGTCAGGCGCAGCAGGGCGGCGGTCGCCGCGGCACGGGGCCGCAGATGTACCGCGGCGCCGACCTGCGCTACAGCATGGAGATCACGCTGGAGCAGGCCGCGCACGGCTACGACACGCAGATCCGCGTGCCGCACTGGGACGAATGCGACCACTGTCACGGCAAGGGCGCCGAGCCCGGCTCCAGCGTGGAGACCTGCCCGACCTGCCACGGCGCCGGCCAGGTGCGCGTGTCGCAGGGCTTCTTCACGATGCAGCAGACCTGCCCGAAGTGCCACGGCAGCGGCAAGTACATCCCCAAGCCTTGCAGCAAGTGCCACGGCCAGGGCAAGGTGAAGAGCCAGAAGACGCTGGAAGTGAAGATTCCGGCGGGCATCGACGAGGGCATGCGCATCCGCTCCTCGGGCAACGGTGAGCCGGGCATCAACGGCGGCCCGCCGGGCGACCTGTATGTGGAAATCCACATCAAGTCGCACGCCATGTTCGAGCGCGACGGCGACGACCTGCACTGCCAGATGCCGATTTCCTTCGCCACCGCGGCAATGGGCGGCGACATCGAGGTGCCCACGCTGGGCGGCCGCGTGACTTTCACCGTGCCCGAGGGTACGCAGGCCGGCAAGACCTTCCGCCTGCGCGGCAAGGGCATCAAGGGCGTGCGGTCGGGCTATGCCGGCGATCTGTACGTGCATATGGTGATCGAAACGCCGGTCAAGCTGACCGAGCACCAGAAGGAGCTGCTGCGCCAGTTCGACAAGTCCGTCCACGAAGGCGGCTCGCGGCACAGCCCGCAGGAGCAGTCGTGGCTGGACAAGGTGAAGAACTTCTTCTCCAGCTGAGCACCACGTTTTTGCTGTAACCGGGGGACATCGCCATGCAGTCGCCAGATGCCGGCGCGCCGTTCGCGCTGCTGGACGATGCCACCTCGGCCGGCGCGCCATGCTCGCGCTGGTACACCGGCTATGCCGGTGAGATCGTCCGGCCGCCAGGCAGGCTGGAGGGGCTGGACGATGCGCTGCGAGGCGCGTGGGCCGAAGGCCTGCATGCGCTGGTCATGGCCCCATACGCGTTCGGCCGGCCGTTGGTCGGCCTGGCCCCGGCCATGCCGGCATCCGCTCCCTCTCCCTTTCCTTTGCCCGGCCACGACGGCCGCCTGCGCGTGCTGCTGTTCCGCTCGATGCAGGTGCTGTCGGCGGCCGAGGTCGAGGCGCTGTTCGATGCGTGGCCCGAGGCCGGCGGCGCGGCCGGTCTGTTCGACTGTGCCGCCAGCGTCGACCATGCCGCCTACGTTCGCGCCATCGCCCGCATCCAGGACTGGATCGCCGCGGGCGACACCTACGAAGTCAACTACACGTATCGCCTGCGCATGACCGCGTTCGGCGCGCCGGTCGCGCTGTACCGCCGCCTGCGCGCGCGCCAGCCGGTGCCGTATGGCGCGCTGATCGGGCTGCCGGAGGGCGGGGCGGTCCTGTCGTGCTCGCCCGAGCTGTTCTTCTCGCACCGCGCCGGCAGCCTGGTCGCGCGGCCGATGAAGGGCACCGCGCCCGCCAGCGGCGATCCGGAAGTCGACGAAACACGCGCGGTCGCGCTCGCCGCCGACGAGAAGAACCGCGCCGAGAACCTGATGATCGTGGACCTGCTGCGCAACGATCTCGGCCGTCTTGCGCGCCCGGGCTCGGTGCGCGTGCCGGCACTGTTCGAGGTGACGCCGTACGGCAATGTGCTGCAGATGACATCCACCGTGCAGGCCCAGATCCCACCCGAGACCGGTCTGGCCGATTGTTTTGCCGCGCTGTTCCCTTGCGGCTCGATCACGGGCGCGCCCAAGCGCCGCACCATGGAGATCATCGATGCGCTGGAGCCGGAGCCGCGCGGTCTCTACACCGGCGCGATCGGCTGGATCGATGCGCCCGTCGGCGATCGCACCATGGGCGACGCGTGCTTTTCGGTGGCGATCCGCACGCTGGTGCTCGGTGCGGCTGGCACCGGCGGTCTGCGCGCGGGCGAACTCGGCATCGGCTCGGGCATCGTGTACGACAGTGTCGCCGACGACGAGTACGCCGAGTGCCGGCTGAAAGCGCGCTTCGTCACCGCGCTCGATCCGGGCCTGTCGCTGTTCGAGACGATGCGGGCGACGCGCGCGGAGGGCGTGCCCTTGCTGGACCGGCATCTGGCGCGGCTGGAGCATTCCGCCCGCGCGTTCGGCTTCGGTTTCGATCGAGACGCGCTGGTGCGCGAGGTTGCGCACGTATGCGCCACGCTGCCGGAGGACGGCGCGCACCGCATGCGCCTGTCGCTCCAGCACAGCGGTGTGTTCAGCGTGACGGCGGCGCCGCTGTCGTCGTTGCCTGCCGCGTGGGATGCGCCGGTGCGCCTGCATATCGCCCCGCAAGCGCGCGAGGCCGTGCACAGCTTGCCCCATCACAAGACCAGCCTGCGCGCCGCCTATGATGCGGCCTGGCAGGCGGCCGAGCGCGAGGGCGCGTTCGATGCCGTGTTCTTCAATGCCGATGGCACCTTGGCCGAGGGCGGCCGCAGTACGGTGCTGGTCAAGCTGGAGGGCCGGTGGTGGACGCCGCCGCTGTCGGCGGGTGTCTTGCCGGGCGTGATGCGCGGCGTGCTGCTGGACGACGCCCGGCCCTGGCTCGGCGCGCCGCTGCATGAGCGGGTGCTGACCCGCGCGGAAGTCGCCCGCGCCGAGGCCATCGCGGTCTGCAACGCGCTACGCGGCGTGGTGCCCGCGCATTTCGAGCCGCCCCTCGCTTAGCTTCCATCGGGCCACGCCGGGCAGGTTGATCAGCTCGCGGTCGTGGCACACCATCAGCAGTGCGCGGCCCTCGGCCGCCAGCTCGCCGACGAGCGCGAGCACCTGTTCGCGCGCGGCGCCGTCCAGGTTGGAGGTGGGTTCATCGAGCAGCAGCACGTCGGTTCGCAGTGCGCGGGCACGTGCGAGCGCGAGCCGTTGCGCCTCGCCTCCCGACAGGCGTTCGGGCGGCACGTGCAGCACCTGCTGCAGGCCGGCCCAGCGGATGGCGTCGTCGACACGCGCCTGCAGTTCTGCCGGCGGCACGCGATGCGGGCCCGTGGTCAGTCCGTATGCCAGGTTGGCGCGCACCGAGGTGCGGAACAGGTACGGATGCTGGTGCACGTAGGTCAGCCGGGCCCGCAGCGCAGCCGGATAGGGCGACAGCGGTTGCGGACCCTGACCGAAATCGACCGAGGCCTCCGCCGCCGGCACCAGGCCCGCCAGCATGCGCAGCAGGGTCGTCTTGCCAGCACCGTTGGCGCCCGTGATGACCACCGCATTGCCCGCCGACAGTGCCAGGCGCGGAATGTCGAACAGCAGGCGCGCGCCGTGGCGGCAGCGCAGCCGTTCAAACACCATCAGGGGGCGCGGCGCGGCGGTCATCGGGGGCTCATGCGGCATGGCGCCGGAAGGCGCCGGCGCCCTGCAGCCACGCCAGCACCAGGTTGACCAGCAGCGCCAGCGCGATCAGCACGATGCCCAGCGCGATGCCCTGGGCGAACTCGCCCTTGCTGGTCTCCAGCGCGATCGCCGTGGTCATGGTGCGCGTGACGCCCTCGATGTTGCCGCCGACCATCAGCGCCGAGCCGACTTCGGCGATCACCCGGCCGAAGCCCGCCACCACGGCGGCGCCCAGGCCGAAACGCAGTTCGCGGAACACCGTCAGCAGCAGCCGCACCGGGCCGGCGCCGAGCACGCGCGCTGTCTCGGCCAGGCGCGGGTCGGCGCGCTCGAAGGTCGCCAGCGCAAACGCCACGACCACCGGCAGGCCGAGCACCGCCTGGCCGAGGATCATGCCCCCTTGCGTGAACAGCAGCCCGAAGCCGCCCAGCGGCCCCTGGCGCGACAGCAGCAGGTAGAGCACCAGCCCGATCAGCACGGTCGGAAACGACAGCGAGGCCTGCGCCAGCATGACCACGGCCCGGCGTCCGGGAAAGCGGTGCATGGCGACGGCATACGCCATCAGCAGCGCCGGCGGCGCGGCCAGCAGCAGCCCGGCCACCGCGACCTTCAGCGAGGTCCAGACGATCGTCCAGAGCGCCGCGTCGCCGCGGGCGAGCAGGGCGAAGGCATCGACGGTGGCCGACCAGATGTCCATGCCGGATCAGTCGGTGAAGCTGTGCTCCGGGCCCGGGAAGGTGCCGTCCTTGACCGCGCTCACGTAAGCCGCGATGGCGCCGTCGATGGTGCTCTGGCCGTCCATGAAGTTGCGCACGAATTTGGGACGCCGGCCGGGGAACACGCCCAGCATGTCGTGCATGACGAGCACCTGACCCGAGCATTCCGGCCCCGCGCCGATGCCGATGGTCGGGACCGCCAGCAGGTGCGTTACCTCGCCGGCCAGCGCAGCGGGAATGGCCTCCATGAGGACCATCTGCGCGCCGGCATCCTGCACGGCCAGCGCATCGGCCTTCAACTGCGCGGCCGCTTCGTTGCCGCGTCCCTGCACCTTGAAGCCGCCGAAGGCATGCACCGATTGCGGCGTCAGGCCGATATGCGCGCATACCGGAATGCTGCGCTCGACCAGGAAGCGGATGGTCGGCGCCAGCCACACGCCGCCTTCGAGCTTGACCATCTGCGCGCCGGCCTGCATTAGGCGCACCGCGCTGTGGAAGGCCTGCTCGGGCGTGCCGTAGGTGCCGAAGGGCAGGTCCGCCATGAGCAGTGCCTTATCGATGCCGCGCGACACGCATTCGGTGTGATAGGCGATGTGGTCGAGCGTGACCGGCAGCGTGGTTTTCTGGCCCTGCGTCACGTTGCCGAGCGAATCGCCGACCAGCAGCACGTCGGCGCCGTTGCGCTCCATCAGGGCGGCAAAGCTGGCGTCGTAGGCCGTCAGCATGGCGATGCGCTCGCCCGCCGCGCGCATCGCCTGCAGCGAGGTGACGGTCACGGCCTTGCGGGTGGATTCCTGGAGATAGCTCATGGACTGGGATCAGGTTGGGCGCCGCGACCCTCCCGGCAGGCCATGCGATGGCCCTGCTACCGGGTCGCCAGCTTGATGAATTCCTTGGGCCCGCGCATCGCGTCGATGCGGGTGAGCAAGGTGCGGAAATCGTCGTCGTTGCCGGCCGGGTCGAAGGCGGCGGTGTCGACGATCAGCGTCGGTGCGGCATCGTAATACAGAAACAGCTCGCCGTACGCGGCGCAGATGCGTTCGAGGTATTCGACGTCGATGCCCGCTTCGAAGGGAACGGCGCGCTTGGCGATGCGCGGCAGCAGGTCTTCGGCGCGCGCCTGCAGGCAGACGACGAGATCGATGCGCTGCGGCGGCGGGGCCAGCGCCTGCGCCATGGCGTCGTACAGCACGAGCTCGTCGGCGGGCAGCGTCAGTTGGGCGAACAGGCGGTCGCGCGGCAGGAAACTGTCGGCGACGATGCGCTCGCCGGCCAGCGTGGCCTTGTGCCATGCGGTCAGCCGCTGCGCGCGCTGCAGCAGGAAGCGCAGTTGCACCGGCAGCGCATAGCGCGCGGGCGCTTCGTAGAAACGCGCAAGAAAGGGGTTGTCTTCAGGGGTTTCGAACAGCGTGGCCGCACGCAGGTGATCGGCCAGCCGTTGCGCCAATGCCGTCTTGCCGACGCCGATCGGCCCTTCGACGACGATGCGGCGCAGATGATCGAGTGCCATCGCGTCTGGGTGGTGAGGGTGTGGGGGAGGAGGTGTCAGGCGGCCGGCTTGGCGCGCATGCACTGGCACAGCGTCATCTTCTCGATGACCTGGTCGGCGACGCCCGGCAGCAGTGCCGCCACGGCGCCGATGCCGGGGATGACGAGATCCGGCGCCAGTTCGTGCAGCGGCAGCAGGGTAAAGGCACGCTGTCCGACGCGCGGATGCGGCACGGTCAGCTCGGGCGAGGTGAGGATCTGGTCGCCGTACAGCAGCAGGTCCAGGTCCAGCGTGCGCGGCGCGTTGCGGAATGGGCGTTCGCGGCCGAACTGGTCTTCGATGTGGTGGCAGATGCGCAGCAGCTGGCCGGCGGTGAAATGCGTATCGATGCGCACCACGGCATTGATGTAATCGTCGCCGGTGGCATCGACGGGGGCGCTGCGGTACAGGCTGGACTTGCCGGTGATGCTGATGCCCACCTGCTGCGCGAGGCAGACCACGGCATCCTTGACTGCCTGGCGCGCATCGCCGAGGTTGGCGCCGATGCCGATATACGCCACTGTCATCAGGTTCCCTCCGAACTGCCCGGGCTCACGTCGGCGACTGTATCCGATTTTGCCGGACCCCGCCGGCGGCGGCGGCGCTTGGCGGTGCCGCCGGTGGAGCCCCCCGCGGCGGACGGCGCGTGCTTGGCCTGCGCGATCAGCGCTTCGCGCGCGTCGCCGTCGCTGTCCTGGAAGTCGGTCCACCAGGCGGCGAGCTCCTGCGGCAATTCACCCGAGGCGCAGCGCAGGGCCAGGAAGTCGTAGCCGGCGCGGAAGCGCGGCGATTCCAGCAGGCGGTAGGGCATGCGGCCGGTGCGCTTCTCGAAGCGCGGCTGCATGCTCCAGATTTCCTTCATGTCGGCGGTGAAGCGGCGCTGGATGGCGAGCTGCTCGGTCTGGCGGTCGAGGACTTCGTCCATCGCCGTGTGCAGCGCGGGGATCAGCGGCTCGCCGGCGGCGCGGCGGCGGTTCCAGTGCTCCAGCACGTGGTGCCACAGCAGCGAGGCGAACAGGAAGCCCGGCGAGACCGGCTTGCCGGCCTTGACGCGCTCGTCGGTATTGTCGAGCGCCAGCTGCACGAAGCGCTCGCCCATCGGCTGCTCGAGCGCCACGTCCAGCAGCGGCAGCAGGCCGCGGTGCAGGCCGGCCTTGCGCAGCTCCTGCAGCGAGGCCCAGGCGTGGCCCGACATCAGCAGCTTGAGCATCTCGTCGAACAGCCGCGCGGCCGGCACGTTGTGGATCAGCGGGCCCAGCTCGGCGATCGGCGCGCGCGTGGCCGGCTCGATGCCGAAGCCGGTCTTGGCCGCGAAGCGCACCGCGCGCAGCATGCGCACCGGGTCTTCGCGGTAGCGCGTGTGCGGGTCGCCGATCATGCGCAGCAGGCGCGCGCGCATGTCTTCCATGCCGCGGTGGTAGTCGTACACGGTCTGGTCGGCCGGGTTGTAGTACATCGCGTTGACGGTGAAGTCGCGGCGGGTGGCGTCCTCGGCCTGCGTGCCCCACACGTTGTCGCGCAGCACGCGGCCGCTGGCATCGACCGCGTGGGTGTGGTGATCCAGCTCGGTGCGCTTGACGCGCTTGCCGGCCGGCACCTGCTCGCTTTCCACGGCATCGACCAGCGCGCGGAAGGTCGACACTTCAATGATCTCCTGCTCGCGCCCGCCGTAGAACGTCACGTGCACGATCTGGAAGCGCCGGCCGATGATGCGCGAGCGGCGGAACAGCGCTTGCACCTGTTCGGGCGTGGCGTTGGTGGCGACATCGAAGTCCTTCGGCTTGATGCCCAGCAGCAGGTCGCGCACCGCGCCGCCCACGATGAAGGCGTCATAGCCGGCTTCCTGCAGCGTCGAGGTGACCTTGACCGCGTTGCGCGACAGCAGCTTCGGATCGATGCCGTGCTCTTCCACGTTCCACACGTGCGGCGCGCGCGGCACGCCGCCGGCGGTGGCCTTGGCGCGCGGCTTCGGGGTCCTGGGCGCGCGGGCCTTCTTGGCCGGCGTACCGGGTTCGATGGCGGGCGCGGTTTCCGCGGCGGGCCTGCCCAGCAGGCGGTTGATGAGTTTCTTGATCACGCCGCGCTCTTTCAGAAGAGATCCATGATGCGCCAGTTGCGCCGGGCGGCGAGGTGCCGCAGGGTGTCGTCGGGGTTGGTGGCGACCGGGTCGGTCACTTCTTCCAGCAGCGGCACGTCGTTGGCCGAATCGCTGTAGAAGGTGCTGCGTTCGAAGTCGCTCCAGCCGTGGCCCATGTTGGCGAGCCATTCGTGCACACGTGCGACCTTGCCCTCGCGGAAGCTCGGCGTGCCGTGGACGTCGCCGGTGAAGCGGCCGCCGGGCGTGCCGTCGGCGGTGGCCGGTTCCGTGGCGATCAGGTGTTCGATGCCGAAGGCCTTGGCGATCGGCCGGGTGACGAAGCTGTTGGTGGCGGTGACCACGCAGCACAGGTCGCCGGCGTCCAGGTGCTTGTAGACCAGCGCCTGGGCCTGCGGCGTGATCTTGGGCCGGATCACGTCGTGCATGAATTCGGCGTGCCACTGGGCCAGCGTGTCGCGCGGGTGGGCGGCGAGCGGCGCCAGGGCGAAGCGCAGGAAGGCATGGATATCCAGCGTGCCGGCCTTGTAGTCGGCGTAGAACTGGTCGTTCCTGCGCTGGTATTCGGCTTCATCCACGACCCCGCGGCGGATGAGGAAACGCCCCCACTCGTGGTCGCTGTCGGTGGGGATCAGGGTGTGATCGAGGTCAAAGAGGGCAAGATTCATGGGGCGCGATTTTACCCGAAGGTGCGGCAGGGGGCCGCGCCGGAAGGATGGCGGGCGACACAGGGGTGCCGTTCCGTCGGGTCGTATCTCCCCCGAACCGTGTCCGCCCGGTGTCGCGCCCGGCCGGGCCGGTTCACTTCAGCATCGCCAGCATGTCGCGCAGCAGCGGCAGGGTGACGGCACGCTTGCGGGCGAGCGAATAGGTGTCGAGCGCTTCCAGCAGCGCCATCAGGCTCGGCATGTCGCGATAGGAGTGCGTGACAAGCCACTGCGGCACGTCGGCCGACAACTGCATGCCGCGCTCATGGGCGGCCTGGAGCAGCGCTTCGACCTTGTCGGCGTCGGACAGCGGGCGCAGCCAGTAGACCAGCCCCCATCCCAGCCGGGTGCGCAGATCTTCACGCAGCGGCATCGACATCGGCGCGGCCGCCCCCGCGGTGATCAGCGCGGCATGCGGATCGGCTCGCACTTCGTTGACCAGGTTGAAGGCGGCCACTTGTGCCCATTCGTCCAGCCGCTCGGCATCGTCGATGGCCCAGATGGTGATGGCCGGGTCGTATTCGAACGCTTCGAGCGGCGCCTTCGCTTCCAGGTAGCGTGCCTGGAAGCCGGCGGACTCCGCTTGCGCGCAGACCGCGTGCAGCAGGTGGCTGCGGCCGCTGCCGGATTCGCCCCACAGGTAGACCAGCCGGTCCGCGGCGCGGCCGTGGGCCAGCTCGGCGATCAGGCCCGAAAGGCGCAGCACCGCCTCTTCGTTGCCGGTGGCGACGAAGTTGTCGATGGTCGGGGCGGGCGTCGCGCCGAACTCGAGCGGTAGCTGCTGTGGAAGGGCCATGAAACGTGGGTCGATGGTCGGATTAGTCGCGGTACAGCTTGCTGCCCAGGTAGAGCTGCCGGATCTGCCGCAGGCCGACCAGCAGCACCGCGCTGATCGGCAGGGCCAGCAGGATACCGAAAAAACCAAACAATTGGCCAAAAGCCAGCAAGGCGAGGATGACGGCCAGCGGGTGCAGACCGATGCGCTCGCCTACCAGCCGCGGCGTCAGGTAGAAGCCTTCCAGCACCTGGCCGATGCCGTAGACTACCGCCACCGCCAGCAGGCCGTACAGGTTGCCGAACTGCAGCAGCGCCGACAGGATCGCCAGCGTCAGGCCGATGCCGAAGCCGATGTAGGGGATGAACACCGCCAGCCCGGTGAAGATGCCGATCGGCAGCGCCACGTCGAAGCCGGCCAGGGCCAGCCCCGACGAGTAATACACCGCCAGCACCAGCATCACGATGATCTGCCCGCGCAGGTATTGCGACAGCAGGCCGTCGGTCTCGGTCGCCAGCTCGCGCGCCTTGCCGATCCAGCGGCGCGGCACGGCGCCTTCCAGCCGGCGCATCAGCATGTTCCAGTCCATCAGCAGGTAGAACATCACGATCGGCACCAGGAAGACGATGCCGAGCAGCTGCACCGCGGCCGAGCCCGACACGCGCAGGTAGTTCAGCGCCGTGGACATCACGTCTTCCGGGCTGGCGGCGAGCTGTTCGGTCAGCAGCTTGCGCAGGCCGGGGAAATCGAAGCGCACGTGCACGCCCATCTCCGCCAGCCGCGGGGTGACCGCCGCGTTCAGCTTGGACAGCATGCCGGGCAACTGTTCGCGGATGGCGGGAATCTCCCGCTGCAGCACCGCCAGGATCAGCAGCATCAGCGCCACCGCCGCCACCGCCAGCAGCAGGATCATCAGGAACACCCCCAGCACGCGCGGCACGCGGTGCCGCTGCAGCCATTCCACGCCCGGATGCAGGATGTACGACAGGATGAAGGCGAACACGAACGGCGTGAGCGTCGGCGCCAGCAGCTTGAGCAGGGCCAGGAAGATGACGGCCACGGCGATCCACGCGAGCGTGCGCTTGGTATCCTGCGTCAGCAACGGGGCGTTCATGGGCGGTTGGGGTCCTGTGGCGGGGTGGGGAGGCCGAGAAAGCAGCCAAGGGGGGCCGCATCCGGTAAAATCGCGATTTTACTGGACCGGTGGGCCTGGATTTTGTGACGGCCCGCCGCGTGCCACCGGTTTTTTCCATTCAGACGACTGTATGAGCGCCTCCGAAACCCCATCCGCATCCGCCGCATCCACGTCAAGCGGTCTGTCCTACCGCGACGCGGGCGTTGACATCGAGGCGGGCGACGCCCTGGTCGACCGCATCAAGCCGTTTGCCAAGCGCACCCTGCGCGAAGGCGTGCTGGGCGGCATCGGCGGCTTCGGCGCGCTGTTCGAGATCTCCAAGAAGTACCAGGAGCCGGTGCTGGTGTCCGGCACCGACGGCGTGGGCACCAAGCTCAAGCTCGCCTTCGCGCTCAACCGCCACGACACCGTCGGCCAGGATCTGGTCGCGATGAGCGTCAACGACATCCTGGTGCAGGGCGCCGAGCCGCTGTTTTTCCTCGACTACTTCGCCTGCGGCAAGCTGGATGTCGATACCGCCGCCACTGTGATCCAGGGCATCGCCCAGGGCTGCGAACTGGCCGGCTGCGCGCTGATCGGCGGCGAGACGGCCGAGATGCCGAGCATGTACCCGGCCGGCGAATACGACCTGGCCGGCTTTGCCGTCGGCGCGGTCGAGAAGCGCAAGATCATCGACGGCACCACCATCGCCGAGGGCGACGTGGTGCTGGGCCTAGCTTCGTCGGGCGCGCATTCGAACGGCTACTCGCTGGTGCGCAAGATCATCGAGGTGTCGCGCCCGGACCTGAACGCCGACTTCCACGGCCAGCGCCTGCAGGACGCCATCATGGCGCCGACGCGCATCTACGTGAAGCCGCTGCTGTCGCTCATTGAAAAGCTGCCCGTCAAAGGCATGGCGCACATCACCGGCGGCGGCTTGGTCGAGAACGTGCCGCGCGTGCTGCCCGAAGGCGTGACCGCCGTGCTGCACCAGGACGCCTGGACGCTGCCGCCGCTGTTCCAGTGGCTGCAGAAGGCCGGCAACGTGGCCGACGACGAAATGCACCGCGTGTTCAACTGCGGCATCGGCATGATCGTGATCGTGTCGGCGGCCGACGCGCCGGCGGCCATCGCCCACCTGAAGGACGCGGGCGAGACGGTCTACCGGATCGGCGAGATTCGCGCGCGTCAGCCGGGCGAAGCGCAGACCATCGTGGTCTGACGCACCCCTCGCGCTCCCCGCGCCCAACGAAAAACCGCCGAGACATTCGGCGGTAATGAGATGGTCACCCCCACCCTACGAGCGGGTAACGCTGGTAGGGTGTTTTTCTTTGCGGAGGCCATCATGCAAAGCGTCACACTGGTTGGAATCGATCAGGGCAAACACGCTGTTCACCTCCACGGCCAGGACCAGCAAGGCAAGGCCGTGTTCCGCAAGAAGGTGAACCGCAAGCAGTTGGTCGAGTTTTTTGCCACGTTTCATGCCTGCACCGTGGTGATGGAAGCCTGCGCTGGCGCCCATTGGATGGCCCGCAAGCTCGCTGGTTTCGGGCATCAGGTCAAACGCATCTCCCCGCAGTTCGTGCGGCCCTTCGTCAAGGGCAACAAGAACGACTTCGTCGATGCCGAAGCGATCTGCGAAGCCGCCTCGCGCCCGTCCATGCGCTTCGTCACGCCCAAAAGGCGGAGTCACAGCAGACACTCTCGGCGCTGCACCGGGTGCGCGAATCGCGATCCGTGATCGCACGAAGACGGTCAATCAGATGCATGGGTTTCTGCTCGAATTTGGCATCAGCCTGCCAGTCGGCCTGGCGGTCATTAAGCGCTTGCCGGCTGTTCTGGCCGAGCACCCGTTGCCACCAACGCCTGGTCGGCATCCTTGAGCGGCTGCATGCCCACAACAAGTACCTCAGCGAGCAGATTGGCGAGATCGACCGCGAGATGAGTCGGCAACTCGCCGAGGACGATCTTGGCCAGCGCCTGTTGTCGATCCCCGGCGTGGGGCCGCCCACCACACCGCATTCAGGATAGAGGCGGGCGCCGCACAAGCCTGAGCATCCGCCATCCACCCGTTTTACCGAGCACCACCCCTCTGGTTTTGCGACCGCTGAAATATGATGACGTGAACGGCACACCGGCCTGACGGACAACCTGGCAAAAAAATCGGCTCTCGAAGCCGCGGCGGTTTTTAGGACCGTCAGGCGCGACTCTCATCGTGGCGCGGGGAACCATCCCCACAACGACGCCGGATAGATTTAGGCAAGCCAACCACACCATCAGAAATCAGGGTTGCAAAAGTGGGGGTGACCATAGATTTTTTATGCGCGGCACCGGCGACGATGACCTATTTCAGCGGCGTGAACGCGCCCGGCGAGTCCTTGTCGCTCTGCAGCGCGCTGGTGTTCCTGTCGATCAGCAGGGTGACCACGCGCGGGGCGGTGGCCGGGTCGCCGCCGCAGGCCGGCGTGTGGTTTTCCAGGACCTCGACACTGTTGTGCGTGGCGTCTTCCTGGTCGACGATGAACGACAGGCAGTCGGGCGACAGGCTGGTCAGCCTGTATTTCTGGAGGGCGGCGACGGCCAGGTCGATGGCCTTGGCCTGGTCGGCATCGCTGACGGCGGCAGGCGCAGCGGGTGCGCTGGCGGGTGCCGTTGCGGCCGGTGCGGAAGCCGGGGCGGGCGGGCGTGCCTTGCCCGATTCGTCGGAGCGGCCGCAGCCGGCCAGCGTGATGGCGGCCAGCAGGGCAAGGAACAGGGGGCGATTCATGGAATGCGTGACAGGTCTTTCGGTGAGCAGACCGAGACTTTACCGGGAAGCGACCGACCTTTCCCCTTTCCCCTTTTCCCTTTTCCATGCCGCATATGCCTGCGGCAGGCACACCGCGCAGGGCCGGTAGCCGGCGGCGCGGGCGTCGGCCTCGGTGAGGAAGAACACACGGTGCCGCACATAGCCCCCGCGTGCGATGGCCCGGCGCGCGGCGCGGCAATCGAGCCGCCCATAGAGGCGCGTGCGCCGGTGACCGCCCAGCGTGCCGGGGACGGGGCTCTCGTAGGGGTGGCTGTCGGCGCCGAGCAGCGTCCAGGTCTTCGCCATCGTCAGCCTTGCGCTTCGCGTTCCAGCAGCGTGCGCTTGCGCTCCACGCCCCAGCGGTAACCGGAGAGCTGGCCGTCGCTGCGCACCACGCGGTGGCAGGGGATGGCCACCGCCAGGTGGTTGGCGCCGCACGCCTGCGCCACCGCGCGCACCGCCCTGGGCGCGCCGATGCGCGCGGCGATCTCCGCGTAGCTTGCCGTGGTGCCGGGCGGGATCGCGCGCAATGCCTGCCAGACGCGCTCCTGGAAGGCGGTGCCGCGCACGTCCAGCGGCAGGTCCAGCCCGATCGATGGCGCTTCGATCAGTCCGACCACCTTGGCGACCAGGCCTTCGAAACCCGCATCGCCGCCGATCAGCTCGGCCTTGGGGAACTGGTCCTGCAGGTCGCGCACCAGCGCATCCGGATCCTCGCCCAGCAGGATCGCGCAGATGCCGCGCTCGCTCTGCGCCACCAGGATCGCGCCCAGCGAGCATTCGCCCACGGCAAAGCGGATCGTCGTCTGCGCGCCGCCCGCGCGGTAGCGGCTGGCCGTCATGCCCAGCACGCGGTCGGACGCCTCGTAGAAGCGGCTGCTGGCATTGAAGCCCGCGTCGTAGATGGCCTCGGTGACCGAGCTGCCGCGGCCGAGCTGCTCGCGCAGCCTGCGCGCCCGGTGCGCCGCGCCGTAGGCCTTCGGTGTGAGCCCGGTGACGGACTTGAACAGGCGGTGGAAGTGGTAGGGGCTCAGGCCGGCGTCCTGCGCCAGCGTCTCCAGCGTGGGCGGCCCGCCGGCGGCCATGGCGGCCTCGATGCGGCGGCACGCGGCGGCGACCAGCGCGGCGTGCTGCGCGCGCGCCGTGGTCTGGTCCGGCGTGGCGCGGCGGCTCGGGCGGTAGCCGGCGGCCTCGGCCTCGGCGGGGGAGTCGAAGAACTCGACGTTCTCCGGGCGCGGCAGCCGCGACGGGCTGCTGGGCCGGCAGTACACGCCCGTGGTCTTCACGGCATAGACGAACTGGCCGTCGGCGGACGCATCGCGCGCGAGCACGCGGGCCCAGCGCGGGTCGTGTTCGACGGCGGATAGTGCGGACGCTGGCATGGTGTCGGATGACGGTGATCGATGCTTGTACTGTAGGCGTGTGCCCTGGCACGGGCACTCCGCCGCTTGCGGTCGAATTTCGTGCGGCGATGCCGCCACTTCAGTTCAGTTGGCCGGCATGCGCCACAGATACCACGCGGCGATGGTGCGATACGGGCTCCACGCGCGGCCGGTCTCCATCATTTGCCGGCGCGTCGGCGCGGCTTCAAGACGCTTGAGCCGCCGATAGCCTTCGCGCACGCCGAAGTCGTCGGCGGGCAGGATGTCGGAGCGCTCCAGCGTGTAGATCAGCAGCATCTCCACCGTCCACCGCCCGACGCCGCGCAGGGTGACGAGCCGCTCGATCAGGGCCTCGTCCGGCATGGCGAGCGCCTTCCCGCGCGTGGGCACCACACCGTCGAGCGATGCCTGGGCGATGCCGCGGATCGTCGCCAGCTTGGTCGCCGAGAAGCCGCAGCCGCGCAGTGCGGTCTCGTCGGTGTCCAGAAATTGCCCGGGCGACGGGAAATCGACACCCGGATACAGCGCCAGCAGGCGCCCGAGGATGGCATCCCCGGCCTTGGCGTGCAGTTGCTGGTAGGCGATGGCGCGCACCAGCGCCTCGTACGGCTCGCGCGCGGGTTTGGCGGCGTGCCGGCAGGGGCCGGTGGCGGCGATGTGGCGGGCCCAGTCGTCGTCCAGCGACGACAGGAACATGGCGGCCTGCCGGTAGGCGTGTTCGGACAGATCGGCGGCGATGGTCATGTCAGCCGGCCCGGCGCAAGGTCAGGTTGATGCGTTGCGCGCCCAGCAGCGGATGCTCCGCCTCCTTGAGCGGCAGGACACCGTGGTAGCGCAGGCGATCCGGTCCGCCCCAGACCACCACGTCGCCGTGGAAGAGCGGCACGCGCTGTGTCTTGTCGGTACGCCGGTGGCCGCCCCACAAGAACACGGCCGGAATGCCGAGCGAGACCGACACGATGGGCGCGTCGTAGTCCTGCTCATCCTTGTCCTGGTGCAGCGACAGGCGCGCGCCGGGCACGTAACGGTTGATGAGGCAGGCATCGGGCACGAAGCCGGGGAAACCGGCCTCGGCGGCGGCCTCGCGCGCCAGGCGCAGGAAGCACGCGGGCAGCGGCGGCCAGGGCCGGTCGGTCTGCGGGTCGCGCGCGGTGTAGCGGTAGCCGCGGCGGTCGGTGGTCCAGCCGAGCGCGCCGCAGTTGGTGAGCGCGACCGACATCTCGAAGCCGCCCGGTGTGACCATGTGGCGCAACGGTGCCTGCACTGCGATGGTGTCGACGGCGGCAAGCAGCGCGGGCGCATCGGCCAGCGCAAAGCCGCGCAGCACGAACGCCGCTTCGCCGAGCGCGATGCGGCGCTCGTCAACGGGTGCGTGGTCGGCAAAGAGATCGCGGGTCGTCATGCGCTCGGCGTCACAGGGCGTCGTGAAAAATGATGCCCACAGTATGCCGCTGTCCCGAGCGCAGGCGGCTCACGCCGTGGCGCATGGTGATGCGGTACGGGCCGCGCGCGCCTTGCACCGGCCGGTGGTGGACCGCGAAGACCACCGCGTCGCCCTTGCGCAGTGGCACCACCTCGGGCCGCGACTGCATGCGCGGGCGCTGTTCGGTCATCACGAATTCGCCGCCGGTGAAATCCGCGCCGGGCTCGGACAGCAGGATCGCCACCTGCAGCGGAAAGACGTGCTCGCCGTAGAGGTCCTGGTGCAGGCAGTTGTAGTCGCCCGGGCCGTATTGCAGGATCAGCGGGGTCGGACGCGACTGGCCGGCGTCGTGGCAGCGCTGCAGGAAATCGGCATGCCTGGCCGGGTAGCGCACGTCGATGCCCATCGCCTGGTTCCAGCGGTTGGCGATGGGAGCAAGATGCGGGTAGAGCCGCGTGCGCAGGCGTTCGATGACCTCGGGCAGCGGGTAGGCGAAATACTTGTACTCGCCGCGCCCGAAGCCGTGGCGGGCCATCAGCACGCGCGAGCGGTAGAGGCCATCGTGCGGGTAGAGGGCGGTCAATGTATCGCAGGCCCCGGGTGTCAGCAGGCCGGGCAGCACGGCGTTGCCGGCATCGTTGAGCGCGTCTTCCACGGCGCGCCAGTCGAAGGTGTCGACCGGCGTACCGATGGGGGCGGGGCCGGCGGTTCGCGGTCCGGTCATGCGTGGGCCTCGCGTTGCAGCAACGCACGCTTGCGTGCCAGTCCCCAACGATACCCCGCCAGCCCGCCATCCGCACGGACTGCGCGATGGCACGGGACCGCGATCGCCAGCACGTTGGCCGCGCAGGCGCCGGCCACGGCGCGCACCGCGTCGGGCCGGCCGATGCGTTCGGCGATCTCGGTGTACGAGACGGTCGCACCGGCCGGGATGTCGCGCAGCGCCCGCCAGACCGCGCGCTGGAACGGTGTGCCGCCCATGTCGAGCGCGCCGTCGAAGCCGAGCGACGGCGCGTCGGCCAGGGCAATGGCACGCGCCAGTTGCGGGGCGAGCGCGGACGCGTCTTCGATCAGCGCCGCGCCGGGAAACGCGCCGGCGAGTTCCGAGCGCAGCGCCGTCGCATCGTCACCGAGCAGCAGGGCACAGAGGCCCTCGCCCCGGGTCGCGACCAGGACGTGGCCGAGCGTGCTCGCACCGACTGCGTAGTGCAGGGTGGGGGTGTGGAAGGGTTTCATGCTTCGCTCCATCGGGCAGTCGTGGATGCAGCGAAGGTTAGGCGCCCGGCGCGCGGGCGGCACTCCGGGGCTTGCGGTCGAATTCGGCGTTGCCGGCCGCTCAGTCCGTCCGGGTCACGCCGTCGGGCATCGGCAGCGCGGCCATCGCAGCGAGCGCATCGCCGGTGGCGCGGCAGATGCGCCAGTCGGGCAGCACGTCGGCGCCCATCGCTTCGTAGAAGGCGATGGACGGGGCGTTCCAGTCCAGCACGCTCCATTCGAAGCGGCCGCAATCGCGTTGCTGCGCGAGGCGCGCCAGGTGCACCAGCAGCGCCTTGCCGATGCCGTGGCCGCGCCAGGCCGGCTCGACGAACAGGTCTTCCAGGTACAGGCCCGGCTTGCACAGGAAGGTCGAGAAGTTGTGGAAGAACAGCGCGAAGCCGACGGCCCGGCCCGCCACCTCGGCCAGCACCGCCTCGCCAACCGGCCGCGGGCCGAACAGCATGGTGCGCAGGGCATCCGGGGTGGCCTGCATCAAATGCGTCAACTGCTCGTACTCGGCGAGCGCCCCGATCAGGCGGACCAGCGCCTCGCAGTCGCCCGGCGCGGCGGGCCGCAGGGTGAAGGTGGCGCTGTCGGCTTGGGCGGTCGTCACGGTGTTTCCAGTGCGGTGTGGACCAGGCGCGCCACCTGGTCGACGTAATCGGGGGCGAGGCAGTCGACCACGCGGCGCTCGGGCGTGCTGCGCAGCCACGTGATCTGGCGCTTGCAGAGCTGGCGCGTGGCGGCGATGCCCTGTTCGCGCAGCGCGGCCATGTCGATCTCGCCGTCGAGGTAGGCCCACGCCTGCCGATAGCCGACGCAGCGGATGGATGGCAGCGCGGGCGACAGATCGCCCCGGCGGCGCAGTGTCTCCACCTCGTCGAGCAGGCCGCTGGCCAGCATCGCATCGAAGCGTTGCGCGATGCGGGCGTGCAGCACGGTACGGTCGGACGGTTCCAGCGCGATGCTCAGGTAGGGTGCCGCGGCTTCGTGCCGATGGAACGCGCTGCCGCCGGTCTCGCGCGCCAGCAGGGCGGACATCGGCTGGCCGGTCAGCCGGTGCAGCTCCAGCGCGCGCTGGATGCGCTGCGCGTCCGTGGCATGCAGCCGCGCCGCGGTGACGGGGTCGATCTGCGCGAGCTTGGCGTGCAGCGCCGGCCAGCCGTCGCGCGCGGCTTCGGCGTCGATCTCGGCGCGCAGCGCCGGGTCGGCGCCGGGCAGGTCGGATAGCCCCTGCGTGAGCGCCTTGTAGTACAGCATCGTGCCGCCGACGATCAGCGGCAGCCTGCCGCGCGCGCGGATGGCTTCGATCAGCGCGTGCGTGTCGCTGGCGAACTGCGCGGCGGAATACGCATCGAGCGGGTCGATGATATCGATCAGGTGATGCGGTGCGATGGCCTGCTCGGCCGGGCTTGGCTTGGCCGTGCCGATGTCCATGCCGCGATACACCAGCGCGGAGTCCATGCTGATGATCTCGACCGGCCAGCGCCCGGCGAGCTCGAGTGCGGCGGCGGTCTTGCCTGAGGCGGTGGGGCCGAGCAGGCAGACGGCGCGCGGCGCGGTTGGCGGGGACGCGTTCATCGTGCGATCCATCGTGCGGTCACTGGCCGCGCAGGAACAGGCGGTCCAGGTCGGCCACCGTCAGCTGGATCCACGTGGGGCGACCATGGTTGCACTGGTCGGCGCGTTCGGTGGCTTCCATCTGGCGCAGCAGGGCGTTCATCTCGTCCAGGTTCAGGCGGCGGTTGGCGCGCACGGCGGAATGGCAGGCCAGCGTGGCGAGCAGCTCATTCTGGCGCTCGGCCAGCACGCGCGAGCCGCCGTAAGCCTGCAGGTCGCGCAGCACGTCGCGGGCGAGCGCCTGGGCATCGGCCTTTTGCAGCAGCGTGGGCACGGCGCGCACCGCCAGCGTGGTCGGCGAAACGGCGCTGATGTCGAACCCGAGCAGGGTCAGCGTGTCGCGGAATTCCTCCGCCGTGCCGATCTCCACCGGGCTGGCCGCCAGGGTGACCGGGATCAGCAGCGGCTGCACTTCGACGCGCCTGGCCTCCAGCGCCGTCTTCAGCTGTTCGTACAGGATGCGCTCGTGCGCGGCGTGCATGTCGACCAGCACCATGCCGCGCGCGTTCTGCGCCAGCACGTAGATGCCGTGCAACTGGGCGATGGCGAAGCCGAGCGGGTGCGCGTCGTCGGCATCGTCGGCATCGTCGGTCTGCGGCGCTGCCACCGGTATCGGTGCCTGGACCGGGGCCTCGTCGGCGGTGGCGGTCGCACCGTCGAACAGCGTGGCGGCGCTCGGCACGTCGGCCATCCAGGCCGGGCGGCTCGACGGCAGCGGTGTGCTGCTGCCGCGCATCATCGCCAGGTATTCCGCGCGCGGCTGGGCGATGCCGAGTGAGGTCTGCCGCGCGGCCATCTGATTGATCCAGCGCGTGGTGTTGTCGGCGGGCGCGGGTGTGGCCGCGGTGCCGGGCTGGCCGGGTGCGTCGGCTGCCTCGGCGATGTCGGTGCGCAGGCTGTCGCCCTGTTCGCCGGCATGGCGCGCCAGCGCGCGCTGCACCGCGTGGTAGACGAACTGGTGCACCGCGCGGCTGTCACGGAAGCGCACCTCGATCTTGGACGGATGCACGTTCACGTCCACCGCCTCGGGCGGCAGCTCCAGGCACAGCACGTAGGCGGGGAAGCGGTCGCCGTGCAGCACGTCTTCATAGGCGCTGCGCACGGCGTGGGTCAGCAGGCGGTCGCGCACGAAGCGGCCGTTGACGTAGAAGAACTGGTGGTCGGCCCGGCCGCGCGAAGCCGTCGGCAGGCCGGCAAAGCCGAAGAGGCGCAGCTCGCCGGCCGCTTCTTCGAAGGGCAGGCGGGCGCGGGCGAACTCGGTGCCCAGCACGGCGGCGGTGCGCGTGTCGGCCTGGGCGGCGTTCCAGTGCTCCAGCGGCTTGCCGTTGTGATGCACGGAGATGGCCACGTCCGGGCGCGCCAGCGCCGTGCGGCGGATCACCTCCAGGCAGTGGCCCAGCTCGGTCTGCTCGCTCTTGAGGAATTTGCGGCGCGCCGGCGTGTTGAAGTACAGGTGCTGGACGTCCACGGTGGTGCCGACGCCACCCGACGCCGGCTGGATGCGCCCGCTCTGCGCGAGGATCTGCGTGGCGTGCGCGGCATCGGCCGTGCGCGAAGTGAGGGTCAGTTCGGCCACCGAGGCGATCGAGGCCAGCGCCTCGCCCCGGAACCCCAGCGTCGCCACCGATTCGAGCTCTTCCAGCGAGCCGATCTTGCTGGTCGCATGCCGCATCAGCGCGACCGGCAGTTCGTCGACCGGAATGCCGCCACCGTTGTCAGTGATGGCGATGCGCCGCACGCCGCCTTCTTCCAGCTTGATCTGCAACTGCGTGGCGCCGGCGTCGAGTGCGTTCTCGAGCAGTTCCTTGACCACGGAGGCCGGGCGCTCGACCACCTCGCCGGCCGCGATCTGGCTGATCAGCTGGTCGGGAAGCGGACGGATGGGGCGGCGGGCAGTGGGGGCGGCAGCGGGGTTGGCGGTCATGGCGGCATTATAAATGCCGCCCCCGGCGGGGCGCAGCGCCCGAAGCCGGCCCTGTTCCCGTCATGGCGACTGCGCAGTCCGCGTGTCGGCCGTGCTGCCCCACACCAGCGATTCCGGATGCTGCGCGATCGTATCGGTAAGCGCGTCGAGGGCGCGCAATGCGTGGGCCAGTTGCTCCCGCGCCTGCGACAGCTCCGTGGGCAGCAGCAAAGGCGACTGCACGGCCGCCTGTGCCGCATCGAAGGCCTGCCGCGCGCTGGCCAGCAGCGTGCGCGCTTGCGGCGCCAGTTGCGCATCGGCCAGCGTGAACAGGCGCCGGGCATGGTCCAGGCTCTGATCGAGGTGGGCGCCAAGCTGGTCGAGCGGGACCCGGTCGAGCGTCCTGGCGAGATCCGCGATCTGGGCCTGGAGGTCGTCGAGCGTGTTCGGGATGGTCGGCAGCGCGATCGGCGTCCGGCTCAGGTCGAGCTGCACCGGCGGCGCGTTCGGAAACATATCGAGCGCCACGTACAGCTGATTGGTGAGCAGGTTGCCGGTGCGCAACTGCCCGCGCAGCCCTTGCGCGACGAGCTTGCGCAGCAAGGCCTTGGCCGCGGTGGTGTCGCCGTACTCGGAGGAGGCGCGGAAGGCCTGTCCGAGGCGGTCGGGGTACAGGCTCAGCGTGACGGGCATGACGAAGGTGCGCGTCTTCGGATCGAATTCCACGCCAACGTTCGTCACCTCGCCGAACTGCACGCCGCGGAAATCCACCGCCGCGCCGACCGACAGCCCGCGCAGCGACTGGTCGAAATGCATGACGACGACGGCCGGCTTGCCGTCGGGGCTGTCCGTCGTACCGAAGTCGCCGGACTGGAGACTGAAGACCGTGCCGTCCGGCGCGGTCTCGCCCACGGGCTGGCCGGACGACGGCTGGAAGGCGATGCCGCCCAGCAGTATCGCCTGGAAGGATTCGGTGTTCAGGCGGAGGCCGGCCGCGTCGAGCCGCAGCCCGAGGCCGCTCGCATGTCGCCACTGGGTGTCCCGGCCGACGTACCGGTGGTAGGGCGCCTCGACGAAGACATCGACCGTCACGCCCGCGCCATCCTTGTCCAGCGCGGTGCCGGTCACCTGTCCGACCTCGATATGCCGGTAATACACGGGGGCACCCGTCTCCACCGAGCCGAGTGAAGGCCCGTGCAGGACGAAGCGGGCTCCCTTCTGGCGAAAGCTCACCACCGGCGGGCTTTCCAGGCCGGTGAACTGCGTTTCGGGCTCATGCGAACCGCTGCGGTCCGCGCCGATGTAGGTCCCGGACAGCAGCGTGCCGAGACCGGAGGCGCCACGCGTGCCGGCACGCGGGCGCACGATCCAGAAACGCGTGCCCTTGGCGGCGAAGTCGGCGGCCTCCTGGGTCAGCCGCACCGTGACGAAGACGCGGGACAGGTCCGTGGACAGCCTGACCGCCGTCACCGTGCCGATCCCGACGTCGTTGTACTTGACCGGCGTCTTGCCGGGCTCGATGCCTTCGCCGTCCAGGAAACTGAGGGTGATCTCCGGCCCGTGCCCGCGCAGCTGTCCGGCGACGAGTCCGATGCTGACCAGCGCAGCCATGAGCGGCACCAGCCAGAGCAGCAGCCGCAGCCAGCGGAGCCGGCATGCCGCAGCGTGCCCGACGGCGTTGCGCTGGCAGCGCGCGATGCCCGGGGCGCCCGGGATGCGGCGGGGCCGGCTGTCGTCCGGGCCGGTGGGGCAGGGTGGCTTGGTCATGGCCGCGCGGAGTCGAATCAGCGATCGCCGTCGGAGCGGTCTCACCTGATGCTTACTTCAACTGGGCGACCAGCGCATCGGCTCCTTTCTCGACCCCGGTCTTGGCGGCGCTCAGCGAGCCGATGCTCGCCCCGAGATTCCACGGGCTGGGGTATTGCTTGGTCACGTAGGCGTTGAGCAGCCGGTTGCTGGACGCGTCATAGATTTCGACCGCGTAGATGACGAAGCCGGTGAAGGTGCCTTCCCGGCCGCGCACGGTCTGCACGCCGTTGTAGATGCCGCCCGCGATATCGAAGCGCGACAGCGTGCCGAGCACCGGGGTGGTGGTATCCGCGCCGGTCAGCGTCAGCTTCAGGCGCAGCGTGTTCGGGCCCGCATCGTTCGCGAGCTCGAAGCGGGACTGCAGCTTCTCGGCGAACTTGGCCTGCATGTAGCTGGCCAGGGCGGCGCGATCGGTCTCGCTCATGTCGCCGAACTGATGATCGGCACCGCGGTAGACCGTCACCGGCTCGATCATGATGCGCCGGTACTTCCGCCAGTCGACCTGGGTGGCGTAGTTGTACGGCACGCGGCCGGAGGTGTCCTGCAGGTTGGGTTTCATGTAGGAGGACGAAGCGACCCCCGAGTAGGCAACGGGCTGGACGCTCGCGCAGCCCGCCATTGCAGCGCAGGTCGCGGCGATCAGCAGGTGCCGTGCCTTGTGTGATGTGTTCATGTTGATCTCCGGTTCCGATTCCGACCCTGTCGCCCCCAGGCACAGGTTCCTTGTGCATGGCGGTCCATGCGAGCCAGCAGACTAGCACCGGTCACACAGGATGTAAACCGACCGGACGGTTTGTTTATTGAGAGGAATGGATCCGCCAAAAGGTCGGTCAGGTCGGGTCGGTTTCCAGAAAATGCCCGTCAGACAATGGTTTGTGGCGGGATTTCTTGTGGTCGCCCGGCCCACAGGCGAGTTGCGGCATGGCGACCGGCTGTGTGCCGAGGTTGGTCCGGGCCTGAAAAAGGAGGGCGGCGGGAAGGCGAGGCGCACAAGTCGGCGTGGCTTGTCGAGCACACACCAGCTTGCGCCTCTGCTTCAGTGGCTCTGGGCGTTGCTTGCCGGTTTCTTTGCCGGCCGCGAGGCGCGCGGCTTCTTGGCCTCGGGCGAGTCCGGCCACTGCCGGTCGTCCAGCAGCCGCTCGAACAGGCGATCGCGTTCCTGTGCGGACAGCGCGCTCAGCCCGAACAGCGCGCTCAGCGCCAGCCCCTTGGCGGCCTCCATGCGCAGCAGCGACAGGTCCGGATCGGTCGCCTCGGCCCGGATGCGCTTGACCGCCTCGGCTTCCATCTGCCGATTGATGGCGAGCAGTTCCGGCTCTTCAACCAGCGCGGGCAGGATGGCGAACGCGACGGAATGGGGTGTCGTGATGCTCTCGCGCAGCGTTGCGATCTGCGCGGAAAGGTTCGCCAGCGGCCGGTCCTTGCCCATCGCAGCGAGGTAGCCTTGGGTGAATTTGTCGAAATGCTCGATCTGGTGTTCGAGCAGCGCCTTGAGCACCGCCCCCTTGTTGGGGAACTGATGCATCAATCCGCCCTTGCTGATGCCGCTCTCCCGGGCAATGGCGTCGAACGTCAATTGCCCCGGGCCATCGCGCGCGAGAATGGCCAGCGCCGCCTGGATGGCGGCCTTGCGGGAGCGTTCCGATCGGGTTGTGTTGTCCACCATGGATATGTTCAGGGCTGGCGCGGCGGCTGGCGCGGCCGCGCAATGGCCCGCGCGGTCCGGCTGTCCGGGGCGGCGGGTCGGTTCATGCAAAGGGTGACGGGGCTTCCATTTTACAAGCCCGCCCCGGGGGACCGGATGCTTCGGGGCCCGGTCCGTCAGGAAAGGCAATCGGTCCCTAGGGGCAAACTAAGTTGCTTCCGGTATCATCGGCGGCTGCTTTCAGGAGGAGCGCTTGGATATCGTGATGCAACTGATCGACATCGTGCTGCATGTCGACAAATCGCTGGGGATGCTGATTCAGCAGTATGGCGCGTGGGTCTACGTGCTGCTGTTCGCCATCGTGTTTGCCGAAACCGGCCTGGTGGTGCTGCCGTTCCTGCCCGGCGACACGCTATTGTTCATTGCCGGCGCCATGTGTGCAACCGGCCAGATGGATACCTGGCTGCTGATCGCGCTGCTGGTGACGGCCGCGGTCACGGGCAATACGGTCAATTATTTCGTCGGCACCTGGATCGGGCCGAAGGTGTTCGATGGGCATATCCGTTTCCTCGACCACGAGGCGCTGCTCAAGACGCACGCCTTCTATGAGCGCCACGGTGGCAAGACGCTGGTGATGGCGCGCTTTATTCCGGTGGTGCGCACGTTCGCGCCGTTCGTGGCCGGCGTGTCGAAGATGACCTTCGCCAAGTTCCAGCTGTTCAACATGATCGGCGCGGTGCTGTGGGTGGCACTCCTGGTGCTGTGCGGCGAAGCTTTCGGCACCGTGCCGGTGATCCGCGACCATCTGAACACCATTGTGCTGGTCGGCCTGGCCGCGGCTGTCGTGCCGCTGGCGCTGGGCGGGCTGTGGAAGCTGCTCAGGCGCCGCCGGGCAGTGGTGCAGAAATAAGCCTCAACTGATGTGACGGCTCATGGCGCGCAGCGTCGGCATGCGCTCCTTGAGCTTGGGGGTGTCGGCCGCATCGGGGCGGGCATCCACATACGCTTCCAGGTCGGCCAGGGCCGGCCGGAAGCATTCCAGGTTGGCATAGGCCAGCCCCCGGTCGCGCACTTCCTCGATCGAATCCGGCAGCAGGATCACCAGCCGATGCTGCACCGCCAGCAGCCGTTGCCAGCGCGACTCCTGCAGGTAGATCGCCTTCAGGTTGCGCAGCATGCGCGCAATGATCTCTCGGTGCGCCGCCACCTGCAGGAACACCCCGAGCGGCACCGTGTTCGGATCTTCGATGCCTTCCTTTTCCAGGTACGGGTCGAGCATGTCCTGCAGTTCTTCCTTCGACAGCGTCTGCCCGGTCAGCGGATCGAGCACGACTTCGCCCGCGGGAATGCTCATGCGGACCAGGAAGTGGTTCGGGAAGGACACGCCCTTGAGCGGCAGCCCGATCTGCTGCCCGATCTCCATCAGCAGCACCGCCAGCGAGATCGGGATGCCGCGCCGTGTCTGCAGCACGGCATTCAGATAGGAGTTCTCGGGATCGTAGTAGTCGTTTGCATTGGGTCCGAAGCCCAGTTCGCGGTAGAAGAACTGGTTGAGCAGCCGCAGGCGCTGGATGGCCGGCGTGCCTTCGGCGATGCGGTTTTTCAGCCGCACGACGAGCATGTCGATGGCGGCCAGTTCGGCCTGCATGTCCAGGTCCGGATAGGCGTCCTGCGCGATCGACAGCGCGGTTTCGGTCAGGGGAATGCTGCCGTCGTCCGCGACCAGGGCCGAAAAATAATCGAGGACTTTGGTTGCCATCAGATCGCCCTTTTGCGGAAGGTGGAGAACTTCAAGCCGGTGAGCCACAGTGTACCGAAATACACCACCGCGCACAGGACCAGGCAGGCGCCCAGCAACGTGGCGCGCATCAATGGCCGGGCGCCCATGCCCACCCAGTCGAACGTCTGCGCAAACCATAGCAGCACGCCGGACAGCAGCAGCACGGCCGCGGTCACCTGCGCAAGAAACAGGCCCCAGCCGGGCAGGGGATGGTAGTAGCCGCGCCGGCGCAGTCCAAGAAAGAGCAGTGCCGCATTGATGGTCGCGCCGAAGCTGATCGACAGCGCCAGCCCCGCGTGTCCGAACATCGGCACGAACACGATGTTGGACAGCTGCGTCACCGCCAGCACGACCAGTGCGATCTTCACCGGCGTGCGGATGTCCTGCCGCGCATAGAAGCCCGGCGCCAGGATCTTGATGACGATCAGCCCGATCAGGCCGACGCCGTACGACACCAGTGCCTGGCGCGTCATCTCCACGTCCAGCCCGTTGAACCGGCCGTAATGGAACAGGGTGGCCGTCAGCGGCGCACCGAAGACGAACAGCCCCACCGCGGACGGCACCGCCAGCAGCACGGTCAAGCGCAGGCCCCAGTCGAGCAGGGACGAATATTCCTCGCGATGCTCTTCGGCGCTGGCCTTGGACAGGCTCGGCAGCAGGATGGTCCCGAGCGCCACGCCCAGCAGGGCGGTCGGGAATTCCATCAGGCGGTCTGCATAGTTCAGCCACGACACGCTGCCGGCCGGCAGGCGCGAGGCGATGTTGGTGTTGATGATGAGGCTGACCTGCGCCACCGAGACCGACAGCGTGGCCGGCAGCATCTGCTTGAGCACGCGGCGCACGCCGGGATGGTGCCATGCCGCGCGCACGTCGAGCGACACGCGCGGCAGCATGCCGATGCGGCGCAGCGACGGAATCTGGATCGCCAACTGGAGGATGCCGCCCACCATCACCGCATAGGCCTGCGCGTAGATCGGCGTCTGCAGCATCGGCGCCACGAACACGGCCGCCACGATGAACGACAGGTTCAGCAGCACCGGCGTGAAGGCCGGAATCCCGAACTGCCGCCACGTGTTGAGGATGCCCGAGGCGAGTGCCACCAGCGATACCAGTCCGATGTACGGGAACATCACCCGCGTCATGAACACCGCCGAGATGTAGGCCTGGCTCTCGTGCGTCTTGAAGCCGGTCGCGACCGCGGTGACGATCAGCGGTGCGCCGATCACGCCCAGCGCCGAAATCACCACCAGGAGCCACGTCATCACCGTCGCCACCGCATCGACCAGCGCGCGCGTCTGCGCCTCGCCCTGGCGGTTCTTGAACTCGCCCAGGATGGGCACGAACGCTTGCGAGAACGCGCCCTCGGCCGACAGCCGGCGCAAGAGGTTGGGGATGCGGAAGGCGACGTTGAAGGCATCGGTGTAGACCGAGGCACCGAAGGCGCGGGCGATCAGCGTTTCCCGGATCAGGCCGGTGATGCGCGACAACATGGTCAGGCCGCTGATCGTGGCGAGGGTTCTGAGCAGATTCAAGGTGGAATGCGTGGTTGGTGCCCCGCTGCGCGCAGGCATGGCGGATCAGACCGCAGGCACCCCGGGCGGGTTCGCTGCCTCGGGCCGGCTGGATGCGGCCGTATTATAGGGACCGCTCTTCGTCACGCGCCCAGCGGGAGTGACTTGCTTTTCACTTGGATTAAGGGTACGGGTGATTTCACAACATGGTTTGCATCGGCGGCAAAGATGTGGGTATAATTGCCGTTTCTCACGTATTCGTGCGCTTCGGCTATCCGTGTCTCCCGGAGCGCTTGCACGTTTTCTTCAGGAAATTTTCCATGGCAAACACCGCACAAGCACGCAAGCGCGCACGCCAAGCTGTCGCTCAGAACGCGCACAACTCCGCGCTGCGTTCGCGTCTGCGCACCGCTGTCAAGGCCGTCCGCAAGGCCATCGCCGGCGGCGACAAGGCAGCGGCTGCCGATGTGTTCAAGAAGGCCCAGAGCACGATCGACAGCATCGCTGACAAGAAGATCGTCCACAAGAACAAGGCTGCACGCGCCAAGTCGCGTTTGTCTGCTGCCATCAAGGCAATGGGCGCCTGAGTTCGGGTGGCGTCGGCCAGGGGCCGGCGCGTTGCGTGGCAGACCGTTGCCGCGCGCCGACATGAAAAAAGCCTGTCTTCGGACAGGCTCCAGATTGCTGACGAACCCCACATTTTTCGGAGTGTGGGGTTTTGTCTTTTATGCGAAGCGGATTTTGGGTCGGCGGCAGCCGAATCGACCCGAAGGGGTCGAGAAGTGGGCGACGAGCCGGCGCATAGGTGCGCGAGGGCTGCAGAAGTGGCGTAAAAGCGCCCGCATGCGCGCCAGCAGCAGCGCGATCTTCTTGATGTTCTGTGCCGCAGCCGCCAGCAGGCACTGCTCGGCCACGCGGCGCAGCCCCCGCATGCGCGCGTAGCGATGTCCGTGCAATTGCTTGGCATCGGCGAAGCTGCGCTCCACCGTCTCTTTGCGCCGGGCATACAGGCGCTTGCCCCATTCGGTCAGCCGCCTGGCGTCAACCCGCTCCTTGGCCCACTCCCAAACGTGGCGCGTCACCACCTTCACCGCGTTGGCGCTGTTCGTGCACTGCGTGCGCATCGCACAGCTCCGGCAGATGCTGGGGTCGGACTTGTATTCGCGATAGCCGCTGCGGTTGGTCGTGCTGTACGGCAGCGCCTGGCCGGCCGGGCAGACATACTCGTCGCGATAGCGGTCGTACTCGTATTGCCGTTTGTAGAACGTGCCCGGCTTGTGATTCGGCGTGCGGTAGCCCATCACCCCGGCAATCTGGCGATCCTCCAGCCCCTTGCAGACAGCGGGAATGAAGTATCCGGCATCCAGCCCCACCGCCTGCACCGCAAAGCCGAAACACTCGCGCTGGCGGTCCAGCCGCTCCAGATACGGTTGGCTGTCGTGCACCGAGGCCGGGGTGACGTGCGTGTCGGTGATGATCGCGTGCTTGGCATCGACCGTGCGGTGGTCCAGGTAGAAGAACCCACGGGGCTTGTCGTCGCGCACCATGTAGCCACTGTCCGGGTCGGTGCGGCTGCGCTTGATGTCCTTCTCCTCGGGCTTGCCGCCGGGCGCCCCGCCGTCACCGTCATCGCGCGGCAGCGGCTTCTTGCCGTGCGCGACCCGGTCCGCATCGACCGCCGCATCCAGTTCGGCCAGGTAGGCAGAAGGCGTCTGCTCCACCTTCACCACGTCGTACTTGTTCTTGTTGGCGTTGGCTTTGAGGTGCGTGCTGTCGGTATAGAGCACCCGGCCGTCGACCATGCCGTGCCCCATCGCCTGGCGCACGATCTCGTCGAAGATCTCCTGATAGACCGTGGTGTCGGTGTAGCGCCGGCGCCGGTTCTGCGAGAAGGTGGAAGCATCGGGCACGCGGTCGGTCAGGCGGAAGCGGGCGAACCAGCGATAGGCGACGTTGACCTGCACCTCGCGCATGAGCTGGCGCTCGCTGCGCACCCCAAACAGGTAGCCGATGAACAGCAGCTTGAACATCACTACCGGATCGAGTGCCGGGCGGCCGTTGTCGGCGCAGTACAGGTGCGCGACCTTGGCGCGGATGAATTCGAAATCCACCGCCGCGTCGATCTTGCGCAGCAGATGGTCCTTCGGCACAAGCTCCTCGAGCGTCACCATCTCGAGTTCGTGCTGCGCGGGTGTCGGTGTCTTGAGCATCCCGCTATTAAATACAAAGGAAAGGCCTCGCCGGGGGCGAGGCCTTTGTCAGCAATCTGAAGCCTGTCTTCGGACAGGCTTTTTGCTTTGGCGCGCGCCGCTTCTGGCGCGTGGCTTCAGCGGGATTCGGCTTCAGCTTTTGGTCGATGCGGTGCTTTCCGGCAGCAGGCAGGCTTCGACCAGCTGCAGGTTGTTGTCGTGCGCAAAGTTGAGGACGAAGTCCAGCGCCTTGGGCTCGATCTCGCGCAGGCGCTCGTCGACGAAGACGCTCTTGATGCCGCCCGACATGACGGGGCGCACGTAGGGCGAATAGGTGAAACGGGGATCCCCGGTATCTCCGGCGGGACGGAACTGCGCCATCACGCCGCACAGCCGGTCGACCCAGTCGCTCGGCCGGAAGGTTTTTCCGTCACGGGTGACGCCCTGGATAAAGAATTGGCGTGGGTTGGCTGCCATGGACTGCGTGAGGCTTGTGGAGATTTGCAAACGGCTTCGACCGTGCGTGTTCCGCAACGTTCGAATGGGTGTGCGCGTTGGTGCGGATGACGCGCTCGCCCGGCTGCAGGCTCGTGAACCGGCTTGTAGCGCCGGTTTGCGGGCGGTCGGAGCATCCGAGGTAGGCGGTATTATATCTTATATAAGACTTTCATCGAACTTTCAGCTGTGCTTTGTGGCGGCGCCATCGGCACCGGTGCCAAGCTCGCCAAACCGGCGACGATCCCGTATGATGCCCTGAATCGACATCAGGCAAGGCGGCTAGGGCGGCGCGGACGGGTCAGACCACGGAGCGCCGACTGCGGGCCGCCTTCGTTGTTTTATGAACCCACCAAGCAAGATCAAGCACTACCTGCAGTTCAAGGACTTTTCCCTGGAAGAGTACGAGTACCTGCTGGACCGCTCCAGGATCCTCAAGGCCAAGTTCAAGAACTACGAGACGTGGCACCCGCTGCATGACCGCACGCTGGCCATGATCTTCGAGAAAAATTCCACGCGCACGCGCCTGTCGTTCGAGGCGGGCATCCACCAGCTCGGCGGTCACGCCGTCTTCCTCAATACGCGCGATTCGCAGTTGGGCCGCGGCGAGCCGATCGAGGACGCTGCGCAGGTCATCTCCCGCATGACCGACATCATCATGATCCGCACCTTCGGGCAGGAGATCATCGAACGCTTTGCCGCGCATTCGCGCGTGCCGGTCATCAATGGGCTGACCAACGAATACCATCCGTGCCAGGTGCTGGCCGACATCTTCACCTTCATCGAGCAGCGCGGCTCGATCAAGGGCAAGACCGTCACCTGGGTCGGCGATGCCAACAACATGGCGTACACGTGGATCCAGGCGGCCGAGATCCTCGGCTTCCGCTTCCATTTCTCCGCGCCCAAGGGCTACCAGCTCGATCCGGCCATGGTGGCCGATTCCAGCCGCCCGTTCGTGCACGTGTTCGAGAATCCGCTGCAAGCCTGCGACGGCGCTCACCTGGTGACCACCGACGTGTGGACCAGCATGGGCTACGAGGCCGAAAACGAAGCGCGCAAGAAGGCGTTCGGCGACTGGATGGTGACCGAGGCGATGATGCAGCGCGCGCAGCCTGATGCGCTGTTCATGCACTGCCTGCCCGCCCACCGCGGCGAGGAGGTCGAGGCCGCCGTCATCGACGGCAAGCAGAGCGTGGTGTGGGACGAGGCCGAGAACCGCCTGCACGTGCAGAAGGCGCTGATGGAATACCTGCTCTGCGGCCGGTATTGAGATGCGTTTCGCCGGGGTGTTGATGCCGCCGGTTAAGCACCTCCGGCGAGCCGGCCCCGACACCAACCGGGTCTGAAGCACGAAAAAAGGCCGCTCCGATTGACGTCGGAGCGGCCTTTTTTTGCCTTGAAGCTGCGGGGCAGCCGTTACTTGCCGTTGCCGCCGAGCTGGGGCAGCGCGCTGCTGGTGCCCAGGGACAGCAGGCCGGCCTTGGCGTAGATGGCCAGCTTGTTGCGGGTGTCCATCAGGTCCAGGTTGCGCATGGTCAGTTGGCCGATGCGGTCGGCCGGGCTGAACGGTGCGTCCTCGACCTTTTCCATCGACAGGCGCTCGGGCGCGTAGGTCAGGTTGGGCGACTCGGTGTTCAGGATGGAGTAGTCGTTGCCGCGGCGCAGTTCCAGCGTCACGGTGCCGGTCACGGCGCGGGCCACCCAGCGCTGGGCGGTTTCGCGCAGCATGATGGCTTGCGGATCGAACCAGCGGCCCTGGTACAGCAGGCGGCCCAGGCGCAGGCCGTTGATGCGGTACTGCTCGATGGTGTCCTCGTTGTGGATGCCGGTGACCAGGCGCTCGTAGGCGATGTGCAGCAGCGCCATGCCGGGGGCTTCGTAGATGCCGCGGCTCTTGGCTTCGATGATGCGGTTCTCGATCTGGTCGCTCATGCCCAGGCCGTGGCGGCCGCCGATGCGGTTCAGTTCCAGGAATATTTCCACGGGGTCGGCAATTTCCTTGCCGTTGACGGCCACCGGGCGGCCTTCGTCGAAGGTGATCGAAACTTCTTCGGCCTTGACTTCGACTTCCGGCTTCCAGAACGCCACGCCCATGATCGGGTTGACGATGCGGATGCCGCTGTTCAGATGCTCCAGATCCTTGGCCTCGTGGGTGGCGCCCAGCATGTTGGAATCGGTGGAGTAGGCCTTTTCGGCGCTCATCTTGTAGCCGAAGCCTTCCTTTGTCATGAAGGCCGACATCTCGGCGCGGCCGCCCAACTCGTCGATGAAGGTCTGGTCCAGCCAGGGCTTGTAGATCTTCAGCGCCGGGTTGGTCAGCAGGCCGTAGCGGTAGAAGCGCTCGATGTCGTTGCCCTTGAAGGTCGAGCCGTCGCCCCAGATGTGGACGTCGTCTTCCTTCATGGCGGCCACCAGCATGGTGCCGGTCACGGCGCGGCCCAGCGGCGTGGTGTTGAAGTAGGTGATGCCGCCGGTCGAGATGTGGAAGGCACCGGCCTGGATGGCGGCAATACCTTCATTGGCCAGCTGCGGGCGGCAGTCGATCAGGCGAGCCTTCTCTGCACCGTACTCCATGGCCTTGCGCGGGATGGCATCGTAGTCTTCCTCGTCGGGCTGGCCGAGATTGGCGGTGTAGGCATAGGGCAGGGCGCCCTTGTTCTTCATCCAGCGCAGGGCCGCGCTGGTGTCCAGACCGCCGGAGAAGGCAATGCCGACCTTCTGGCCGACGGGAACGTGTTGCAGGATGGTTTCCATGGAATGTCTCTTCAAAATGATCGCTGCTGGCGTTTGACTGGCCTGCGCCAGAGGCTGCAAAGCCTTGAACGGCTGCGCTGCCCTGGAGCAGGATCGCGGCAGCCTTTCGGGGTTCAGGCGTAGTGGCAGATGTAGTGGTACGCCTCGGTCACGCGAATATCGAACTTGGAGTTTGCGGGAATCTGGAAGCTTTCGCCGGGGCCGGATGGTTTCCACTCGTCGCTGCCGTTGAGCTTGTATTCGCAAGAACCGCCCACGCATTCCATGATCTCGGCGGCGGCCGTGCCGAAGGTCAGCGTGGCAGGCAGCACCACGCCCACGGACTTTTTGGAGCCATCGGGCAGCGCAAAGCTGTGGCTGACGCACTTGCCGTCAAAATACACATTGGCCTTGGTGGTCAGGCGGACGCCGTCAATGGTTTCGGTGGTCATGAGATGGAACGCGAAAAGCGTAGTCTAGGGTCAAACCGGCCATTTTAGGCCAAAGAACCCGCCCAATGAGAACAAGCGCCTCGTGGCAGGGGTTCTTGGTGGCGTTGCGTGCAAATCTGGGGGTGCCCGGACAAGCGGTGCCGGTTCGGGCAGTCGCCGCTATGGCGGCCGTGCGGCCTGCGCCGCCGCTGATCGCATTGCCCGGCACGCCGCCGACAATGGCGCCGATCACAGCGCTTGCACCGGTGTTGCCTGGAGTCACAGCCACGGTCTGGCCGTTGCAGGCCTGCCGGGTGACGGTGTTGCGGACAGCACACGTGCAAACCGGTATTGTTGGGTGTTCCGACGAGCGCCACGGGGGCGCTCGCTTCCGAGGGAAGACTATGCACCAGCCGCACGGCAAGCACATCAACCTCGCGCTGCAGGGCGGTGGCGCGCACGGGGCGTTTACCTGGGGCGTGCTCGACGCGCTGCTCGAAGACGGGCGATTGTCGTTCGAGGGGTTGAGCGGCACCAGCGCCGGCTCGATGAATGCCGTGGTGATGCTCGACGGCCTGCTCGAAGGCGGCCCCGAGCGCGCGCGTGAAAAGCTGCACGCGTTCTGGCTGGCGGTGTCGACCGCGGGGTCACCGTTCTCCACGATGGGCGAGAACGCCAAGACGCTGCTGTCCGGCAAGCCGCTGTTTCCCGACAGCTGGCCGGTGGCCGACTGGATGCGCATGTGGGACACCTGGATCAGCGCGACCACCCAGGGCGCGCACTACAACCCGCTGCGCGATCTGCTGGCGAACCAGGTCGATTTCGAACGCCTGCGCGCGTGCCCGGACACCAAGCTGTTTCTCGCCGCCACGGATGTGAGCACGGGCAACGTGCGCGTCTTCGGCACGCGCGAGATCGATGTCGAGGTGGTGCTGGCCTCGGCCTGCCTGCCGTACCTGTACCCGGCCATCGAGATCAACCGCCATCATTACTGGGATGGCGGCTACATGGGCAACCCGGTGCTGTTCCCGTTCTTCTATGAGACGAAGACGCAGGACATCCTGCTCGTGCACGTCAACCCGATCGTGCGCAAGGACGTGCCGGACCAGCCGCATGAGGTGATGGAGCGCCTCAACGAGATCACCTTCAACGCCTCCCTGCTGCGCGAGATGCGCGCCATCGCCTTCGTGCAGAAGCTGATCGCGGAGGACTGGCTCAAGCCCGAATACCGGGACCGGCTCAAATACATCTATCTGCATGCCATCCGCGCCGACCGGCCGCTGGGCGACCTGTCATCGTCGACCAAGCTGGTGACCGACTGGAGCTTCTTGACCATGCTCAAGGAGCGCGGCCGGCACGAGGCCAAGCTGTGGCTGCGCAAGCATTTCGACGATGTCGGCAAGAACGGCACCGTCGATATCCAGAACGAGTACCTGCGCGGGCAGGAAGTCTAGGCCCTCGGGGCCCCACGATGCCACGCCGTCAGATGACGACGGGCTCGGGCTCGATACGCACGCCGAAGCGTGCATGGACCGTGTCCTGGATCTCGCGCGCCAGCGTCATCAGCTGTACGGCGCTGCCGCCGCCCCGGTGCACCAGCACCAGTGCCTGCTTGTCGTACACGCCCACCGCGCCGCTCTGCCGGCCCTTGAAGCCGCACTGGTCGATCATCCACCCGGCGGCGAGCTTGTAGCCGCCGTCCGGCTGCGCGTAGCCGACCAGGCCGGGGAACCGTGCCAGCAGCGCATCGTGCGTGGCAGCGTCGACGATGGGGTTCTTGAAGAAGCTGCCCGCGTTGCCGATCTCGGCCGGGTCCGGCAGCTTGCGGCGGCGGATGGCGACCACTGCGCCGAAGATGTCCTGGGCCGTCGGCGCGGCGATGTCCCGCGCGGCCAGTTCGCGGGCCAGCTCCGCATAGTGCGTGTCGGGCTGCCAGTCCACCGGCAGCGCGAAGGTGACTTCGGTGATGACGTAGCGGTCGGCGCCGGCGTGCTTGAAGAGGCTGTCGCGGTAGCCGAAGGCGCAGTCGGCGGCATCCAGCGTGACGAACTCACAAGCGTGGCGGTCGTAGGCGCGCAGGGAGTGGAAGCGGTCCTTGATCTCGACACCGTATGCGCCGATGTTCTGGATGGGTGCGGCACCGACCGTGCCGGGGATCAGCGCCAGGTTTTCCAGCCCGGGCAGTCCGTTGGACACGGTGTAGGCAACGAGGCCGTGCCACGATTCGCCCGCGCCGGCGGTGACGGTGTGGACGGCGCGTCCGTCCAGGGTCGCCCGGCCGACCTGCACGCCGGGAATCTCCATCAGCAGCACCAGGCCGTCGAAGTCGCGCGTGAGCACGATGTTGCTGCCGCCGCCCAGCACCAGCACAGGCAGGCCCCGCCCGCGCGGGTCGGCCAGTGCCTCGGCAATGTCCTGCGGTGCGCGCACGTGCGCGGCATAGCGGGCGGTGGCCTCGAAACGGAACGTATTGTGCCGGCCTAGGGGATAATGCGGGTCGAGCAACGCCATGGCGCAGGGTGGGCTGGAAAAGCTGGAATTATAAGAGCCATGGCGTCCAGGTGGCCCGAGCACGGGCCGCCGCAGGAACCCCTATTCAAGTCTGCAAGGAGAAAACGATGCCGTCGTTCGACGTGGTATGCGAGGCCAACATGGTGGAACTGAAGAACGCCGTGGAGCAGGCCAACAAGGAAATCTCGACGCGGTTCGACTTCAAGGGCTCGGACGCCCGCGTCGAGCACAAGGAGCAGGAGCTGACGCTGTTCGCCGACGACGATTTCAAGCTCGGCCAGGTCAAGGAAGTGCTGCTGGCCAAGCTCGCCAAGCGCAACGTCGACGTGCGCTTCCTGGACTACCAGGACAAGCAGAAGATCGGCGGCGACAAGATGAAGCAGGTCGTCAAGATCAAGAAGGGCGTCTCGGGCGATCTGGCCAAGAAGATCGTCAAGCTGATCAAGGACAGCAAGATCAAGGTCCAGGGCAGCATCCAGGGCGACGCGGTGCGCGTGTCCGGCACCAAGCGCGACGACTTGCAAAGTGTGATCGCCATGCTGCGCAAGGACGTGACCGACACGCCGTTGGATTTCAACAACTTCCGCGACTGAGCCGCCGGCCAGGCCAGGGTTCAGGCAAGAACGCCCCGCACGCGCGGGGCGTTTGCTTTTGGCGCGCGGGCTGCGCTCACTGCGCCAGCCTTTTCACCTTCAGCGCCGGATCGGCGGCGATGGCGGCCTCCGCGAACGGCAGACGGATCCAGCGCTTGGCGGAGAAGGCGCGCATCCGGTCCTTGATCGCTTTGAACACGGCGGCGCGGACGGCCGCATCCGGTGCGCGGAGAGCGCGGTCAGGTGGGCTTCTTCTTCTCGCCGATGCGGCTTTCCTTGCCTGCCAGCAGTTTGGCGATATTGCCGCGGTGGCGCGCGATCAGCAGCACCGACATCACGGCGATGGCGCCTGCCTGCGGGTCGATGCCGAACAGCAGCACGTAATAGAACGGCGCGAACACCGCGGACACCAGCGCCGCCAGCGACGAATACCGGAAGAACACGGCAATGATCAGCCACGTTGCCAGCGTCGCCAGGCCCAGCCACCCGCTCAGCGCCAGCAGGATGCCGGCCGCGGTGGCCACGCCCTTGCCGCCGGAGAAGCGGTGGAACACCGGATACAGGTGGCCGAGGAACACCGCGATCACCACCAGGGCGATGCCCATGTCTTCCACGCCGTAGCGCGGCGCCAGCAGTTGCGCCAGCCAGACCGCCAGCCAGCCCTTGGCCCCGTCGCCCAGCAGCGTCAGGATCGCGGCCTTCTTGTTGCCCGAGCGCAGCACGTTGGTGGCGCCCGGGTTGCCCGAGCCGTAGGTGCGCGGATCGGCCAGGCCCATCGCGCGGCTGACCACCACGGCAAACGAAACTGAGCCGATCAGATAGGCGGCCACGGCAAAGACGACGCTAGCGACGACGGGGGGCATAGGGATTCGAAGAATTCAGGCTGCGCGATTGTAGCGTGCGCCGGACCGGGCACCCGTTTCAATCGGGGTTTGCGCAGTGCACCGGCTGGGCGTGCAGCAGCGCGGTCAGCACGGCGGGCGCCAGGCCCACCAGGAAGCCGCGCCGGCCGCCGTTGATGTAGATGCGCTCCAGCGCCAGCACGGAGGCTTCCACGTACACCGGCATCGCCTTGCGCACGCCGAACGGCGAGGTGCCGCCGACCAGGTAGCCGCTGTGCCGCTGCGCCACCTCCGGCTTGCAGGGCTGCACGCTCTTGCGGCCGGTCTGGCGCGCGAGGTTCTTGGTGGAGACCGAGCGATCGCCATGCATCAGCACGACCAGCGGCTTGGCCTGCTCGTCTTCCATCACCAGCGTCTTGACCACGTGATGCTCGTCCACGCCCAGCTGGCGCGACGATTCGGTGGTGCCGCCGTGGTCGACGTAGTCGTAGGTGTGCTCGGTGAAGGCGACGTCGTGCGCCTTCAGGAACTGCGTGGCGGGCGTCTCGGAAACGTGGCGGGATTTGCTCATGGGGTCAGCCTAGCCGCGCGGATGGTGCTGCGCATGCAGCGTGCGCAGCCGCTCGCGCGCGACGTGGGTGTAGATCTGCGTGGTGGAGATGTCGGCGTGGCCCAGCAGCATCTGCACCACGCGCAGGTCGGCGCCGTGATTGAGCAGGTGCGTGGCGAAGGCGTGCCGCAGCGTGTGCGGCGACAGCGGCGCGCGGATGTCGGCGCGCAGGGCGTAGCGCTTGATCAGGTGCCAGAAGGCCTGGCGTGTCATGCCGTCGCCGCGCGCGGTGACGAACAGCGCGTCGGCGGTGCGCTTGCCCAGCAGCGCGGTACGGCCCTTACGACCATCATGCAGGTAGCGCCGCAGCCAGTCGCCGGCCTCGGCGCCGAACGGGACCAGCCGGTCCTTGCCGCCCTTGCCGCCGATCACGCGCACCACGCCCTCGTTCAGGCCCACCTCGACGCTCTTGAGCGCGACGATTTCCGACACGCGCAGGCCGCTTGCATACATCAGCTCGATCATGGCGCGGTCGCGCAGGCCGAGCGGCGTGTCGACATCGGGCGCGGCAATCAGCGCCTCGACCTGCGCCTCGGACAGCGTCTTGGGAATGCGCGGCGGCTGCTTGGCGGTCGACAGCAGGCGCGACGGATCGGCACCGACCATGTGCTCGCGCAAGGCCCACTGGAAGAAGCGCTTGAACACAGTGCGGCGCCGGTTGGCGGTGGAGGCGCGGCTCGCTTCATGGCGCGCGGCGAAGTAGTCGGCGAGATCATCGTCTTCGGTCTGGTCGATCGCCTTGCCGCGCCCGGCAAGCCATTGCGCGTAGAGCGTCAGGTCGCGCCGGTAGGCATCGAGCGTGTTGCGGGCGAGGCCGTCTTCGAGCCACAGCGCATCGCAGAAGCGCTGGATGGCTGCCGTGCTGCGCGGGGGCAGGGCCGGGATATCGGGGGGCGTATTGGTCATGCCGGCATCGCACCTTCGTGGCGCAGCAGCCAGCGCTTGACGCCCAGGTGGAACCCGTCTTCAGCGTGGTTGGAGAAGCCGCCGATGCCCGCTGCGCTCACCACGCGGTGGCAAGGGATGAGGATCGGATACCAGTTCGCGCCGCAAGCCTGGCCCACGGCGCGCGGCGCGCTGCCGAGCTGCCTGGCGATGGCGCCGTAGGTGGTCACCGCGCCGCGCGGCACGGCACGGATGGCGTCCCACACGCGGTGCTGGAAGCCGGTGCCGGTGTGCACGAGCGGCACGTCGAACGTGGCGTCGGGATGGGCGTAGTAGGCGTCGAGCTGATGCGCCAGCCGGTGGATCAGCGGGTCCGCCGAGTCGATGGTGCGCGTGCTGTCCGGCAGGTAGACGATCTCCAAGATGGCGCCCCCGGCCACGCGCACGCCCAGCTTGCCGAAAGGCGCTTCCAGAACGGCGTCGAACGGGGATGGCATGGCGGTGTGCGGCACGGAAAAACGATCCCGCGAATCTAGCACAGCGCAGGTCTGCACGAGGGCGCTGTCCTGGCCGTGGCCGGGTGCGGCCCGCTGCCCCCGCGTTCAGGTGCCGAGCAGTCCGTTCTTGAGGTCGCGGTCGACCGGGTCGTCGCCGATGAAGATGCGCAGCACGGCCTGGTAGAAGTCTTCGCCGGGAATCGGCCTGCCGCGCGCCATGCCGTTGACGGAGACGACCGTGCCGGCCTGGGGCGTGTAGTCGAGGTTGATGATGTCGCCGAGGCGGGTCGCGCCGATCCTGCGCATCGCGTCTTCCAGTTGCGCCAGGCGGCTGGCCAGCCTTCGCATTTGCGCCTCGGTCTGGTTGCGATGGAGGCCGTCGTTGAGCGCGCGGATGAAGGTATCGGCGCCGACGTCGCGCAGCGGATGGATCTGCAGCCGCTTCGGTCCCTTCATGCCGAGGATCACGGCAGCGTTCTTGGCCCGCTCGGGCAGATACAGCCCGGCCACATAGCCCTTGATGACGAAGAACGAACGCAGCCCCGTGCCGTTGAGCGGCAACTCGCGGCCGGCCAGGCGCACCGCCTCGTCGAAGCGCACGCCTTCGATCTCCACGGCCGCCCATGCCGGCCAGGCGCACGCGATGAGCAGCGCGGCGCCGGCTGCGCCGCGGCGCCATGCGCGCGGTATATCGAAGGAACAGGCACGCGCCGCAAAACGCAGCGCGCGGTGGATGGACATGCGGGTGGACAACATTGAGGGGATGCGGTTCTTCTTTCTTGAGGCCATATATTGGTGCTTTCGCCCAGTGGAGCAATCGGTATCTGCCCTGATGGGCAACCGCTTGTGCGCCGCTTGACATCCGTCGTGCGCTTAGAATGCGTTCTCCTCCTGATCCCGCTACTTTCAACGCGCATGCCTGAACTGTTTGATGTCATGACATTGGCCAAGCTGACTTCGATGGCCGATTCGAAGACGTTTGCCCGCGGCAAGGCCTATTTCATCGACGGTGCCGTCGGCCGGCTGGGAGAGCGCAAGGGTGTTGTTCATGCAGAAGTGCAAGGCACCTACCGCTACCGCGTTGAGCTGGGCGTGGCGCAGGACGGCAGCCTGGACTACCAGTGCAATTGCCCGGTGGGCGACGATGGCGTCTTCTGCAAGCACGCCGTGGCGGTCGCGCTGTCGTGGCTCGAGAATAATGGCGAGGAAGTCTTTCGTGCCGACGACGCTGAACCTGCCAAGCCGCGCCGCAAGCGCAAGACCTACAGCGAACAGATACAGGACTACCTGGCGACACTGGACGTACCGGCACTGCAAGGGTGGCTCATGGACGCGGTGGAGCGGGACCGGGGCTTGCGAGACCGGCTACTGCTGCAGGCCAAGTCCGAGCGTGCCGGTGGTCTGGCAGAGATGAAAGCCGCCGTGCGCCAGGCTTGCACAGTGTCACGCTTCCTGGATTGGCGCGAGGCCGGCAGCTACGGCGACAACCTTGCGCATCTTGCGCAACTGATGCACCAGTGGCTGCGAGGCCCTAACGCGCACCATGTCGTGGAATTGGCCGAGCTGGCGATCGCGAGCGCCGAGCACAGCCTGGAGCAGATCGACGACTCGAATGGCGAGGTGATGCCGTCCATTCTGCAGCTCGCCGAGGTGCACCTGCGCGCTTGCGAACAAACGCGGCCGGATGCCGTGCAGCTTGCGGAACGGCTGTTCCGTTTCCAGACCGAGGGGGACTGGGATACCTTCCTGGACATCCTGCCGCGGTACCGTGCCGCGTTGGGGGAAGCCGGGCTGGCGCGGTATCGAGGGTTGGTGGAAAGCGCATGGGATGCCCTGCCCGCATTGCAGGGTGAGCGCGCGAGCCGAAGGGCATGGGATGGCCGGCGTTTTCGACTCGAAGAGGCCATGACGGTGCTTGCTGACCTGGATGGCGACATTGACGCATGGGTCCGCATCAAAGCAAAGGACCTGTCGGGGCCGCATCGATATCTGCAGATTGCGCAAGCGCTGTGCCAGCACGGGCGTTCCGGGGATGCGCTGGCCTGGGCAGAGCGCGGTCTGCAGGCGTGCGGCCACGCCCCGGAGCTATTGACCTTCTGCATTCAGGAAGCGCTGAATCGGGGGGATTCCATCAAGGCGGATGTCTTGGCGTGGGAACGCTTTGCGCCGCATCCGAGCGCATCCGCGTTCGCGGCCCTGATGGCGGTGGCACGGCAGACCGGCAGTCAGCCGCTGGTTCGCCAACGCGCCTTGCAGCACTTGTGGCAGCAGGTCGAGCACGAAGAGAAGGCGACCAAGAGGCAGCGCGGGTTCTGGCGAGTTCCGGCGCGAGACGAAATTGTCTCCATCTTCCTTGCAGAGGGTGACATCGATGCGGCGTGGAGCGCATTCAATGGCGGTCCCGTGGCAACGGCGCTCTGGCAGCCGATGGCGGCGGCCCGCGCCAAGACGCATCCGCACGAAGCGATCGCGCTCTATCACCGGCTGCTGCCCGTCGTGGTGGAGGAGGGGACACGCAACGCCCGCTACGAGTCGGCGTTCGAGATCGTTCACGCGATTCAGCAGCTTCGGCTGGCACAGGCGGAGCATGCCGCATTTGCCGACGAGCTTGCCGATATCAAAGCGGCCTATCGCGCTAAGCGCAACTTCATGCGGTTGCTGGTCAGTCTGACGTAAATAGCGTCGACGGCGTCGGCGCACGCTGTGGCCACATGGCTAAGGTTGAACTTGGGCCAGCGCCCACGCCACGTGCTCCCGCACCAGCGGCGAAGGATCATCCGCGCGCGCTTGCAGCGCGGCCAGCAGCCGCGCACGCGATGACGCGGGCAGCAGCGCGCGCAGCGCATTGCCCAACGCCACGGCGATATTGCGCAGCCAGCGCTCGTGGCCGATGCGGCGGATCGGGCTGCCTTCCAGCCGCTGGTTGAATTCGTCTTCGGTCCAGCCGAACAGGTCGACCAGCGTCACGGCATCGAAGCCGTTGCGCACATCGAAGTCCGGCAGGCTGGCGTGCACGGCGAACTTGTTCCAGGGGCACACCAGCTGGCAGTCGTCGCAGCCGTACACGTGGTTGCCCATCGCCTCGCGCAGTTCGACGGGAATCGCGCCCTTGTGCTCGATGGTCAGATACGAGATGCAGCGGCGCGCATCCACCACGTAGGGCGCGACGATGGCCTGCGTGGGGCAGACGTCGATGCAGCGCGTGCAGTGGCCGCAGCGGGGCGTGGCGGGCGGGTCCACCGGCAGCGGCAGGTCGATCAGGATCTCGCCGAGGAAGAACATCGAGCCGGCGTCGCGGTCCAGCAGCAGCGTGTGCTTGCCGCGCCAGCCCAGCCCTCCGTTGGTCGCCAGCGCGACTTCCAGCACCGGCGCGGAATCGGTGAAGACGCGGTAGCCGTAGGGCCCGACCGCGGAGGCGATGTGCTCGGCCAGTTTCTGCAGGCGCTGGCGCAGCACCTTGTGGTAATCGCGGCCGCGCGCGTAGAGCGAGATGGTGGCGTCTTCGGGGCGGCGCAGACGGCCCCATTCGATGGCGCGCCAGTCGCTGCCGGCGGGCGCGGCCGCGCCGGGATGTGGCACATACGGCATTCGCGCGACGATGGCGCGTACCGTTCCGGCAACAAGCTCCGCCGGACGTGCGCGGAGCATGCCATGGTTCGCCATATAATCCATGTCACCGTGAAACCCCTGCGCAAGCCACGTCCGCAGTCCGTCTTCGGCGTGCGACAGGTCGACGTCGGCGATGCGGATGGCGTCGAAGCCGAGCCCGGTACCCCAGGAACGGATCTGCGCGACAAGCGCGGCCATCCCGGCCTCATCGGCGGGCAGGCGCGCATCGAGGCCCGGTTCGGGCAATGACGTGGGGGTTCCGGACATGCCTAAATTGTACGCAATGCCCCCTGTGCCCATCGCTGCCGCCTTCGCCGGCTCGACTGAACCGCTCGCCGAGCGCACCGTACCGCTCGTCGACGAAGCTGCTACCGCCGCCTTCGGCGCGGCCCTCGCGCAGGCCGTGCGGGCGCTGGGGCCGCGGCCCGTGCAGGTGCAGCTCTCGGGCGACCTGGGCGCGGGCAAGACCACGCTGTCGCGCGCCATCCTGCACGGCCTCGGCCACACCGGCCGTGTGCGCAGCCCCACCTATACGCTGGTCGAACCCTACGAGGTGCCCGGAACCTCCGGCATGCTGAAGGTCTATCACTTCGACCTGTACCGCTTCGCCGATCCCGAGGAATGGACCGACGCGGGCTTCCGCGATTGTTTTGCCGAGCCCGCGTTGTGCCTGGTCGAATGGCCCGAGAAAGCGCAGGCGCTGCTCGGCACGCCCGACCTGCACATCGCCCTGGCGGTCGACACGGTGCACGAAACCTACGACGACGGCGTTGAACACGCACCCCGCCTCGCGCGCCTGACCGCTCGCACGCCGACCGGCCTTCAACTGTTGCAACTGCTGCTCCCATGCTGATCAAGCATCTGCCGACCGACCGACCGGACGATTCCCACCTGCCCAGCCAGGCGCGCAGGCAATGGCTGTCGCGCATGGCACGGGCGGGTGCGGGAACCGCCATCCTCAGCCTGGCCGGTCCGCAGATCGTCTTCGGCGCCAACATCGTGGCGGTGCGCGTATGGCCGGCACAGGACTACACGCGCGTGACCATCGAGTCGGACACCGCGCTGTCGGCGACGCACCAGCTGGTCGCGGACCCCGATCGCCTGGTCGTCGACATCGACGGCCTGGACCTGAACCCGACGCTGCGCGAGCTGGTGGCCAAGATCACGTCGAACGATCCGTACATCCGCCAGGTGCGCGTGGGCCAGAACCGGCCGCGCGTGGTGCGCCTGGTGTTCGACCTGAAGGAGAGCGTCAATCCGCAGGTGTTCACGCTGCTGCCGATCGCCGGCTATCGCAATCGGCTGGTGTTCGACCTCTATCCGACCAATCCGCCCGACCCGCTGATGCAGCTGGTGCGCTCGACCGAAGACAAGCAGCAGCGCTTCATCGCCTCGGGCGGCGGACCGATGCCGGCGCCGGCCGAGGATGACGATCCCATCGCCGCGCTGGCCCGACGCAACGGTGGCAATGGCGGCGGCCCGTCGTCCCCGGCTGCGCGGCCGGCTGACGATGCGCGCCCGGCCCTGGCCAATCGCCCGCCGTCGCGCAAGCCCGTGCCGCCCGCCGCCGACACGCCGCCGACGCTGGCCAATGCACCCATGTCGCCGCCGCTGGCGATCGAGCCCGAGCCGCCGGTGCCGCGCGGCCCGACCGCCGGTCCGCGTATGCGCCGCCTGCTGACGGTGGCCATCGATCCCGGCCACGGCGGCGAAGATCCGGGCGCCACCGGCAGCGCCGGCACGCACGAGAAGGACGTGGTGCTGTCGGTCGCCCGCCTACTGCGCGCCAAGATCGACGCCCAGCCCAACATGCGCGCCATGATGACGCGCGACGCCGACTACTTCGTCCCGCTCAATGTGCGCGTGCAGAAGGCGCGCCGCGTGCAGGCCGACCTGTTCGTCTCGATCCACGCCGATGCGTTCCTGTCGCCTGAGGCGAAGGGGGCGTCGGTGTTTGCGCTGTCGGAGCGCGGCGCTTCCAGCGCGCAGGCCAAGTGGCTGGCCAACAAGGAGAACGCGGCGGACATGATCGGCGGGGCCAACCTCGGCTCCAAGGATGCACAGGTCACGCGCGTGCTGCTGGACTTGTCGACCACGGCGCAGATCAGCGACAGCATGAAGGTCGGCAAGTCGGTGCTGGAGCAGATCGGCGGCATCAACCGCCTGCACAAGGGGCAGGTCGAGCAGGCCGGATTTGCGGTGCTCAAGGCGCCGGACATCCCGTCGATCCTGATCGAGACGGCGTTCATCAGCAACCCGGAAGAAGAATCCAAGCTCACCGACAGCGCCTACCAGAACCAACTGGCCGATGCGATCCTGCGCGGCATCCGCGCCTACTTTGCCAAGAATCCGCCGCTGTCGCGCAATCCGGGCGTGTGAGGGGTGAGGGCGGCGATGCCGTCCTGATCCCGCGCTGGCCGCGCAGCGCGCTACCGGCTGTGCTGCGCTGATCAGGCGGGCTGGCCGGCGCCGTCGGTCGCCCGGGTTTCCGCGCGGGCAACGCGGTCCGCATAGCGACGCGCCAGCGTCGAGCAGACGATCAGCTGCAACTGGTGATAGATCATGATCGGCAGCACGATCAGGCCCAGCGCCGGGTTGCCGGCAAACAGGATCTTCGCCATCGGCACACCGTTGGCCAGGCTCTTCTTCGAGCCGCAGAACACCGCGGTGATCTCATCGGCCAGGCCGAAGCCCAAGCGCCGCGCGACCCACGTCGTCGCACCCAGCACCACGAACAGCAGCGCGCCGCTCATGATCGCCACGGCGACGATGGTCTCCCACGGATACCTCGACCACACGCCCGCGTGCGTCGAATCGGCGAACGAATTGAAGACGATCAGCAGGATCACCGCGCGATCGACCTTATTGATGATCGCCTTGTACCGGGTGATGAAGCCGCCGATGGCCGGCCGCAGCAACTGGCCCAGCACGAAGGGCAGCAGCAGTTGCTCGGCCACGCCCAGCAGCGCCTTGCCGACCGGCAGTTCCGCGCCGGAAGCCTGGATCACGACGCTCATCAGCAGCGGCGTGGCCACCATGCCGATCAGCCCCGAAATGGTGGCATTGAAGATGGCCGCCGGCACGTTCCCCTTGGCCATCGCCGTCATCGCCACCGACGACGACACCGTGGACGGCAGCGCGCACAGGTAGAACACGCCCAGCAGCAGCTCGGCCGGAATGAACGGCTTGCACGCGACCAGGATCGCCGCGCCGACCAGCGGGAACAGGACGAAGGTGCAGCTCTGCACGAACAGGTGCAGGCGCCAGTTGCGCGCGCCTTCGACGATCTTTTCGCGCGACAGTGCTGCACCGTGCAGGAAGAACACCAGCGACACGCCCACCACCGTGACGACGTCGAGGTGCAGTGGACCGGCGCTCGCGCCCAGCGAAGGGAACAGCAGGGCGAGCAGGACCATCACCAGCATGGCGCGGATGAAGCCGTCGATGCGGGAGAGGAAGGGCATCTTCATGTGCTTGCGCCGTCACGGCGCCGGTTGGATCGGAGGATGCCCGCTATTGCACGCCATCGCCGTCTAGAATACAAATGCATTGATCGAATCAATTCATACGGTGCTCACATGAATGTGACGCTGCGCCAGTTGCGCGTCTTCCTGGCCGTGGCACGCGCGCACAGCTTCAGTCGCGCGGGCGATACGATCGGCCTGACCCAGCCGGCCGTCAGCCGGTCGATTTCGGAGCTGGAAGGGGAGTTGGGGCTCAAGCTGCTCGACCGCACCACGCGCGAGGTGGTGCTGACCGAGGTCGGGCGCTCGCTGGCGACGGCACTCGACCGCCTCGTCGCCGATCTGGACGACACGCTGCACCAGGTGCGCCAGGTGGGCGAGCAGCGGCGCGGCCGCGTGGTGGTGGCATCGAGCCCGACGGTGTCGACACGGTTGATGCCGCTCTATGTGGCCGAGTGCGCGAAGCGCTATCCCGATATCCGCATGATCGTGCGCGACTCGGTGCAGGTCGATACGCTGCAACTGATCCGCGGCGGCGGCGCCGACTTCGGCGTGGTGATCGAGCCGCTCGACACCGAGGGCCTGTGGACCGAGCCGCTGCTGACCGATCCGTTCTGCCTGGTCTGCCGGCGCGACCATCCGTTCGCGCAGCGCAGCAGCGTGCGCTGGAAAGAACTGCATCGCACCGCCGTCGTGCTGCTCGACCATGCCTCCGGCAGCCGCCCGCTGCTCGACCGCATCTTCCTGCGCCACGGCGTGCAGCCCGATGTCGCGCAGGAGATGGGGCACACGGCGGCCGTGTTCGGCATGGTGGAGGCCGGCATCGGCGCGGGGGTGGTGCCGGCGCTGTCGCTGCCGCTGCCGTCGTCGTCGCAATTGGTGTCGGTGCCGCTCGCGCCGCGCGAGACGCGCGGCATCGTGCTGGCGCGGCGGCACGACCGCTCGCTGTCACCGGCAGCCGAGGCGGCATGGCAGATGATCCGCCGCATGGCGCCGCCGGCCGGTTAGCCGGTCTTACTTCGGCTGCATGCGGATGGCGCCGTCGAGCCGGATCGTCTCGCCGTTGAGCATCGGGTTCTCGATGATGGCGCGCGCCAGTTGGGCATACTCCGCCGGTTTGCCCAGCCGCGGCGGGAACGGCACCATCTTGCCCAGCGCGTCCTGCACCTCCGGCGGCATGCCCAGCAGCATCGGCGTTTCGAAGATGCCCGGCGCGATCGTCATCACGCGGATGCCGTCGCGCGACAGGTCGCGCGCAATCGCCAGCGTCATTGCCACCACGCCGCCCTTGGACGCCGCATAGGCGGCCTGGCCGATCTGCCCATCGAATGCCGCCACCGATGCGGTGTTGATGATCACGCCCCGTTCGCCGCCGCCATTGGGCGGGTTGGCGGCCATTGCCGTGGCGGCCAGGCGGATCATGTTGAACGTGCCGATCAGGTTGATGTTGATGACGCGCGTGAACAGGTCGAGCGGGTGCGGTCCGGTCTTGCCCACCGTGCGCGACGCCGGGGCGATGCCCGCGCAGTTCACCAGCCCCGACAGCGTGCCGAGCGAGGTCGCGGCCTGCACCACGGCCTGGCCGTCGGTTTCCGAGGTGACGTCGCAACGCACGAAGCGCCCGCCGATCTCCTGCGCCAGCGCCGTGCCGGCGGCTTCGTTCAGGTCTGCGATCACCACCTTGCCGCCGGCCTGCGCCAGCGCGCGCGCCGTTCCCGCGCCCAAGCCCGACGCACCGCCGGTGACGATGAACACCTGATCGCGAATCTCCATGCCTGTCTCCTGATTGGGTCTTCGGGTTGATTGACGTTTACGTCAACGTCAATTCTATATGTTACCGCGAAGCCATCGGCGGACGGCAGGCCGGTGCGCGCAAAAAAAACGCTCCGGCAAGCGGAGCGTTTCCTGTGGCGTGGCGTTGTCGCCGGATCAGTTTTCCAGCGCGCCGAACACGCGGCCGGTGATGTCGTCCACGTTGCCGACCCCGCTGATCTTGCGGTACTTGGGCGGCGCCACCTTGGCGGCACCGTTGCCGTTCTCGGCCCAGCCCGAGTAGTAGTCCACCAGCGGGCGGGTCTGGCTTTCGTAGACGGACAGGCGCTTGCGCACGGTGTCTTCCTTGTCGTCGTCGCGCTGGATCAGCGGTTCGCCGGTTTCGTCGTCCTTGCCTTCGTTCTTGGGCGGGTTGTACTTGACGTGGTAGGTGCGGCCCGAGGCCACGTGCACGCGGCGGCCGCTCATGCGCTCGATGATGGCGTCGAACGGCACGTCGATCTCCAGCACGTAGTCGATCGGCACGCCGGCTTCCTTCATGGCCTCGGCCTGCGGAATGGTGCGCGGGAAACCGTCGAACAGGTAGCCGTTCTTGCAGTCGGACTGCTGCAGGCGGTCTTTCACCAGGCCGATGATGATGTCGTCCGACACCAGGCCGCCGGCGTCCATCACCTTCTTGGCTTCGATGCCCAGCGGGGTGCCGGCCTTGACGGCGGCGCGCAGCATGTCGCCGGTGGAGATCTGCGGAATGCCGAAGCGTTCGCAGATGAATTTCGCTTGCGTACCTTTGCCGGCGCCGGGTGCGCCCAACAGAATCAACCGCATGGTGACGAGTTCCTCAAGTTTTAAATTCCGGTCGCGCCAATAACTTGAAACGCGTTGGGAATCGGTCCGGCATGCGGGGCCGATTCCCAAAACGTCTGGCGATGCGAGCAATGCAAACAGGGAGCTTGGCGGGCGCACTTGGCGCCAGCCTTACCAGGACACTGGGAATGGGGCTCCGCCGGACGGCAGCGCCCATGGCTCGATTTGTCTCCCGTCATCGCTGCCGCGCCTGTCGTGGGCGGTGGCATGCGACTTGTCATCCTCGCGATTATGCCATGGCGGCGTGGGGGGATTGCCGCGCAGCGGGGGAAAGTTCCCGCTCAGGGCCCGTCCTGCGACAATAAACCGCTCCAGGCGGCGCGCACGCGGGCGAGATCTTCCGGCGTGTCGACACCGGCGGCCGGCGCATCGTCGGTGGTCAGCACGGCGATGCGTTCGCCGTGCCACATGGCGCGCAACTGCTCGAGCTGCTCGGTCTGCTCCAGCGGCGCGGCGGCCAACTGCGGGAAACGGCGCAGGAACCCGGCGCGGTACGCATAGATGCCGATATGGCGCAGCATCGGCATGGCCGGCAGCGGGCGTTCGGCGGCGGGCCGGCCCAGCACGGCAGGTGTCCAGGCATCGCGCGCCCAGGGCAGCGGCGCGCGCGAGAACAGCAGCGCGCGCTCGGCGGCATCCAGCACGACCTTGACCACGTTCGGGTTGAAGATGTCGGCGGCGTCGTGGATGGGATGCGCGGCGGTGGCGATGGCGCAATCGGCGTGATCGCGCAGGTGCGCGGCCACGTTGTCGATCAGCGTCGGGGCGATCAGCGGTTCGTCGCCCTGCACGTTGACGACGATGGCGTCGTCCGGCAGCCCCAGCACGGTCGCGACTTCCGCCAGCCGGTCGGTGCCGGATGCGTGGTCGGCACGGGTCAGCACCGCTTCGACGTGGTGCTGCATGCAGGCATCGGCCACGGAGACGGCATCGGTGGCGACCACCACGCGCGCCGCGGACGACTGGTGCGCGCGCTCGGCCACGCGCACCACCATCGGCTTGCCGCCGATGTCGGCCAGCGGCTTGTTGGGCAACCGCGTGGAGGCGAGCCGCGCGGGAATGACGGCAATGAACGGTGCGTGCGACATGGCGAGGGGCGTCGTCCGCGTCAGGCCGGATCGACCGGGGTGCCTTCGACGGTCTGGCGGGCCTCGTCGGCCAGCATCACGGGGATGCCGTCGCGGATCGGGTAGGCCAGCTTGTCGACGTGGCAGATCAGTTCGTTGTGGGCGCGGTCGTGTTGCAGCGTGCCCTTGCACAGCGGGCAGACCAGGATTTCGAGCAGGCGATTGTCCATGACGGTAAGGCTCCGGGGCGGGCGGCAGGGCGGCTCGCCGATGCGGCGGGCGCAGTCGTTATTGTGCGCCAGCCTGAGAGGTTGAGCGGTCGGCCAGGGCGCGCACGCGCCGGCAGACCTGTTCGACCAGCGCGGGATCGACCACCGGCGTGGTCGGCACCACCCAGATGCGCGGGTCGTCGAGATGGCCGCATTTTACGGCATCCTTTTCGGTGATCAGGATGACTTCGGCGTCGGCATCCGTGAACGGATTGTCGGCAAAGTCGTAGTGATCGGGCAGGGGCAGGGTGGCGGGCGTGAGGCTCGCCGCGCGCAGTGACGCGAAGAAGCGCTCGGGGTTGCCGATGCCGGCGGCAGCCAGCAACCGATCGCCCGACAGCCGCGCGAACTGGCCCAGCGGACGGCGCAGCGCCGGATCGGCCAGGTTGTAGGCATCCTGCAGTTCCAGCCGCATGCCGTAGGTGTTGGGGCGGTCGGGCGTGGCCCGGTAGTTGGGGTCGTTGATCAGCGTGGCGTCGCGGCGGCGGGCCATCGGCTCGCGCAGCGGGCCGGCCGGCAGCAGGAAGCCGTTGCCGCCCATGCGCATGTCGAACACCACGATCTCGATGTCGCGGCGCAGGCGGTAGTGCTGCAGGCCATCGTCGCAAACGATCACGTTGCAGCCGGGATGCGAGGCCAGCAGCGTCTGCGCGCACAGCACGCGGTCGGGATAGACCCAGACCGGCAGGTCGGTGGCGCGGGCGATCAGCAGGGGTTCGTCGCCGACGTCTTCCGCGCGGGAGTGCTCGCGCACCGGGCGCGGGTGTTTGATCTGCGCACCGTAGCCGCGCGAGACGATGCCGGGGCGCAGGCCCGCGTCGGCCAGCGCCGAGGCCAGGGCGATCACGGCCGGCGTCTTGCCGGCGCCGCCGACGGTGACATTGCCGACCACCACCACCGGTACCGGCAGGCCCACCGAGCGCAGCCAGCCCCAGCGGAACAGCCGCCGGCGCAGGCCGCTGGCGGCCCCGAACAGCAGCGACAGCGGCCACAGCATCCGCGCAAACCAGCCGCGCCGTTGCCATTGGCGGGTGACGAAGCTGGCTAGGCGGTGCTGGGCAACGGGCATGCGGTGCGGTCGGGGGTCAGCGAGCGGCGTTGCCGGTCTGGGTGGCGAAGGTCAGGTGCGACAGGCCGGCCACGCGGGCGGCTTCCATCACGTTGACGACAGTCTGGTGCGCAGCCTGTGCGTCGGCGTTGACCACCACCACCGGCTCGGGGCCGCCGCCGGTGCCCGCGGCATTGCGCAGGGCATCGGCCAGGCTGGTCACGTCGCGGGTGTCCAGCACCTGCTTGTCGACCGAGTAGACGCCGTTGGCGGTGATCGACACGACGATCTGGCCCGGCCGTTCGGTGGCCTTCTCGGCATCGGCGGTCGGCAGGTTGACCTTCAGTTCGGTGTAACGGGAATACGTGGTCGTGATCATCAGGAAGATGAGGATCACGAGCAGCACGTCGATCAGCGGGATCAGGTTGATCTCCGGCTCTTCGCGGGCATGGCGCGGGCGGAAGCGCATGGTGTGCTCCAGTGCGTGCGCCGCTCAGCCGCGCCGCGGCGGCAGGATCGCGTCGAGGTACGTGGCGGACAGGTGCTCGAGCTCGACCACGTAGTTGTCCACCACGCCACGGAAGTAGCGCCAGAAGATCAGCGTCGGGATGGCCACCACCAGGCCCAGCGCCGTGTTGTACAGCGCGACCGAGATACCGTGCGCGAGCGTCTGCGGGTTGGTGCCGGCGGCGGTCTGGCTGCCGAAGATCTCGATCATGCCGACCACGGTGCCGAACAGGCCCATCAGCGGTGCCACCGAGGCGATGGTGCCGAGTGCGTTCAGGTAGCGTTCCAGGCGGTGGGCGACGTTCTGGCCGGCTTCTTCCACCACTTCCTTGGCGGCTTCGCGCGTGGTGGCCGGATGCAGCACCACGTGGCGCAGTGCGGCGGCCAGCACGCGGCCCAGCGGCGAGCCTTGTTCCAGCGTATTCACCACTTCCGGCGTCGCTTTGCGTTGGTGGGCCACCGCAAGGGCCTCGTCATACACTTTGGGCGGAATGATCTTTTTGCGTTGCAGGGCGACGAAGCGTTCGATGATGAGCGCCAGGGCGAGCACCGAGGCAATCAGCAGCGGCCAGATCGGCCAGCCGGCGGCTTGGATGATGGAAAACACAGGACAACCCGTTTTGTCGTAATGGATGAGACGCGCCTGGGGTCGGCGCACGACTGCCGTTGTTGCCGCCCGCGTCCCCGAGCGCAGTTCAGTGCGGCAAAAACAGGCGCCACTCTAGCGCGTCGGACCTGCCTCGGCAACTCGATGCGGTGCCGCAGCGATGCGCGTGTGCGACGTTCGGAAGCGGACCGCCCCCAGCCGCGCCGCGGCAATCCACAACAGACCGGGACAGTGCTGTGGAGCGATTGTGGACATTGCCGGGACAAGCAACTTAAGTCGTTGATTGGAAAGGGGGTTATCGGACTTGCTTAAATTTTGTGCAAACGGGCTTGGCGGTCGTGCTCCTGGTGAGCACGCCAACTCCGGGCACATCGAACGGTCCCGGTTGCCGTCATTGCCGCCCGCGTTGCCCGAACAAGGCGCGCCGGGGGGGAGACAATACACCGTTCCATCGGCAAATGGTACGCACCGGTACATCGTGGCGACGCGAGCTTGCGTCGACCGGAAGCGGATCATGGCGGCCCGGCCCGCGCAATCCACAACGAATCGGGACAGTGTTGTGGACGGGTTGTGGACATTGCCAGGACAAACAACTTAAGTTGTTGATTCGAAAGCATGTTATATGGGTTGCTTAAAAAATGGGCAGACTCGCTCCCATGCTGGGCGCCAAGTGGAAAACCCGATGGGAGGCGGTGCCCGCCAAGCCTTTTACCCATCATCTGCGTTCCCGGATCCGGTCCGTGGGACACAACAGGCGCCGCATTCTGGACATCGGGCCGGTTCGGCAATGCAAAGGCCTGTCGCGGCTATGCATGTCCGGGCACCGGACGTGAAGCCGGCGGTCCGGACCCACGCAATCCACAACGGACCGGGACAGTACTGTGGAACGGTTGTGGATATTGTCAGGAAAAACCGCTCAAGTTTTTGATTTAAAAGAGTATTGGTTGTCCTGCTTAAAAAGCGTGCAACAGGGTTGCCGAGCCGGGCACCGGGCGGAAACCACACTGGGGGAGGCATCCGGTGCGTTTCCGATTGCCGCCGCCGACGTCCGTGCCCCACAACAGAGGTCGTCGGGATTGGCGCTGAGGCCGCGCCACGCGTTGGATCGACTCGGTGGGCTGGCGGAGCGCCCGGCGAGATGCGGTTGCCGGAGCCGAAAGCGGAGCGCGGCTGTCCGAACCCGCACAATCCACAACGAACCGGGACAGCGCTGTGGACCGGTTGTGGACATCCTCAGGAAAAACAACTTAAGTGGCTGATTCAAAAGGGTGTTTGAGGTTCCGCCTAAAAAATGTGCAGACAGGGTTGCTTGCCGCGGAGAGTGGAGGAAAACCCGGTGGAGGCGGTGCCCACCCTGGATTTATCCACTGCCCGGGCGCGAAATCCGGGTTTTTCCAGCGACGCTGTGGATAACTTTGTGAACATCCTTGGGGGCACTGCGCTAAATGCTTGACGCAGAACGGAATTATTTACATTGCTGAAAATTTGACATCGCGGATTTATCATAAAAATCAATGAGTTGCGTAAAAATGCAGAGAGCGCGTCACGTGAGGTCTGTCAAGCTTGACAAGGGCGGTATGCTGTGGACAGGTAGGCCCTCGTTGCCGTTTTCGCTCATCTATTCAGGGTAGAAGTCGCCCCGGAACCCCGTTGCATTGCGCTGGATCGACCACTTTATGACCTCTCCGCCGCCCTCCCGCCGCCCCTTCTGGATGGATGCCCCGGCCGCCGCGTCGGCCACGCCGTCGGCCGTTCCCGCCCCAGCGCCGGCCGTGCCGGTGCGAGGCGGGCAGGAGGTGCTGTCTGTCTCCGAGGTCAACCGGCGCATCGCCGGGCTGCTGGAGCGCCACTTCGCACTCGGCTGGGTCCGGGGCGAGATCTCGAACTTCACCCGCGCGGGCAGCGGGCACTGGTATTTCTCGCTCAAGGATGCCGGCGCGCAGATCCGCTGCGTGATGTTCAAGGGGCGCAACCAATACGCCGATTTCACGCCGCGCGAGGGGGAGGCGGTCGAGGTGCGTGCGGTGGTCACGTTGTACGAGGCGCGCGGCGAACTGCAGTTGAGCGTCGAGGCCATCCGCCGGGCCGGCCTGGGCAATCTGTACGAGGCCTTCCTGCAGCTCAAGGCCGCGCTGGAGGCGCAGGGGTTGTTCGACGCGGCGCGCAAGCGCCGGCTGCCGCGCCATCCGCATGCGATCGGGGTGGTGACCTCGCTGCAGGCGGCGGCACTGCGGGATGTGCTGACCACGCTGCGCCGGCGCGCGCCGCATGTGCCGGTGGTGGTCTATCCCGTACCGGTGCAGGGCGCCGGCGCGGCCGAACGGATTGCTGCCATGCTCGACATCGTCAACGCGCGGGCAGAAGTCGATGTGATCATCCTGTGCCGGGGCGGCGGCAGCATCGAAGACCTGTGGGCCTTCAACGAAGAGCCGGTCGCGCGCGCCGTGGCGGCATCGGACATTCCCATCGTGGCGGGCGTCGGCCACGAGACCGACGTCACCATCGTCGATTTCGTCGCCGACGTGCGCGCACCCACGCCGACCGGCGCCGCCGAACTGGTCAGCCCCGACCGCGCACGCATGCTGCGCGATGTGGCGCTCTGCTGGGACGCGCTGTCCGCGACGCTGCGCCGTCAGTTGGACCGCCGCGCCCAGACGGTCGACTGGCTGGCCCGCCGCCTGCGCAGCCCGCAGGTGCAGATGCGCGAACGGCGCGCCCGGCTGGCGCATCTGGAGGGGCGCCTGCGCTTCGCCCTGCATGGCCGCGTGCAGCGCGCCGAGCACGTGCAGCGGTTGCTGGCGATGCGGCTGGCCGCCGCCCGGCCGGATACCGCGCGCGAACGCACCACGCTGCAGGGCATCGAGGCCGCACTGGCACGCGCCATGCGCGCCACGCTGGACCGTGCCCAGACCCGCCTGTCGCATCGTCAGGCCGGGCTCGAACTGCTGGCGCCGCAACGCACGCTGGAGCGCGGCTACGCGGTGCTGCTCGATGCCGACGGGCGTGCCATCCGCGACCCGAACGCGCTGCGCGCGCGCGCGCGCATCGAGGCACGGCTGGCGCTGGGCGCGGTCGACATCGAGATCGCCCAGGCCCAGCCCAAGCTGCCCGATATGTGACCCGTGCACGAACACCGTGCGATTTCGTGCGATTCCGCATCCGTTTCACGGGTATTCCGGCGATTCGGCGTGCGGTTTGCGCCGGTTTTGCATCTCTCCTACAATCTTCGCTCCCAACCCACGCAACCCACAGAAGGGAAGAACAAATGGCCCACACGCTCCCCCCGCTGCCGTACGCGCTCGACGCCCTGGCGCCGCACATCTCCAAGGAAACCCTGGAGTTCCACTACGGTAAGCACCACCAGACCTACGTCACGAACCTGAACAACCTGATCCCGGGGACCGAGTTCGAGAACCTGAGCCTGGAAGACATCGTCAAGAAGTCCTCGGGCGGCCTCTTCAACAACGCCGCGCAGGTATGGAACCACACGTTCTACTGGAACGGCCTGAAGCCGAACGGCGGCGGCGCTCCGACCGGCGCGCTGGCTGACGCCATCAACGCCAAGTGGGGCAGCTTCGACAAGTTCAAGGAAGAGTTCACCAAGACGGCCATCGGCACCTTCGGTTCGGGCTGGGCCTGGCTGGTGAAGAAGGCCGACGGCACGCTGGACCTGGTGTCCACCTCCAACGCCGCCACGCCGCTGACGACGGACGCCAAGCCGCTGCTGACCTGCGACGTGTGGGAACACGCCTACTACATCGACTACCGCAACGCCCGTCCGAAGTACGTTGAGGCGTTCTGGAGCCTGGTCAACTGGGATTTCGTCGCGAACAACTTCGCCTGAGTCCCGGTCGCCGCGCCTGCCCGATGAGGCGCCGCAACACGAAGGCCCGCGCTGCATGGCGCGGGCCTTTTCCTTTGCGGCGTCCCGCGATGGCTACTGCATATGCTGGCCGCCGTTGATGGCCAGGTTGGCTCCGGTGATGAAGGCCGCGTCGTCGGTGCACAGGAAGGCGACCAGCGCCGCGACTTCGTCCGGGCGCCCGAGCCGGCCCACGGGGATCTGCGGCAGGATGCGCTGCTCCATGATGTCGGCCGGTACGTCGCGCGTCATGCGGGTGGCAAGGTAGCCCGGCGATACGGTATTCACCGTGACGCCCTTGGCCGCGCACTCCAGCGCCAGCGACTTGGTGAAGCCGTGCATGCCTGCCTTGGCCGCCGCATAGTTGGTCTGCCCGAACGCGCCCTTGGCGCCGTTCACCGACGAGATGTTGACGATGCGGCCCCAGCCGCGCTCCAGCATGCCGTCGTACAGCGGCTTGGTCATGTTGAAGAGCGCATCGAGATCGGTGGCCAGCACGCGCGTCCAGGCCTCGCGCGTCATCCGCCTGAAGGTCATGTCCTGCGTGATGCCGGCGTTGTTGATCAGGATGTCGACCGGGCCCACCTGTTCGAGCACCTGCCGGGCGCACTGCTGGCAGGCGTCGTAGTCGCCCACGTCTACTGAGAAGGCCGCGAAGGTGCGGCCTTGCGCCTGCTGCGCGGTCAGCCAGTCGGCGACGTGGGGGTTCTCCCGCGAGTGCGTGACGGCCACCCGGTGGCCTTGCGCATGCAGGCGGATGGCGATGGCCTCGCCCAGGCCGCCCATGCCGCCGGTGACGAGGGCGATGCGTTCAGTCGGCGTCGGCATGGCGGCCTCCTCGTGATGTGCCGTCGGCGGGCGGCGACGGTGTGCGCCGCCGGGGCAACGGTTCACGCAGTCTAGGCAGGCGCGGCGCGATTTGCCCGATGCAGTGCAACAGTGCGGGCGTCGGGCCGAGCAATCTCACGAAGGCGCATTCGCGGCGCAGACCTTCCGCACAGAGCGGCACACGGCCGGGGGGACGGATCAACCGGCCGGTCGGACCAGCTCCAGCATGTCGTGCAGCTCATAGGCCATCATCGCCAGGAAGACGACCAGCCCCAGGTAGTACACCGTGAAGGTCAGCCGCGCTTCGGCCGAGATGCTGTAGTAGGCACGGTTCTCCGGCGCGTCGGGATCGTAGTGCCATGCCTTCATCAACTGCGGCACGGCCAGGATCGCCACCAGCACCAGGAACGGGCTCGCGCGCCAGACGAACAGCGCCACCAGCACCGGCACGCCCAGGAACCAGATGCGCGGCGACAGCACCGCGGTGATGCGCCCGCCGTCGAACGGCGCCAGCGGGATCAGGTTGAACAGGTTCAGGAAGCAGCCGGCATAGGCCAGGGCGAGCAGCAACTGGCTATCGGTCCAGCGCGCCAGGCCGTAGCACAGCATGGCACCCACCGTGCCCGCGACCGGGCCGGCCAGGCCGATGTGCGCCTCGGTCTCGACGTTCATCGGCTGGTCCTTCAGGTCGATCCACGCGCCGAGGAAGGGGATGAAGGTGGGCGCGCCCACGGCCAGCCCGCGCTGGCGTGCCGCCACGTAGTGGCCCATCTCGTGGACGAACAGCAGCACTACGAAGCCCACCGCATAGCGCCAGCCGAACACGAAGGCATAGGCCACCACCGACAGCAGCATGGTGCCGCCGGTGGTCAGCAGCTTGCCGAACTTCAGCCCCGAGAACAGCAGGATCAGCAGCTTGGCCATGGCGTCAGGTACTCGACTTGCGCTTGAACAGCTTGGCGATCGTCGCACCGAAGCCTGCCACCGCCAGGATCGCCACCTTGGCGAACTTGGCGAGGAAGGCGGCGATGACGGCAAACAGGCCGAGCTTCTTGGCCGCGATGCCGCCGACCAGCGCCGCCAGGCCGTATTCGGCCACCTTGTCGGTCTTCGAGTTGAAGTCCGTGTAGCGCTTGCCGTCCTGGAAGTCGAGGTGGGCCAGCAGCGCCTGTACGGCCGGCTTGTCGGCGTCGACGTGATCGCGCGCGGTGATCAGGTTCAGGCTGATGTAGCCTTCGCGGCCCAGCGCGTAGGTGTTGTAGTTGACCGATTCGGGTTCGTTGGCGGGCTGCCCCTTGGAGCGCGCGGCCATCGACCAGATCAGCCGGTGCGAGGCGGCGTCGTAGTGCGGGCGCTCGACCCAGCCCTGGATTTCCAGCGCAGGGATGCCGCGCTTCTCGCGCTCTTCGTTGGCGGCGGTCGTGCCTTCCTGGATCGATTTGAAGAGTTCGTCGACGTTCCAGTCTTTCGCGTCGTCGTCCTTGATGTAGCCGGAGGCTTCGTATTTGGCGACCACCATCCATTCGGCGCCGTTGGTCGGCATCACCAGCCCCAGCATGTCGGGATTGTTGCGGTTGCCCATGGCATGCATCAGTTGGCCGGCGGCCGGCTGCGGGATAAAGACTTCTCCAGCACCGATGTTGAGCTTGGCCTGGTCGCGCAGCGTGACGGCGGTCGGGCCGGGCTGCGCGGCGGTCTTGGCGGCGGCCCAGGCTTGCTTGATCTCCTGTTCAGGCGTGTTCGCCTGTTGCGCCTGCGCGGCGGATACCGCGCCCAGCAGCGATGCGCACGCGAGGGCGCCTGTCCATGCGCGCACGGCGCGCCGCAATCCCATTCCCATGATTTTCTCCCTGAGGGTTGTTGTATTGGATCGGCTCGTGACCCGCCGTTTCATCGTGAGGAACGGCCGGTGGGGCGCAAGCATAGCGGGCACGCGGCGAGTGTCTGTTAACGCCCGTTAACAAGCCGAGTACCGGGCCTGCTGCCCCTGGGTTGATCGCACATGCAAAGTCACGCATGCTGCGCGCCATCCCGTCGATGCGCCGAACGCCATGAAACTGCTGTTGCCCGCAATGATGCGCCGGATGCCGTGGAAGAACGGCGGCGGCGTCACCACCGAAATCGCCATTGCTCCGCCGGACGCGACGCTGGATGCGTTCGACTGGCGGATCAGCACCGCGCGGGTGGACGCGGCCGGGCCTTTCTCGCGCTTCGCCGGCATCGACCGCTCGCTGGCGGTGATCGCCGGCGGCTGCCTGACGCTGCATCGCGCCGACGGCGAAACCGTGGTGCTCGCGCCGGGCGGGGCGCCGGTGCGCTTTGCCGGCGAGGTGGCAATCCACGCCACGCTCGATGCGCCGCTGTCCGACTTCAATGTGATGACGCGCCGTGGCGTCTGGGCGCATCAGGCCGACACGCTGGCGATGGCAGCGGGCGAATGCCGCGCGCTGCCGCCGGGGCGGCCGGGTATGCAGTGGATGGTCTACTGCGTGCGGGGCGGGCTGTCCGTGGGCGCTCCCGGTGCGCGTGCGATGCCGGTGCCGCAGGGTGCCGCGCTCTGGCTGGATGCACCGGGCGGCGGCGAGATGCTGATCGCGCGGGCGGATGCGGCCGGTTACCTGATCGGCCTTTGGCCGGTGGCATAGCGCGCGCCCAAAAGAAAGGGACCCGGATGGGTCCCTGTAAGTCTTCCGGCCCCGTGGGGCGCGGCAGAAGACGCTTACTTCTTCTTGTTCACGGCGTCCTTGAAGCCCTTGCCAGCCGTGAACTTCACGGTCTTGGTCGCCGGGATCTTGATGGCTTCGCCGGTGCGCGGGTTACGGCCGGTGCGCGCAGCACGCTTGCCCGACGAGAACGAACCGAAGCCAACCAGGGTGATGGTGCCGCCCTTGGCGACGGTCTTCTTGATGTTTTCCAGCGCGGAGTTCAGCGCGCGCTCGGCGGCGGCGTTGCTCAGTTCAGCGTCTTTGGCAATGGCGGCTACGAGTTCGGATTTGGTCGTCATGTCAGTTCCCCACTTCAGGTTTGTTGGACAGCGATGTACTGCGACCCGTTTTATATCACCGTTGTGGGGGGTTGCACATCCCCTAACTGCAAGGCTTTGCGGGCCGTTGCTTGCAGCCGACACTTGTCCCGTCTACGTTTGCGGGGAGGCATCGGGGAAAAACCTGATATCGACGCGCTTTGTTTGCATTTCGGACACGTCCGCACGCACCGAAAGCGCGCAGCGCCGACAGCGCGGCATGGTGCCGCGCGCGCCGTACACTGCGTGCATGCGCCCACGGCCGGATTTCATGGAGAACATCATGACGGATTCGCACATGCTTGTTGCACAAGGCTTGGCAGCCGACGGCCGGAGGGCGGAGCAGCCGCGCGGGCCCGCCGTCCTGGTGGTCGGCGCGAGCGGACTGGTGGGGCGCGCCGTGGTGCGCCGGCTGGTCGCGCAGACCTGGGCCGGCAGCGTGACCGTGCTCGTACGGCGGCCCGGGGCCTTGACAGCAGGCCAGGCGCTGCCCGGCAGGCTGCGCGAACGCGTGGTGGATTTCGAGCGCCTGGATGCGCCCGAGACACGGTCCGCGTTCGCCGCCGACATCGTCATCTGCGCGCTAGGGACCACCATCCGCCAGGCCGGCTCGCAAGCGGCATTCCGGCGGGTGGACGTGGACTACCCGGCCGAGATCGCGCGGCGCGCGTTCGCCGCCGGCGCGCACCACTTCCTGCTGGTCAGTGCGCTGGGTGCCGATGCGCGGTCGAGCGTGTTCTACAACCGCTGCAAGGGGGAGGTCGAGGCGGCGATTCTGGCGGTCGGCTTTCCGTCGGTGACGGTGGTGCGGCCGTCCCTGCTGCTCGGCAAGCGCTCGGCGTTCCGTCTTGGAGAGCGCGTGGCACAGGTGCTGTCGAAAGCGGTCGGCGGGCTGGTGCCGAAGGCGTGGCGGCCGGTTCCGGTGGAGTCGGTGGCCGCCGCGCTGGTGGCGGCGGCGCGGGTCGACGCGCCGGGCGCGCGGGTCCTGGAAAACCCCGCGCTGCTGGTCGCGCAGGACGAGCGGCCGGTGGCATGACCGGCCGTGCCGTTGCCCGTCTGCGTCCTACTCGATCGCCTTGCCGGTGCGATCGTGCATCCGTGCCAGCGCCAGCGTGCTGACGAGGCCCGCCGCCATCACGTAGTACGACGGCGCCAGCTTGCTGCCCGTGCTGGCGATCAGCCACGTCAAGCGGGGCGAAGCCGCCGAAGAGGGTCACGGCCAGGTTGTAGGCGATCGACAGTCCGGTCGAGCGTACGGCGGTGGGGAACTGCTCGGCCAGCACCGCCGGCGCCGGGCTGGTGAAGGCGGCCAGCAGCACGCCCAGCAGGATCTGCACCTGCAGCAGCGTCTGCACGGTCGGGCTCGCGTTCAGCCAGTGGAAGAGCGGATAGGCGGCCGCGGCGATGGCCAGCGCCACGGTGCCCAGCATGCGCTTGCGGCCCGCGCGGTCGGCATAGATGCCGAGCACGACGGCCCCCACCGGCCGCATGAAGAAGCCCACCCCGAAGGTCGCGACAGTCAGCAGGAACGAGGTGAGGTCGTTGCCGGTCGGGAAGAACAGCCGGGCGATGATGACGGCGAAGAAGCTGTAGACCGTGAAGTCGAACCACTCCAGGCCGTTGCCGATGGTGGCGGCGATGATGACCTTGCGCCGGGTGGCGGCGCTGAGGGCGGGAGCGGAAGCACGTTCGCCTTGTCGTGGCGCTGCCGCGGCTTGCATGGATGTTTCCTCCAGGGTGTCGCGGGACGTCCGTCAGCCGCCTTGCTTGCCCCTCCGCGCGATCAGTGGAACCCGCATGTTAAGTGAACTTGTGAAGAAACATGCAAGGCGCGCCGGACCCCGGAATCGAAGCGGTCTTCCGCTGTCCAACGCATATGCATATGCACATGCATTCGACGGAGCACATGATGGACCCGACCCCGAAACGCCGCGCCTCCTGCCTGGCGGGCGTGCTCGCGCTCTGCGCGGCGACCCTGCTCGGCGGCTGCGTGGTCGCGCCGTATTACGACGCTTACGGCAACCCGGTTGCCGTCGCACCCGCAGCGTATCCGGCCTATCCCTACGACGACTACTACGGTCCGGCGTACTATCCCGCCCCCGTCTACGGCAGCCTGTGGTTTGGGTATTCCAGCGGCGGCTGCTGGGGCTGCCACGGTGGCTGGGGCGGTCGTGGCCGCGGCGGCTGGGGCGGACGCGGCTGGCGACATTGAAGTGAAGACCCGGCCTGCCGGGTCCGCGATTGCCAATCTGGCGCGCAGTTCAATACGGATGATTGCGTAAGCAAGGACTGCTGCGGCGCGGCATACAATCTTCGGCACATAAAAACAAACGAGGAGACGTGCCGATGTCCGCGATGTCCGTCACTGTGGTCCTGGCCGCGCTGGCATTCCTGATGTTCGCCGCCTATCGCGGCTACAGCGTGATCCTGTTCGCGCCGCTCGCCGTCCTGGGCGCGGTGCTGCTGACCGATCCGTCCGCGGTGGCGCCGGTCTTTGCCGGCATCTTCATGGAGAAGATGGTCGGCTTCGTCAAACTGTATTTCCCGGTGTTCCTGCTCGGTGCGGTGTTCGGCAAGGTGATCGAGCTGTCGGGCTTTTCACGCGCGATCGTCGCGTCGGTCATCCGCGTGGTGTGCGCGCAGCGGGCGATGCTGTCCATCGTGCTGGTGTGCGCGCTGCTGACCTACGGCGGCGTGTCGCTGTTCGTGGTGGTGTTCGCGGTGTACCCGTTCGCGGCGGAGATGTTCCGCCAGGGCAATATCCCGAAGCGGCTGATCCCGGGCACCATCGCGCTGGGCGCGTTCTCGTTCACGATGGATTCGCTGCCGGGCACGCCGCAGATCCAGAACATCATCCCCACCACGTTCTTCCACACCACCTTGTGGGCGGCGCCGTGGTTGGGCACCGCCGGCGCGATCTTCATCCTGGCGGTGGGCATGGCCTACCTGGAGCGGCGCCGCCGGGCGGCCGCGCGCGCGGGCCATGGCTACGACGCCGGTCTCGCCAGGCTCGTCAACGAGCCTGATATCGTGGAAGGCGGCCGGCTCGCGCATCCACTGGTCGCGCTGCTGCCGCTGGTGCTGGTGGGCGTGATGAACCTGCTGTTCACGCGCTGGATTCCCACCTGGTACGGCAAGCTCGTCATCGTGGCGCTGCCGGGCCTGCCCAAGCCGCTGACGGTCGAGGCCGACAAGCTTATGAATTACAACGCTTTCGGCGATTGAACAACGGTCTGCGTGACTGCACAACAGTAGTAGATAGAAGGCAGCTGCCGGCCTGGCAGATGAGAACTACCCGCATGCCACCCATGAATTAAATTTCACTCACATCTGATATCTGACAATTTCAGGCGAATTTCACGATTTCGAGGGATGTCCTTCACACGGTGACTCGCTGTGATCCGCCCCAAGTCTAAATAGGGGTGCCTGCGGCCGGCAGACCGGCCGCCATGAAGCCACCCCGTACAACAAGACGTTCGGGGAGTTTCATCGATGCGCCAGCCGGTACCGGCCCGCGCACGCGCTGCGCTGGAGCAGCCGCGTGCCGTTGCACAACAACAAGAACAACACTGCGATCGCGCAGGTACCGCTGACACCGTCAGCCGCCACGACCGCGCCAGGCGCTCGTTCGTGGCGCGGTCGATTGCTGCCGCCGTTGCACTCATCAGCTGGCTCGGTCCGGTGCAGGTCTCCTGGCAGGCCGCCCGGCAGAGCGCCGCCACGATTGCGCTGCACGGCGCCGCCGCCTCGGATGGTTACGATAGCCCGTTCACGTCGTGGCTCACCACCGGCCGCCTGCTGGTGCGCTGGGGCCTGCGCGAGGCGCAGGCCGGCGCCATCACCGATCCCACCGCGCCGATCCGCTTCACGCCCACCCTCACGCAGACCACGGGGCAGGGCGGGGGCGTACCGGTGATCAACGTCACGACGCCGAACCCGAGCGGCCTGTCGTACAACCTGCTGCGCTCGCTGACGGTCGATGGCATTGGCCTGATCCTGAACAACAGCCTGGCCGGCGGCGGCACGCTCCTGGGCGGCCATGTTGGCGGCAACGCGAACCTGGCCACGTCCGGGCCGGCCTCGACCATCCTGACGCAGGTCACGGGCACCGATCCGATCCGCATCAACGGCACGGTGGAAGTGTTCGGGACACCGGCCAGCGTGATCTTGGCCGCGCCAGCGGGCATCTATACGCAGGGCGCGGGCTTCACAAACACGCCACGGGTGACCCTGTCCAGCGGCACGCCGCAGTTTCTGAACGGCAGCGGCGCAAACGTTCCATTCGACCAGGCCAGCGCGGTCGGCTTCCTGGTCAACAGCGGGCGGATCCAGATCGACCCGGCGGCGGGCTCCACGGCCGGTGCCGGGATCGAGGGCACGGTCGGGGCGATCAACCTGATCGGGCAGACGGTGGGCGTCAACGCGCCCTTGTTTGCGGGCAATCAGATCAACGTGATCGCCGGGAACCAACTGGTCGCGCCGGTGGCGACGGGCACGGGTCGGGCAGGCTCCGATTGGCAGGTGAGCAGCACGGGCGCCAATGCGGTGACCAACAGCCCGAGCGCGCAGAACGGCCTGGCCATCGACGCGACGGCGTTCGGCGCGATGACGGCGGGGCAGATCAAGCTGATCTCGACGGCGCAGGGGCTGGGGGTGCGGGCCGCGGGGGACCTGGCGGCCAACACCGGCAACGTCAATATCGATGCCAACGGGGATGTCAGCGTCGGCAACGTGTATGGGCAGCAGGCAGTCGGCATTGCTGCAACGGGGGCCGTGACGGCAAGCGGCGCCGTGCGGGCGCAGCAGGACGTGACGATCGGGGCGGGCGGTGACCTGACCATCGGTGGTGCAGCGCAGGCTGGGAACAACCTGACGCTGACCGCGGGCGGCAAGGTCGCGGGCGCGGGCACCCTCACCGCCTCCAAAGCCATCGACGTCCAGGCGGGCGGCAGCATCGACGTAAGCGGCAATGTCAACGCGAACCGGATCGCCATGCAGGCCGCCGGCCGCGACGGCTTGGGCGATATCCGTCTGGGCGGCAACGTCGGCGCGCCGGGCGCGATCACCCTGAACGCCGCACGCGACACCACCATCGCCGGCAGTGTGGTGTCCGACAGCGATCTGAATCTCGCGACCCAGCGCAATCTGAGCGTGGGGGGCGTGGTCGGCAGCACCAAGGGCAATGTCAGCCTGACCGCGCGCACGGGGTCGGTGACGACCCAGGGCGCGGTCATCACGCCGGGCAATCTGGTCGTCAGCTCGGGGACCGACACCAGCCTGGGCGGTCAGGTCAGCGCGGCGGGCACGGCCACCGTCAACGCGGGCGGCAACCTGAGCACGGCCGGCCAGATCGGCAGCAACGGCGTGCTGACGCTCACGGCCGGGCAGAACCTCACCGTTGGCGGCCAGGTCGGCAGCGGCGCCGATACCAAGCTGCAGGCCGGCAGCAACGTCACCGTCAATGGGGCGCTCACCAGCACCGGCGATACCAGCGTCACGGCTGGCCAATCGATTGCGCTGGCCGGGGATGTGGCCGCGGGTGGCAATGCGACCCTCAGCGCGAGCCAGACTGTCACCGGCCCAGGCAATCTGAGCGCGGCCCAGTCGGCCAAGGTGACCAGCGGCAGCATCGATCTGGGTGGCCAGGTCAAGGGCAAGCAGGTTGCGCTGACGGCCAACGGCAGCGGCAATCTGGGTGACGTCCGTCTGGGCGGCGCGGTCAGCGCGCCCGGCAGCGTGACGATCTCGGCGACGCGCGACGCGACCCTGGGCAGCAATGCGATTGCCGGCGGCGATTTGACGGCCACGGCCGGGCGTCACCTCACGGTCAACGGCTCCGCCGCCAGCACCGGCGGCAACGTCAACCTGACCGCGCAGGCCGGGCAACTGGCCAGTACCGGCTCGATCGTGGCCTATCAGGGCGATGTCAATGCGACGGCCGGGCAGGACCTGAACGTGGGCGGCAGCGTCTACGCCGGCCGCAACGCCGCTCTGGCTGCGCGCGGCGGCAACGCTACGGTTTCGGGCAATCTCACCAGCCTGGGCAAGGCGAGCATTGGCGCTGGGCAGAACACCACCTTGAGCGGCCAGCTCAAGACAGGCGGCGATCTGCAGGCCAGTGCCGCTAACGCGTTGAGCGTCGCGCAGCTGAACTACGTGGGTGGCAGCGCCACGCTGCGCGGCAACGACATCACGGTCGGTGCGCCGGCGGGCCAGTCCAATGCGGTGCAGGGCACGCTGGATGCGGTCGCTTCCCGCGGGCTGACGCTTGCCGGCAACAGCACCGCCAACGCCCTGAACCTCGGCGGGGCCACGATCACCAACCAGGGCTCGACACTCGCCGCGCAACAGGCGACCGTCAACGGCGGCACGGTGACCAATGCGGGCACGCTGGCCGCCAACCACCTTGCCGTCAATGCGACCGACATGGTCAACCGCGGCACGGTGGCCGGCCAGGTCGTCAGCCTGAACGCGGCCCGCACGCTCGACAACGCCGGCGGCCTGGTGGTGGGCGCACAGACGCTCAATGTCACGGCCGGCGCGCTCACGGGCAATCGGGGCGGGACGTTCTTCGGCGGCGATCTGACCGGCAAGTCGCCGACCACGGGCGACCTGAGCTTCACCGTCACTGGCAGCGCGGGCAGCTTCAACAATGCCGGCGGGCAGATCCTGGCCGGCAACAACCTGACGCTGAACACGCCCAACCAGGCCTTCGATCCGTCGGCGGCGACTGCGGGGGCGCTGAATGCCAACCACACGCTCACGCTGTCGGTCCAGTCGATCAACAACACCGGCACGTGGAACGTGCAGGGCAGCAGCGTGGCGATCAATGCCGCCCAGGGCATCTTCAACAGCGGCACGATCCAGAAGGCGGGCAACCTGTCGCTGTCGACGGGCGGCACGCTGGCCAACAGCGGCCAGATCGTGGGCGGCTCGAACGTGGCGCTGTCGGCGGGCACGCTGACGAACACCGGCACGATCCACGCCGACGGCAATCTCGCGCTGGCGGGCAACATCCGCAATGCCGGCAACGTCGAGGCGCTGGGCGGTATCGCCGTCACCGGTTCCGACTACGACAACCGTGGCGGCAAGACCCAGGCTAACGGCGACATCAAGTTCGATATCGGCGGCACGCTCAATAACGTCGGCAGCGTGATCGGTGCCAACGGCAACGTGCACATCGCCGCGCAGAACGTCATCAACGACCGGACCGCGCCGGTGGATGCGGGCAGCAGCGTCAGCAAGGTGGTCAACGATGCGCTGCTGAACTCGACTGTCATCGGGTCTTACTCGCCGTGGGTCTATGGCGGCAGCTGCGATACGTGCAGCGCGTTCGTGCCCGGTACGCCGACCAACGCCACGATTGGCGATCTGGTGCGCAATCCCGATGGCTCCATTCCGCTGGTCACGGGTTCCATCCCGACGTATGTCGGCGGCGGCGACAACGGTGCGAGCCTGACGTACATCGATGCCTGGCACCTGGGCGCGACACCGGGTTCGGGCTATCAAAGCCGAAGCCTGGCATTGCCGACGGTGGATCGCACCATTGTCCGGCAGGCGGACGGCACGGCTGGGCAGATCGTCAGCCGGGGCGCGCTGGACATCACTGCGGCGTTGCTCTCCAACCAGGGCGGCATCATCCAGGCGGGCAAGGACATCACGCTCAACGTCGGCAGCTTGAACAACGGCCGCTCCGCCACGCTCGTCAACAGCGTGACGGATGCGGTCAATGCCGGGGAATTGGCCGCCTTCCTGGCTCAGATCAACGCGATCGCGCAGAGCGGCGCCGACGGCGTTTCGCGCACGCTGATGTTCGGCCAGCCCATGTCGTTCTGCAGTCGTGACGACTGTGGTACGCCGGCACCCACGGCCGCTGAATTTGCACTGGGCACGGCGGTCGATGGATCGAAGGTCTCCGCCCCAGTGCAAACCACGGTGACCCAGACGCTCGGCAAGGCCGGCCAGATCATCGCCGGCGGCAACCTGTCGCTGAACGGCTCGGGCGACCTCACCAACGCCGGCGACATCGCGGCCGCCGGCAAGGTCTCGATCACCGCGGCGGGCACCTTCACCAACCAGGGCACCTATGTGTCTTCGGTGACCACCACGTCGGGTTGCCTGCCCGGCGCGATCACCTGCCGGGAGGCCGGCGCGCACGTCGATACCCTCAATTACCAGCAGGCGCCCAACACGGTCGCGGCCGGCGACACCCTGACCGTCCACGCCGCGAACATCCAGAACCTGAACGGGACGCTGGCGGCGGTGGGCAACGTGACGCTCACGGCGGGCAATGGCGTGACCAACCGCGCCGGTGCGATCCAGTCGACGGCCGGTGATGTCACCATCGCCGCGCCGACCGTGGTCAACACGACCATGGCGCCGGTCACGCTGCACAAGAGCTACGGCAACAGGAACCCGAGTTACGCCGGCGGCTGCAACGCAGGCGGGACGTACAAGGAAAGCCAGTGCGCCTCGGACGAAACCACGGCGGCCGGCCCGGCCGGCGTGATCTCGGCCGCGCGCGACGTCAACCTGTCGGGCACCACGCTGACCAACAACGGCGCGCTGATTACCGGCGGCCGCAACGTGACGGTCAACATGGCCGGCAACGTCGACAACAACAGCATTGCGCTCAACGCCAACTGGTACGGCCACTGGGTCGAAGAGACCGGCTGGCTCAAGGGGGACAAGCGCCACGAAACGAACGGCGTGGCCGTGCTGGGCAACCTGGCCTCGGGCATCCAGGCCGGCAACGTGCTGTCGGTGACCTCGGGCGGCCGGACCGTCAACACCGGCAACCTGCTGGGCAGCACGGTGGACCTGAGCAGCGCGTCGCTCGTCAACGGCATCACCAGCCCGACCCAGCCGACGCCGCCCTCGGTGGCGGGGCAGCAGGTCATCTCGCTGGCGCCGCCGCCGGCACCATCGGGCGCGCTGCCGACGGCGAGCAACACGGGCACCGGCCCGAGCGGGCAATCGGCCGATGCGACGCAGGCCAGCGTGACGCCGGTACAGACGCCGGCCTGGACGTTCCAGCCCGCGATCGTGACGGCGCCGAGCGCGCCGGGCAGCACGCAGGTCAGCTGGCACTTCAACGCGCCGGCGGCCGGCAGCGCGGTGAGCACCTCCGCGTCCACCGTCAACGGCTCGACCTACGTGAACCCGAACCCGGCGACCGCCGTGCTGGCCGGCGTCACGCCCGACAGCCTGCTGTCGCAGCTGCCGCCCGCCCTGCGTCCGGGCGGCACGCCGTTCTATTACGACCCGTTCACCGAAAACCAGAAGCTGCAACAGGCAGCGCTGGCGCAGACCGGGCAGAGCAGCTTCGTCAACGGCCTGACCTATGACAGCCAGCACCGGCTCTCCGTCACGGACCAGGAGAAGCTGATCCTGTACGGCAACGCGGCCGACTACGCGAAGGCCCACAACATCCAGCTCGGCCAGGCGCTGACGCAGCAGCAGATCGCCCAGCTCGACAAGCCGATGCTGTGGTACGTGACGCAGCAGGTGCCGGACCCGAACTGCAACACCGTGGCGAGCACGGCGTGCGCAATGGTGAGCGCGCTGGTGCCGCAACTGTATCTGCCGGCGGGCTATGCGGACGCGATCACGCAACCGGCCGGCGGCGTGATCGCCGGCAGCAATGTCAACGTGAACGTCGACGGCACGCTGCGCAACAGCGGCCAGATCACGGCGGCCGACACGCTCAACGTGCACGCTGGCAGGATCGACGCCGCGCCGAACGTGGTCAACGTCGGCACCTCGGCCTACAAGGTGGAAGGCGGCTGGCTGGAGGTGAGCGGCACGCAGGTGCAGCCGGGCGGGTTCATGAGTGCGTTGCACCTGAACGTGACCGCCAACTCCATCAATGCGATCAATGAGGCGTTCATCGTCCGGAACCCGGACGGCACGACCAACCAGGCGGCGAGCGATGCGCTGGTGGCGCAGCTCAAGGCGAACCTGGGGCTGAACTACACCAGCGGAACGGTGAAGGACGATATCCACCAGAACTTCATCAAGGAAGAAGGGCCGCTGCCGAGCTGGGTGGGCGCAGCGGTGGCGGTGGCGATTTCGATCATCACGGCGGGTGCCGGCGCGGGGCTGATGGTCATCATGATGGCCGGCATGCTGTCGAGCGCGGCGAGCCAGGTGCTGACCACCGGCAAGGTCAACATGGGGCAGGTCATCAAGGCGGGTGTGGTCGCGGTGGTGACGGCGGGGATCACGCAGGGTGCCTTGTCTGCGCTGAACGTGAGCAGCGTGGGTGCCTCGACGATCGGCAACAACATCTCCACGGGGAACTGGGCGGCTGCGCAATCGAGCCTTGGCAGTTACCTTGAAGGCGCGGTGGTGCATTCGGCGATCAGCGCCGGCGTGAGTACTGCTGCGTATGGGGGCAGCTTCGGGCAGGCGTTTGCCAATGGGATGGTGCAGTCTGCTGCTGCGCTGGGGGCCAACGCGATCGGGGCTGAGATTCCTGGGATCGGCATGGCGAATGCCAGCGCCTCGTCGATTGCGTTGAATGTGGCATCGCACGCGTTGCTTGGGTGCGCGGCCCAGAGCATGAGCGGTGGCACCTGCGAGGGCGGAGCGATTGGCGGAGCTGCGAGCGCCGTTATTGCACCGCTGGTGCGGGATGCTCTCTACAGCGGCAGCCAGACCGCGACCACCGTCGACAACGGGAACGGCACGCTCACGCAGACGACGCACTACAACAACGCAACGTTCAATGCGGCGACTACGGCGTTGGCGATGTTGGCGGGTGGCGGGTTGGCGAGCGCCTTGGGCGCGAATGCACAGTCGGCCGCTGACGCTGCACAGAATGAGTCGGTGAACAATGCGACGGCGGAGCATCAGCGTTCGTTGCCAGCCAATGCGGGTACCGGCAGTGCAACTTCGCTCGGGGAGTTGGCCGGACGGTTCGGCCGCGGTGTGGTCGGTGGGTTGAAGGGCGTGTTTGTGGAGCCGTTCTTGCAGGTGCGCGATATAGGGGCGGCAGGGCTGTCTTTCGGGTACAACGAACTGATGCGGGGAGAAAAGGACCCGTATTGGTACCCGGAGATGAAGAGCGGTGTGGCCGAAGCCTATGCAAATGGCACGTCACAGGGCAAATTGCTGCTGCAGTCCAATCCGTTGACCGGGGTCGGTGTGCTGTCCTACGACGCGACAACAGCGCTGGCGCAGGGGCGCTATGGTGATGCGGCGGAGATGGCTGGGGGCTTTGCTGCGGGCACAGCCGTAGGCGCCGGCGTGAGCCGTTTCGGCGGCTACGGGCTTACCTTTGGGGACATTGGTGGGCCGCGATATGGGTCAATGGCGTCTCAGCGTGGCTCGGTAAATTTGCGTCTCGTCACGCCTGAGGATGGAGTTCCAAGCACAGAAATTCTATCTGACGTAAAGGGTCCATATCGAGGAGGGCCTCATAGTAGTACTCGGTTGCCAGTAAATGATGGTTTAGATTCCCATCACATGCCAGACCGTAATGCAGACCCTAGAGTTAGTGCAAATGAAGGACCTGCTATTCAGATGGACCCAATAGATCACGCGGCTACATCAAGTAATGGTCGAAATGGTCGTGCTGGCGCTATCTATCGAGCAGAAACGGCCAGAATGATTAGTGAAGGTAACTACCGTGATGCCATGGCTAGAGAAATTTGGGATGCCAGACGTGCAGGAGCAGAGCAGTCTGGAAGTTGGTCTAAGTACAATGAAGCTATCGGAGAAATGTTGGACTACTCTCGCTTAAGTGGTCAGCTTCCTACAAGTCCAAGGAGGGGGAGATGATTGAGGTGAAATCATATCAGGGTATTAATGGTGTTGATTTTGGTAGTGATCAGTCCTCTGTGCTTTCTTCGTTTGGAAGCCCTGAGCGGAGAAGCGTAAATCGTGAGAGGGAAATTGAATTTCATTTTTGTAATTTCATATTGAGATTCGATGCTAATGAAGGGGGGTTGAGAGAGTGCACATTGCTTCCTGGTTGCGTCGCAAAAATAAATGATTCTTCAGTTGATTGGTCGGGTGACTTTCTGAGTTGGCTTGCGTCAGAAGATGGCGATCTAAAAGAAGTTTATGGGTTTGTATTGTCGCTAAAGTTAGGTGTGGCTGTTACTGGGTTTCATGATGGTGATGACTCTCAAAAAGCTATTCACGCATTTAGGCATGGCGATTGGGATATGTTTCTGGGGGAGATGAAACCCTTTGGGCTACCTTTGTAATAATGGTGTCCTGGCTTTTGTAAAGCGGTGAACCTCCTGTTCGGAAGTACGCCGTTCTAGTTCAAAACCGTGGACGTTATGCTGGAAATTTTGAGCTGTTGACGTGAAGTCTGTTCGAGCAGGCTGGAATGTCGAAGTATATTGATCTGTCTAAGCTTGACAATATTTGGGGGGCTTAGTGGCCTGGATTCGCTGATGCGTGGATTCGATTGTGATGGATGTGCGCATTGCGCGGGACGCTTCATAAAATTAATTGAATGGACGCAATTAAAAACAGTCAACGGAACGGTATATTGATAAAATTATGTTCTGCTATCCTTTGAGAGGGCGGAGGGTAAAGTCGGAAGGTGGACTTGCTCGCCTCTTGAAAGCGGAATTTGACGTAAATTTCCCGATGGGAAAATGTGTGAGGCGATAGTTATCGTCTTGCGCAATCGTTCTTTAAAAATTTCTTCTTGGCTGAAGAGCCGTCCGGTTCAAATACCTAGAATTTGAGCGGGGCGCTGGACCACAGGCTCGACCGCGCAATCGGCCGATGCGACGCAGGCCAGCGTGACGCCGGTGCAGACGCCGGCCTGGACCTTCCAGCCGGCCATCGTGACGACGCCGAGCGCGCCGGGCAGCACGCAGGTCAGCTGGCATTTCAACGCGCCGGCGGCCGGCAGCGCGGTGAGCACCTCCGCGTCCACCGTCAACGGCTCGACCTACGTGAACCCGAACCCGGCGACCGCCGTGCTGGCCGGCGTCACGCCCGACAGCCTGCTGTCGCAGCTGCCGCCCGCCCTGCGTCCGGGCGGCACGCCGTTCTATTACGACCCGTTCACCGAAAACCAGAAGCTGCAACAGGCAGCGCTGGCGCAGACCGGGCAGAGCAGCTTCGTCAACGGCCTGACCTATGACAGCCAGCACCGGCTCTCCGTCACGGACCAGGAGAAGCTGATCCTGTACGGCAACGCGGCCGACTATGCGAAGGCCCACAACATCCAGCTCGGCCAGGCGCTGACGCAGCAGCAGATCGCCCAGCTCGACAAGCCGATGCTGTGGTACGTGACGCAGCAGGTGCCGGACCCGAACTGCAACACCGTGGCGAGCACGGCGTGCGCGATGGTGAGCGCGCTGGTGCCGCAGCTGTATCTGCCGGCGGGCTATGCGGACGCGATCACGCAACCGGCCGGCGGCGTGATCGCCGGCACCAATGTCAACGTGAACGTCGACGGCACGCTGCGCAACAGCGGCCAGATCACGGCGGCCGACACGCTCAACGTGCACGCTGGCAGGATCGACGCCGCGCCGAACGTGGTCAACGTCGGCACCTCGGCCTACAAGGTGGAAGGCGGCTGGCTGGAGGTGAGCGGCACGCAGGTGCAGCCGGGCGGGTTCATGAGTGCGCTGCACCTGAACGTGACCGCCAATTCCATCAATGCAATCAATGAGGCGTTCATCGTCCGGAACCCGGACGGCACGACCAACCAGGCGGCGAGCGATGCGCTGGTGGCGCAGCTCAAGGCGAACCTGGGGCTGAACTACACCAGCGGGACGGTGAAGGACGATATCCACCAGAACTTCATCAAGGAAGAGAGTGGATTTGGTCCGTTGGGACAGGTCGTAGCGATTGTGGTTGCGGTTGCTCTCGCAATCATCACGGCCGGTGCGGGTGCCGCAGTTCTTGCTGCCGTGGGCTCGACCTTGACCGGTACGGCGGCAGCGGTTGCAGGTGCGGCGATTAGCGGCGCCATCGCCGGAACGCTGTCGAGCATGGCGAGCCAGGTGATTCTGACGGGCTCGATGAATCTCGGTACGGCGCTCAAGTCGGGAGCCATTTCTGCGGTCACTGCGGGCGTTACGGCGGGAGCACTGGCGGCGCTTGGTTTGAGCAGTGCCGCGATCAAGAGCGTTGGCGACAACATCAGCAAGGGCAATTGGGCTGCTGTTCAAGCCAATATTGGTCAGTACGCTGAAGCCAGCGTCGTGCGTTCGGCAATCAGTGCAGGAATCAACTCGGCTGCCTTTGGCGGTAGCTTTGGGCAGGCGTTTGCGGGTGGGCTGGTGCGGGATGCCGCAGCGGTGGGGGCCAATATGCTCGGCACGTTGAGCCCCGGCATCGGCGAGGTGAATGCTTCAGCAGACAGTGTCGTCGGCAACATCCTTGGCCATATTGCACTGGGCTGCGCCACCTCATCGATACAGGGGACCGGCTGCGCGGGTGGGTCTGCAGGCGGCTTGGCGGGTTCCGTGGTGGCTCCGCTTGTGGGCACGGGGCTGTATTCGGGGGTGTCCGGAGAGAACAAGGCGATTGACGCTGCGACGGTAGCGATTGCAGGGTTAGCTGGCGGGGCCATTGCGCAAGCCATCGGCGGCGATGCTACAGCCGGGGCTTCGACGGGGCAGAACTCGGCCATGAACAACTGGCTGGATCACCGTCGGCCCAACCCGATGGTCTACTCGGAGCAGGAGCGCCGGGATAACGCGGCGGCGGCTTGCGCCAAGGACCCCCAGCAGTGCGATGTTGCCAGCGGTTGGGATGCCAAGTCGAAGCAGCGGGATGCCGATTTGCAGGCCGCATGCGCCAACCAGAGTTCCGACACATGCCGTGGTGCGATAGCGGCGGCGAAGGCGGCGGGCAACTACATCGTCTTTGCTGGCGGCAAGGTGTACGCGTATGGCCCCGAGACGCCTGTCGCTCGTTCGTTGGACCCCAGTCCGGCAGCGAAGACCCTGGACACGATGGTGGGAAGTCCGCTGGCAGGGATATTTGGGGGCATTCCGTATTACAAGTCCAATGCGGATCCGGCTGCTGGTTACTACTTCGCTCAGTATGGGATGGCGCTGGAAGGGATCGGCGCGGGCGTGCTGGGTCTGCCGACGGGGCCGTTGGCCGGGTCGGGGTGGCGGGCGGCGTTGGAGTCGCCGAATACGTTCTATGTTGGTTCGGGGGCGGGTAGTGCGTTGCCGACTTGGACCAATGTGGCTGGGCCGTATTCTGCTGTGGGGCAAGGCGGGGGGCTGCTACGACGGTTCAGCCCGTGGCGGGCTACGTGGCTAACGGCACTCAGCGGGTGGGTTCATCAAATAGTTCGGGTAATTCCGTTGCTACAGAAGGGCAATCGGGCGCGAACACCGCTATTACCTATCCAGATGGACTTGCCTATCGGGTTGACTTGCCAGTACACCTTGCTGGTCCAGATGGTTTCACAAAGTCCGGGCAGTTAAGTGGGACGCACAATCTGCAAAATGCAACAGCAGCTCTAGATGCTCAGGGCGCGATTTATAATCTAATACCAACAGGTACGGCGGGTATCTCTGAGTTGAAGTACAGCTATACAAATGCTGCTGGGAAAACTGTTATAGGTTCGAAGACAGTGTATGACCCGGCTGTTTATAGTGATCAAGCAGTGCTGAATATGTCACAGGCTGTTGGGCAGCGTGGGTATCAAATGTACCTGCAGAATCCGTCGCAGCGGATGTTTGATATTAATGAGGGTGGTGTTAATTTTAGAGTTTATATTAACACTGATCCAAAATCTGGTTTATCTTATGTCGGTAATGTTCATCCGATTAAGTAGGTGAAAATGAATTATTTCTCCGAGGCGTTTGATGGTTTCCGGCCTGGTAGTGATAGAGATGCGGCATTGAAGTTCAGTCTCTGCATGATGGCAATTGACAACAGAATGGAAGATTTACTCCAACTGATCAAGGGTGCTAACAACTTGGGAGGCGTTGAGGGTGATCCAGGGTGGATCATCGAACGTCGCGAGAGTGGGGAGACTATAGGGTATGAGAAATGGCCAAATAGTGCCCACTTTAGGGCATACGTTGACACGGATGACTATTCACTGCTTCATCCTGAGTTCTTTGCGGACAGGCAGACTTTTTTTAGATACGTTGGGGCGATTGTGAAAGTTTATAAAATATATCACCCGGAATATGCGGGGGTTGTAGACCGCATTGAAGGCATAATTGCACCGGAGTGCAGTTAATGCCTGGATTGACCCCGATTTCTGAGATTAAGTGAAATGCGTGCTGGGTAATATCGCGTGTTTGGCGAGTGCGGTATTCAAAGGGCGCTAGGTGGATGAAGCGAATTTTTTGTTTGCAAAAAAACGACATTTTGTCGATTATGGACGAGGTAGGGGGCAAGGGTTCGGTTAAGTACCTTCTTGCGCGCCATAACTTGCATCCGAAGTATGGATCTGTCGTGCCTGTCTATCAGACCGCTCACAATATTCCTGAGCTCGGTATTGCCGCAGGAACGCAAACGGGTCGATGCGAGAGATACTTGGTGGTCGAGAGTTCTACTGAAGTCGTTCCGATGTCGAGATTTATCGGTAAAATTTACCTCAGGGTGGGGAGTTGATTGCGGCCTATGAAGCTGGGAATTGCCGAGAATGTGTCGAGTTCAATGCGGGTGGATTCTGGGAGGGGAAAGTTCTAATCAACGGTCTGATTCAGACTTGGTCCGACGACCCAGCCGCACAAAGGCTAATGAGGAGATACACATCTGCGATAAAGAAGCTCTTCGATAAAAAAGTCAATGCATACTGGATTGGACCGGAGGCCTACGAGTTTCTGAAACCAGTATTCCGGCTAGAGTGCATCTCCCGAGTGACCCTCTGCCTGCAGATATGGCTGGACGATTTGGTAGCGCAACAACGTGGGGCGAAGCCGCCGCTTATCGCGCAGCCAACCAGCGGCCTCCGTTGCCCCCGACGGGTACAACTACGCCGCCGAAATTACCTGTTTCCAGAATTGGAGGCTAATTGTGAATTCTCTTTCAGAACTGGTTTTGCCATCAGGATATCGGTGGTTGCTTGATAGAGCTCTCGTTGGGTATGAACCATTTACACAACTGCAACCATGGCACTACCTCCCACCGGAGCAATGCTTTTGGGCGTCAGATCGCTGGCCTGGGGTTACAAATAAGCGACTGCTTGCCTTCGCAAAGAGGCAAGACTGCGATGATCTTGCCTGCTTCGTAGTCGCGGGAAACAACGCAATTCAAGGTGTTGCACTGATTCACGGGTGGACCGGGAATGGTTACGATCTTTTCCAAGATTTTGATGATTTCTGGACCTGGTTGAAACATGTAGTGGATGACATAGCAGACTGGGTTCATGCTGGGGATTGACTTTGTGGTGATGTTGTTGACGCAGGTAGTATGTTGTTGTGTTTTGAGGATTTCGGAGTCCCTGTGAAAACTAGCATGAATAACGGGGTTATATCCATCGTCTTATACACATCTCGCCGCACCCCTTAAAAATCAATGACTTACTGGAGCCGGCTTGTGAGCGCCGAACCGCCATCATTCAGCGGTCGACAACCCGCAGCGCCTTATTTCAAGGGGTTCCAGGAGGTGCGCTCAAAAATGAGGCAAGAGTTATGTATAAGACGATGGGTTATATCGTCAACTGTTTGGGGGCACCGATTCCAGATGCGTCAGCTACCATAGCCCGAAGAGCATCGAGGTGGTGCTGGGACTGCTGGATGATGAGTTCGGTGCGGACGAGGGTATGAATTGGTATCGCGGCGAATCAGCCGGCTGCCGCTCAACTTCCAAACCTGTCCACACAAATAGGCATCCTGGATGCAAACAAACGTACGATTCAAGGTTGAAGGCATCGTCTTATACACATCTCGCCGCACCCCTTAAAAATCAATGACTTACTGGAGCCGGCTTGTGAGCGCCGAACCGCCATCATTCAGCGGTCGACAACCCGCAGCGCCTTATTTCAAGGGGTTCCAGGAGGTGCGCTCAAAAATGAGGCAAGAGTTATGTATAAGACGATGGGTTGAAGGCGGGAAGATGACTACTCAACTCGGCCAGGGATCTGGTATCAATATTTTCAATCAGAACATAGTTCAGTTCGAAAAAATGCGATAACGAGGCTTGATGCATCGTCTTATACACATCTCGCCGCACCCCTTAAAAATCAATGACTTACTGGAGCCGGCTTGTGAGCGCCGAACCGCCATCATTCAGCGGTCGACAACCCGCAGCGCCTTATTTCAAGGGGTTCCAGGAGGGTGCGCTCAAAAATGAGGCAAGAGTTATGTATAAGACGATGGGCTTGATGATGTTGCTACGTTTAGAAGAATTTGACGTTCCTATGAAACTTGTCTTCCGTTTTGAAGATAGGCTGCGAGAGGACCCCATGCAGATTCAGCTTGCGCAAGCGCTGACGTTGAATCCGGCGAAGCCCAGAATGGGGCTTCGTGGCACGCATGGACTGTTTGGGTCGCCGGAATGGTGGGCCAGTATTAGAGAAGGGCGAATGCCGCTTCTCTATCTTTCCGGAATTGTCCAGCGCGCATACGTTGCAGGACAGGATCCAAGCGATTCAAACAACACCATTGACCTCAAATTGAATGATGGGGCAGTGCAAATGGTTGGTATTTATGTGAACAACAAGGCTGACGCTGGGTTGTTTCGCTCCGGCTGCCGAGCTGGCATTGTCTACGCGCTGGATGAACTAAAGCAGCAACCTGCTGCTGATGGCGGTATAAATTACGCGAAGATCGCGCTAGAAATGGCGGTATCGGTTGAATAAAAGCGAGCCAATTCTCGATTAGCGAGAGTGATCTTGCTGCTTTATTGCAGAGTCCAATTGCTGTGGCCACTCCTGTGATCCGTCGTTCAGAGCTGGATGCGCTGCGGGGCAACGTTACGACAAATACCGTAGGAGCGGGCGCTGCCAGAAACTCAACAATCAGAAAGTTATGTGGTGGGCTTCCCTGCTGAGGGCCAAAAATGCTATTTGATCCAGTTACATCAAGAAAGAACGGCTTTACCGAAGGTATGCTTCAGTGGTACCTAGGTGGAGAGTATGAACCAGAGTCGCCAATGGGCAATGTAGCCGATGGGCTATTGAATATCACGATCAATGCTTGGCTTGTGGGGCTCTATGACGCTTTTGTGCCAGTTGTGCCGAAGTTTATGGCATGGCTGGATATTGCAATCCAGGGTGGAGAGGAAAATAGGTTCGGCTCGCTGCCATGCGCCCATCGCGTGACGTTGCATTCAGCCAAGGCGATGGGAAGCTGGATGCATGATAGGGAGAATGACGAGCCGACCTGGCTGATCGCGCAAACGGCTCAAGCTGAGTACATGCAGACCGGTTACGTCAAGGTTCTTGGGCACGACAAGTTCGACTACGAACTGCAGCGCTTCGTACCACAAGAGGTGCATGGATTGCCATACAGTTCCAGCCAGATTGTTCGCGATGGCCTTCTGGATGACTTCATGGCTTTTGCTTTCCAAGCTGGGCAGTTCGAGCAAGGCATCACCGAATATGAGAAGCATCTGGTTCCAAAGGTGCCCTCCCTCAAGAAGGCGCTGAAGCCGCGGGACTTCGCCTATGCGTTATGCCTACATCGTGCGGGACGCCACACATTCGACGAGCCGGACTTGCTCAGCTCTGGGCGCAAGATGTTGCAAGCTCATCTGCAGGAAACGTGGTTGGGTCGTGGGCAGTACCTTCGGGCTGCTACTTGGCTAAAGATTGTGTATTGGCACCACGATCCCTCACTGACGCCGCTGCAGACCGTGCTCAAAGCCTACGACGACATGCCAAAGGTTCCACGGCCTGATTTCGTGCCCGCTGTTTGATGCCCTGATTCCGACGCCCGACAGAATCGCTGTCGGGCGATCCAAAACTACAAAAGACTAATGCCTACATTAGTAGGCGGGGGAAGTTCCTGTGCAATCACCACACCGCCCGGCCCAGTTGGCCGCGCTCCTCGGCCTTTGCGCCGTTTTCATCCCACCAGTGGCCCACGCCGCCGGCATCGTCCCGGACGGCAACACCGCCACCACAGTCACCACCGGCACAAACGGCCGCCCAGTGGTCAACATCGCCCCCAGCACCGCAGGCGTCTCCCACAACACCTACACGTCATTCAACGTAGGCACAGCCGGCGCCGACCTGAACAACGCCACCGTCCGCGCCCGCACCATCGTCAACCAGGTCACCAGCACCGATCCGTCGCGGATCCAGGGCAACATCGCCGTGCTCGGCCCGCGTGCCAACGTGATCATCGCTAACCCCAACGGCATCACGGTGGACGGCGGTTCGTTCACCAACACGGGCAACGTGGCGCTGACCACGGGGCAGGTGTCGTTCAACGACTTCACCACCGGCGCGGGCCAGTTGCAGCGCAATGTGGTGCTCAATACCGGCGCCGGCGCCATCAATATCGGCCCGGGCGGCCTGGCCGGTGCGATGCTGAACCTGGAGCTGATCGCCAAGCAGGTGCGCGTGGCGGGGGCGGTGCAGAACAGCTTCACCGATGCCAACAGCAAAGTGCGCATCGTCGCGGGCAACAGCCGGGCGGAAATCGATACGAGCGTGTCGCCCACCGACAACCTGAACCCGTGGGTCACCTACAGCAGCACGGGGTCGGGCACGCCGCTGGGGCTGGCGATCGATATCGCTTCGGGCGGCTCGCTCACGGGTGGGCGGATCGAGCTGCTGGTCACGGACCAGGGCGCGGGCGTGCGGCATGCCGGCGCGGCGTTGGCGACGGCCGGCGATTTTGTCGTCAGCAGCACGGGGGACCTGCAACTGGCCGGCGGCAGCATCAGCGCGGCCAATGATGTGCTGATCGGTTCGGCGGGGCTGCTGGGCAATGGCGCGCTGGCGGCCGGCCGCAACCTTCAGGTGAGTGCGAACAAGGTGCACCTCGATGGCGCCACGCTGTCGGCGGGCACGGCGGCGCAGGCCGGCAGTATCGTGATCGGCGCGTCGGGGCAGGCGCACACCGGGCCGGTCACGATCGACCACAGCACGCTGAACGCGACCGGCGGTATCGGCCTGTTCGATGGCGGGCCCGGTGTGTCGATGACGGCGACGCAGTTGACGGCTGCGCAGAACGTCGTCGCGCAGGTCGCGTCCCTGTCGCTCGGTGCGGATGCGTCCGGCGCGAGCCGATGGACTTCGCAGCAGGGCACGGTCGCGATCACCGCGCCCGGGGCCGTGCAGGTGGCGGGCAGCACGATTGATGGCGTGGGCGGGACGACGGTGCAGGCCGGGTCCATCGCGCTGAGCGCGGTGAGCGGGACGGCGGCCACGGTGCAATCCTCGGGCGGTGACGTGGTGCTGAATGCCACCGGTGCCCATGCGCAGACCGACTCGAACGTCATCGCTGCAGGCAATGTGACCATCCACGGCGGCAGCGTCAACATTGCGGCAGCGGCGTTGCCGGCGTCGGTGGCGGCGGCCAATGGCGGAGTGCTGATCCAGAGCGATGCGGACCTCGTCAACCTCGGTGGGCTGATCCAGGGCAAGACGCGCAACGCCGGTCAAGCGGCATCCGAAGGCGCGGTCACGCTGGTCGCGGGCGGCAGCGTGCGCAACGACGCGACAGCAGCCACACAGGCCATCGTCTTCGGCCAGAACGACGATGTGGTGGTGCGCGCCGGCGGCGACATCGTCAACCACCAGAGCCGCATCCTGTCGAACGCGAGGCTGACGCTGGCCGCGCAGGGCGATGTGTTCAACGCGCTCGACAAGACGGCCGGCGCCCACGGCGAGCAGCCGGTGGCCTGGACCAGCAGCGGCACGCGCTGGCTGTTCCTGCGCAACCACAGCGCGGGGCTCGATGTGGACTACGGTTCCATCCCGCAGACGGGCCAGGTGCCGTACTTCGTGTCGCAGACGGGCACGGCGATCCGCGGCCGCAACGTCCGCAACGTCGGCGGGCAGGTGCTCTCCAACGGCGGCGATATCGCGATCGCGGCCGCCAACGTTTTCCATAACGAAGCGTTGCCGACGGGCTCGGCGCATTTCAGCCGCAGCTGCATGATCTTCTGCCGCAGCGAGGCGTCGAGCACGGTGTCGACCACGGGCGGCGCGATTTCGGCGGCGGGCAACCTGTCGATTCGGGCGGGCGTGCTGGCCGAGAACATCGGCGGGCAGGTGCTGTCCATCGGCAGCATGACGGTGACGGCGCCCAAGGTGCGCGCGGTCGGCATCACCGGCTATACGGCGCTGGCGCGCGAGCGCGGCTTCAAGGCATTCTTCGGCGATACGTGGGCGCGGTTGTACGCGGCCGATGTGGGGGGCAGCTGGTTCGCCATCGGCGGCGGGCTGACGATCAACGGCCAGGGGCAGATCGAGGGCGGCAGCTTCGACGGCCAGACCGTCACCGCCAGCAACGGCATCGTGACGGTGCGGGCCAAGTCGCGTCAGCCGGTGTCGATCGAGTCGCGTGTCGGCCTGACGTCGTGGCTGTGGCAGTGAGGAGGGGCAGTTCGATGAGATTGAAGCCTTTCTCGCTGGCCGCGGCCTTGCTGTGGGCTATGGCTGCCCAGGCACAAGTGCCTCCGCCCGCGCCGCCGGGGCCGCGCCTCGAAGACCCGGCCCAGCGCGCCCTGCGCGAACGCCAGGACGCCGAGCGCCACCGCGAGGCCACGCAGCCCGCGCCGCAGATCGCCGTCTCGCCGGCGGTGCCCGATGACGCCGCCGTCGATGCCGTGGCCGAGCCGGGCACGACCTTCGACATCCACCGCATCGAGCTGACCGGCAACACCGTGCTGGATGCCGACACCGTCGAGCGTGTCACGCAGCCCTTCGTGAACCGCGCGCTCGGCACCAACCGCATCAACCTGCTGCTGCGCCGGCTGACCGAGGCGTTCGTCGCGCGGGGCTTCGTCACCACGCGCGCCTATCTGGCGCCGCAGAACCTCAAGAACGGCGTGCTGACCATTGCCGTGGTGCCGGGCAAGGTCGAGGCGTTGCGGATCAACGGCAAGACGGTCCGCACCACGGTGCCCAATCCCGCGCTGGCCGACGGCCCGCAGGCGGGCGGCTGGCTGACCGATGCCGGCACGGTGTGGTCGATGCCCGCGGTGGGCGACACGCTCAAGCTGTCCGACCTGGAGCAGGGCGTCGACCAGATCAACCGCCTGCGCCGCAACCAGGCCGAAGTGCAGATCCTGCCGGGCCAGGCGCCGGGCGGCTCCGTGATCGTGCTGGCCAACCAGCCGGGCGACCGTTTCCGCTTCAGCGCCGGCACCGACAACTACGGCAGCCGCGCCACCGGCACCACGCGCCTGCGCGCCGGCCTCGACGCGGACAACGCGCTCGGCTTCCAGGAGGCCGTGTCGCTGTCGTACATCGGCACGCGCGACACCAACGCGGCCATCGTCTCGGCGGCCGTGCCGTTCGGCTACAACACCTTCAGCTACACCGGCTCGCTGTCGGAGTACAACAGCCTGATCGGCGATACTGCGCTGCTGTACGGCCGCACGTTCGGGCATACCTTCGGCTGGAACCGCGTGATCGAGCGCGACCAGGCGGGCCGCACCGCGTTCGACGTCACGCTCACGCACCGGCGCAGCGAGCGCGAGGTCAACAACCTGCTGTTCGAGCCGCAGAGCCTGTCGGTGCTGCGCGTGGCCCTCAGTGGGCTGCGCAAGTTCGCCGTCGGCAACCAGGGCGGCTATGCGACCTGGGAGGCGGGCGTTTCGCGCGGCATGGACGCGCTCAACGCGAGCCACGATGCGCCGGACATCACGCGCGACGAGGCGCACAGCCAGTTCTGGAAGCTGGACGGCAACGCCAGCACGCAACTGCCGCTGCCCGCCATCGGCCGCGCCGCGCTGGCCTATCGCGCTCAGGTGTCGGCGCAGTGGTCGAACGTCGCGCTGTTCGGCTCGGAGCAGATCTTTGCGGGCGGCATGGGCTCGGTGCGGGGTTTCCGCGAGGGCATCATCAGCGGCGACCGTGGCCTGACACTGCGCAACGAGGTGGTGTGGGGCAATGTGCCGGTGCTGGCCGGCGTGCGCATCGAGCCCTATGTCTTCCTGGACGGCGGACAGACGCAGCTGGTGGCCAACCAGCACTGGCAGTATCTGGCCGGCACCGGCGTGGGCGTGCGGCTGGCCGCCAGCGCGGGCAAGCACGCCTTCACCAGCGAGCTGCTGCTCGGGCACGCGCTGGTGCAGCCCGCGGAACTCGGCAGCAAGCCCACGGTCTTGCTGGCCACCATGAACTGGACTTATTGATGTTGAAGGAACCCGATATGAACGCACCCATCCGCCGCACCGTCCTGGCCGCACTGGCCCTGGCCGCTCTCACGACTTCGCCCGCGCGTGCCGACGCGCTGCCGCCCGGCGTCATCGCCCTCGTCAACGGCACCCAGGTCACGCAGGCACAGCTCGACCGCGCCATCGCCCAGAGCGGCGCGCAGGCCAATCCGCAGATCGCGCAGGCGCTCAAGCAGCAACTGATCGCGCGCGAGCTGTTCCGCCAGCAGGCCGCCAAGAACTCCGCCTACGAGAAGCTGCCGGCGGTCAAGCAGGCCATGCAGGAGGCGCACGATGCGGTCATCACCCAGGCCTGGCTGAAGGACAACATCAAGCCCGCGCCCATCATCGACGAGCAGGTCAAGGCGCGCTACGACGCCATCGTCGCCAGCCTGGGCGACAAGGAGTACAAGGCGCGTGTGATCCAGCTCGGCGACGATGTGACCGCCGCGCAGGTGCTCGAGCAGCTGAAGCAGGGCGGTGACTTCGCCAAGCTGGCCCAGCAGTACAGCACGGCGCCCAACAAGGTGCGCGGCGGCGACATGGACTGGGTGAGCTTCAAGGTGCCGGCCGAAGAGGGCAAGACGCAGAACCTGCCCCTGCCGCTGGCGCGCGAGATCGCGGCGCTGGGCATCGGCGCGACGAGCACCGCGCCGGTCGAGGTGGGCAGCCAGCGCTACATCGTGAAGGTGGAGGCCGCGCGGCCGACGCAGGTGCCGGCGTATGACACGGTCAAGCCGGCGATCCGGCAGGCGCTGGAGTCGGCCGAGCTGGAGCGGGTGACGGTGCAGGTGGTGGGCGGGTTGTTGAAGCAGGCCAAGGTCGTGCAGTGAGTGGCGGACATGGCGTGACCGGAGATACGGCGCAGGAGCGACCCGAGAGCCATCCAAACAGCCCGCCCGGCAACGGGAGGCGGTATACGGCGGTTCGTATCGCGATCGGGCTGGCGGCGTTGCAGTCGGCCTTCGCCATCTTCAATTTCGTGTGCTGGCTGTTGCGTGGCGAGCATCCATGGGCAGAGCTCGCGCGAGCCTATCCTGTGTCGCGCATGGTTCTGTGGGGCGCTGCGCTACTTTGGTCTGCTGTTTCGCTGGCATCGGTCATCGCATGCTGGCAGGGCAGAAGGTGGGGACGCCTGGGGTACCTGTACGGCGCGGCCGCGTGGATTGCAGTGGCGTTTCTGTTGGCGCCTTGGCAGATTGCGCTGAGCGGTGCGGTCATGTCCTTGCTGATCTGGTCCGTGTTCCGTACCGACAGCGCCCGCCACTATCTTGCAGACGAGGCAGTGTCTCGTCGGGATCGCTCGAGGCGCGCTCGCCTGAGCCGCGGTGTTTGGCTTTTCTCGACGGCGTGTTACTACGCCATATTCTTCGTGCAGGTGACCAACGAGGGATGGTTCGCCGATGTCTTGGTGGATGAGTGGCGGCGGCTGGCCATGTGGATCATGCCACTGCTGCCGCTGGTTGCCGTGGGCTGCACGCGCAAGGGAGAGCGCCTCTGGCGTTTCGGCATGTTCCTGGTCGTGTCAGGTCTGGCCGGGTTGTTCGCGCTGATCGGCTACGTTCCCTACATGCCCCAGTTGGTTAGTTTTCTCGGAGACGGATATCAGGGCTACGAAGTTCCGTGGGGCACATCGATCGTCTGGGTGGTCTTGCTGCTCCTGATTGGGAGCTTCGGATTGGCGATCGCCCGCTTGCTAAACCGCCGCCGCGCCAGCGCGCGGCCCGAGCCGACCTGAGACACCGACGTCGATGACAAGACAAAACAGAAATCGATTCGCGGTGCGGATCGTACTCGCAGTCAGCCTGATTTCCTCGGTGCAAGCCAACGCGTCGATCGAGGACGCGGATCGTGCCATCAAGGCCGCTCGCTATGCCGAGGGGATTGCGGAACTGCGCAGGCTGACCGCTACCGGCAACGCCCGCGCCGAGGCCGAGCTTGGGTGGATGACGCTGATGGGGATCGGTCTGCCACGCGATCCAGCCAAAGCGAAAGCAATGATCACGCATGCGGCCGGCACTGGCGATCGTTCCGCGCAATTGGTGTTGGCGGCCATGCTGATCGCGTCTGCCCCTAACGCTGGGAACGACGCGCAAGCCGAACGGATAGTGCGCAAGCTCGCCGAGCAGGGGGACGCTGGGGCGCAAGCCTATCTGGGCCAACTGTACGTCTTCGGGAGAGGCGTGCCGCGCGACCCTGCGCAGGCGGCGCACTGGATTCAGCTGTCGGCCGCGCAACACAATGACTTTGGTGTCTTTCTGCTTGGCGCGCTATATGACGCGGGAACAGGCGTGCCGCTGGACAGTGTTCGCGCCGTCGCGCTGTATCGGGATGCTGCGCAATCCGGATTGTCTGCGGCGGAAGTGGCGTTGGGCGCCGCGTACGAAACCGGGCGCGGGGTGCCAACGGACTATACGCAGGCCATGGCGTGGTACCGGCGGGCGGCCGATCACCAGCTAGGGCCGGGGATGTCGGCGATCGGCCGGCTTCATAACAAGGGCCTGGGCGTGCCCAAGAACTGGTCGCTGGCGGTGGAGTGGCTGCAAAAAGGGGCCGATGCGGGTGACTACACCGCGTTCATTGATCTGGGGACGCTGTACGCCGAGGGGGGCGATGGGACAAAACCGGATGGCGAACGCGCGGCGCTGATGTACAAAAAGGCGGCCAGCGCCGGCGATGCCGGCGGGTGGCAAGGCCTTGGTTGGATGTACCTCAACGGCAAGGGTGTTGCACAGGACGATGCCGTTGCTTACGGGTGGTACATGAAGGCCGCGCAAGCCGGCTATCCGGCGGCGCAGGTCATGGTGGGCCGCATGAACGTGATGGGTCGCGGCACTGCCAAGAACGTCAAGGACGGGACGGCATGGTTGCGGCGCGGAGCGGAAGCCGGCGATGCCGAGGGACAGACCATTCTCGGCCGCATCTATCTGTGGGGCACGCTGCTCGGACGTGACGATGCCGAGGGTATCCGGTGGCTCTCACGCGCAGCGATCGCCGGGACGGCTGATGCCCAGTACTGGCTCGCCGAAGCCTATCTGAGCGGCGAGCACGTCAAGCAGGACATCCCCAGGGGCGTCGCCTGGATGTGGATTGCCGCCAAAGGGAACGAAAGCGCAAAGTCGCGTATGCAACACCTCGAATTTCAGGTCTCGCTCGAACAGTTCGGGCGCGGAATACGCGCGGCTGCAAGATGGCGTGCAGGCGTCGACCTAACGCTGGAGCGAATGCCGGCGGGTGGTATGGCCATCGGACAATTCAACCTGAATGCTCCGTTTGCACCTGGGCGGTAGCCTGAGCATCGACAGCGGCGCATGTTTGCCAAATTCAACTTCGCGCCATCGCTTGGAGCGGGAGAACTGCAGCGAGTACGCGCTGGGCTGGCCGCAGGCAATGTCGTTGCTGTCGGCATGCTGAGTAAGTATTGGCACGTGTCGCGCTCTCAGCTGATCCTTCAAGGTGCTTCTCTGGCAAGCTTCAACCCCAACATGGACCGGCGGTGCCTCACGTGAACAAAGACGTTCAAAACGTTGTCAGAACGAATAATCAGCAAACACGGCTCGCGCGGCAATTCGATGCGACGGTGGGCGCAATCACTGCGAACGAGCCCGTTAGCGACGAACTAACGGAAGACCTGGGACTCACGGACTTCCTGACTCGCTCGTGGCTCGACCTGGTCAATCTGCAGCCGACACCAATACCGCGCTGCCCGCACTGCGGTGGGCTGCGTATTCGGCCGGATCGCAACAAGGGAGGCAACCTTCCCTCCTTCTTCTGCCATGGGTGCAAGCGAAGCTTCAACCGGCTGACCGGCACCCCCTTTTCCCATTTGGTAAACCGCGCGAAAGGCGCAGCGATGATCCCGCTGCTGTCGCGCCAGATGTCACTGGATCAGGCCGGCAAGCGGCTTGGCCGTACCAAGAAGGCAGTACTGTCATGGCTGCTCGCGTTCCGCCGATGGCTACTCGAACTGGATCCTTCAGGCCAGTTGGAAGCACGCGTGCGACTCGGCGTCCGCGTGGCACCGCATGCCAACTGCATTCGTTGTGGGTTCGAAGGGGCATTTCTGTCGGGAGGCTTCGATCCTCAAAGACGCCGCCGCATACGATGCCCTCGATGCGGACGCAGCCGCTTGCTTGATGTGGTGCAAAAGGAAGGGCAAGGTTTCGACGGCGTCGTCGTGCATGATGCTATCGAGACTGCGATACGGGCGCGCAGGAAGTACTTTCCCGACATGCCGGCTCCTCTGGTGGCGCGAGCGGTGCAATTGGGCGACGCGGCGCCAATGATCCAAGTTAGAAAGCTGCCTCGCCTGAGCGACATCGCCATACCAGAACGCCGGCGACCTGCGAATTCGTCAGCTCGGCAAGAAGATCTTCAACTGTCGGCATTCTTGCGCCGCCAAGTCGACGCAGCTTTGAGCGACAGCACGCGCGCAGCGCCGTGCCCATGGTGCGGCAGCGACCAAACGAAGTATCACCCTGCGCCAAGGCCGAGCGGGTTGCCTGGGTTCCGATGCCGAGCCTGCCTAGCCTACTTTACGCGGGTGTCGAATACGCCGTTGGTGCACCCGATAGCCCGGGCCTATGCATCGCGTTTTGTACCGATGTTAGGGTGGCATGAAACGGGAGCAGGAGCGGCACGTGAACTCGGCATCGCAGTGGGAACGTTGCACACATGGGTTCGCTCTTGGCGACAATGGCTACTGGTGCTTGATCCGACCGCGACCATGGAAGGGCGGGTAATGCTTGCCTTGCGGACACAGAAGCCAGCGTAAGCAACCGTCTTGGCGGTCACAGTTCGAACCGTGTTCGGCGATGGCATTGAGCATCGTCAGGATGCTTGTGTATGTGTGAGTTCCAACGATCAGCGCGACTGGGTTGCGTTGATCGTTGGAAACGTCAAAGCTGACCGCGATCTGGGCGGTGGAGGCTGCGCTGCTGATCGGCATCGTCGTGGTGGTGTCCGGCTTTCGCGCGGTGAAGGACCGCTTTGCCGAAGGCAGCAAGTCGGCGGTGGCGGGCGCGTTGCTGGCGGCGATGAACACCGCGTCGGAGTATGGCTTCGGCGGCGTGATCGCGGCGCTGCCGGGCTTCCTGGTGCTGGCCGGGGGGCTGCGCGCGATTCCCGATCCGCTGGTCAACGAAGCGGTGACGGTGAGCACGCTGGCCGGCATCACCGGCTCGGCGTCGGGCGGCATGAGCATTGCGCTGGCCGCCATGGCTGACCAGTTCGTGCAGGCCGCGCAGGCGACCGGCATTCCCATGGAGGTGCTGCATCGCGTGGCGTCGATGGCCTCCGGCGGCATGGATACGCTGCCGCACAACGGTGCCGTCATCACGCTGCTCGCGGTGACCGGCCTCACGCACCGCGAGGCCTATCGCGACGTCTTCTGCGTCACGCTCATCAAGACGGCCGCGGTGTTCTTCGTCATCGCCATGTTCTATGTCACCGGCATCGTTTGACGCACCGCTTGCCGCCAGTCAAAAAGCCGACGGACGACGTCGGCTTTTTCGTTGGCGCGCGGTGTCACTGCATGCTGCCCGCGGCGTCCGGACGCCGTTCGTGGCAGACGCGCTGGGCTTCGCCGACGAGGTTGTCGCACTGGTGGGCGCGCTGTGCCCAGAAGGCGTGGTCCGACGTCGATTGCGGGGCTTCCTTGCCCTTGCGATGGGTGATGTGCTTATCGACCCACTTGTCGGTTTTCTCGCGGGCGCGGTGCATCTTTTGCTTGAGCGTGCCGGGTGTGGCGTGCGGTTGCGCGCCCGACATGGCGTCGTTGTGATAGCCGGGGTTCTCGGCGGTATCGGCGGCGCGCTGGCTCTGCGTGCGCGGGCCTTCCATGGTGCTGTCGACGCCCGTCACCGCGCCGTGGCCAGGCTGCTGGGCCAGCGCGGGCGACGCACCGATCCAGGCGCAGAGGGTCAACGCCGCGGCGGCGGCGAGACACGAATACTTGCGTGCTTGCATGCTCGTTCTCCTTGTCGTGAAGGGGACGGACAATCGTCACGCATGCCGCGTGCCATCGTTGCCGATGCGCCCCGGGCATCACAATAGGCAAGCATGCGACCGGCAGGCAGCGGCGTTCGGCTGATGCTGCTGTCGGACAAACGCGGGCACCGCGCCTCAGGCCCGCATGAACAGCCAGACGGTCAGGACGATGCCGACCACGACCACGAAGCCGCGCAGCACCTTCTCCGGCAACCGGTGCAGCAGCCACGCGCCCGCGAAACCGCCCGCGATGCCGCCGATGCCCAGCGCCACCACGGCCGCCCAGTTCACCAGCGGCGAGAACACGAATACCGCCACCGCCGACGCGTTCATCGTCATCGCCAGCACGTTCTTGGTGGCGCCCGCCATGCGCACCTGCTGGCCCGCGACGGTCAGCGCCGCCAGCATCAGGAAACCGATGCCGCCGCCGAAGTAGCCGCCATAGATGGCGATGCCGAACTGCGCCAGTGCCAGCGCCCAGGTCGGCATGCCGGCTGCCGCGTGCAGCGGCTTGCGGCGGAAGCTGCCCCAGGCGAACACACTGGTCGCGAACAGCACCAGGTAGGGCACCAGCCGCGCAAAGAACGATGCCGGCGTCGCCAGGAGCAGCAGCGCCCCCAGCACGCCGCCGACCAGGCTGATGACGATCAACTGTTTCAGCGACAGGTGATGCTTGCCCGCCGACACACCGCCCGCCAGCTTGCGCCCCGCGATCGACGAGGTGATCTGGCTGGGGAACAGCGCGATGGTCGACGTCATGTTGGCCGCGAGCGGGTTCAGGCCCGCCAGCAGCAGCGCCGGGAACGTGATGAACGATCCGCCGCCGGCCAGGGCATTCTGCGCGCCGGCATAGACGCCGGCGGCCGCGACGAGCAGGACGGTGGAAAACGAGAGCGAGGTCATGGGCAAAAGGGTCGGGGCAACGCGGTCGGCGGAACAACCGCGCATGGTAATGGAAGGTGGTTCGGTGCGCTTGCTACCGCGGTGGGGGAGGCTGCCGGCGCCGCAGCAGCCACCCTTCGGCTGCCTCGAACGCGCCCTGCACCAGCAGCGCCAGCACGGCTGCGGGGATCGCGCCCGCCAGCAGGGTCGCGCTGTCGTTGAGCGCCAGCCCGGTGGCAATGCGCTCGCCGTACCCGCCCGCGCCGATGAAGGCGGCGATGGTCGCGGTGCCGACGCTGATCACGGCAGCGGTCTTGATGCCCGCGAGGATGACCGGCAGCGCCAGCGGCAGGTCGACCACGCGCGTGCGCTGCGCCGGCGTCAGGCCCAGCGCCAGCGCCGCATCGCGCAGGCCGTCGGGCACCTGTTCCAGGCCGACGATGGTGTTGCGCACGATGGGCAGCAGCGCATACAGCGTCAGCGCGATCAGTGCCGGCACCACGCCGATCGACCCGACCAGCGGTATCAGCATCGCCAGCAAGGCCAGCGACGGAATCGTCTGCAGCACGCCGACGATGGCAAGCACCGGCTGCTGGATCCGCCGCCGCGCGGCCAGTAGGCCGAGCGGCACGCCGATCAGCACCGCCGCCCCGGTCGAGGCCGCCACCAGCGCCAGGTGCCGCCGTGTGAGGCGCCACAGGCCGTCGGTCAGTCGCGCGGGGAAGGCATGCACGGGTGCATCCACGCGCGCCGGTGACGTGCCACGGCCGGCCAGGAATTGCGATGCGACCCGCGCGAAGGATTGGCCTTCCAGTTCCACCGCTGCGTTCATCGCCACCATGTCGTCGCGGTGGATGCGGCCGGCGAGTGCGGAGATGGCCTGCCATTGCGCCGGGTGGCGCGCCGGCACATCGAGCCGGTAGAGCACCACGGCATCGTAGCGGGGGAAGACGTGCGCGCTGTCCTCCAGCACGCGCAGATGTTCGCGGCGGATCCGGGCATCGGTGGAATAGATGTCGATCACGTCGGTCTGCCCGGCGCGCAGCGCGTCGTAGGCGACGCCGTGGTCGAGGCCGATCGGCTGCTGCGGCAGCCGGTAGCGCGCGGCAAGCGCCGGCCAGCCGTCCGCGCGGCCGAGGAATTCGTGCGACAGCCCCAGCCGCAGCGCGGGATGCGCCGCCAGGTCGGCCAGCGTGCGCAGGCCGCTGCGTTCGGCGTCGGCCTCGCGCATGGCGAGCGCGTAGGTGTCCTCGAAGCCGAGCGGCACGCCGGCACCCAGGCCCAGCGGCGCCAGCGCGCGGTTGACGTCGGCCAGCAGCGCGGCCTGGTCCGGATTGGCCGCCTGCGCGGGCGGCAGGTGCAGGATCTCGGCGGCGATGGTGCCGAGGTAGTCGGGGTAGAGGTCAATGTTGCCGCTCTTGAGCGCGGCGAAGACGATCGCGGTGTTGCCGAGTCCAGGCACGTGTTCGGCGGGGCCGTGCGGGGCGGCGGTCTGCGTCAGCACCTCGCCCAGGACGTAGGACTCGGTGAAGCGCTTGGAGCCGATCCGCAGCGGCGGTTCCGCCCAGGCCAGCGTGCCGCACGACAGCCATCCGAGCGCCATCCACACCAGGATGCGCCGCAGCAGGGGACTACGGATCAGTCGCCGTGTATCCAAAGTTCGTGGAGGTCGGTCAGGCCCCAGTCGCCGGGTTCTTCGCGCGAGACGATCAGGTCGCTGTTCTGCGCCAGGTCGATCACCTCGGGCGCAATGCGGGTGCCCGAGGATATCGAGAAGAATACCTTGACCGTGGGCGCGAGCAATGCGCCGGACGTGTGTTGCATGACCACCGCCAGCCGGCCCGAGCGCAGCCGCACCAGCGAGCCCGTCGGATAGATGCCCACGCTCTTGACGAAGGCCTGGAACACCACCGGGTCGAAATGGTTGCCGCGCCATTCCACCATGCGCTGGATTGCATAGGCGGCTTCCCACGCCTTCTTGTAGGGGCGGTCGGAGGTCACCGCATCGTAGACGTCGCAGATGGCGCCCATGCGGGCGAACAGCGAGATGTTCTCGCCGGCCAGCTTGTGCGGATAGCCGGTGCCGTCCATCCGCTCGTGGTGGTGCAGGCAGACGTCGAGCGCGACCTCGCGCATGCTGGGATCGCCCACCAGGATGTCGTGCCCGGCCTGCGGGTGCGCGATCACGTGGCGGAATTCGTCGGAGGTGAGCGCGCCCGGCTTGTTCAGCACTTCGGGCGGGATCGCGATCTTGCCGATGTCGTGCAGCAGTCCGGCCAGGCCGGCGTCGCGCACTTCGCTGTCGGTCAGGCCGAGCTGGCGGCCGAGTGCCACCATCAGCGCGCAAACCGCCACCGAATGCAGGAAGGTGTAGCGGTCCTTGGTCTTCAGGCGGGCCAGGCTGACCAGCGCGCCAGGGTGGCGGTCGACCGAGCCGGAGATGGCCTCCACCAGCGGCAGCGCGTCGCGCGCCTCGATGGTCCGCCCCATGCGAGCTTCGGCAAACATGGCCTGGACGGCCACGCCCGCCTTGTCGATGATGCGCGCGGCACGGCGCATCTCATCGGCGAGCGTGACCGGGCGCGAGGCGACGGCGGCTTCCGGCTGGGCATGCGGCGGGGTTGCCATGTCAGTCGCCGCGGGCGCGGCGGTGCCCGCGGCGATGTCTTTGCCGCGCGAGGTATCGATCCACACTTCGCGGATGCCGCTCGCGCGCAGGCGCTGCAACTGGGCAGTGTCTTCGACGCGAAAGCGGGCCCGCCAGAACGGGTGGTCCAGCCATGAGCCGACAAATTCCTCCAGGTACATGCCGACCCGCAGGTGTTCGATTGCGATGCGCTTGCGCATGTTGGTATGGTCCGACGATCCAATGCCTTGGCCGGGGGCGTTTCGCGCAAGGTGAACGCGGCCGTGCCAATGCGTGCTGTCTCTCATATCGGACGAGTTCGCGAGGCCTTGAGGGGACGGTGCCCCACATCACACTGTGGATGCGCGTGCCGATGGTCGCGGGCCACTGGGGTTTGCACTCCGCAGACAAAAAAATAGGTAATGCCTGCCCGTGAAATCAAGCCCATTCTGGTCCGGTTTGGGTGGGAATCACCAAAAAAATAAGGCGGCCGGAGAACGGTCGCCTTCTGAATCCGGCACCAGCGCCATGGGGCGCCGGCATCGGGGGAGGGAGATGGGACGGGGGAACGCGGGACGGTTACTGGCCGTCGGTGAACTTGTCGGCCGGGGCGGTGCGCTGGCCGTCGGAGTACGGATCCGCTTGGCGCAGGCCGCCGTCGGAGTAAGGATCGGCCTTGCCGGTACGGGCGCCGTCGGTGTACGGGTCAGCCTTGCTGATGGCCTGGCCATCGGTGTACGGATCCGCTTTCTGCATGGCGGCGAAGGCCGGAACGGCGGCGACGGCGATCAGCGAGGCGAGGATGAGGCTCTTGGTTTTCATCGTGAACTCCTTTCAGGAAAGGCGTCGGCATGGCGCGGCTAGAAGGGGGGGAGGTGCCGTGCTGCGGTAACGCGTTGATAGAAGCTTAGTCGTTGCTGTAACGGTAAAAAAGTTGATCTATTAAACTCTTTGTTCAAAAAACAAGAACAATGGTGACCTGCCGGCCGTCGCATTTTTTGCCCAAGTCATTGATTTGCAACATCAATGTGATCCAGGGTCGCAGCCGTGTAAGAGGAAAGTCTGACCAGAACTGCCCGCAAAAAATTCAGCGGCAAGGCGTCGCACTGTGTTGCAGTGCGTTACAGCAAACCAAGCAAACCGCGGAACAGCGCCCGAAAGAGGGCGTTTTTCCCGTTAAACCTTTTAACCCCGATGGCCGTTGTAGGGAACACGGGCGGCGCCATGCCGCTCCTTCGCTGCAAGGAAGGTCACCATGTCCCATACATCCGGTTCCATCGCACATTTCGAGGTGGATGGCCTCGCCTATCAGGCGCGGCTGTTCGCCATGCCGTTTCACGTGCCCGAAAACGGGCGTGTCAGGGCGCACGCGATCGGACGGCCGGACATGCCGTTCAGCGGGGTGCATGTGATGGCCCGGTGGCTGAAGGCGCGTTGCCTGCCTCCGGGCGTGGAACTGGTGATGGCGGACCGGCTGTTCTCGCACGGCGCGATATCGCAGTGGTCGGGCGCCGATGGCGCGCGCGCGGCCAAGGTCCTGTCGCAGGTGGCGCTGGGCGCCAAGGCTGGCCACCGGTTGTGGCGGCGCACGGCTGCCGGCGGCTTCCGGGATGAGACGGCGTTTTTCCTGGGGGCGGCGTTCGTGCAGACCGATGCCGCGCTCGACGACGTCCGCCTGCTGGGCGACCTGGTGCCGGCGTCCGAATGGGCGGCCGTGGCGCATGCCGCGTCCACCATGATGGGCCTGCACCTGTATCGCCCCGACGAGCCCGAGATGCTGGTGGATTGCGCCGTGCTGGCGCCCGCCTGGACGGAGACCGCCGTGGAGCGCGCCGATGGCTACCGTGCGTTGACCCTGCTGCACTCCTTCACCGAAGGCGAGGAGGACATCCACGTCGACATCGAGCTGCTGCCGCCGGGCCAGGTCGTGCTGCAGGTGGAGTCGTGTTCCACGCGCTTCTCCGCGCGCTTCAATCCTGAACTGCTCGGCCGGGACATGACCGATGCGCTGCTGCGCGATGCGCTGGCATTGCAGCACGGCGATCATTCCGCGCTGCACTGACGCCGGGGCGGCAGTCCCGTCCGCTGCTTCGGATCACCTCACTTGGCGGGCGCGTTCCACGGATAGGCCAGCCAGGCATCGAAGCGGCGCGCGAATTCGCCGCTCTCCATCGTCTGCCGCAGCCACTGGTCGACGAAGTTCTTGAACACCACGTCGCGCGGCAGCAGGTAGGCCTTCTCGGAGAAATCGAACGGCGCGTCCGGATGCACGGCGCACAGTTCCGGATGCAGCTTCTGTTGCAGCCGGGTCTCGACCGCATCGGTCATCATCAGGTCGGCGCGGCCGGCGACGATCTCGTTGAAGATCGTCACGTTGTCCGGATACACGCGGATCTGCGCCTGCTTCAGGTGTTCGCGCGCGAACTTCTCGTTGGTGCCGCCCGGGTTGACCACCGCCCGTACGCCGGGCTGGTCGATCTGCGCCAGGGTCTGGAATTTGTCCTGGTTCTCGCAGCGGGCGATCGGCGTCTTGCCGTCGCGCTGGTACGGGATCGAATAGAACGCCTTCTTCTGCCGCTCCAGCGTCACCGAGATGCCGCTCATGGCAATGTCGAAGCGGTCCTCGCCGAAATCGCGCATCAGCGTCGACCACGTGGTCGGCACCACTTCCAGCTTCACGCCGAGCGCCTTCGCCAGCCGTTCGCCCATTTCCACGTCCAGTCCGATGAAGCGGCCGTCGCCGGTCGTCTTATAGCTGAAAGGCTTGTAGTCGCCCGTGGAGCCGACGCGCAGCGTGCCGCGCGCAAGGATCTCGTCGAGGCGGTTGGTGGTCTGCGCCAGGGCCGGTGCGGCAACGCAGGCGCACAGCAGCAGGGCGGTGATGCGGATGAAGCGGACAAACATAGGGGCTCCCGTCGATGAACAAAGCGGGGCGCAATCCCGTCCGGTGCTACGCCCCCTCGCATGCTAGCGCGCTTTGCCGGCGGCGTTGTTCCACCGTGGCGCATGCCTCGCCACGCACGACATCGCTTCGATGCCGGTCTCGCCGAACAGCTCCGTCATGCCGAAAGTCGCGGGCGCTTCGTGTCGAGCGCTGCCTCGAACGCCAGCTTGACTGGCGCGACGCCGAATCTGCAATCCGCAATCGACGATCGGTGCCGCGGTGGCCTTCCCCGAAGGGCCGTTGACGTCCGTGTCAAGCGCGATGCCGGTGATCCGCCAAGCGAGCGCGGTTCGTTTGAGCCGGATCGGGCGAGTGCCCTGGGCGCCTTGCGTCTTTGGGTTGCGATGCGATACTGTTGCTGCGCCAAGCGATTCGGTGATGGCCCCGGAAGCTCGGGGCAGTCCCGATACGCGGTTTCGCTGGCAGGCTCATTCACACATGCGTCGCGCACGGATCGCGTCGCGCAGCAACACGGGGAATCACCATGCAGTTGGGGGGAGTCGGGCTTGCATCAAGCAAGCTTTGGCCGTTCTGGCCTGTGCCATGGCGGCCGTATCGGTTGCGCAGGCCGCCGATGCCGTGCGCTGGCGCATGGCCACCGAGTATCCGGCCACCGCCATGCCGGGCGAAGGCGTGGCCTCGTTCGTGCACGAAGTGAAGCTGCGCACGGGTGGCGCGGTGGAGATCGTGCCCTCTTATGACACGGCGGCCGGTATCAAGTCGGCCGATATGCCGGCGGCGGAACGCGATGGCCGGCTGGAGGCGGCGGATGCGTTCGGTGGGGCGCTGGCCGGTGTCGATCCGGTGTTCTCGCTGTCTTCGCTGCCGTTTGTCGCGACCACTGCGGACGATGCGCGCCGGCTGGCCGATCTCGCCCGGCCGTTGTATGCGCAGGCATTCGCGCGTCAGGGTCTGCATCTCCTGTACATGACGCCGTGGCCGGCCACCGGCCTGTGGTCGAAGCAGCCGGTGCCGGGCGTCGAGGCGCTGCACGCGCTCGCGGTCCGCACCTATGACGCCACCTCGCAGCACGTGATGCAGGCCGCCGGCGCCAAGGCCGAGAACCTGTCCTTCATGGAAGTGATGCCGCGCCTGGCCGACGGGAGTGTCACCGCGGTGCTGTCCTCCGGCGATGGCGGTGCGGGACGCAAGTTGTGGACGTGGCTGCCCAACTTCACCGCCATCGGCTACGCCATGCCCCTGTCGTTCGCTACTGTCGACGCTCGCGCATATGCCGCGTTGCCACTCGAGACGCGTCACGCCATCGACAAGGCCGCGGAGATGACCGAGCTGCAGCAATGGGCGCGGTTGCGCACGCGCCTGGCCGAAAACACGCGCCGCATGCAGGACAACCATGTGGCCATCGTCGAGACGCCATCGCCCGAGTTGCGCGGTGCGCTGCGAGCCGCCGCCGCACAGACGGTGGCCGAATGGAAGCGGCAGGCCGGGCCCGCCGCGGCGGCGACACTGGAGCGTTTCCAGCACGACGCAGCGCACTGATGGCCGTGCGCCGAACGCCGGCATCGGCCCGCTTGGCACCGGCCTGGTGCTCTCCTAGACTGGGCTGCGTGTGCCGTTCTTTGGGATCGCAGCGCGGAATGACTCCGACGTGTCTTCAGCTTTCGTTTCGCGATGCCCCGCCCGGGGAAACAGCGATCCGCGCCGCGCTCGACGCGGCACAGGCCGTGCTCGAACGCTGCGGTGTGTCGCCGCGTGCGGCCTTCAAGGCCTACCAGGCCTTTGCCGCCGGCGAGGGTAACCCGGACTCACTGGCGCTGGCCTTTGCCCGCGCCGAAGCCGAAGCGATGGATACGTTGGCCGCCTACGGCTATGTCCGCTACGGCTCCGCCAGCCTGGCTGTGCTGTAGGTCGGGCGTCTCAGACCTCGGCCGATTTCCCGCCCAGCCGCCGCGCCGTCTCCGACACGTGGCGGTGGATGCGGGCCAGGAAGTCGATTTCCGCCGCCCGCGTGGGCGAGTGGCCCAGCGCCTGCGACAGGTGTGTCGCCACGAACGACGACTGCGGTGCCAACATGCTGATCAGGCGCAGCACCTCGCGGCGCGCCTGGGCAGCGTCGTAGCCGAGATGGTCGGCCAGCGCGAGCAGCGCGTCCTGGTCGATGGCGTCGTAGCGGGCCTGCACATCGGGCGCGCGTTCGTCATCGAGCGACGACAGGGCATCGGCGTCCCACTCGTTCGCATAGACCGCCGCGCAGAACAGGTGATCGTGCGCGGCCAGCCGGATGCCGTCGGGCCCGACGTGGAAATGCAGCGTGCCAGCCGAGGCATTGCGGCCACCGATCAGCAGGCAGAACACCATCCAGCGGAACAGTGAAGCCGTGGTAGTGGCCGTGTCGGCGCACAGGCGCGCACACTCGGCGACCTGCTCGACGGTGATCGGCAGGAAGCGGTATTTCGGACTCAAGCCCAGCAACTGCACCGCGGAGACGACGTAGCGCGCCTGGATGAGCGCAGTGTCGTCGCTCTTGCATCGCAGCGTGCGGTCCAGCCGCTGCACCACCGCGGCCGTTTCCGGAAACTGGCGCAGGCCGAGGAACGGTGTCTCCAGCCCGATGCTGCGGGCCAGCAGCGTGGCCCAGCAATGGTTGATGGTGGCGTAGGGCAGCCGGGCGTCTTCGCCGAGGTCCAGCCGCACGAAATGGCTCGACTGCGCGGTATTGGCCGGGGCGGCGAAGCGGCCGAGCCACATCGACACCGGCAGGCCGTTGGAGGACAGGAAGGGCAGGCGGATCGCCTCGTCTTCCTGTGACGCACCATAGCGCGCGACCGGCTCGGCCACGTGCAGCGGAATAGGGGGATTAGCCCGGCCGACGCTCTCCTTGAACTGCAGGACGAGGTCGCGTTCGGTCAGGCCGTCGGCGTGGCCGTTGGTGGGTTTGTGGCCGGAGGGGACCAGCGTGAGCGGGCCATCCAGGTTCGGTGCATGCACCGCAAGATGATCCAGCGCAGCCGCGGCGGCCTTGGGGGCTTCGCGGGCAGGCTCGGGCAACAGGTATTCGAAGAAGTTGCGTACCGGTTGGGCCTTGGCCGTATCGGCGATGTCGCCGGCGGTGCGTTGCAGCGTCGGGGTCAGGTCAAAGCCATGGGAGGCGCTCTGCCAGCGCGGATCGTAACGGAACGCCCAACCGCTGCGGCCGCACGACAATTGACCGATCAGGTGCTTGTTCAGATAGACGTCCAGCATGCGCGTGTTCAACGAGTTTGACTGGAGCGTGTATGGTCGGCTGTGCTGCAGCGCTTGCGTCCGCAACGGGGATGCTGTCAGGCAAACTGCCGCGCATCCCTTGCACGCTCCTCATCGACCGAGGCCCGAGCATAACAAAGAAAATCCAGATATAACCCGATAAAACACCGTTTCGGTGATGCAGGTTTCTGAAATCGGATTATCGGGCCACTAAAATCGATGACTGCGCGGCCGATTTTTATTGCATTTAATTCTGGATTTTTGACTTATTAATTCGCCAGGAAGTCCCGTGGTACAGCCATGTGGCGTTTCGCGATTAGCCATTTTGAGTAGGTGTTTTTTACAATTCGGTTTCGCGGAACGGGTTGAAACCGATCGTCACACCATCTGAAAGGATGTTGTGATGCCCCGGATATGGGTACGCCACCTATCCAATAACGCTTGGGGTCGGCAGGCGCATGTGCGAATTTAACAACCGATTGGTCACCGGCCAGCCGGCAGCCGTGCGGCCCGCGTCCTTGGTCAGGTCGAACGGGGGCCGGCGAGCGCCGCCCTCGCAGGGCGTCCCTCACCGGTATCAACCCGGCCGGGCCGGCGGGTGGCTTCCGGCGCTGCCCTTAACGGTCCGGGCGCAGCAGCGAATCCTTGTTGCTGGCGCCGCCGCTCCCCGCGCTGGTGTTCGCGCGCTTGCCGGGGGCCAGCACACCGGTGGACAGCGACGTGCCCAGCAGGATCACCGCGCAGCCGGCCACCATGTTCAGCGTCAGCGGTTCGTCCAGGAACAGGATGCCCCACAGCACGCCGAACACCGGGATCAGGAAGGTCACCGACACCGCGCGCGTCGGGCCGACATGGGCAACCAGCCGGAAGAACAGGATGTAGGCGATCCCCGTGCAGGCGATGCCGAGGCCGATCACGTGGAACCAGACGCTGCCAGTGGGCGTGTGCGCCGGCCACAGCCATACCGCCAGCGGCGCCAGCACAATGGCCGCCGCGACCTGGCTGCCGGTGGCCACGGCCAGCGGCGGCACGCCGGTCAGGTGGCGCTTGGTATAGCTGCTGGCCAGGCCGTACAGCACGGTCGCGCCGAGCGCGGCGGCCACCGCCAGCCCGCCCTGTCCGGCATCCAGAGCCGACGAGCCGCCCACCAGCACGATCACGCCGACAAAGCCGATCGCCAGCCCCAGCACGCGCCACGACGACATCCGCTCGCCCAGCCAGACGAAGGCGACGATGGCGGCGAACAGCGGCGCGGCCGCGTTGAGCACGGAGGTGAAACCGGCGGTCAGCGTCAGTTCGGCGTAGGCGAACAGGCAGAAGGGAATGGCCGAGTTCAGTATGCCCACCGCCAGCAGGTGCGGCCACTGCGCCCGCAGTACGCCCAGGCCGCCGCGCATCGCCAGCACCGGCAGCAGGAACGCGGAGGCGATCGCCACGCGCAGCGCGATCAGCGCGACGGGGCCGAAGAGTGGCGCGGCCACGCGCATGAAGAGGAAGGAGCCGCCCCACAGGGCGGCCAGCGTCAGCAGTTCAATGACATCGGAACGGCGCATGGCGGGTCTCGTTATGGTTGTGTGAGCGGCGCTGATGGAGCGTCGGCGCCCTGTGCGGAGTTGGCAAGCAGCATTGTCCGTGTTTGGGGCGATTCATGCAGGCGCGAGCGCCAGCGCGGCCTGGCGCGGATCGGCCGGCATCGGCAGCCGCGCGCCGACCTGTGCCGGATGGCCTTCCAGCCGCAGCAGTGCCGCCTTGCGCGGCAGACCGCCGGCATAGCCGGTCAGCGCGCCGTCCGCGCCCACCACGCGATGGCACGGAATGGCGATCGCGATCGGGTTGCGCCCGATGGCCGTGCCGACCGCGCGCGCATGCTCGCGGGCGAGTCCGAGCCGTGCCGTGATCTGGCCGTAGGTGCAGCGCTCGCCGAAGGGGATCGCGCACAGTTGCCGCCAAACGTCGTGCTGGAACGGCGTGCCGGCGGGCGCCATCGGCAGGTCGAACACGCCCAGCCGGCCGGCGAAGTAGGCCTCGAATTGCGCTCGGGTTTCTCGGAGGATGGCGGCGTCGGCGTCCGTGCGCAACTGATGCGCATGGGCCGGGATCGTCTTCTGTCCGGTGAAGAACGCGCCGGTCAGGTGAGTGTCGGTGGCGATCAGCAGCAGGTCACCGAGCGGGCAGGCGAAGGTGTGTCGGAGCATGGCGATCATGGGGTGGGGGCCGGCGCGGCCAGGGCGACGTCGTGGTGCCACAGGTGCATGGCGGCATAGGCGCGCCACGGTGCCCAGCCTTCCGCGCGGGTGGCCATGGCATGGCGTGTCGGCAGTGCGCCATTGTGGTCGGCCAGGCGTTTGCGCAGGACGTAGTCGCCCAGCGGGAATGCATTCGGCCAGCCCAGCGCGCGCATGGCGATGTATTGCTCAGTCCATTCACCGATGCCGGGCAGGGCCTGCAATGCCGCCAGCGTGGGGGCGAGCGGCACCAGCGGTTCCAGGCGCAGGCGGCCGGCGTCGATGGCGCGGGCGATTTCCACCACGGCGGCGGCGCGGCTGGCCTGCAGCCCGGTCTCGCGAGACAGCGTCAGCGGGTCCGAGCCCGCCAGTGCGGCCGCGGATGGGAAAGCCATCGGCAATCCCGCCCGCGGTTGTGCCAGCGGCGTGCCATGGGCGGCCACCAGGCGGGCCAGGACGCGCCGCGCCTGCGCCAGCGAAATGACCTGCCCCGCGATGGCGCGCACGGCGATCTCGAAGCCGTCCACCGCGCCCGGCACGCGCAGGCCGGGCGTGCCGGCGGCGAGCGTGCCGAGGTGCGCGTCGACCAGGTCGGGCCGGCAATCGAGATCGAACAGCCGGCGCACGCGCGCCAGGACCGGCGGCATCGCCTGCATCAGGCTGGCCGACAGCGTGAGCGCGACTGCATGCCGTTGCGGCACGTCGCGCGCATGCAGCCAGCCGGCATGCCGGCGGCCGGCATAGTCGAGCGCGATGGTGCGGGCGTAGCTGTGCGCATCGACCGCCTCGACACCGTCCACGGCGCGCGCGCGCAGGAAATCGAGCAGCGCGTGCCAGGCGAAGGGCGGGCGGTAACCCAGCATCAGCGTGGCGCCGTCGTCGCTGCGGGGCACCGGGGCCGCGCGGGTGCGCAGTCGTGTCGGCGCGAAGCCGTAGTGCTCGGCGAACCCGCTGTTGAGCCGCCGCACACTGCCGAAGCCGGCCGCATACGCGATGTCGCCGACCGGCATGTCGGTGTCGGTCAGCAGTTGCTTGGCGAGCAGCAGGCGCTGCGTCTGCGCGTACTCGATGGGCGAGACGTCGAATTCGGCGCGGAAGATGCGCCGCAGGTGACGGTCCGTCACGCCGACCGTAGCCGCCAGCGCCGCCAGGTCATGCTGCTGCAGAAAACCTTCATCGATCATGCGCGCCGCGGCGCGGGCGAGGCTGGACGACATCTCGGCCAGGCTGTGGCCCGGTGCCAGTTCCGGACGGCAGCGCAGGCACGGGCGGAAGCCTGCTTTCTCGGCCGCGGCGGCGGCGGCGAAGAAGCGGCAGTTCTTCTGCTGCGGCGTACGCACTGCGCAGATCGGGCGGCAATAGACGCCGGTGGAGGTGACGCCGACGAAGAACCAGCCATCGAAGCGCCGGTCGCGCGATTGCACGGCGTGGTAGCAGGCGTTGTGGTCGAGGTGCATGGTGGGGGCGGTGGATTCGCGGCCTAGTGTAGTCCCCACGCGCGGCCCGCGTTCGCCGGATTCGGACATTTCCCTCGGTCGCCGGCCACCCTCGGGACGCGGTCTCGCGGGCACAATGCGGGTTCGACATCACTTCGGGAGCGACGCATGTCCAGGGTCATCGTCATCACCGGCGGCAGCCGGGGCATCGGCCGCGCCACGGCGGTCCTGTGTGCGCGGCGCGGGTGGTCCGTGGCGATCCAGTATCGCGGCAACCGGCAGGCCGCCGACGAGACGCTCGGCCTCGTCGAGCAGGCCGGCGGGCAGGCGCTGGCGATGCAGGGCGATGTGTCGAGCGAGCAGGATGTGACGGCGCTGTTCGATGCGGCGCAGCACCGCTTCGGCGCGCTGCACGGTGTGGTCAACAATGCCGGCATCGTGGCGCCTGCCCAGGATGTGGCCGACATGAGCGTGCAGCGGCTGCGCACGATGTTCGAGACCAATGTGCTGGGCGCGTTCCTGGTGGCGCGCGAAGCGGCGCGGCGGTTGTCGACCGCGCGCGGCGGCGCGGGCGGTGCGCTGGTGAACGTGTCGTCCGCGGCGGCGCGGCTGGGCTCGCCGCACGAATATGTCGACTATGCCGCATCCAAGGGCGCGGTCGACACCATGACGCTGGGCCTGGCGCGCGAACTGGGCCGCGAGGGCGTGCGCGTCAACGCGGTGCGCCCCGGCCTGATCGACACGGAGATCCACGCCTCGGGCGGCCAGCCGGACCGTGCCCAGCGCCTGGGCGCCGCCACGCCGATGGGCCGGCCCGGCACTGCCGATGAAGTTGCCGAGACGATCGTCTGGCTGCTGTCGGACGCGGCGTCGTATGTGACGGGGGCGCTGCTGGACTGCTCGGGCGGGCGCTGACGAGGCGCGTCAGGCGTCCGCGCCGGCGCGGAACGTGTCGCACTGCCGGATATCGCCGCCGTCGAAGCCCTGGCGGAACCAGTGCATGCGCTGCTCCGAGGTGCCGTGCGTGAACGCGTCGGGCGCGACGCTGCGGCCGGCGTTGCGCTGCAGGGTGTCGTCGCCGATGGCGTGTGCGGCGGTGAGGGCCTGTTCCAGGTCACCGCGTTCGAGCAGGCCGCGCTGCTGCGCGTAGTGGCCCCACACGCCGGCCAGGCAGTCGGCCTGCAGTTCCAGCTTGACCGACAGCGCGTTCGCCGCGCGCGGCGACTGGCCGGCCTGCGCGCGGCTGACCTTTTCCGAGACACCGAGCAGGTTCTGCACGTGGTGGCCGACCTCGTGCGCGACCACGTAGGCGGCCGCGAAGTCGCCCGGGGCACCGAAGCGGCGGCGCAGCTCGTCGAAGAAGCCGAGATCCAGGTAGACCTTGGTATCGGCCGGACAGTAGAACGGACCGACCGCCGAGGTGGCGTCGCCGCAGCCCGAGCGGATGCCCTGGCGGAACAGCACCAGCTTGGGCGGCTGGTAGGCGCGGCCGGCCTGCTTGAAGAGCTGCGACCAGGTGTCTTCGGTGTCGCCCAGCACGTGGGTCACCATTGATTTGCTGCGGTCGTTGTCGGTCTCGCCGGTGGGGCGCGCGGCACTGTGCGGTGTGCTTTGCACCGGTGCGTTCTGCGACACCTGCATCACCATGCCGAGGATTTCCAGCGGGTTCTTGCCCATCAGCAAGCCGACCACCGCCACCAGCGCGATGCCGCCCACGCCCAGGCGCAGCCCACCGCCGCCGAAGCCGCCGAAGCCGCCGAAGCCGCCGCCACCCGAGGAGGCGCGATCATCCTCGACGTTCTCGCTTTCGCGCATGTCATCCCAACGCACGTCTTTCTCCTTGCTGCGCAGACCCGGGTCGCCCCCGACAAATTTTGCAAAGTCTACCCGGCCTCGTGCCATCCGCGCATGCGCCCGCCCGGAAAAATGTCTGCGCCCGCCGCCGAAACTCCGATCCGCAAGGGGCGGCCGGATTTGCTGCATTGCGCCAGGCCCGGCAGGAAACTTGCTGATCAAGGCTGCCCGCGCCGCGCCATGGCCGTCATGCATCCGTCATGCGGGCCGACCATAACGATTGGCGGGACCTTGCGTCCGTCATGCAATCACAGTTGAGTGTTCCCATGCGCTTGCCCGCTTCGACCGTCCATCCGCCCCAGCCAGCGGAGATGTCCAAACTTGCCGAACCGGCGGTCGACCCGGACGATCCCCCTGCAGCCGATGCGTTGCCCGAATCACGTTGGCGCCGCGCCGCGCGGCGGTGGTTCGGCGGCGCGTTCCTGAGCGTGGCGTCCGTGCTGATTGCCGTGAGCGGCGCCGGTTACATCGGCATGGCGCATGCGCCGTGGCTGGATCATCTGGTGGCGCAGACGCCCTCGGCGGCAAAGGATGCGGCCACCGTGGCGGCCATGGCGGTCAGCTCCAGCGCGGTGGGGGCGCCCGATTTGGGGCCCGATTCGGTGTCCGCCGCGCGCGATCGCATGGATGCGCGGGTGTACTCGCAGGTGCCGCATGCATCGGCCCGCTCTGTGGCCCAGACCGAGGCCGCCGCCGACGTTCCGGCGCCGGAACGCGCCGCCCCGTCGCACCGGCATCACCGCGCGGCGATACGGATACGGCATGGGCATCAGGCGGATCCATGGGGCTCGCACTGGTACGCCGGCGGTTGAGCCGGTGCGGCGTCCGTGCGGGCTAGATGCGCGCCGCCATCCCCATCTCGTCGAGGGTCGCCAGGGCCTGTGTCAGGCGTGCGCGCAGGGCGTCCGACACCGGCAGGATGGGCGGGCGCGCTTGCGCGCGGATCAGGCCGATCTCCGCCAGCAGGGCCTTGACGGGTGCCGGGTTGGGTTCGGCAAACAGCAGGGCCGCGAGCGGCGCGAGCTGTTCGGCCAGGTGCGCCGCGGCGTCGAGATGGCCGGCGCGGAAGTGGGCCACCAGGGCGACAAAGCGCTCGGGCCGGATATGCGCGCCGGCGAGGATGCCGCCGCTGCCGCCGTGCCGCAGGCACTTGAGCAGGGCGCCGTCGTCGCCGCTCAATACCTGCAGCGGCCCGCCCTGCAGCGCGGCGAAGTGGTCGGCCACGCATTCCTTGATGGCGACAACGTTGGAGATCTCCGCCAGCATCAGCGAGGTGTGCGGCGCGATGGACACCCCGGTGCGCTTGGGCACGTTGTAGAGCACAACCGGGCGCGACGTCGCTGCCGCGATCTGCGAGAAATGCCAGCGCAGTCCCGCCTGCGACGGACAGATGTAATAGGGCGGCGGCACCAGGTAACCGGCGGCCGGCCAGCGTTCATAGTGCCGCAGCTGGGAGGCCATCTCGTGCGTGTCGGGCGCACCGATGCCGATCAGGAAGGGCATGCGGCCGCCGCAGGCCTCGGCGATGGTCTCCAGCACCGTATCGCGCTCGACCTGCGACAGCAGGGCCGCTTCGCCGGTGGTGCCGAGCGCGACGAACCCGGCCACGCCCGCATCCTGGTAGTGGCGCACCAGGCGGTGCAATGCCGCGGTATCGATCTGTCCGCGATGGAACGGGGTGACCAGCGGAATCCAGATGCCTTCGAACATGCCGTGCCTTGATGTCAATGCAGTGAGGTTCCGCCGCGCACCCCGCCGCGCTGCGCGGCGCGTGCAAGCGGCGTGACGCGGCCCAGCGTGGCGCGCGGCAAGCCGTGCAGCAATGCGCTGATGACCGCATCGAGATCGGCCGGTGCCAGTTCGAGTTCGACAGCAATCGCACGCTGGCGTGCGTCGTGCCGGAGGAGATAGAGGCCGAGCCGGTCGCCGAGCAGGCGATGCAACTGGCGTCGCAGATCGTGCGGCGCGTTGCCGGGCACCGTCACTCGCAGGCACACATATCGGCGCGCCGCGATGGGGGGCAGCGACGCGGGCGAGGCCGCCGGCACGGGCGGCATCAAGTGGGGCATCAGCGAGGACAGCAGCAGGGATCGCGCCATGATTGGAGACGGCGACAGACTGTGTCGCCGGATCGTTGAACATGGCGTAACCCTATCGGCTTGCCCGTAAAAAGCGTGCAAAAGGGTTGTGCGGTGCCGTAAAGAAAGAATAAAGAGCGGGGATCGACGACGCGCCGCCGGCGTGGCGGCGGGCATTGCGGGCGTTCCGGTATCGGTCGGCCGGGCGTGGGCACCGCAACATCGCCCATGTCGGCCGCAGCCGCTCAGTACCCGACGGCGTGCCCGTCGCGGCGGCTGTCGCTGGCGGCCACGTAGCCGTGGTCGGCATCGTCGGACAGGCGCCAGATGAACTGGCCCGCGCCGAAATCCATGTACGGGTCGGCCACCGGCTTGAGCCGATGGCCCCGTGCCAGCAGGCCGGCGACGGCGTCGGCGTTCAGGGTGGCCTCCACGTCGAGCGTGAAATCGCGGTTGATCTTCCAGCGCGGCGCATCGCAGGCGGCCTGCGGCTGTTGCCGGTAGTCGAGCATGCGCACCAGCGTCTGCAGATGGCCCTGCGGCTGCATGTCGCCGCCCATCACGCCGAAGCTCATCACCGGCGCGCCGTCCCGCATCAGGAACGCCGGGATGATGGTGTGGAACGGTCGCTTGCCGCCCCCCGCCACATTGGCTGAGCGCGCCTCCATCGAGAAGCCGACGCCCCGGTTCTGCAGGCTGATGCCGGTGCCCGGCACCACCACGCCCGAGCCGAAGCCCATGTAGTTGGACTGGATGAACGAGACCATCATGCCGCGCTCGTCCGCCGCGCTCAGGTAGACGGTGCCGCCGGCACGCGGCATGCCGAAGCCCGGATGGCCGGCGCGGCCCAGGTCGATGAGCCGGGCGCGCGCGTCGAGATAGCCGTCGTCGAGCATCTGCGCGGGCGTGACATCCATCGCGCGCGGGTCGGCCACATAGCGGTAGAGGTCGGCGAACGCCAGCTTCATCGCCTCGATCTGCAGATGCAGCGAATCGGCCGAATCGACCGGCAGGGCGCCGAGGTCGAAACGCTCGAGGATGCCCAGCGCGATGAGCGCCGCGATGCCTTGGCCGTTGGGCGGGAGCTCGTGCACGTCGTAGCCGCGGTAGCGCTGGTGGATCGGCAAGACCCATTCGGGTTGGTGGTCGCGCAGGTCTTGCGCGGTCAGTGCGCCGCCGCAGGCGTGCGCATGCGCGGCGAGGCGCTCGGCGAGCGCGCCTTCGTAGAAGTCGCGGCCGTGCGTCTCGCCGATGCGGCGCAGCGTGGCGGCCGCATCGCGCAGGATGAACTTCTCGCCTACTTCGGGCGCGCGGCCGGATGGTATGAACGTCTGCGCGTAGCCGGGCTGGCTGTGCAGCTCGGGGATGGCCGCCGCCCACTTGTGCGCGACGATGGGGGCGATGGCGTGGCCGCGTTCCGCGATCTCGGCCGCCGGTTCCAGCACGTCGGCGAACGGCAGCCTGCCGAAACGCTCGTGCAGGGCCGCCCAGGCCGAGACGGCGCCCGGCACCGTCACCGCATCCCAGCCGCGCGTGGGGCGCCTGGGGTGGCCGTGGGCGTCTTCGCCGTACTTGCGGCGGAAGTAGTCGAGGCTCCAGCCGCGCGGCGCGGCACCCGATGCATTGAGGCCGTGCAGGCGCTCGCCGTCCCACAGGATGGCGAAGGCATCGCTGCCCAGGCCGCACGATACCGGCTCGACGATGGTCAGCATGGCCGCCGCCGCGATCGCCGCATCGGCCGCGCTGCCCCCGGCCAATAGCATGCGCAGCCCGGCCTGCGCCGCCAGCGGATGCGAGGTCGATACGACGTTGCGCGCGAACAGCGGAACGCGCACGGTGGGATAGGGGTTTTGCCAGACGAAGCGGTGGGACATGGCGCGCGAGTCGACGGGGCCAAGGTGGTGGAATTATGTGTGATTCCGCCGGTACACGATGCGCTCGAAACCACACCGGGCGCGGCCAGCGCCTAGACTTGAGGTATCCGTCACTCGGCCCGGAGGCCGCCATGAACGCCGCCATCGAACGTTGGCGCGACGAGCTCATCCTGCTCGCTCGCGTGCTGATGATGCTCCTGTTCCTGATTTCCGGCTGGGGCAAAGTGACCGGTTTCGCCGGCACCGTCGGCTATATGGGGACGGTGGGCGCGCCGATGCCGATGCTCGCGGCCATCATCGCGGTGATCATGGAATTCGGCGTGGGCATTGCGCTGCTGATCGGCTTCTGGACCCGCCCGCTGGCGCTGCTGATGGCGCTGTTCGTGCTGGGCACCGCGCTGATCGCCCACACCTACTGGAACGTCGAGGGCGCCATGCAGACCGCCAACATGGTGCAGTTCTACAAGAACCTCAGCATCATGGGCGGTTTGATCCTGCTGTCCGTGACGGGCGCGGGCAAGTACGCGCTGCAGAAATCCTAGCGCTCAGCGCAGCGAGCGCTGGACCATCACCACCACCGCAAATACACCGCACGCCACGGCGAACCCGCTGAACAGCTGCGTGCCGGCCAGCAGTGTGGCCTGGCGGTCGATCTCGGCCGACAGGCGTGCCAGCCGGTCGGCCGTCAGCGGGCCCGCGGCCTGCAGGTCCGCCGTGAAGCGCGTGACATGCGCGACGATCAGCGAGCGCGATTCCGCCTGCTGGGTCTGCAGCATCGTGGCCGCCAGCCCGGTGCCGACCGCCGTGGCGAACTGGCGCGCGATGTTCTTCATCTGGTAGCCGTGCGCGAAGTCTTCGCGGTCGAGGTCGAGGTAGGTCATCATCGCCACCTGGATCATCACCGCGCCCGGCGTCATGCCTTCCAGGAACGACACCGGGAAGAAGGCATAGTCCGGCGCCCCCGGCATCAGGCTGGTCGCCAGCAGCAGCGCCGCGGCCGCGTAGATGCCGAAGCCGATGGCGATCACCCGGCGCTTGCGGAAGAAGAACGGCAGCCAGATCGTGAAGATCATCGCCACCACCGTCGATACCGCGCCGCTGATCACCAGGAACAGCGTGGTGGTGCGGAACGTGAAGCCCAGTCCGCCCTGCGATACCGCCGGGAACAGGTACGACCAGAACCCGCTCATCAGGTAATAGATGCCGTAGAAGCCGATGCCCCACAGGTAGCGGCGTCCGTTCAGGCGCGTCAGGTCCAGCCACGGGTCCGGATGCGTGCGCAGGCGATGCACGGCCAGCAGCAGCCCGGCCGCGCCGCCGAGCAGCAGCAGCGGAATGGCGGGCGTGGCGGTCAGCCGGTTGTAGCGCAGCTCCGACAGGCCCATCAGGAGCGACAGCGCGCCGATGGCGATCGCGCCCACGCCGATCCAGTCCCACTGGCCCTCGGCCGGCGGCGCCTCGCGCGGACGGCGCGCGGCGCGGGTGCGCGGCTGGTGGTGCTCCGGCGGCAGGAAGAACATCGCCAGCCAGGCCACCGCGGCCAGCAGCAGCTCCAGCCAGAAGATCACGCGCCATTCGCTGTATTCCAGCACATCGGCGCAGATCCATGGCGCGAGGGTGGTCAGGCCGAACAGGCCGACGCTGAACATCAGCATGGGGGCGATGCGCTCGTCGGGGTCGGTAGTCAACTGCACCAGGATGCGCGACGCCGAGAACAGCCCGCCCGCGCCCAGCCCCTGGATAGCCCGGCCGACGACGAGCATGTCGATACTGTTGGACTGCGCGCACACCACGCAGCCGACCCCGAACAGCACGATGCCGATCAGCGAGAACATCCGGTAGCCGATGTGCGCCGCGATCCGGCCGATGGCCAGGTTGGCCACCACCGCCGCCACGGCATAGGCGGTGATGGCATACAGGTACGCCTGCGGATCGGCATGCACGCCGCCCTGGATATGCTGTCCCGCGACGGCCATCATCTGCGACGACACGAAATCGAGCCCGGTCGACAGCCCCATCGCCAGGCCGAAGGCGTGGACGCGGGTGGACGAGAAATGCGGGAATGCCCGCATCGACGCGGGCGGCAGGATTGGCAGGGACATGCGGGCGAGCATAAACTTGGCCGCCCGCCGGATAAACGGCCAACTCTGGGAACACTGTCCAGTCATGCGAACAATGGAGTGGAACGACTGGGAGACCTTCTGCCGCGTGGTGGAGGCGGGGAGTTTCACCGCCGCCGCCGAGGCGCTGGGCATCCCCAAGTCCACCGCCAGCGCTGCCGTCTCGCGGCTGGAGGCGTCGCTGGGTGTGCGCCTGCTCACGCGGACCACGCGCCAGTTGCGGCTGACCGAAGCCGGCTCGCACTTCTACGACGACATCGCACCGCTGTTCGAGCGCCTGCGCGAAGTCCACGCCGACACGACCGCCGCCAGCGAGACCGTCTCCGGCACGCTGCGCATCGCCGCGCCGTACGAGGTTGGCGCGCAGTACCTGACCGAGCCGGTCTGCCAGGCGCTGGCGCGCTTCCCCCACCTGCAGATCCAGGTGCACATCTCGTGGGAGCAGCCCGACCTGCTCGCCAGCGGCTACGACATCGTGTTCGTGATGGTGGACCAGACCCTGGCCGACTCTTCGCTGGTAGCGCGCCGCGTGGTGATGATCCCGCGCGCGCTGTACGCAGCGCCCTCCCTGCTGGCCGGGCGCGCGCCGCTTGCCACACCCGCCGACCTGGCCGGCTGGCCGTGCCTGTCCGGCCCGGACGATGCCAGTTGGGGGTTCCGGCCGGCCGGGGCGCCCGCCGCCGAACCCTTCGAAGTGCCGATCCAGCCCCGCCTGCAGACGCTCAACGCCGAGATGCGTGTCCGCGCCGCGGTGCGCGGCCTGGGCGTGGCCCGCATGGCGCGCTCGGTGGGCGACGCGGAAGTCGAGACCGGGCGCCTGATGCGCGTGCTGTCCGACTACGAGCCGATGCCGCTGCGCGTCTACGCGCTGATGCCCGCGCGCAAGCTGGTGCCGCGCAAGGTGCGGGTCTTCCTCGATGCGCTGGAGGCACAGGGGATGACGGCCACGCCGGTGCCGGGCGCCTCGCCCTAGGGTCTGTCATCAAATAGTCCAGATCACAGCGGAGGCCAGATGGATGGCGCCGAGGAAAGCGGCGGCAGTCTTATCGTAGCGAGTGGCAATGGCCCGGTATTGCTTGAGCTTGGCGAAGAAGTTCTCGACGAGGTGGCGAGCTTTGTACAGGTGCGCATCGTATTCGCGCTGCACCTTGCGAGTTCGAATGCTGGGGATGACGACCGCCTTGCCGGCCTGCAGTAACGGCTCAACGACGCGCTGTTGTGCGTCGTAGCCCTTGTCTGCGATGACCGTCTGCGCTTCGGTGTCCTTGAGCAAGACGTCGGCACCCTCCAGATCCGAGGCTTGCCCAGGCGTCAGATACAAGCCCGTGGGATTGCCCAGCGCATCCACGGTTGCGTGGATCTTGGTGCTCAGGCCTCCTCGGCTGCGCCCGATGGCTTGTGAAGCGGCCCCCCTTTTCCTCCAGCGCTGTGCTGATGGGCTCGCACGATCGTAGCGTCAATCATGGCGTATTCGTTATCTGCGTGTTGAGCCAGCGCTTCGAAGACCCGCTGCCACACTCCGCGCCGACTCCAGCGCATATGGCGTAAATGCACTACCCGAAAGTCACCAAAGCGTTCGGGGAGATCGCGCCAGGCAATGCCAGCACGGTAGCGATAGAGCACGGCATCCACAAACAATCGATTGTCCTTCGCTGGCGCTCCCACATGGCCGCGCCTACCAGGCAGCAATTCTTGTATGCGCTCCCATTGCGCGTCTGTCAGGGCGTATCTGCGAGTCATACACTTCTAACGCTCATCGCGGGAATTCGATGACAGACCCTAGGCGAAGGCCGGCGCCGGGTGTCACAATCGGCGCTTCCGGAGGATTGACCGAGGACCGCGCCCCCATGCGCCTGCGCCAGATCGAAGTGTTCCGTGCCGTGATGCTGGTCGGCACCGTCAGCGAGGCAGCCCGCATGCTGAACGTGTCGCAACCGGTGGTGACGCGCGTGCTGCAGCACACCGAGCTGCAGCTCGGCTTCCGCCTGTTCGACCGCACCAAGGGTCGGCTGCAGCCGACCGCCGAGGCGTTCGAGCTGTTCACCGAAGTCGAGCGGTTGTACCAGGAGGTCGAGCGCGTGCGGCGCGTGTCGGCCAACCTGCGCCACAAGGGCGCCGGGCGGTTGCGGGTGGCGGCCACGCCCAGTCTGGCGCCGAGCATCCTTGCGCCCGCGGTGCGGTGCTTCTCGCAACTGCATCCCGACACCCAGGTGCGCGTGTTCACGCACCATACCGCCGAGATCGTGCAGGGGCTGCTGTCGCAGGACATCGACGTCGGCTTTGCTTTCGCACCGCCGGTGCATCCGGCGATCGGCACCACGCCGGTGGCGCAGGGGCGCATCCTGCTGGCCGCGCCGCGCGCCTGGGTCGACGCGCGGGCCGATGGGGCGGCACTGCACCGCATGGTCGCCGAACGGCCCTTCATCGCGCTCGAAGACCAGATGTCGATCGGCTCGCTGGTCGGCCAGACGCTGGCGCGCAGCGGCCTCGCGCCGCAGTCGACGCTGGAGGTGCAGACGTATTCGCTGGCCCGCTCGCTGGTGGAGGAGGCGCTGGGCGTGACGATGCTGGACCAGTTCACCGCGGCGACCGGCAGCATGGACCGCATCGCCCTGTTCGCGCTGGAGCCCGCGCAGACCTTCGAGGTCCGCGCCATGCGCGCCGAGCATCACGCGCCGTCGTCGCTGGCCGACAGCCTGGTGGCATGCTTTGCGCAAGCTGCCCACGCGCTCTCCGATGCGCTGCCCGCCCGGCTGGAGCCGGTATCCTTCGTCCTGTCGCCCGACCGTGACGATATCGACGCTGCCGACTAACTTTTCGGCCGCATCGGCGTCCAACCGGCTTCCACGATGTTCCCAGGAGACCAATCGATGCGCAGACTCCCGCTTGCTGTGGTGCTCGGTGTGGTTGCGGTTGCCGGGCTGTCCGGCGGACCTGCGCTGGCACAGTCCTCTCCTTCTTCGTCTCCCGGCATGTCGTCCGAAGACCTGAACACGGCGCTCGGCTTCGCGAAGGCCGGCATCGACCAGGCCATCGACCAGGCGCGCGCCTATGCCGCCTTGCCGATCCGCAACCCGCGGGACGTGCGCTACGCGTGCCAGGACGGCAAGTCGCTGACGATGAAATACATGACGGCGGGTGATACGCCGCTGGCCGCCATCGTGCTCGACGGCAAGACGCTGGTGTTCGCCAATGTCCTCTCCGGCTCGGGCGCGCGCTATGCCTCCGGCCGGTACGTCTGGTGGACCCAGGGCCCCACCGGCTTCTTGGCCGACGCGACCCTGCCCGCCAACCGCAACGAGGTCTATCGCGACTGCAGCGAGACGCGCTAGCCGCGTCCGCGCATCGCCTCGGATCAGATCTCCAGCAGATCGCGCCCGACGATGATCTCGCCCTTGAAGTGCGGGCGCACCGCGTCGAGCCACGCCGCATCGTCCAGATACGGGTAGCCGCCCGGCACGAAGTGCGACAGCACCAGCGTCTTGACCTTGGCCTCGGTCGCGATGCGGCCGACTTCCTCGGCGGGCGTGTGGCTCGCCAGCAGGTGCTCGCGCAGCGTTTTGGCGTTGCGTTCGGTGGACAGCAACTGGTCCAGCGACGGCAGGTGCATCACCTCGTGCACCAGCACGTCGGCGCCGTAGGCCAGGCGCACCAGGTTCTCGCTGGGCGCGGTATCGCCCGAGATGACGATGGAGCGGTCCGCCGCATCGAAGCGGTAGGCGAAGGCCGGCGATACCGGCGGGTGCTCGACCAGCGCGCTGGTCACCTTCACGTTGGCGTCCTGCATCACCAGGCCGGCTTCGGTCAGTTCGTGCGGATGGAGCATCGGCGCCAGGGGCGGACGGCCCTCGTCGGCGATGCGGGTGCGGATGTCGTAGTCGTACAGTTCGAGGAACTTGGTTGTCATCGCGGCCAGCGGGGGCGGCCCCCACGTATCGACGGGGCCGGTCAGGTCGGTGCCCCAGGCCAGCAGCATCAGCGCGCCGTAGTCGGCGTTGTGGTCGGAATGCTGGTGCGTGATGAAGACGTGGCGGATCGCCTTGAGCTTGAGGCCCGCGCTCACGTACTGGCGCGCGACGCCGTTGCCGCAGTCCACCACGTACGACACACCGTTGATGACGATCACCTGCGCCGGCGCCGAGCGGTTCTTCTTGGGCGTCGGCCCGCCGCCGGTGCCGAGCAGGATCAGGCGCGTACCCCGGGGCGCGTCCGCTGCCCGCGAGACCGCGGGCCACACCCCGGCCGACGCGGCGACGGAGCCGGCGGCCAGCGCCCCGGCCTGCCGCATCCAGCGGCGACGCTGATTGTCGAAAGCGTGCATGCGGCGGTCTCCTCGTCAGTTTGGTTTGTGTCGCCGTATCAGTGGGGCAGCGAGCCGACCTTGGTGCCGACCTTGATCCCCTTGCGGGTGAACCAGCCCTTGTTCATCTCCAGCGCGTAGAGCCCGGGCCGGGTGGGGCAGTGGTTGTCTTCGGTCTGCGGCTTCATCTCCGCGATATCCGTGATGACGCCGTTGTCGTCGATGAAGGCGATCGACAGCGGCAGGTCGGTGTTCTTCATCCAGAAGCAGTGGCGCGCCGACTCGTCGAACACGAACAGCATGCCGGCGGTGTCGGGCATCGACGGGCGGAACATCAGGCCGGTCTCGCGCGCCTGCTGCGTGGCGGCCACTTCGGTATGGACCTTGTACATGCCGATGGTCAGGTCGACGATGGGCAGGCCGGTGTTCGGCCCGCTCGGGGTTTGCGCGAGCGCGCCGGTGGCGGCCACGGCCAGGAACAGGCCGGCGAGAAGACGGGACAGGGTGGTCATGGGGCAGACGGGGTAGCCAACGAAACGCTCCATGATCGGCACTCGGCTTGCCGCCGTCAATGCGGCGGTGCGGTGCCCGGCCCCCTAAGTTGTTACGGCGTGTTGGCGGCGCGGCGTTCCGGGGCGACGGTCGGCCCGGCGGGCCCCGGGGTGTGCGCCGAGCGGACCTTGTCCGCGGCCGGGTCCGGCATCAGCGCCATGTAGCGCGCATCGGTCAGCGTGCGCAGGAAGGCAACGATGTCGTCGATTTCGTCGTCGGTCAGGGCCGGCGCCGTGCCGGGGCGGCGGTTCATCGGTACGGCGTTCACGTTGACGTTGCCCTGGTAGCGGGCCGGCACGTCGTCGAAGCGCCGGCCGCCCGGATACCACTGCGCCGGATCGGTCGAGCGCGTGGCATAGAAGGCCACCGCGTCGCGCAGCGTGTGGAACGCGCCGTTGTGCATGAAGGTCTGGCGCACGGCCACGTTGCGCAGCCCGGCGGTGCGGAAATAGCCGCACCACTGGTCGGGCTCGGGCCATGCGAGCGTGCGCGCGGTGCGGCACAGGCCGAGATCGAAGCGGCGCGGATCCCGGTTGGCCGGCAGCCGCGGATTGCGCGGCACGGCAAGCGCGTCGTAGCCGAAATCGGTGAACAGCGAGCGCTCCGGCCGCGATGACGACTCCACCATGGTGTGGCACGCCGCGCAGTTGCCTTTGTCCGGGTTGCGGAACAGCGCCAGTCCGCGCATCTCGGCCGGCGACAGCGGTGCGCGGTGGCGCAGAAAATCGTCGAAGCGCGAACTGAACGGCGCCATCTCGTCGCTGCGGAAATAGGCTTCCAGCGCCCGGCCGAGCGCGCCGATCATCCGCTCGGGATCGCGCACCGCCTCGGCGCCGAACCGCCGGGCAAGCGCCTTGCCCAGATCGGTCCCGGCCACCTTGCGCTGCAGTGCGCGCGGCGAGCGGTTGCCCATTTCATCCGGACTGAACAGCGGCCCGCGGATCTGTTCGGCGATGGAGTCGGCGCGCCCATCGGCGAAGAAGCCGCCGAACGGCGACGGGAAGCTGGCGTCGTCGTCCTGGAAGAAATAGCGGCGCGGCAGGTATCGGATGTACAGCAGCGACGGTGCGTTGCGCGGCGCCACATGCCCAGGGCGGCTGCCGGCCGGCACGCCGATGCGCAGCGCCTCGCCGGTCAACGTCGGGGCAAAGGCGCGCGCCGGATCGTGGCACGCCGCGCACGCGGTGCCCCGCGGCTCCGACAGGCGCGGCTCGAAGAACACCCGCTTGCCCAGCGCGACCAGGTCCGGGTCGGGCCGGAACGACGCAGCTTCGGCGGGCGGTGGCACCGCGTCCAGCCTGGGCGTGGCGCCGATCGATCCGGCCCTCGCCGCCCCCGGGATGAGCGCGGCGGTCAAGACGGCGGCGCCGGCGAGGCGGCGCCAAGTCGTCGATCGGCTCAAGGCGCGACGAATCCCGTCTTGTCGCAGGTCAGGCTGGTGCCGTTCTGCGTGCAGGTGGTCAACAGCTTGCCGGCGACGGTGTAGGCCTTGAACAGCCAGCCGGTGGCGGGCGCCGGCTGGCGCTCCATCACCATGAAGCCGAACGCGTTGTTGTGCGAGATGCTGCCGACCGTCACGCCCGAGGCCGGACCGATCGATGGGAACGGATCGGGCAGGGCCACGTCCAGCGTGTCGCCGGCATTGCCTGCGACGATGGTCGCCGGGTGGTTGCTGCTGAAGTTGATGGCCTGGAAGTCGTGCACGTGACCGTGCAGGGCGACTTGCACGCCCGGTGGGTAATAGGCGGTGGCGTTCAGGCTGTTCATCACCGACAGCAGCGCCGCGTTGCCGCCCAGCGGCGTGCCGCCCGCGACCGGCACGAAGGCCAGGATCGGGTGGTGGTTGGTGAAGATCGACATCACGCCCGGCCTGGCGGCCAGCGTGCCGACCGTGCCGAACTGCTTCTGGTAGGTCTGGAACCACGGATCGGTGGTCGCCAGCGCCGTCGTGCCGGCTTTCGCGGAGTCGAACACGATCACCTGCGTGTCGGCGCCGATGGCCACGGCGTACGGGTCCGAGGCGTTGGCCGCGGTGTCGTTGGCGGGATCGTCGCAGGAGCGCGCGGCCGAGTAGGCGCGCGGATCCAGGAAGCGGAACCAGCCCTGCCCGGCGCGCGCGCATTCCTCATGGTTGCCGCGCACCATCACCCAGGGGGCGGCGGCCAGCAGCGGGGCGGCCGGCTCGAACAGGTCGGCCTGCCACGTATCCCAGCCGTAGCCCCAGGGGCTGGCCCGGCAGCCGGCGATGTCCGACGGGCAGGCGTTTTCACGGTAGTGGTAGTCGCCCACGTGCAGCACCAGGTCGGGGTTCATCGCGGCGGCCGTGGCGGCGGCCGCGGCGAACGGCCACTGCGTGGCATCCGAGCACGCCTGGAAGGTATTGCTGGATTTCTTCAGGCGGCAGCCGGTATCGGCCAGGATCACCACGCGTTGCGGATCGGCCTTGGGCAGCGGCAGCACGCGCGATCCGATCGACGCCGCCTGGGCACCGGCCGGCACCGTCGCCTCGCAGGTGCTGACGGGGAAGGCGGACGCCTTCGAGTCGCTGGCCGCGCTCGCGGTGGTCCGTTGCGGTACGGTGCCGGCGGCCACGCGCAGGCTCATGCGGGTGGCGGAGCCGTCCACGGTCAGCAGCGGGCAGACGGCGCTGTCGGCCGGCGCCGCGCTGCCGGCATAGCGGGCGACGGCGCGCACCACGGTCTGGTTGCCGTCGCCGATCTCGACCCAGGCGGCCTGGATGTTGGCGTCGGCGGTGGCGGCATCGGCCGGCATTGCCGTCCCCAGGGCGGCATCGGACGAGGCGCCCCCGCAGCCGGCGATGACGGCAGCGGCGGTCAGTGCGGCGAATGTGGCCATCGTGCAGACGGTGCGCACGCGTCGCACCGGCGAGAACATCGATCCAATAATCTCCATGCGCCTTCCCGCTCCGGTCTGCTATGGGAAGCGGCACGGTACCCAAACAAGATGGCGCTATTTTGACAGCACCGCAGAGCCCTCCCGATGGACGAGGGCGTGATCCGCAGGCAAAAAGAAAGGTCATTCCTACCCAAACCGGACCAGAGTCACCCTGGTCCGGTTTGGGTAGGAGTTACAAAAAAAAAGCAGATGCATATGCATCTGCTTTTCCTGCGCTAGCCGAACCGCGAGCGGTCCGGCCGGATCGCGACTTACTGCTTGGCAGCCGGAGCCGAAGCTGCGTCAGCGGCAGCAGCCTTTTCCTTCTTGTGGTGGTGCTTCTTGGCCTTCTTGGCCTTCTTCGGAGCAGCCTTTTCAGCAGCCGGAGCGGCGGCTTCAGCGGCAGCCGGAGCGGAGGCTTGAGCGAACACACCGGTGGCGAACAGGCCGGCGATCAGGGCAGCGATCAGCTTCTTCATGGTAAATCCTTTTATAGATCAGTGAGTTAACCAACGACCCGCTAAATGAGTCATCTGCAATAACGCGGGGGGGAAGGCCGCGTTGACACATCGCTGCGAAATTTTTTGAGGGGGCGATGGGTTGGCGCGCAAGCGCACGATCATGTGCGGCGGATGTTGCATTGCGCAAAAAAGATGCCTGGGGTGGCGCCGCGCGAATCCGGTCGGGCGTCACGGAGTGCTTTCTTCGGCCATGCCATCCGTCGCCGGGCCACCGGCCGTGGAGGGGCTCCCATTCCCGCCCGCGCTGTTGTCGGATCGCCGAGACACCGCCTGGCAAGGCCCGCCGGCATCCCGCCCGAGTATGGCGGATAGCGAAATTTTCCGGCATAATGTGGAATTCACTCTTGTGTCTTATATAAGAGTTGAGAATTGTGCGGCGCATCGTGAGAGCGTCACCGTTGCCCGCTAAAATCGCCAGTTCATTGCAGCGCGCCGGCCGGCCAGTCCGACCCGGCGCGCTGTGCTGTCAAACCCCACCGTCCATCCGCGCATCCGCGGTCTGCACTGGAGTCGTCATGTATCAACACATCAAGGTCCCGGCCGGAGAGAAGATCACCGTCAACCAAGACTTCTCCCTGAACGTCCCCGATAACCCCATCATTCCTTACATCGAGGGCGACGGCACCGGCTTCGACATCACCCCGGTGATGATCAAGGTGGTGGACGCGGCCGTCGCCAAGGCCTACGCCGGCAAGCGCAAGATCTCCTGGATGGAAATCTACGCCGGCGAGAAGTCGACCAAGGTGTACGGCCCGGACGTGTGGCTGCCGGAAGAAACCCTGCAAGTCCTGAAGGACTACGTGGTCTCGATCAAGGGCCCGCTGACGACGCCGGTCGGCGGCGGCATCCGTTCGCTGAACGTGGCGCTGCGCCAGGAGCTGGATCTGTACGTCTGCCTGCGCCCGGTGCGCTACTTCAAGGGCGTGCCCTCGCCGGTCAAGGAGCCGGAGAAGACCGACATGGTCATCTTCCGCGAGAACTCGGAAGACATCTACGCCGGCATCGAGTTCGAGGCCGAGAGCGAGAAGGCCAAGAAGCTGATCAAGATCCTGCAGGACGAATTCGGCGTCAAGAAGATCCGCTTCCCGGAGACCTCGGGCATCGGCGTCAAGCCGGTTTCGCGCGAAGGCACCGAGCGCCTGGTGCGCAAGGCCATCCAGTACGCGATCGACAACGACAAGCCGTCGGTCACGATTGTGCACAAGGGCAACATCATGAAGTTCACGGAAGGCGGCTTCCGTGACTGGGCCTACGCGCTGGCCCAGAAGGAATTCGGCGCCGAGCTGATCGACGGCGGCCCGTGGTGCAAGTTCAAGAACCCGAAGACGGGCAAGGAAATCGTCGTCAAGGACGCGATTGCCGACGCCTTCCTGCAGCAGATCCTGCTGCGTCCGGCCGAGTACTCGGTCATCGCCACGCTGAACCTGAACGGCGACTACGTCTCCGACGCCCTGGCAGCACAAGTCGGCGGCATCGGTATCGCCCCGGGTGCCAACCTGTCGGATTCGGTCGCCATGTTCGAAGCCACCCACGGCACCGCACCGAAGTACGCCGGCAAGGACTACGTGAATCCGGGTTCGGAAATCCTGTCGGCTGAAATGATGCTGCGCCACATGGGCTGGACGGAAGCGGCCGACCTGATCATCGCGTCGATGGAGAAGTCGATCCTGTCGAAGAAGGTCACGTATGACTTCGCCCGCCTGCTGGAAGGCGCGACGCAGGTGTCGTGCTCGGGCTTTGGTCAGGTGATGATCGACAATATGTAAGCTCGTTTCGCCTGATTTCACGGCGAACCAGAAACCCCGGTAGATCAACGATCTCCGGGGTTTTTTCATTTCAGATCGTATCAGGCGGTATCATGGAAACCCTCACTTAGTGAGGTCGATCGGGAGGGTGCTGAGGATCGTGAAAACCTCACTACCCTCACCCCTGAGGGTGAATTCATGCGCCACTTCAACTACGTATTGACGCCCACGCGGCTGAACAATGCAAAGCCCAAAGACAAGCCATACAAGCTGGCGGATGGCGGCGGGCTTTTCGTCTTGATTTCCCCGGGAGGGGCGAAGAATTGGAAGTACCAGTACCCTCTAGGCGGCAAGCGATGTGAAGTCACCATTGGGCGCTATCCGGAAATTGGCGTTGCCGATGCTCGTGATCGGCACGCCGAATACCGGGCGATGGTCGAGCGCGGGGAAGATCCGGCAGCCCATAGGCGGGAAAAGAAGGCTGAGCGCGCCGTACGTGCCGCGCTGGATGCCGACGAAGGCCAGTTCAAGGCGTTTTCGCTCAAGTGGATTGACGAGCGTCTGGCCGGCAAAACGGAGGGCTACCGGAAGCAAATTCGGTCCCGTCTGGACCGATTCGTGTGGCCAGCCATCGGGCGCAAGGCACTAGATGACGTGAAACCAGCGCACGTGCTGGCAATTGTCGAGGGCCTGCGAGCGACACCGAACACGGCAGAAGGCGTGCGCCTCGTCATCCAGCAGTGCTACGACTACGCCATCCAAAAGTTGCTCGCGGAGTCAAATCCAGCGCGGCCATTGCGCGGCGTTATCACAGTACCCAAGGCGGTGCATCATCGGCACCTATCCGAGAGCGAGCTAGGGCGTTTTTGGGTCTCCCTCGGCAAGCAGGGCGCACATCTGTCGACCATGGGCGCCGCTCGGCTGCTGATGTACAGCATGTGTCGAAAGAACGAGGTCTTGCGCGCCAAGTGGGCCGAGTTCGATTTCGACAAAGCGCAGTGGGATATCCCGGCCGACCGGATGAAATCGCGTCGGACTCATCGCGTTTTCTTGTCGCACCAGGCGCTAGAGGTGCTCCAGCTTCAGCGGGCCATCAGTGGCGGCTACGAATATGTATTTCCGTCGCCGTCGATTCCGACCCTACCTTTGGCCGATGCGACGCTCAATCACCTGTTCAAGCGACTGGACTTCGGCGTACCTGAATTTTCGCCGCATGGCACGCGAGGTACTGCCGCGACTTTGCTCCGTGAACACGGATTCAGCCGAGACGTAGTCGAGCTTCTGCTGGCGCACACGGAGCGCAACCAGACTGCCGCGAGCTATCACCATCACGAGCTCGAGACTGAGCGCCGTCGTGCGCTGCAGTACCTCGCTGACGAAATTGACCGGCTTGCAGCGATTGCCGTAGCGGGAAATGTCGTCGACCTCAAGCTAAGTCGCTTGAACGTGAAGGGCACTGCGTAAGCTCGAGAATGAAAACCGAGTCTCCCTATCGATCCGTGCGTATAGAGACTAGAGAATGCAATGAGGAAGCTTTATCAACTCAAGAAGTGGTACACGGTCGAAGAGGCCGCGAAGCGCCTGACTTTAACTTTGGATGAACCTATCGACGGCACCGATGTACTCCGTCTAATCGCCGATGAAGAACTAGGAGTGTTCTGGTATGTACGGGGAAGGGACGGTGTCGAGGTAGCCCCCGCAAACTGGTATGTGGAGGAAGTAGAAGAGGGCTTCGAAAATGTCATCTCCTACGTGGGGGTAAGCCGTCAATCTGAAACAGCTAGCATGTTGGATGGCATCTATCGCGTCGAAACAGAAATTTGTCGCGGATCGGCGGACTGGCTCGTTTCACTGGGGGCCGGGAAGGGAGGGACCTCTGCCTCTCCGTTCGGCACGTTGTTGATCGACGAACGAGGTTGCATGTGGGAACTTCTTGACCGCCTTGATGAGCGCCGCCTTCGAGACTTGCCGCAAGACCTCCCATACGCCGATGTGCGCAACTTTATGATCAGCTCCGATCGTCCTGCAGTCGGAGAGATTGTGCTTACAAAGCAGGAGCTCGATCGATTTGAGGCTCAGTTCCTGGCTGTACCCGACGACTTGTCCGCGGCATATGGGTCGCAGAACGACATGCGTGATCGCGGCATGTGGCCCTGGGGAAGCCACGAGACAAAGCTACTTCGCGCTCTAGCTGAGGCGGGAGAGCAGTGGTGGAGCACATACGACCAGGATGACAAGACCACCGCCCCGACCAACGAAGACGTTAGTGAGTGGCTCAGGCATAAGCACGGTGTAGCAGCGCGTGTTGCCGAGGTCATGGCACAAATTCTTCGCGCGGACGACATCCCGCAAGGTCCGAGAAAGAGGTAGCCGCGCCTTGAGGGGCTTTGCCTGGCAACGGCTGGTGGGCTCTCCCCTGAATGTCCGCGCCAAGTGGGCGCGACGTTCGCGTCTTTTTCGGCCAGTAAGTGTTCTATTTAATTCGTGTCGCACCACTTCAATTCAGGAGGTAACGCGACATGCCAAAACAACATCAAACTGCGCTCGATGGGCGCTCCAACAAGTCACGTAGCAATCCGACCGGTAGCCTCCCGGCGACGGGCTACGTCCGCCAGTCTCAACTCATCCCAGCCGTCCTGCCGTTCTCTGGCACCACGCTTTGGCGAAAGGTTAAGGATGGCTCTTTCCCCGCACCGACCAAACTGTCTCCGCGCGTCACCGCCTGGCGCACGGAAGACGTGCGCATGTACCTAGATGACCCGGTGAGGTATCGGGCTCGGCCTCCCGAATGACTCGCTATGTTGGTGCATCGGCTGGGACCTTTGCGTCGCGTCGGGTGCACGTGCATAAGCTAGATGCATAAATCTGCATACTTTTTTGCAGTCTCACATTGCCCACCACGCCTTACCACAGGCCGCTTCAGGAGGGGTATGCACCCGCACAAAAACCACTCGATGAAGCGCGCAGGTGAGGCGGGGTCCCAACCGCGCGCGCCCGGTGCAATCGGGTCACACACGCCTACCAGCTCCTCTGCATGGCATGGGCCACAGGAGCGCTGTAGCGGCTTATAGGTGCGCGTTTGCGGTCTTGAGTCTCCCGCGCCTCCTGCGCTCATGAGACGCAGCACGCGGCTCTATGACCCCGTGCGGCGCTTTTGGCCGAATTGCTCGTTGCCTCTGCCTCGCGCCAGCCGCTGCATTGTTGTAGCCGAGTTGGCTACAACACCCTCGCATTGCCCCAAGCCGCGCGGATAACGAGACTGGCAAGGCTCCGAGCAGTACCGAGCAACGCCGAGCAATTGCGCTCGATTCCAACCCATCGACGAGGAACGCAAATGATCCGTTCGCACATCGAGGCGCCCAACACGCGAGCCGCCACAGCAGCCATACATGGCACGGCGGGCGTGTTGGCCGAGCGCTTCATGCGGCTGCCGGAAGTGAGCGCCACGTGCGGCTTGCCCACATCGTCCATCTATGACGGCGTGCGCCGTGGCGACTTCCCCAAGCCCGTGCCACTCACCGGCAAGAGCGTCGCCTGGCTCGCATCCGAGATCCACGAATGGATGGCCAGCCGTATCGCAGCCCGTCAACCCTGATTCCGTCCCCTTATGAAAACCGAACTTTCCGAATTGTCCCCTGAAGTACAGGCCGCACTCCAACGCCATCAAGCCGCCCGTGAAGAGTTCGAGCGCGCCCGTGATGAAGCCGACCGCCTCGATGCCGACCTGCAGAAGCACAACAAGGCGGCCGAAGCGGCGGAGGCCGAGGCTCAGCAAGCGCGCGCCGATGCTGCGCAACTGATGCGCAACACAGGCGCTTCGATGAAGGACATCCACGCACTCAAGGCAAAAGAGCGCGCCGCGTACACGCTCGCGGAGGACTACCGCGCCATCGTTGCCGAGTTTCAAACTGCACATAGCGAGGCGCTCACCAAGGCTGGCATCGCCAAGCGTGAGGAGGACGACGTCTACAACGAGGTGCTGCGCGCCCGCGCCGATTCATTGATGGCGGAAGCAGTGCATCTCGTCGCGCCGTTGTTTCCCGCAATCCGCATGCAAGAGATGGCCAACGCCCACTCCGCCGCCGCGCTCGGCGGTGCGGATTGGCAGCACTTCCATGAGACCGCCCGCAAGGCCGCGCTTGCCACTCTCTTCGGCGCCATCGAGCGAGGGTTTTCCGACTGGACGCCGGATCACACCAGCGATCCGGCTCTGGAAGCTGCCAAGCGGCCTGCCGGCCGCGAGCGCTTCAAGGTCGTCAGCTTTGTCGCTTCGCACCGCGACAACGTTCTGCGCCAACAAGCTGCCGCACGCAAAGACACGGCGCTCTCTACCTCTGCTTGATCCTCTCTCACCACACAAAGGAACCGCACCATGACCATCGAACATTGCCCTGCCTGCCACGCCATGACTGCGCCACAAGGCACCGTGACCCGCTCAGACGGCAAACAGGAGACGCTTTATCGGTGCAACGGACACAGTTGCGGCACGGTGTTCTCGCGCGTACTGCAGTCGCGGCAACAGCCGACACGCCCCACGCGCACCTACGGCAAGCAAGGCGCGCCGAAGGCAACGACGCCTGCAATCCTGACCGACTGCTAGGACACAGGCCGGCATGCCGCCGGCCTGCCCTCTCCGAATCGAGCCGACACCATGAGAGTCACCTGCCCGCATTGCGAGAGCGTTGCAAACATTCGCTCCAGCCGCCCCGTCAGCCGCGTCACACGTGAACTGCATTGCCAGTGTACGAACCTCCATTGCGGTCATACGTTCGTGAGCCTGCTGGAAGCAGTGCGCACGATCTCGCCCAGCAATACGCCTGATCCACTGGTTACCCGGCAACTCAGCGCGCCTGCTTCGACACAAGCTGCGCCGGCCGTTCTCTAACCTGCGCCCGCCAGTTGCTGGCGGGCGCTTCGCTCATCACCTTAGCGAGCCCAGCTTGACACCGCATTCCAGATGACCAAGAATTCGATTGCCGTCGAAACAGCGATGGCCGGGTGTGAGAACCCGAACAGTTCTAGGCGGATAGCCGCCTCTTGCGGCATTTTTTTCGTCCGTTGCGCACGCGCGCGCCTAAAGTTTTTATGGCGGGCCGGGCGGGGCAGCCTTCGGGCTGGCCGGTTTCCTAGAACGCCGGTTTCTCACCCCCGCCGTCAGGCCCGCCACCCCTCATGTGAGAATGAGCGGCGGGCCTCCCACATCGTTCTAGGAGGCTCCATGCCTAACGCCCTCGCTCGCCCTGAGCTCGTTTCCTCTCCCGCCATTCGTAGCCGCGCTCGCACTGCACTGCGTGCCGCCGTGTATGCGCCCAGCGACCGCGAGTCGATGGACATTCTCAGTGCCGCGCTGACCGACATTGCATGTCACGCTGCGGCACCCGCACCGGTAGCCGCTTCGGTTCGTCAGCCAGCACCGGTTCTGCGCCTGGTAGGGCGCACGCCCTCCCAACTTGCGTGCCGCGCGTCACTGGACCTTTTGCAGCAGAAGCGCGAGCGTGTGCTGCGCGGTGACGTGGAGGGCGTCATGGTCGTCACGATGGACGCCGACGGTGGCTATACGTGCGACAGCGCCGATGCGCTGTACCAAAACGACCGAGCGTTGATGACGGTCGCACGCTGGTTGATGGGCACGGTGCTCGGCAAAGGCATGTACCCGGAGGCCGACGCATGATGAATGGCAATCACGCTATGCGCACCTGGTTCGACCGCCTCAAGCGCGACATCGACCTGCACGACCTGGCCGAGCGCTTGGAACTCAAGCGCAGCGGCGCCAAGGGCAACTATCACAGCCCGCATCACGCAGACAGCAGCCCCTCGCTGTCGATCTTCGATCAGGGGCGCGCGTGGAAAGACTGGTCGCAAGACGTGGGCGGCTCCTGCATCGACCTGGTGCGCCACTGCGTGCCGGATGTGGCGACACCACTGGACGCTGCGAAGCTGCTAGGCCAGTGGTACGGCATACCGATGCCGGCCGTCGCGGCGACAGGCCTGCCGGCACGCAAGAGCACAGAGGACTACATTGCGGAGCGCTGCCGGGCGAACCCGGAACCGGTGGTGGCGTATCTCGCCAGTCGCGGCATTGATGAGGCCGTCAGCCGGCGCGCCATCCAGACCGGTGCGCTTGGCTGGAATACCTGGACAAGCACCAAAGTGCCGACCGGCGAGCCAGGTCACGGCGGCCCGGCCGCAGCGTTCATCGTGCGCGCAGCGGACTCGGCGTCCGTCGTCGCCGTAGACCTGCGCTATGCCGACGCCGCGCTAAATGGCAACGTCAAGACGCAGTGCCAGGGCGAGAAGCTGGGCCACGGCTGGACCAGCGACGTACGCCGGCTGCAACGCGCACACACGGTGTACATCGTTGAAAGCCCGATCAACGCGCTGTCGGTGGAGTGCTGCCACCTGCCGAACGGCTTCGCGGCATTCGCCATTCGCGGCACGGCCAACGTCGACAAGATCGACTGGACCTTCCTGCGCGGCAAGCGCGTGCTCATCGCGCTGGACCACACCGACGCGGTGAACGAACGCACCGGCCAGCGCGCCGGCCTGGCAGCCGCATGGAAGTTGTCCGAAGTGCTGACGGCCGCCGACATCGGCTCGATGTTGGTCGACATGCAGGATTGGGAAGAGGGCGAGGACATCAACGATGTGCTCAAGGCCCAGGGCGCCGACGAGCTCACGGTGCGCATGAAGCGCTTGGAGCCCTGGCTCATCCCCGGCATGCCGGGCGGCGGCAAACGCCTGGAGGGCACGCGCCGCATCTTCCTGCCCTTGCACGATTTCAGCGTCTACTGGCGCTTTCGTGTGAAAGAGGACTTCACGCACTACGTGCAGAAGTACAAGGACCACGACGGCGACGACGGCGAGACGAGCCGCAGCGAAGAGCTCGGCGATCTGTGCTCGTTCCGCGTGGCCGGCTTCTCACGCCTGCGCATCCAAAGCCACCTGGCCACCATCAACGGTACGCCGGACAACCAGCCCGAAACTGTGTTCGGAATCAGCGCTCAGGTGCCGCGCCACGGCGCCACGCTGCAGAGGGAAGTGGTCGGCAACGACAAGCTCTACAACCTGGAGTGGTGGCGCGGCAAGTTCGGCCACATCTGGATGCCAGGGCAGTTCGCGCGCATGGTCAACGTCCTGGAGCGCGCTGCCGAGCTGGGCGCGCGTGACGTGGTGAACTTCGTGGGCGTGGCCTGGCGCGATGGCGAGCTCGCAGCGATGGAAGGCAGCGACTGCTACTTCCTGGAGCCGCATAAGCAGTGCCTGTACTACAACATGACTTTCCCGCGCGGCAGCCGGCAGAACGCCCGCGCTGTCATCGCAGCCTATCAAACCACCTTCCGCAACAACGCGGCCGCCATCGCGCTTGCGTGGGGCCTGGGCGCCCACTTGAAAACGGTGCTGGGCTTCTACCCGCACCTGCAGATGCAGGCCGAGAAGGGATCAGGCAAATCGAAGCTCCTGGAGAGCCTGCAGACGACGTTGGCGTTTCAGGTGCTGTCGGGCCAGATGCTCAAGACCGACCACCGCCGGCGCGCGTCGGTATCGTGGACCTCGCATCCGGTTGGTTGGGATGAGTTCTCCAAGCTACCCAAGATGGTGCTGTCCGATATTGATGGCCTGTTGCAGTCCACCTATCGCTTCGAGTTCACCCGCGTCGGTGCGGCCCTCACGCCGTACCTCATGTGTGCGCCCGTGCTGCTGGCCGGCGAAGAGGTGGACGTGGAGAGCCTGCAGTCGAAGATTTGCCGCACGTCGTTGTCGGTGGCTAAGCAAGGCGACATCATCCCGCACAGCCTGCCGCAATTCCCCGTGTGGGAGTGGATGCAGTTCATCGCGCAGCTCGACCCGGCACGTATCCGCGATTTGCATGCGGCGTTCCTGGACATGTGCCAGAAACACAGCCGCGCCGAAGCGAGCGACGCCACCGCCAGGCGCATGATGGAGAACTACGCCGCCATCATGACGGCCTGGGCGCTGCTGTGCGAGTTCGCCGAGCTCGACGTCGACCAGGGCGCGTTTGTCGATGATCTGCTGACCGAGATGAACGCGCATATTGCCGAGACCAACGGCACGCGCTTGCCGTGGGTGTGGATCATGGAAATCCTGTTGTCGGAGCTTGATGCCGGCCGCTACCAGTACCCGCACTGCTGGGACACGATCCAGACCGACAGTGGCCGCGAAACGGCGCTGTTCCTGCGACCCAGCCACGTGATGGACCATCTATCTACGGCGACGCACCTGCGGCCGAAGTTCGATTCGCTGCCGATTAAGACGGCGCGGGTGTTCAAACAGCAGCTCCTGCAGTCCGGCGTGGTGGCGGTGCAGGGCGGCAAGGTGATGGAGGACGTGGAGAAGCGCATCTTCAACCGGCGCCATGGGCACATGACCGCGCTGAGCCTGGCCAAGCTGGAGAAGCTCGGGCTCTACGCCTCGCCGGCGCCATCGGGCCATGTCATACCGCCGTAGTGCCTTGCCGCAACGTTCCTACTTTGCCCGCCTTGTGCGGGCTTTTTTGCGCCTAGGGTTGCCTCAACTTGAGAGACCCCTTTCCACATCGCGTAGCGCGCCGACGCGCCCGTATGCACGCGCCAAGGCGTATGCAATCTGCTTACACCCCTGGGGTACAGGGCGCCCCGGAATGGGGCTGCCTTTGCGCGCCAGGCGCGTTCAGTGTTTGCAGGGTGCCTGCAATCTGCGGGTACCCCCAGCATGACGATGCCTTTTTTCCCGGCCGAGCCGTCCCCTGGCCGGTGACACCCATGCTGCGGCCGGCGCTAGGAATATCCGGCTTGGCTATCCCTTTGCCGGGAGCTCGCACGTTGCGAGCGCCTTTGCTCTAAGCGTCTGCACAAGGGATTGCCGGGGCGGTAGTCCCATTGGCGAAAGGGCTTGCAGGTTGCCAGCCCTTTGCGCCACGGCAGCCATACGAAGGAGGGGCGTGCGCTCCATCTCTCCCCGGCGAGCGCCAGGCCGACCGCCGGTTGCGTGTCACGCTGATTCGCTCCATTGGCACACGCACAAACTGAAAAATCCCGTGGTTACGTGTAGTTCTGTGCCTAACTCTTTGATTTACAACGAAAGGCATGCCACGGTTTCGCCACAAAATGCCACGGTTTCGGCCGATTCCGCCACGGGCCGTTTTTGCCCACCGTCCCTACTTCTTTCCTTTTTTCCTTTAAAAATCAAAGAGAAAGAGAAAGAAAGCAGTGAAAAGGGAGAGAGGGCGCGTGCCACGGTTTGGAGGGGTTGCCTATTTTTTAGGCCACGGAATTGGAGATGTGCCACACCCCATTTCGTGGCATTCCGTGGGAGGCAAATTCGTTGTAGCGTAAGGCTTCGCAGGCGATGAGAAGGGGATGCCACGGAATCACGGGTATTTTTTGCCTGTGTCCCCCCGAAGCGGCCCAGAAGGGCTGTTTCCCCGGCCGACGCTTTATGTTTGATATAAATTGCAGCAGAAAATCAACAAGCCGCCACAAAGGGGGTACGGGTCGTGGGAGTACAAGATCGCGATTGGTATCGGGATCGCCGAGAGCCGCAACTGAGAAATCCCGACTGGCAGCAGGAATACGCCCGCTGGTATGGCAAACCGCCCCAGGGCGCAAGGCAGGGAGTGCACTGGACCATCTCATTGATGGTGTGGGTCGCTGTCCTTCTCGTCGTTTACATCGTTGCCAAGCAATTGCGCCTCACCAGTAATGTCGCGGCGGTGCCGGGCCAGCCGGCTGCCTCAATGCAGCCGGCTCCCCTCGCTGCGCCGCCACAGCGCCAGCCGGCTCCAGTGGTGCAGCAGCTCACGGCACGGCCCGCCGCCCCTCCGGCCGGCGTGAACAAATGCGTTATCAACGGGCAGACGGTCTACACGGAAGCGCCCTGTGGGCAGGCAATGCGTACGCTCGTCGGCAATGCGCCTCCTGAAGCGCCGGGCACCGCTAGCCAGCGCGAGATAGAAGAAGCCGCAGCGGCGGCGAAGCGCGCGGAGGAGCAGCTTGCGCGGCAGTGGGACCAGCGCGTGGCGCAGCGGGATCGTGACTTGGCGGCCGAGCAGATTGCTGTTCAGCAGCAGGTCGGCGCCGTCAATGCTGAGTGCGCGCGCCTTAAGGCTGATCGAGATGGGATTTTGCGGCTGTCTGTTACCACGCAGCAGCAGCCACCGTGGCGGGACAACCTTAACTACATCCGTAAGCGGATGAACGAGCTTCACTGCTGATAGGGACTGTCCAAGGCATCAAGTGATATGTGATGGCGTAATCGTCTTACGGGATTGTCTGACGTCTGTTCTGGCGTGCTTGATACCGGGAAGGGAGGGCCGACATGTTGATCGGGAAGATTGTCGACTGGCTGAGCACGCAGCAGCCATGGATGCGCGACGCCGCGCGACGGCTATTTCAAAACGGGCGGCTTGATGACCGCGATTTCGCTGATGTCCTCGCATTGCTCAAGGCGCAAGAGGGTATCGCCGACACAGCCGGACGAGCGCCGCAACCGCTTACTGCAGACATGATCCCAACAGCTGGCGCCGCCGATAACGCTGTCGCGTTGCTTTCTTTGGGAAACCTGCAAGGCGTGAACGCAATCCCGTCTGACCAACGGATCGATTTTGCCCCAGCCGGACTGACGGTCGTTTATGGGGGGAACGGAGCCGGCAAGTCCGGCTATTCACGCGTACTGCGCAAGGCATGCAGAGCCCGCACCACCGGAGGGCCGATATTGGGCAACGTATTTGCTGCCGGTGCAAGGGTGACTCCCGGCGCCGACATCGAGATTCGGCGGGCCGGTTCCGATCGAACGGAAGTGCTTTCGTGGCGACAGAATGAACCCGCACCTGCGGAGTTGTCCGTTGTCGCGGTTTTCGATTCTCAATGTGCAAAGGCTTTCACGGACGCCGAAGGGGACGTTGCCTACACGCCGCGTGGACTGGACGTTTTAGCTGGCCTCGCCTCGCTATGCGGGCGTCTCCGTGCACAACTTGAACTGGAGAGCAACGCGATCAAAGCTTCGTCGGAGTCTTTTGCGGACTTGGTTGGAGAGCATGCTGCAGGGCGATTACTTGTTCAGTTTGACAAGAAGTTCGCGACGCAGGCCTATCGTCAAGAACTCCAAACACTGGCGACTCTGTCGGCCGCTGAGTCGGCGGAGATCGATCAGCTCGCTGCTCAGCTTGTCGAGGTTAATCCCGCTGCTCGAGCCGCCGAGATTAGGCGGTTGAAGGTTCGTGTTGAAGCTCTTGCCGCGCGGTGGGAGCAATGCGAAGCAGCACTGTCGGAGGAGAAGGCACAAGCCGCGCTTAAATTCGGTTTGGAGTCACTCGAAGCAGACGCGGCAGCGAAGCTCGCCACCGAGGCTTTCGCTGCCCAGGGCGAGATGCTTGTTGGGACCGGCTCGGAGCCGTGGAGGCATCTACTGGCAGCCGCCCGCATTTTCTCGACGCAGGTGGCGTATCCAGGGCATCCCTTCCCACATGTAGACGGTGCGAAATGTGTCTTGTGCCAACAAAATCTTGATGGCTCAGCGGCCGAGAGGCTCATGCAATTTGAGGCGTTTATCGAGCAAGAGGCACAGAAGCAAGCAAACGAGGCGAGGCAAAACGCTACCAAAGCGTTTACGGTCATCGGTTCTTTCGATCCTTCGTCGCTGTCGTCCGATAAGCCGCTTCTCGACGAAACGGAGGCAGCTAAGCCGGGCATAAGGGATCGCTTGCTAGCAGGCGCCGGCGCGCTGGCTGAGCGGAAGCGCATTTTGCTCACGGCAGAGGAGGCGCGCGACTTTAAGGTTGAACTCGGGCCAATCGATACGGCGTCGGCAGACTTGCGTGCCCTCGTTCTTCAACTAGAGGAGAACGCGGTGAGCTTGGAAAAGCTTGCTGGCGCAGACGCGAGAAAGAAGAGCGAGCAGCAGCTAGCCGATCTTCGATCGCGCAGGGCACTCAGCGAGCGAATCGATCAGGTTTTGCAGGTGGCGGATGACTTGAAGCTGAAGCGGGCTCTCACGTCCGCATATCGAGCGGCGGATTCCGGGCCGGTATCCCGGAAGATGCAGACTTTGCATGTTGAGGCGCTGTCGGCGGATGCGGAGGCAGCCTTTGTGCGCGAGTGCGCAGAGCTTGGGGTCGCCCATGTGCCAATTCGGAATGCCACTCGGATGGAGCGCGGCAAGGCAAAGCAGCAGGTGAAGCTGAATACCGCTGGCTCCGAGAGGGTTGGCGACGTGTTGAGCGAAGGTGAGCAGCGTGCGTTGGCGCTGGCAACCTTCATGGCCGAAGTGTCGCTTGTCCCAGGGCATGGGGCGGTGATCTTTGACGACCCTATGTCGTCGTTAGACCACGCTCGCCGTGAGAGAGTGGCAAGGCGTCTAGTGGCGGAGGCTAGGACCCGTCAGGTTATCGTCTTCACGCATGACTTGGCATTTGCGAATCACCTAGCGGATGAATCAGCTCGCCAGTCAGTTGCGGCCACGGCGATGAGCGTTCGTCGTCTCAACGAGCGGGCCGGCTTGGTCTTTCCCGAACTGCCGTTCGCGGGGCAGAAAGTCGCTGAGCGACTTGAACGAATCAAAGCGATGGCGGCGGCCGCCGACCGCGCGGCAAGTGCAGGCGAGCCTGAGCAAAGCGACACGATTATCCGAACCGCATATGGCCGATTGCGTGAAACCTGGGAACGTGGGGTGGAAGAGAGCGTGCTCAACGAGACGGTCGTTCGTTTCCGTCCGGGTGTGTCGACCCAGCGTCTGCGAGCGGTCGCCGTTGAGGACACGCACTACGAGGCCATCCACGAGGCAATGGCACGCTGCTCGTATTTTGCGGCGCATGACGCCTCTTCTGACGCAAACACATCATCCCCGACCGCCGATGAACTCCGAGCTGACATTGAAGTTGCGCGGACCTTTTTCGAGGCCAGACGCAAGCTGAACAATGAGACAGACAAGCGTCGCCGGGAGGCATCTGAGCGTGCCGCCAGCTTCAAGCAGGGATGAGCGCTCTTCAGCGGCAAAAAACCGAAGGGACGAAGCTGTCCCATGGCGCTTTTTCACTTTGATCGTTGTTTTCTGGTCCTATGTCACCTTGTACATATTTATGGGACATTAGCGTCCGTTCTAGGTGCCCATAGATGTCCTATCGCTAGGGACTAAGCTGTCCCATCGCTTTCCCCGCCCACTGTCCCCTTTTTGCGGCGAGAGTCAGTACAGTTGAGCCATGGAACTAACACGGAGCGATCAATGGCAACCGCGAGCAATGTGGTGCCGCTCAAGCAAGGAGCGCCGGCTAGGCAGTCAGAAAAGAAGTTCGGACGAGCCGTCATGTCACATGGGCCGTACATCGTTCCAGCGCTGATGTTGCGAGCGCAAGTGCGGTTGAACGTGAACTCGACCCAGATGGTCGTGCTGCTGCAACTACTGGATTTTTGGTGGACGGAGGACAGCTCAGCTCACCCGAGCATTAAGACCATTGCTGAGCGTATAGGCCTGTCGACGAAACAGGTGCAACGAACGGTCGACGCGTTGGTCGAGAAAGGCCTGATTGGCAAGATAAATCGGCGCTTACCGGGTCGCGGAAAGACAAGCAACGAGTACAAGTTCGACGGCCTGATCAAAAAGCTTCAAGCAATCGAAGGGGACTTCGATAAGGCTCGCAAGGCAAAAAAGGCTGCCGCCAAGCCGGGAGGCTTGATAGCGAACAAGGAATGATTTTGGCGGCGTAGCTCAGCGGATAGAGCGCCCTGTTAACTACGTATCAATGGTCAGCGCCTCAATGGTACGGGCAGGGAGGTCGCGGGTTCAAGTCCCGCCGCCGCTCCCAATTTTGGAAGGGAGGGATCGTGTACTTACTCTACTGCGACGAGACAAACATAAAGAAGGTCAGTGGCGACTTCTTCGTGTACGGCGGTGTGGCCATCAATGCAGCCAAGGCAGGGGCTCTGTCCAGTGCCATTGAGCAGACACGTAAGGATTTTGGCGTGCCGCGAGAGCACCTGCTCAAGTTCAATCCTGGTCCGGCAGGTATGTCACACGACAAGGTCGTTGAGCTAAAAAAGACGATCATGCAAATCGCGGTTGAGCACGATTGCAAATTGCTCGTCAACCTGCTGATGCATGACATCGCGACCAGTTCTGACGATGCGCGGCGCAATGGCATCAACACGCTGTGCTACCACTTTGATTGCTTTCTGAATCGGCCCAAGATGCCTGGCATCGTCCTAATCGACCGCTTCACCGACAAACAGCTTGATGCTCAGTTGCAGGAGAAGCTCGCGGTTGGCCTGACGGGGCACTTGCCATACGGTAGCGAAATGAAGATTCAACACATCGTCGGATATCACCTTACGGCAATCGGGCAATCACACTTCTGTAGCCTTGTGGATATTTTGCTTGGCTCTCTGCGTTTCGCCATCAACGCTCACACCCAGAAGACTGAGCAGCACTACGCTTCTGCGAAGACGATTCTTGCGCAGTTAGCACCTCTCTTCTTTCGCGAAGAGAGTCGACTGGCTCCTGGCTCCGGTGAGCTTGTTCACCCGATTAGTCTTTGGTTCAGCCCGAAGCGCGTTAAATCGAGCGCTTTCCGGGGAAAGTACGAGGCCCTGAAGGCGTACCTGGCAGAGAGCGGGGTCTCGGTGGCGCAGCCAATCCTTGGTGCTGAGGGCTGAAGTTACAATCGGCCGTTCGCTCCCACAGCCGTGCGCAAGCGAATGGCTCGGCGAATTGACGATTGAGGCAGTTCTATGCCAAGACGGAAAGTCAAAATAGATCCAGCGGCAAAGTGGTTGTCTCGAATGACGTTAAAGCGACGCAATCACAGACGTACTATTGGGGGCGGCTGGAATCTAGACCTGTGGTTGTCTCGCGGCGCATCTGTTGCTCAGATTGGCGGCGTAGCGTTGGCGCTTGCAGGTCTGTTTTACACGGTCATCCCGTTGTATCAGAAAGCGGCTGTTGACGAGCAACTGGCTCGGCGGGAAGCTGAGCTAAAGGCAATCGAAGCACACTTAAAGCGCGCACGCGCTGAGGCCTATCGGCTAAGGCGTGACGAGGTCATGCGCGTGACGTCCCTTCGGGCAGGGGACGGCTGCGCGGACTCTCGGAATACCGTCATGCATTTGCCGGAGATAGACGAACCGAGAGAGCAAGTGCATAGTCGCCTGATCGACCTAAGCATCAACGTTGAGAATTGTGTGGGGCAACATCTTGCTGACTTGGTGGCAACGAAAGCTCTAAGCGATGAAGACGCAGCGTTGCTAACTCTCTGGTCTAAGTCCCTAGCGGCTGAGCTTGAAGCCTCCCGCCAGCAAGCCATACGCACGATCACCGACTTGCCGGAGATCGGGAAGCGGGATCCTTCACGTCTTGATGCCGTAGGATCTGCCGTGACCCGGGCTGATGAGTTTTTTGAGCGATATCGCCCCCTCTATAGTGAGAAGCAGCGAGCTCGCCAGGCTGAAGAGCGTTTCAACTACCGAGTGCAGATTACCCAGGAGAGAATAGCCGGAGACTACCGTTCTAACGTTTTTCGGCGACTCTTGAACGAGTTGGAACCCAAGGAATGGAAGGCTGAGCGGGCAAATCGTACTACGCCAGTGGCGGCATCTTGATGAAGACGGGCTCTTGCCTTTGAACGCCTATGCTCTCCTAAACGTAGCCTCCGCAGGAGATAGTGAGGGTGATTGTGAGGTTGATTTCATTTCTTTATCGAATGGATCATGTTGCCATAAGGGTTGGCGGGCTGTTTACATAGAATGATCGACGCCGGATTTCATGGCGAACCGAAAACCCCGGTGGATCAATGATCTCCGGGGTTTTTTTCATTTCACGCAATCTCATAAATCGCTTTGAGGGGAATGCTGCGGGGAATGTCGGTGCGCCATTTCAACTACACGCTCACGCCGACACGAATCAACAACACGAAGCCAAAGGACCATGCGTACAGGCTGATGGATGGCGGTGCATTATTCTTCATGGTCATGCTGGGTGGGGCACCGGCAACACGCTTGCCATCGGACAACAGGCCGCCGCAGTGCAGCCGGTCCTGACACGTTGCGACCACTGCTCCAGCCAGCCGCTATCCGTGGCGCACAACCTCAACTACATCAGAAAGCGAATGAACGAACTGCATTGCTGATGCGCAATACCCTAAGGCTTTGCGGACGATAAAAAGGAGATATGCCGATGCGCAGAACTGATTGCATGTGTCCTTTATGAGCGCGCAATCTCGTAAATATGAGTTAATTTTTGTTAATTTCTGAGAAAAGCGAGTCTAAATCTCCAGGGGGCGCCGATCGCATAAAGTGTCGCGTCAGTTATGGGGAGAACAAGAATGGTCCTGGGAAGGCAGCTACGCACTGCTTTTTCTGCGATTTGGCGCCAAGTGCGGCTCGGTTTGAAGGTCTGGCGGTTCTGTGTGGCAATGGCCCTGTTTGGTTGCCTGACGCCAGCCTGGAGCGTCAATACGGGTGCTGACGGGTCTGTTTGGAGGGCCGAGAACAATGGCGAGTGGTGGGGGGCTGGCGATAGTCCGGATGCCGCATGTCGGTCAGCGACCGCCGGCCTTAAGGCCCGATACCCCTGGGATACGCGAGAGTATCTCTATCTTGAGAATAAGCAAATCAACGCACCTGGCACTGCAGGATGTGTTGGCCGGTTCAGCAATGGCGTTCTCGGCATCATTGGGACGACGGTACGAATTGCTCAATGTGCAGCAGGCTATCTGGCGCAGCCGGACGGTTCATGCGCGCCTAAGAACCCGGAGGTCAAGACCTGTGCTGTAGGCCATCCGGTGTTCCCGAATACGGGTGTAAAGGTGCTGATGGAGCGAGATGACGTAGGCAGCGCGGATCTGCCCCTATCTCGCACATATCGATCATCTGTGCTTTTCGGTCTGGTCACCGGCGTGGGCCAATGGCTGTTCAACTGGCAGCGAGAGCTGGACGCTCCCATCGGCACCACTGATACGACGTCCGCTCCGATCACCGCGATTCGCGAGGATGGCACTTCGCACATTTTTCGCAAGAAGGGTAGTACCTGGACCACGTTCGGTTCCCGAGACACGCTGGTTGGTGTCTCTGGTGGGGCTGGCACGCTCACGGGTTGGCAATACACCGTAGCCGAAACGGGCGTCGTGGAAACCTACGGAACGAATGGGAAGTTGATGTCCGTTCGAGAGCGGAACGGAAGAACCACGACACTGACCTATAACCCGAGCAATCAACTCATGCAGGTTACGGCGCCTACAAGCCGCAACTTGACCTTTGCCCATGACGCGCAAGGGCGAATCATCGGTGTCACGGCCCCCGATGGGGCTATCACGCAGTACGCATACAACGCCAACGGCATGCTCACCGCCGTTACCTGGCCCGGCAACATCACTCGCCAATACGTTTACGAGGATGCTCGCTTTCCCACCGCGCTGACAGGCGTGATCGATGAAGCCGGTGTGAGGTATGCCACCTATACGTATGACGATCAGGGCCGTGCCATCACGAGTGAATTGACCGGTGGGGTGGATCGGTACCAGTTTCAATACCTGTCGAATGGGCAAACGACTGTTCTGCTGCCGGACGGCGGCAGCAGCGTCTACGGGTTCCTCAAGCAGAACGGCATCCTATTGCCGACAGGAACCACCGCGCCTTGCACTTTGTGCGGAAGCACTGCACAAAGCACGGACTATGACTCTAGCGGTAATGCAACGCGCAAGGCTGGCTATGACGGTGCGGTGACGACATATGCCTATGACGCATTCGGGCGGCAGGTGCAACGCGTTGATGATGCGGGGGCTGCAAACGCGACAACGTTTACAACGGAATGGCATCCCACTTGGAATTTACCTGTTAGAGCTGCTTCACCCGGCAAGTTGGAGACGTTCGCCTACGACACAGTAGGCAATCTCGTGTCCTACACCACCGTGGCGACGAATGATGCCAGTGGGGTTGCCGGATTGGGAGCAGCGCCAACGGGGGATGTGGTCAAGACGGACTGGACATACGACGGCGCTGGGCGACTTGTGACCGCGTCCGAGTTGACTGGTACTGTAGCCACGGGTTCCTGGGCATTGAGCTATGACGCACAAGGCAACGTACAGACGCTCACCGATTCGAATGGTCGGACGGCCACAGCCGTAAAGTACGACGCCGCAGGCAGGTTGATGGAGGCCGTCAATACGGATGGCGAGCGGACGAAATACAGCTACAACGCGCGCGGTTTGCTGCTGTCCCGTGACGTGGATGGCGCAGTCGTCAACTACGACTACGATGCCAACGGCCTGCTCACCGCCATTCGCGGTCCTGGAGACTACTACTTCGGCTTCCAATACGATGCTGCGCACCGTTTGACTGCCCTCCTGGCACCAGTGGGGCAAGCGCCTTTGGCCAGCACGGCAAATCCCATTCAAGCCGCCAAGCTCGCGGCGACCGCGGAGGTGCAGCGCACCGCAAAGCTGTCGATGATTGAGCGCCTATGGATCACGGCGAAATCGTGGCTCTCCAGGCTGCTTGGCCTGGTTGTGGGGAACGCTACCGCGAATCCTCTGCTGGGAACAATCCGGGTGGTGCCGCCCATCCCAGTTCAAGTTGGCGGAGCGATCGGTGGTGCGAGCAGTGGTGACCGGGATCTGGACGAATTGCTGGGTACCAGCCGTCCAATGCCTCGACCTGATCCGTTGCTTAACGAATTCATTAAGATGGTTCGAAACATCACTGGCGCGAACCAGGGCACCAGTGAGGCTTGCGAGGATGATTCGAGATGCCAGTCAGCGAAGCAGGATGCGTCAAGTCAGTACTGGACTTTGACTCAGAAACGCATTCCCCAGTATTTAAGCGGTGGGACTGGGGGGCACGATGCGGGGCACTATAAGGCTATTCTTGAGCGCCAAAACGGTCTTAGGAAGGCAATAAATAAGGTGAGGCTATATTGCCGCCCCTTGCCTGTCGAGCTTCCAGAATGGGAGCGTGTCGCAAATCAAGAGATCCCCATCCTTCATTGATAAAAATGAGTGAGATCAATAAATGATTCCGGTTTGTCTAATGAATTACATGATTTCTCCGTCAATGGATTTGAATGAGGTAAAAATAAAAAAATTTCGTGAGAGAGTGAATTATGTATTTGAGGTTTGTGAGAAGTCGGAGGAGTGGTTGATAAAAAAGGATCAAAAGTCATTTGCATTCTTGAATGACGTTGATCTCGATGTAAATGTTATATTGGGTAGTGATATTGCTGCTGATGGCGGTGATTCAACGTGGCTAATCCACTCTTCCTGGACAACTGACCTGAGCACGGCCGCGATGCACGAGAGTCTACCAAAGGAGCTCGTGTCCTACCTGTGTGCCGGTATCGATCGGTTTCTTTTGAGCGATGCTGAGGTTGATCGCTGGATCGTTGAGTGGAGCCAGCATTTGCGCCACGTGCTGGACGCGTTTGCGGCCTCCACCACTGCCGATGCTGCAATGGGCCGTGTGCTTGCGATGGATCTGCTTTTGCAGAAGATGGCATGCTTCATCACGATCCTGCGCTTCAATACGGTGATCGAGCGATATTGAAGTGCGGCGGAAATTCCTATTCTTAGTTGATGACAGAAAGCGAGTGGAATAAATGATTCCAGATTGCCTAATTGGTTACATGGTTTCGCCGTCAATGGAATTGTCTGAGGTAAAGATAAAAAGATTTCTGGAAAGGACCGGTTACGTATTTGAGGTTTGTGAAAAAATAGAGGAGTGGCTATCAATTCGGGATCAAACAGCATTCGCATTATTGAATGACGTTGATCTCGATATTAATGTTGTCCTGGGGAGCAATTTTGGCGGCGATGGTGGGGATTCAACGTGGCTGATCCATGATTCCTGGGCAAGCGAAATGAGTACCGCAGCGATGTATGAAAGTATTCCAAAAGAGGTCGCTGCGTTTCTTTGCGAGGGCTTCAGCCGGTTCCAGTTGTCCGAGCCGGAAGTCGATCATTGGGTGATGAGTTGGACTCGCTCCTTGCGTAGCGTTCTTGATGCCTATAGAGCTTCTGTTACCGCAGATGATGCAATGGGGCGAGTGCTAGCGATGGATCTACTTTTGCAGAAGATGTTGTGTTTCATCACAATCTTGCGCTTCAACACGCTGATCGAACGGTATTGATGCCCTTCGGCTCGATTGCACGGACAGGTCGGGTAGACAGGGAGGGTGATCTACATAGAATGATCGAGCCCGCTCCACGGCATTCCACCGTGACGCACGAACCCCGGCAGATCGCTGATCGCCGGGGTTTTTTATTGGCCGGACGCCGCAGGAAGCCAGGCTGGCGTTGACAAAGATTTACGGTTACCCCGGATCCCGGGGATAGATTGGACTTGCCAGTTCTCCGAGGGGCGGGCCCTGGAAACATCGGAATCCGCCGCGTTGCTGTGTGCTGTGTCATCAAGGGGCAGATCATGCAGGACGACACGGAAATTCTTGCAAGTGATGGACATCCGGAACGCTGGTTCGCGAGAGGCCCTGCCAGGTGGGCCGGGCGCGAGCCGGCCATCACCGCGATGCACTGGGAAGTCGGGTTGGCGATGGCGGCGGTGCCGTTGACGGCGCTGCTTGCCTACGAGTTCCTCGGCCTGATCCTGAGCCTTGCTTTTCCGCATACCCACGGCTGAGTGGGGAGGGAGCCGCCATGCGATCGTCCTTATCCGTGCGTCAGACTCCGGGCCGCAGGTATCGGGCAGGAACAAGGCACCGACGGCCGGTGCCCTGGCATGCGCAGTGGGCGCGCGTCGCGCGCCGCACCGTGGCGCGGGTGTCCGGATGCCTTTGCGCACCGCTCACTGTCCGGTAAGCGCCCGGTCAATCCGCCGAGCGCGGCGGCCGGGAGGACGCGTGTCCGGGCGCCCGGCTGCTCACCGTGTCCCGCAGCCGCCGCATGCCTCGCCACAACTTGGGCAGCAGCCACGCAACGATCAGCAGCAGGAGTCCCAGTCCCACCAGGAACGCCACCGGCAGGAAGAACGCCATGAGCAGCCCGCCGCTGGCCGCCACATCCTCGCTGAACGAGGCGATCCAGTTCGAGAACGGTTCCGGCGACACGTTGATCAGCGCGCGCGTGCTCGCTTTGGTGGCATGGGCGGCGCCCGCCAGCGTGCCGCCCACCAATCCGGCGGCGACCACCCATTGCGGATCGAGCTGACCGAACGCGCCGGCTGCCAGGATGGCGCCGGCAGGAATCCGGATGAAGGTATGGATGCCGTCCCAGACCGAGTCGAAGCCCGGCACCTTGTCGGCGAGGAACTCCGCGATGGCCAGTACGCCGGCCAGCGCAATCACCCACCAGGATTCGAGAGCATGCAGTCCGGGCGGCAGGTGTAGCCATCCGGCACGCGCCAGGACACCCGTGGCAAAGACCGCGAGATAGAGGCGGAATCCGCTGGTCCAGGACAAGCCTGCGGCCAGCGCGGCTGTTTCCAGCATGAAGCTCCTTGCGGGCACCGTCGGCCCCGAGGCGCGGGTACCGATGCAGGCAGTGTAGTACGACGCCGCTTGCGTGAGCGGCCCCGGGGCATGCGTCCCACTCCCAACTGGACAGTGTCTCGCGTGGAAAAAAAACCAAGCGCCGGGGGGGACGCTTGGCGAGGGAAGGGGAGGTCGTCGACCTCCTTCGGGTGTCGTCGCGCCGGCATCTCTCCTGCACGTCGTGACGCGGCCAATGTAACCCCGTGGTCCAGGGGCAAATCTAAACAATCTGCCGCGTACCACGGATGTCCCGGAAGGGCAGTTTTGCGGAGGGGACCCGGTCGGATGGGTCTCATGACATAGCGTCTGGGTCACTTCCGGCAACGATCGGCGGGCTGTGCCGCGGCCGGTATCTGTTGCGAGCGGCGGCGGGTTGAAACTGGTGTATGGAGCAGGGAGGTCGGAGATGGCAGGCGGATGCCGTCGTACCCGATGCGGTGGCGGTGCCTGGAGGGCATTCCATGCAGCCGTCCCCTGGGGGCAACAGGCCAGAAACGCTGTGGAGACGGGCAACAAAAAACCCGGCGCAGTGCCGGGCTTTCTGCAGGTCGGTCACCCTCGCCTGAACGGCGGGGGTGGCGGCGACGCGGATCAGCCGGCCTGGATGTTGGTGGCCTGCTTGCCCTTCGGGCCCTGCGTCACTTCGAACACGACGCGCTGGCCTTCCTTGAGCGTCTTGAAACCGTTCATCTGGATCGCCGAGAAATGCGCGAACAGCTCTTCGCCGCCCTCGTCGGGCGAGATGAAGCCAAAACCCTTGGCGTCGTTGAACCACTTGACCGTACCGCTTGCCATAGAACCCCTCCGTGGATACACAAGTCCGAGCGGGGATGCGGTGCCTGTCGGGCAGAGCAGAGCGGTACCGCGCAGTCATCGCCCATTCGCCGCGCGCAATACACGACAAAAGGCGCGGTTGCGGAACCGCGCCGTCAGCGATCGGTCTTCTCGTGGCGGATGCCACGGCCTGAAGCGGTGCGTCGATCTGTTGTCGACTGGAGTGAGGCCTCCCCGGCTCACCATTCATGAGGCCCGTCGCCGCCGTGTTCCCGGCGCAGTGGGGCGCACATGTTGCATTCGATTGTTCGAGGAAAGCAACAGCCTGTCAAGGCTGCTGGCGACGGGGTTGTGGCGAAAAACGGTCAATTTTACCGAGACACCACTCGAATTCTGCCCAGGCAGCCCCATCTGGGAGAAACACGGCTGGCCGCCCTTGCAAGAGCGCGGTACGGTCTGCGGGGCGGATGCGCGGGCGGGATTGCGCTGCCGCCTGTGCCGCTCAACGGACACCGATCGAGCCAAACCGTTTGCAGGGCTTGAACTCGGTGTTATTTCCTCAAATTGCTAACTCGAAAGGAGTGGTTAGAATAAGACCATGGCAATCCGGCAAGCGACCACTCCACAACACGACGCAGGCACCGTACTGGAGCGGAAAGAGCAAGCGCTCAAACCGCCCGCCATGTACAAGGTCCTGTTGCTCAACGACGACTACACCCCGATGGAATTCGTCGTGATGATCCTTCAGCAGTATTTCAGCAAAGACCGGGAGACAGCCACACAGATCATGCTGACTGTGCATCGGGAAGGTAAGGGCGTGTGCGGTATCTACACCCGGGATATCGCCGCGACGAAAGTGGAATTGGTATCAACCCATGCACGGCAGGCGGGCCACCCGCTGCAGTGCGTGATGGAGGAAGCATGATCGCGCAAGAACTGGAAGTGAGCCTGCACATGGCGTTCGTCGAAGCACGCCAGGCCCGCCACGAATTCATTACGGTGGAGCACCTGCTGCTTGCGCTGCTGGACAACCCGACGGCCGCGGAGGTGCTGCGCGCCTGTGCCGCCAACATCGAAGACCTTCGCACGCACCTGAAGAACTTCATCGCCGACAACACCCCGGTGGTGCCGGGTACGGACGAGGTGGACACGCAGCCGACGCTGGGCTTCCAGCGCGTGATCCAGCGCGCCATCATGCACGTGCAGTCGACCTCCAACGGCAAGAAGGAGGTGACGGGCGCCAATGTGCTGGTCGCCATCTTCGGCGAGAAGGACTCCCACGCCGTGTACTACCTGCAGCAGCAGGGCGTGACGCGGCTGGACGTCGTCAACTTCATCAGCCACGGCATCCGCAAGGACCAGGCTGAGCCGGCCAAGCATGGTGACAGCAATCCGGAAGGCGAAGCCGGCGACGGCAAGGAAAGCCCGCTGGAGCAGTTCACCCAGAACCTGAATGCGCTGGCCAAGGCCGGCAAGATCGATCCGCTGATCGGCCGCGAGCAGGAAGTCGAGCGCGTGGTGCAGGTGCTGTGCCGTCGCCGCAAGAACAATCCGCTGCTGGTGGGCGAGGCGGGCGTCGGCAAGACGGCGATCGCCGAAGGGCTGGCGTGGCGCATCACCAAGGGCGAGGTGCCGGACATTCTCGCCCGGTCGGTGGTGTATTCGCTCGACATGGGCGCGCTGCTGGCCGGCACCAAGTACCGTGGCGACTTCGAGCAGCGCCTCAAGGGCGTGCTGAAGTCGCTCAAGGACAACCCGAACGCGATCCTGTTCATCGACGAAATCCATACGCTGATCGGCGCCGGCGCCGCATCGGGCGGCACGCTGGACGCGAGCAACCTGCTCAAGCCGGCGCTGTCGTCGGGCGCGCTCAAGTGCATCGGCGCGACCACCTTCACCGAGTACCGGGGCATCTTCGAGAAGGATGCGGCGCTGTCGCGGCGCTTCCAGAAGATCGACGTGGTGGAGCCGTCGGTCGACCAGACCGTGCAGATCCTGCGCGGGCTGAAGTCGCGATTCGAAGAGCACCACGGCGTCAAGTACGCGGCGGCCGCCCTGACGGCGGCGGCCGAGCTGTCGGCGCGCTTCATCACCGACCGCCACCTGCCGGACAAGGCGATCGACGTGATCGACGAGGCCGGCGCGGCGCAGCGCATCCTGCCGAAGTCCAAGCAGAAGAAGACCATCGGTAAGGGCGAGATCGAAGACATCGTCTCGCGCATCGCCCGTGTCCCGCCGCAGAGCGTGTCGCAGGATGACCGCAGCAAGCTGCAGACGCTGGAGCGCGACCTGAAGTCGGTCGTGTTCGGGCAGGACCCGGCCATCGATGCGCTGGCTTCGGCCATCAAGATGTCGCGCGCCGGGCTCGGCAAGACCGACAAGCCGATCGGCTCGTTCCTGTTCTCCGGCCCGACCGGCGTCGGCAAGACCGAGGTCGCCAAGCAGTTGGCGTTCATCCTGGGCATCGAGCTGATCCGCTTCGATATGTCGGAGTACATGGAGCGCCACGCGGTGAGCCGGTTGATCGGTGCGCCTCCGGGCTATGTCGGGTTCGATCAGGGCGGCCTGCTGACCGAGGCCATCACCAAGAAGCCGCACTGCGTGCTGCTGCTGGACGAGATCGAGAAGGCACATCCGGACATCTTCAACATCCTGCTGCAGGTGATGGACCACGGCGCGCTGACGGACAACAACGGCCGCAAGGCGGATTTCCGCAACGTGATCATCATCATGACGACCAACGCGGGCGCCGAGACGATGAACAAGGCCACCATCGGCTTCACCACGGCGCGCGAGCAGGGCGACGAGATGGCCGACATCAAGCGGATGTTCACGCCGGAGTTCCGCAACCGCCTGGACGCGACCATCAGCTTCCGCTCGCTGGACGAGGAAATCATCCTGCGCGTGGTCGACAAATTCCTGATGCAGTTGGAAGAGCAACTGCACGAGAAGAAGGTGGACGCCATCTTCACCGAGAAGCTGCGCCACTTCCTGGCGAAGAAGGGCTTCGACCCGCTGATGGGCGCACGGCCGATGCAGCGGCTGATCCAGGACATGATCCGCAAGGCGCTGGCCGACGAACTGCTGTTCGGCAAGCTGGTCAACGGCGGCAAGGTGGTGGTGGACCTGGACGACGCCGACGCGGTCAAGCTGGAGTTCTCCGAGAACGAGGCGCCGCCCGCACCCGCGCAGGAAGAAGCGGAAGCCTGACGGTTCAGTCGTGGTGCCCAAGCAAAACGGCCCGGAAATCCCGGGCCGTTTTTTTGTGCGTGGAGGGGCTGCTCAGTGCCGACCGGTGCTGCCGAAGCCACCGGCGCCGCGCTCGCTTTCCGCGAATGCGTCCACGATGTTGAGTTCGGCCTGCACCACCGGCACGATCACCAGTTGCGCCAGGCGCTCCATCGGATTCAGCACGAAGGCGGTGCTGCCGCGGTTCCAGGTGCTGATCATCAACTGGCCCTGGTAGTCCGAGTCGATCAGGCCGACCAGGTTGCCGAGCACGATGCCGTGCTTGTGGCCCATGCCGGAGCGCGGCAGGATCAGCGCCGCATAGCCCGGGTCGGCCAGGTGGATGGCCATGCCGGTCGGGATCAGGTGCGTGCTGCCGGGCTCGAGGGTGAGCGGGGCATCGACGCAGGCGCGCAGATCCAGGCCGGCGCTGCCGGGCGTGGCGTATTGCGGGAGTTGTTCGTGCAGGCGGGCGTCGAGGATCTTGACGTCGAGTTTCATGCGGAGCGGGCCGAAGGTTGGGTGGCGGAAGCCGGAGATGGTAGCGCAAACGCCTGCGCCAGCAGTTCGTACGAGCGCATGCGCGCCTGGTAGTTCGGTGCGACGGTCAGCACGATCAACTCGTCGGCGACGAAGCGTTCCTTGAGCGCGAGCATCTGCTCTGCCACCGATTCCGGCGTGCCGATGAGGCTGCGCGGGCGCTCGCGCGCAATGATGGCCTGGTCGCGCTCGGTATGGATATGCGCTTCGGCCTGTTCGATGGTCGGGATCGGGCCGTTGACGCCGAGCGCCATCTGTACGCGGCGCAGGTCGATCGCGGCCTCGCAGCGGCGCGCTTCCGCTTCCGTATCGGCGGCAATCACGAAGACGGCGGCGGCGCTGTACGGGCGCGGCTCGAAGCCGGGCGCGAAGTCGGTGCGGTATTGCTGCGCGACGATGTGCCCGATGTGCGGGTTGATGAAATGGGCAAAGGCGAAACGGATGCCGAGCCGCGCGGCCAGCGCGCCGCCGAAGTCGCTGGAGCCCAGCATCCACAGCTCGGGCCGGGTATCGATCTCGGGTTGGAGGACCACACCGTAGGCCGGGTGGTCGGGCGGCAGCGTGCCGCTCAGGTGCCAGATCAGCGCCTGCACCTGCTGCGGGAAGCGATCGCCGCGGTTGTACTCGCCCATGGCGACGGCCTGCGCGGTGCGCATGTCGCCGCCGGGCGCGCGGCCGACGCCGAGGTCGATGCGGTTGGGGAACAGCGCCTCCAGCAGCCGGAACTGCTCGGCCAGCTTGAACGGGCTGTAGTAGGGCAGCATCACGCCGCCGGACCCCACGCGCAGGTGGCGCGTCGCGCTCGCCACGCGGGCGATCATCACCTCGGGCGCCGGGTTGCTGACGCCGCGCAGGCCGTGGTGCTCGGCGCACCAGTAGCGCGTATAGCCGAGCGCGTCGGCCATCTGCGCCAGGTCCACCGTGGCGGCGATGGCATCGCGCGCGCTGTGGCCGTGAATGACCGGGCTCTGGTCGAGGATGGACAGGCGGACGGCGGTGTCGCTGCTCATGGCCGCGCGCCCCGGACGCGGTCGGCGATGGCGGCCACGATCTGGCGCGCCAGCGTCAGCTTGTCGGCGCGCGGCAGGCGGGTGATGCCGGTGGCATCGAACAGCGCGACTTCGTTGTCGTCGCGGCCGAAGGTCTGGTGGCCGAGATTGCCGACCAGCAGCGGAATGCCTTTCTTCCGGCGCTTGGCTTCGCCGAACTCCTCGAGCCGCTCGGTCTCGGCCGCGAAGCCGACGCAGAACGGCGCATCGGCGCGGCGCGCGACGGCGGCGAGGATGTCGGGGTTCTGCGTGAGCGACAGCGCGGGCACGTCGGTGTCGTTCTGCTTCTTGAGCTTGTTGCCGGCGGCCTGGGCGACGCGCCAGTCGGCCACGGCGGCCACCGCGATGAAGATGTCGGTGCGGGCGGTGGCCAGTTCGCGCATCACGGCGTCGTGCATCTGCTGGGCGGTCTGCACGTCGATGCGCAGCACGCCGACGGGCGTGTCCTGGTGACAGGGGCCGGCAACCAGCGCCACGTCCGCGCCGGCCTGCGCGGCGGCGCGCGCCAGCGCAAAACCCATCTTGCCGCTGGACAGGTTGGTGATACCGCGCACCGGGTCGATCGGCTCGAAGGTCGGGCCGGCGGTCAGCAGCACGCGGCGCCCGCGCAGCAGCTTGGGCTGGAAGAAGCCTGCGAGCGCCTCGACGATGGCCTCCGGCTCCAGCATGCGGCCGTCGCCGATTTCGCCGCAGGCCTGGTCGCCGGCGTCGGGCCCGAGCAGGGTGACGTCATCGGCGCGCAGCTGGGCGGCGTTGCGCTGGGTGGCGGGCGCGGCCCACATCTGGCGGTTCATGGCGGGCGCCACCAGCAGCGGGCAGTCGCGCGCGATGCACAGCGTAGAGAGCAGATCGTCGGCCAGGCCGTGCGCCAGCTTGGCGAGGAAGTCCGTGGAGGCCGGCGCGACGACGATGGCATCCGCCTCGCGCGACAGGTCGATGTGCGCCATGTTGTTGCCGACGCGGTCGTCCCACTGGGACGTGAACACCGGCCGCCCGGACAGCGCCTGCATGGTCACCGGCGTGATGAAGTGCGTGGCGGCGTCGGTCATCACCACCTGCACGGTGGCGCCGGCCTTGGTCAGCCGCCGCACCAGCTCGGCCGACTTGTAGCATGCGATGCCGCCGGTCAGGCCGAGCACGAAATGTTTGCCTTGCAGTTCCATGGAAGCCAGTCTGGAAGTCGATTGACGCAATGTGCGTGGGCAGGATACAACCCCGGTCCGGGTCGCCCTGTCGGTCAGTGGCGATGATACCGGCTTGCCCGGCGGTCGTCCGGCGGCCGGGGTTTTTCCTCAAACGCGTGTTCCCGATATGGTTTTGCGTCGTTCCGTGGTGCGTGATGTGTTGGCGGCGGTCGGTCTGTGTGCCGTCGTTGCGCTGGTGGTGGCGGGCGTGCTGGTGCGCGGGTCCAAGGGGTGGCTGCGGGAGGAGTCGATGCCCGGCCATGCCGATCTGATCGTCGTGCTGGGCGGGGAGTCGGGCCAACGCGTGATCGGCGCGGCCGAGCTGTATCACGCGGGCGTGGCGTCGCGCGTGTTCGTCAGCGGCGGGGGGATTGCCTGCTGATCGTGCGCCGCCTGGTGATGGCGGGCGTGCCGGCGGGGCGCATCGGCCACGAATGCGAATCCGGCAACACCATGGAGAACGCGCGGATGACGCGCCGCATGCTGGACGGCCAGCCCGTGCGCAGCGCCGTGCTGGTCACGAGCTGGTATCACACCGGCCGCGCGCTCCATGCCTTCCGCCGGGTCTGGCCCGAGGTGGCGTGGGGCGTGCGCGGTGTCTTTCCCGGCGATACGCTCACCAAGTCGTTCCCGATCTACGAAAGCGGATCGATCCTGGCGGAGTATCTCAAGCGGGCGTGGTACGCGGTGCGGTACTGACCTGCGTCCACGCCGCCCTATGCGGGTGCCTCAGCGGCGCACCCGCCGCAGCTCGTCGATGATCAGCAGCACGGCGCCGATGCAGATGCCGCAATCGGCGACGTTGAAGGCGGGCCAGTGGTAGCCGTGCAGGTGGAAGTCGAGGAAGTCCACCACGTGGCCGTGGATGACGCGGTCGATTACGTTGCCCACCGCGCCGCCCAGGATCAGCGCCAGCGCAAAGCAGAACAGCTTCTGCCCGCTGTGGCGTCTGAGCAGCCACACGATGAACAGCGCCGCCGCCACGCCCAGGCCCGTGAAGAACCAGCGCTGCCAGCCGCCCGCCGCCGCCAGGAACGAGAACGCCGCGCCCCGGTTGTAGGCCAGTACCAGGTTGAAGAACCCGGTAATGGGGCGCGACTCGCCGTAGATGAAGGTCTTGGTGATGGCGACCTTGGTCAACTGGTCCAGCAGGATCCAGATGACGGCCAGGCCCAGCCAGGGCCCCACGCCATGACCGCCACTGCCGCTTTTGCCGCCTGCGGCCTTGCTCTTGCCGTTGTTGCGAGTGGCCATCAGGCAGCGCTCCGTTGTTCGCCGGCGCCGAACAGGTTGTCGGTGCAGCGCTTGCAAAGGGTCGGGTGGGCCGTGTCGTGGCCGACATCGGCGCGGTAGTGCCAGCAGCGCTCGCACTTGGCGTGCGACGACGGTACCACGTCGATCAGCAGGTCGCCGCCTTCCGGCGCACGCTCGAGCTTGGCCGCTGACGTGATCAGCACGAAACGCAGGTCGTCGCCGAGGCTGGCCAGCGCGTCGTACACCGTATCGCCCGCCGAGACCGTCACCTCGGCCTGCAGCGACGCACCGATCTTGCCGTCGATGCGCAGCGCTTCCAGCTGCTTGGTCACTTCGCCGCGCACGTTGCGGATGGCCGCCCACTTCTCCAGCAGCGCGCTGGCGCCTTGCGGGACCGGTGCGTCGTAGTAGGTGCTGGTGAAGATGGTGTCGGTGTGCTGCGTGCCGTGCGCGAAGACCTGCCAGGCCTCTTCGGCCGTGAACGACAGGAACGGCGCCATCCAGTGCAGCATCGCCTGGGTGATGTGGTACAGCGCGTTCTGCGCCGAGCGGCGGGCCACCGAGTCCGCCGCGGTGGTGTACAGGCGGTCCTTCAGCACGTCCAGGTAGAAGCCGCCCAGGTCTTCCGAGCAGAAGGTCTGCAGCTTGGAGACCACCGGGTGGAACTCGTACACGTCGTAGTGCGACAGGATTTCCTTCTGCAGCGCATCCGTCAGGGCCACGGCGTAGCGGTCGATCTCCAGCCACTGCTCGGCCGGCAGCGCATGCTTGGCGTGGTCGTAGTCGGTCAGGTTGGCGAGCAGGAAACGCAGCGTGTTGCGGATGCGGCGGTAGCTTTCCACCACGCGCTTGAGGATCTCGTCCGAGATGGCGAGCTCGCCCGAGTAGTCGGTCGAGGCCACCCACAGGCGGATGATCTCGGCGCCCATCTTGCCCGCGATTTCCTGCGGCGCGATCGTGTTGCCGATCGACTTGGACATCTTGCGGCCTTCGCCGTCCACCGTGAAGCCGTGCGTCAGCAGTGCCTTGTAGGGCGGTTTGCCGTACAGCATCGATGCGGTCAGCAGCGACGAGTGGAACCAGCCGCGGTGCTGATCGGAGCCTTCCAGGTACAGGTCGGCCAGGCGGCCGTCGGCCAGCTCGGCCGAAGCATCGTACAGGTCGGCCGCGTGCGAGCCGCGGATGACGTGCCAGTGCGTGGTGCCGGAGTCGAACCACACGTCCAGCGTGTCGCGGTTCTTCTCGTACAGGTCCGCCTCATCGCCGAGCAGTTCGCGCGGGTCCAGCGCCTGCCAGGCTTCCACGCCGCTTTTCTCGATGCGCTGGGCGACCTGCTCCAGCAGCTCGGGCGTGTGCGGGTGCAGCGCGCCGGTTTCCTTGTGCACGAAGAAGGCCATCGGCACGCCCCATTGGCGCTGGCGCGACAGCGTCCAGTCCGGGCGGTTGGCGATCATGTTGTGCAGGCGCTGCTTGCCCCACGACGGGTAGAACGCGGTGGCGTCGATGCCGGCCAGTGCCGTCTCGCGCAGCGTGGCGTTGCCATCGTTGGGCTGCACGTCCATCCCCGCGAACCACTGCGAGGTGGCGCGGTAGATGATTGGCGTCTTGTGGCGCCAGCAGTGCATGTAGCTGTGCGCGTACTTGTGCGCGTCGAACAGGTTGCCGGAGGCTTCCAGCGCCTCGACGATCTTCGGGTTTGCGTCCCAGATCGACAAGCCGCCGAACAGTGGCAGCGTCGACGCATACACACCGTTGCCCATCACCGGGTTGATGATGTTGGCGTCGGGCATGTTGTGCGCCTTGCACGACTGGAAGTCTTCCACGCCGTAGGCGGGTGCGGAGTGGACGATGCCGGTACCGGTGTCGGTGGTCACGTAGTCGCCCAGGTAGACCGGCGAGGTGCGGTCATAACCGGCGTCCATCTTGGCCAGCGGATGGTGGAAGCGGACCTCCGACAGCGCCGCGCCTTCGCACGTCGCCAGCACGGAGCCTTCGAGCTTCCAGCTCTGCAGGCAGGCTTCCACGCGTTCCTTGGCGACGATCAGCAGGCCGCGCGGCGTATCGACCAGCGCGTACTCGATTTCCGGGTGCAGGTTCAGCGCCTGGTTGGAGGGAATCGTCCACGGCGTGGTGGTCCAGATCACGATCCAGCCCGGTTTGGCCTTGAGCATGTCGGCGCCCACGTGGAAGGCGCTGGCCAGCGCATCGATGTCGGCAAACGGGAAGCCGACATCGATGGACAGGTCGGTCCGGTCGGCGTATTCGACCTCAGCCTCGGCGAGCGCCGAGCCGCAGTCGAAGCACCAGTTGACCGGCTTCAGCCCGCGGAACACGTAGCCCTTTTCCAGGATCTTGCCCAGCGCACGGACCTCATCGGCCTCGTTGCGGAAGTTCATGGTGAGGTACGGATCGGCCCAATCGCCCAGCACACCCAGGCGCTCGAAGTCGACCTTCTGGCGGGCGATCTGACCCGTGGCGTAGGCGCGCGCCTTTTCCTGGACTTCCTTGACGGGCAGGCCCTTGCCGAACTGCTTTTCGATCTGGATCTCGATCGGCATGCCGTGGCAATCCCAGCCGGGCACGTAGACCGCGTCGAGCCCGGCCAGGCCGCGCGACTTGACCACCATGTCCTTGAGGATCTTGTTGACGGCGTGGCCGATGTGCAGGTCGCCGTTGGCGTACGGTGGGCCGTCGTGCAGGATAAATTTCTTCGCGCCTTTGCGGGCGGCGCGGATCTTCTTGTAGAGCTGCTTGTCCTGCCATTGCTTGATCCATTGCGGCTCGCGCTTGGGCAGGTCGCCGCGCATGGGGAAGGGCGTATCCAGCAGGTTGACTGGGTATTTGCTCTTCTCCGGCGTGGGCTTCTTGGAATCGGACATGGTGTGATGTGGGGCAGATGCGGGCAAATCGGATCGGTGCAGGCGGGCCCGGCGGGGCAGGGCGCGCTTGCGCGGGCGTATGGCGTTCGGGCGGCGCGGGTAATGCGCCGCCTACTGAATTCGGTCGGTGGCCGAGGTGGCGAAGTCGCGCCGCAGGGCGGGTGATTCGCCGGCCGGCGGGATGGCCAGGCCGAAGAAATGGCGCGCATCGACGCAATCCCTGGCGATCGCGTCCTTCAGCGCGTCGAGCGAATCGAAGCGGGCTTCGTCGCGCAGCTTCTTCATGAATTCGACGCGCACGAGCTTGCCGTACGCGTTGGCGTGGTAATCGAAGAGATGCACTTCCAGCAACACGCGGCCGGAGTCGTCCACGGTCGGGCGCACGCCGATGCTGGCGACGGCGGGCAGCGGCTTGTCCGCCAGGCCGTGCACCTGCACGATGAAGATGCCCGACACGGCCGGCTTGCGGTGCGAGATGCGCAGGTTCAGCGTGGGGAAACCCAGCGAGCGGCCGAGCTTCTGCCCGTGCACCACGTGCCCGCTGATGGCGTAGCCGTGGCCGAGCAGGCGGCGGGCGTGTTCGAGGTCGCCGGCGGCCAGCGCCTCGCGCACCGCGGAACTGGAGATGCGGATGCCGCTCTCCGACACCGAGCCCATCTGCTCGACCTCGAAGCCGAACTGCGCGCCGGCGGCCTGCAGGTGAGTGAAGTCGCCCGCGCGCTTGGCGCCGAAGCGAAAGTCGTCGCCCACCAGCAGCCAGCGCGTGTGCAGGCCGTCGACCAGCACGTTGCGCACGAACTCGGCCGGTGTCTGCGCGGCGAAGTGCGCGTTGAAATGCTCCACGACCACGCGGTCGACGCCCTGGCGGCGCAGGCTTTCCAGCTTGTCGCGCAGCAGCGCGATGCGCGTGGGCGCGCGGTCCGGCATGAAGAATTCACGCGGATGCGGCTCGAAGGTCATGACCGTCAGCGGCAGTCCGCGCGCGTCGGCCGCCGCGCGCGCGCGGGCCAGCAGGGACTGGTGGCCGCGGTGCACGCCGTCGAAGTTGCCGATGGTCAGCGCGCAGGGCGCGCGGCTTTCGGCATTGGGCAGGCCGCGAAAGACTTTCACGTGGAGCGTCGAGGATCGAAGAGAAAAAGATTCTTTTTTGTGCCGGATGGGTCCGGTCGACCGCAAAAAACCGGCAAAACCCACATTATATAAGCTAATGCCATCCTTCCCGGTGGCCTGCGGGATGCCAAGCGTTGCACAATTGCCCGCACGGCGTCCCCGCAGGGAACGGGCTTGCGGCACAATCCGAAATTCACGATCCGATTCACTGCACACCGTTGACCGCCTCGCTGCGTCCTCTTTTGAACAAACTCGGGCTGGCCAGCCGCGCGCCGCTCGAACTCGATGCGCGCGCCAAGCTGCTGGCCGCCGTCCACCGCGGCGCGCCCATGGGGATCGCGGCCTCGGTGGTCCTGCCGGTCCTGACGCTGGCCGCCTTTTGGGACTCCGACAGCCGCCTCGCGCTGGCGGGCTGGTGCCTGATCATGCTGTGTCTGACGGCCTCCGGGCTGCGCTTCTATTTCGGCTATCGCTATGACATCACCCGCATGACGCTGGCGGCGCACACCCGCAAGTGGTGGACGGGCATGCGCATCATGTCGGCGGTGGGCGGCGTGGCGTGGGGCAGTTCGGCGGGTCTGTACCTGGTCTCGCCGTCGCTGGAGTTCAGCAGCCTGCTGATGATCGTCATCATCGGCGTGGCGGCCGGGGCGGTGCTGTCGCAGGCACCGGTGCCGTCCAACCTGCTGATCCTCGGGACCGGCATCCTGGCGCCCCATTTCGCGCTGGCCGAGCAGGCCTTCCCGGAGCACGGCCTGTATGTGCGCGGCGTGCTGCTGTTCTTTGCGGCGTTCCTGGCGCGCCATGCCGCCAACATCCACAGCACGCTGGTGCGCGAGATCCAGCTCGAGAACGAGAGCCGCCAACTGGCCCGTCGCTACCAGGACGAGAAACAGCGCGCGCTGTCGGCCTCGGAAGAGAAGTCGCGTTTCCTGGCCGCCGCCAGCCACGACCTGCGCCAGCCGGTGCATGCGCTGGTGCTGCTGGTGGAAGCGCTGCGGGCGCGCAACCAGTCCGAGACGCTGGCGCCGCTGGTGGAGCAGCTCGCCTCCGGCGCGCAGACCATCGACCTGCTGTTCCGTTCGCTGCTCGACCTCTCCAAGCTGGAGAGCCGCAAGACCTCGCCGACACTGGAGCCGGTCGACCTGGGCGAGGTGATCACGGAAGTGGTGCAGCAGTTCCTGCCCGACGCGCGTGCCAAGGGCCTCGCGCTTACCCAGCGGATTCCGCCGCTGCCGGTGTTCGGCATGGCCGAGCCGGTGCTGCTGCGCCGGGCGCTGTTCAACCTGTTGCAGAACGCGCTGCGCTACACCTCGCACGGCGGCGTGATGGTGGCGCTGCGGGTGCGGCAGAAGCACCTGCGCATCGAGGTGTGGGACACCGGCATCGGCATCGCGCCGGAACATCAGAAGGACATCTTCTCGTCGTACTACCAGGTCGAGAACCCCGAGCGCGATCCGAGCCAGGGGCTGGGCCTGGGGCTGGCGATCTACAAGGAATGCGTGCGCTTGCTGCGGGGCACTTTTGGCGTGCGCTCGGTCCCCGGACGCGGCTCGATGTTCTGGATGGCGTTGCGGCCGGTGCCGGCCGAGGTCAAGGCGCCGCTGGCCGCCCAGCCGCGCAGCGAACAGAAGCGCGCGGTGCTGGACCAGCCCCGTTTCTCCGGCGTGGTGCTCGTGGTGGACGACGATGCGCAGATCCGCAAGGCCTGGCATGCGCTGCTGGAAGCATGGGGCGTGGAAGTGCACAGCGCCGCGGACGGCCCGACGGCCGATGAGCTGCTTTCGCGCGGCCTGCGGCCGCAGATCATCTTCTGCGACCTGCGCCTGCCCGGCAAGGAGGACGGCCTGCAACTGCTTGAGCGCTGGCAGGTCAGCCATCCCGAGGCCCACGCCGTGCTGCTGACCGGCGATCGCAACTCGGCGGCGCTGGCCCGTGCCGAGGAGGCAGGCTACTTGCTGCTGGCCAAGCCGATGGATCCGAACATGCTGCGCGTGCTGCTCAAGCGCTGGTTGCGCGGCCGAGCCGCTGAGCCGCAAGTGGCCTACTGAACGACGGACGTTGTTGTGCACGGCGCCGCAGAGCGCGGCGTCGTGTGCGGCAGGGTCAGGCCGAGCCGGTCAGGCGGAAGCGCTCCATGCGCGAGATGATCTGGATGCGCGTGCGCACGCCCAGCCGCTGCAGGATCGCCGAGACGTGTTCCTTGACGGTGTTTTCCGTCAGGCCCAACTGGCGTGCGATGGATTTGTTCGGCAGTCCTTCGAGCAGCAGCGCCAGCACCGAACCCTGACGCGGCGTCAGGCCCAGCTCGGCCGGCGTGATGGGGATACCGTGGGAGGCGCCGCTCTTGCCGTTGGCCGTGCCCAGGTCGTCTTCCGACGGGAACGACGAGGCTCCGCCGAAAATGCCTGCCACCGCCTGCGAGAACGCGTGCGCGTCGGCATGTTTACCGATGAACCCGATGGCGCCCAGCGCCTGCGCCTTCGCGACGATCTCCGGCGTGTTCTCGGCCGACATGAAGGCGAAGCGTGCCTCGGGCAGCTTGCCACGCAGTTCGCGCATCGCGTCGAAACCCGTGCAATCGGACAGCCAGACATCCAGCAAGACGACGTCCGGGCGGATGCCCTCGTCGATCAGCGCCAGGGCCTGGCGCCGGCCGATGGCCGCATGGACTTGGATTTCAGGCAGGGCGTGCGCAAGAAAGGTGGTCGTGCCAGATAAGGCGAGAGGGTGGTCATCGACCACCAGCAGGCTACGCAGCGAGCTCGTCATTCTATTCCCCGGTGAGGGCAGAGCCCTCTTGTTGTTGTACGCGTGCCGCCCCGGCGCGGGCGATGGCTGTCGGGCCTGATGCCGACGGCCTTCACGGTCGTGTTCCGCAGGTTGTTGCAGCGCGGTGTCGGCGGTGGCGATGCGTGCCTCGGCCTGCCCGACTGCGCACCCGACCCCGGGTGTGCGGAACATTATGATGGTGTCGAGATTATCAGACCGCGGCAGGGCGCGCCAACGTCCGCGCGGCCGTTTTTGATGACGCGGCAGGGTTTTTGCTTGTGCGCGTCGGCTAAATACCACGCTTCGGCTAAGGCAAGCCGGGCGCCGCCGTGCGGGCGTCACATGGTTTTACCGAGGAAGCGCGGTGCACTTGATAAAATGCCGCGATGAAAAATATCGTCATTCTCATTTCCGGACGCGGGTCGAATATGGAAGCCATCGTCCGCGCGTGCCAAGCCGAGGGCTGGCCGGGGCGTATCGCCGCCGTGATCTCCAACCGCCCGGACGCCGCCGGCCTCCGGTTTGCCGCCTCACACGGCATTGCCACCGCCGTGGTCGACCACAAGGCTTTTCCCGATCGCGACAGCTTCGATGCCGCGCTGGCCGAGGCCATTGACGGGGTCGCGCCGGACCTGGTGGTGCTTGCGGGCTTCATGCGCATCCTGACGCCGGGCTTCGTGCAACGCTATGCAGGGCGCCTGCTCAATATCCATCCGTCGCTGCTGCCTTGCTTCCCTGGACTGCATACGCATGAACAGGCGCTGGCCATGGGCGTCAAGGTGCATGGCGCGACGGTCCATTTCGTGACCGCCGAGCTGGATCACGGCCCGATCGTGCTGCAGGCCGCCATCGAGGTGCGCGCCGGCGATACCCCGGATTCGTTGGCGGCGCGCTTGCTGGAGCGGGAGCACGTGATCTATCCGCGTGCCGTGCGCTGGTTCGTCGAAGGGCGGCTGCATGTGGAGCGCGGGGTGGTGCGCGTGTCGCCGGAGGCGTCGCAGCTCGTGTTCGGCGCTGACGAGCGGGAGGCCGTATGAGCGGGCAGGGTCGTCAACGTTCGCAGGGCGCTCGGGGCCCGGCAGCCGGCAAACCGCGCGACGGGCGCCCGCAGCGTCCGGCGGGCCGCGCCCCGCAAGGGCCGCGTTCCCAGGCCACGCAGCGCCCCCGTACCGGTGTGCATGTCAGCCATCTCGAGCATCTCGATAAGGTGCTGGCCCGGCTGCTGCATTTTGCCGCACCGGCCGACATGGTCGTCAGCCAGTATTTCCGCGAGCACTCCGCGCTGGGCCACCGCGAGCGGGGCATCATCGCGGAGGCGGCCTTCGCCGTCCTGCGGCGCAAGGTCGAGTTCGGGCAATTCGCCGAGAGCGGTTCAGGCCCGGCGCGCAGGCGCCTGGTGCTGCTCGGGCTGCAGCAGACTGCTGGCCGCGAGGCCATCGCGCCGTTCCTGACGCCGCCGGAAGCCGAGTGGCTGGATCGCTGGGCAATCATCGACCGCACCGCACTGGCGCCGCGCGTGCGCGCCAACCTGCCGGATTGGCTGTTCGACGCGCTGGTCGCACAGCACGGCCAGGCTTTTGCCGAGGCGCTGGCCCAGGCGTGGCTTGCGCCGGCCCCGCTGGACCTGCGCGTCAATACCCTGAAGGGTGAGCGCGAGGCGGTGCTGGCGACGCTGGCGCAAGCCGGTATCGAGGGCGCACCGGCGCCGCTGTCGCCGGTCGGCATCCGCCTGGCGGGCAAGCCGGCGCTGAACAAGCTCGACATTTTCACCAACGGTACGGTCGAGGTGCAGGACGAAGGCAGTCAACTGCTGTGCCAACTGCTCGCGCCCAAGCGCGGCGAGATGGTGGTGGACTTCTGCGCCGGCGCCGGCGGCAAGACGCTCGCGATCGGCGCGGCGATGCGCTCCACCGGCCGGCTGTACGCCTTCGATGTATCCGAGAAGCGGCTGGCCAATCTGGGGCCCCGCCTGGCGCGCAGCGGCCTGTCCAACGTCCATCCTGCCCGCATCGACAGCGAGCATGACGCCAAGGTCAAGCGCCTGGCCGGCAAGATCGATCGCGTGCTGGTCGACGCGCCCTGCAGCGGGCTCGGCACGCTGCGCCGCAATCCGGATCTGAAGTGGCGCCAGTCGGCCCAGGCCGTTGAGGAGATGTCGGCCAAGCAGTTGTCGATCCTGACCTCGGCGGCGCGGCTGCTGAAGGCGGGCGGGCGGTTGGTCTACGCCACGTGCAGCGTGCTGGCGCGCGAAAACCAGCAGGTGGTCGAGCAGTTCCTGGCCCAGCATGCGGATTTCGTCCTGGTGCCTGCCGGCGAGGTGCTCGCGGCCCAGAAGATTCCGCTCGAAATGGGCCCATACCTCGAGCTGTACCCGCAAGTGCACCAGACCGACGGTTTCTTTGCGGCCGTGCTGGAGCGCCGCGCATGAGGGCACGCCGGCTGGGCTTGGCGCTGGCCGCATGGCTGGCGCTCGCCACTGGCGGAACCGCGCTGGCCCGCGTCGAGCCGCCAGTGCTGCCGACCAAGGGCACCGTGCAGGCCGCCTTCACGCCCGATGACGATGTCGAAGGGTTGCTCGCCGATGCCATCGGCCAGGCGCGCGAGCAGGTGTTGGTGCAGGCTTACCTGCTGTCGAACAAGGTGATCACCCGTGCGCTGCTGGATGCGCACGGCCGCGGCATCGACGTGCGCGTCCTGGCGGACCGCGAGCAGATGATGCGCTCCGGTGGCAGCCGTGTGCCGGAACTGGCCGGTGCCGGCGTTCCGGTCTCGCTGGAGGTGCGCTACAAGCACGCGCACAACAAGGTCATCCTGATCGATCCGCGCGGATCGCATCCGGTGCTGGTGACCGGCAGCTTCAATTTCACCCAGACCGCGCAGCGCGAGAATGCAGAGAACGTTCTGATCGTGCGCGGCGACCCCGACCTTGCGCAGCGCTACGCTGCCAACTGGCAGAAGCACGCGGCCGACGCGTTGCCGTACCAGCCTGAATAACCGAGCCGCTTCGATGAATGGATTGCCGTTGAACCGCGTCGCGCTGGGCCGCATGATCGGCGACATCGTCGACGATCTGGGCGGCCCGCACTTCATTTGGCAACTGGGGGTGCTGGCGCTGCTCCTTGGCGTGGCCTGGTTGGCGGCGCGGCCGATCGCGCGGCGACTGCATGCGCGCCACGTCAACGACAGTTTCGCGCTGCGCTTTGCCTGGGCGAGCCTCGAGCGCGCCGTGTTCCCGTTGCTCGGCTGGCTGCTGGTGCTCGCGGCACGCTATGCGCTGGCCAGCGCCATGCCGATCAGCGTATTCCGGCTGGCCGCGGTGCCGCTGTTCGGCCTGGCGGTGCTGTACCTCGTGTTCTACGTGCTGCGCCGGGCGCTATCCGCCAATGGCGATCTGCACGGGATGCTGGTGCTGGTCGAGCGCGTGCTGACCACGCTGATGTGGATCGGCACGGCGCTCTATGTGCTGGGCGTGCTCAGCGACGTGGTCGGCTACCTGGAGGGCATCCAGTTCTCGGTGGGCGGCAAGCAGAAGGTGAACCTGGCGGCCATGCTGATGGCCGTGGTGTGGATCCTGCTGACGGTGCTGGTGGCCATGTGGTTCGGCTCGTGGATTGATAGCCGTATCACGCGTGCCGCAGCGATCGATGCCAACCTGAAGGTGGTGCTGTCGCGTGTATCCAAGGCGGCGCTGCTGCTGGTGTCGCTGTTGCTGAGCCTGTCGCTGGTGGGCATCGACCTGACGGTGCTGTCGGTGTTCGGCGGGGCACTGGGCGTCGGCCTTGGCTTCGGTCTGCAGAAGATCGCCAGCAACTATGTGTCCGGCTTCATCATCCTGCTGGAGCGCTCGCTCAAGCTGGGCGACCAGATCACGGTCAACTCGTACACCGGGGTCGTGACGCAGATCCGCACCCGTTACACCGTGGTGCGCAACGGCGAGGGCGACACGTTCGTGCCGAACGAACTGATGGTCGCTCAGGCGGTGCAGAACCACAACGAGCGCGGCACGGTGCGCGTGGCCGTGCGGGTGCAGGCCGCCTACCCGGCTGATCCCGAGACCGTGCTTGCACTGCTGGTTGCCTGCGCCGATGGGGTTCCGCGCGTGCTGGACGATCCGGCGCCGGCGGCGTTCCTGGTCGCCTTCGCCGACAGCGGCATCGAGTACGAATTGGGCGTGTGGATTGCCGATCCGCACAACGGCAAGCTGGGCGTGCAATCCGACCTGAACCGGGCGATCTACCGGCGCTTCAAGGAGGAGGGCATCGAGATTCCCTATCCGCAGCGGGAAGTGCGTGTGCTCGGGCCACTCGCGCTGCAGCAACCGCCTTCGGGTGCTTCCGGCACCGCCTCCTAGTGCCTGACGCCTCCGCTAGCACATCCCGCCGGGAACGATAAGTCTTTGTTTTCAGTCAAAATGGCGGTTTCCCCCGATGGTCTAGAGGGGGCATTCGGTTAAAATATCAGTTGTTCCAAAAAAAGATCAGCCGGCACCGTCGCAACGGCATTGACCTTGCGGCAAAGGGCCGCACGACATTGCAATGCGCAGGGCCGGGGGGCACAGTGCAAGCGCCGCAACGCGCCGGCACGTGACGCGCAACCGGATGCCAGGCATCCGACTTCCCGCCGAAAAGCCGCCCCTGTTGTTGCAGTCAAGCGACACAAGTGGGCCCGATGACGCAGCACCGTCGATCCCGACCCAGGCTGCTTCGAATCACCCCGAGTTGACCACGGAGATGAACTTGATCGACTCCTTTATGCGTTTCCTTGCCAACGGCACCCTGAACTGGGCTTGGTGGCAAATCCTGATTTTCACGCTGGCGGTGACGCACATGACCATCGCCAGCGTCACGATTTTCCTGCATCGCTGCCAGGCGCACCGCGCGCTGGATCTGCATCCGGCCGCCGCGCACGTCTTCCGCTTCTGGCTCTGGCTGACCACGGGCATGGTCACCAAGGAGTGGGCTGCGATTCACCGCAAGCACCACGCCAAGTGCGAAACCGAAGACGATCCGCACAGTCCGCAGACGCGCGGCATCCGCAAGGTGCTGCTGGAAGGCGCCGAGTTGTACCGCGCCGAGTCCAAGAACCGCGAGACCATCCAGAAATTCGGTCACGGCACGCCCAACGACTGGATCGAGCAGAACCTCTATTCCAAGTACACCTGGCAGGGCGTCGGCCTGATGCTGATCCTCGACGTGCTGATGTTCGGCGCGATCGGCCTGACCGTGTGGGCGGTGCAGATGCTGTGGATTCCGGTGCATGCCGCCGGCATCATCAACGGGCTGGGCCACTACTGGGGCTATCGCAACTTCGATTGCGAAGACGCTTCGACCAACGTGTTCCCGTGGGGTCTGATCATCGGTGGCGAAGAGCTGCACAACAATCACCACACGTATGCCACGTCGGCCAAGTTCTCGATCAAGTGGTACGAGTTCGATGTGGGCTGGGGCTACATCCGCGCGCTGGAGATGGTGGGCCTGGCCAAGGTCAAGAAGGTGGCGCCCAAGGCACGCTTCGGTGATGTCAAACCGGTCGATCAGAACACGCTGGAAGCCATCATCGCCAACCGCTACGACGTGATGGCCCGCTATGCCAAGACCGTCAAGGCCGCTTACCGCCAGGAGCTGGCCAAGCTGAAGGCTGACCGTGACGTGGAATACCGCGCGCTGAAGCCGGCCAGCAAGTGGTTCCATCGCGATGAAGCCAAGCTGGGCGCCCCCCAGCGCGAACAGCTGTCGCAGATCGTGTCGGACCATTCCGCGCTGCACACTTTCGTCGAGATGCGCCGCGAGCTGGGCGCATTGTGGGGACGTTCGAACGCCACGCGCGAGCAGCTGCTGCACCAGTTGCAGGAATGGTGCAAGCGGGCGGAGGAAAGCGGTATCCATGCGTTGCAGGAGTTCGCCCTGCGCCTGCGCCGCTACGCCTGATTGCGACGCTTCATCGGTGAAGCCCCGCTGTGCAGCGGGGCTTTTCTTTTGGGTAAACTCCCCTCAACGCATTCTTTCAACAAGGCGCGACCAAGCAGCACGCTCAGCGTCCTCCACACAGCCGTCCCGTGATACTGTCGCGCCACTTTTTCCGGCGCCCACCGGACGGGGAGACCATCATGGAAGCCCACATCAAGACGGTTGAATTCGAGCGCCCGGATATGCTCGCCGAGGCGCAATCCGGTGCCAGTTGTGTCGCGCACGCCTGGGCCAAGGTGCCGCCGACGCTGTCACGCGAGGAGCGCGATGCGCTGAAAGCCCGCATCAAGCGTCTGCTGAAGGAGCGGGAGGCCGTGCTGGTTGCGCACTACTACGTGGATGCCGACCTGCAGGACCTGGCTGAGGAGACCGGCGGTTGCGTGTCGGATTCGCTCGAGATGGCCCGCTTCGGCCGCGACCACTCGGCCAAGACGCTGGTGGTGGCGGGTGTGCGCTTCATGGGCGAGACCGCCAAGATCCTGAGTCCTGAAAAGACCGTGCTGATGCCCGACCTGGACGCGACCTGCTCGCTGGATCTGGGTTGCCCGCCGGACGCGTTCGCTGCCTTCTGCGACGCGCATCCGGACCGCACCGTGGTCGTCTATGCCAACACCAGCGCCGCTGTGAAAGCGCGCGCCGACTGGATGGTCACGTCATCCATCGGCCTGAAGATCGTGCAGCATCTGCACGAGCAGGGTCAGAAGATCCTATGGGCGCCGGATCGTCACCTGGGCAGCTACATCCAGCAGCAGACCGGCGCCGATATGCTGCTGTGGCAGGGTTCGTGCCTGGTGCACGACGAGTTCAAGGGTGTCGAGCTGGATCTACTGCGTGCCGAGCATCCGCACGCCAAGGTGCTGGTGCATCCGGAATCGCCGGCATCGGTGGTGGCGCAGGCGGACGTGGTGGGCTCGACTTCGCAGTTGATCGCTGCGGCACAGTCGTTGTCGGCGGACGAGTTCATCGTCGCGACCGATAACGGCATCCTGCACAAGATGCGCATGGCTGCGCCCGGCAAGCGTTTCATCGAGGCGCCGACCGCCGGCAACAGCGCCACGTGCAAGAGTTGCGCGCACTGTCCGTGGATGGCGATGAACGCACTGACTAATTTGGCCGAGGTGCTCGAGACCGGCCGCAACGAAATCCACGTCGATCCGCAGATCGGCCAGCAGGCGGTGCGCTGCATTACGCGCATGCTGGACTTCGCCGCGCGTGGGAAGACGGCAGTCCGGCCCCAGGGTGACCTGGCAGCCAATGCGCAACTCTTTCAAGGAATTGGTCCGGCATGACGGCAACCCAGATGACCGCTAACGCCGCGCAGGCGATGTTCGACAGCTTCGGTTCCGCGCTGCGCGATGCGCTGGCCGCCAACGTGGCAGCCGCCATCGGCGAAGATGTCGGCACCGGTGACCGCACCGGCCTGCTCGTGCCCGCGGAGCGCCATGCCCGTGCCCGCGTGATCGTGCGCGAGGCCGCCGTGCTGTGCGGCACACCGTGGTTCGACGCTTGCATGCGTGCGGTCGATCCGGCGCTGCGCGTGACCTGGCTGCAGCATGAGGGCGACCGCATGGCGCCCGATTCCGGGGTCTGCGAGATCGAAGGTCCGGCGCGCGCACTGTTGACCGCCGAGCGTCCGTCGTTGAACTTCCTGCAACTGCTGTCCGGCGTGGCGACGGCGACGTCGCGCTACGCCGAGGCCATCGCCGGCACGCGGGCCCGCGTGCTTGACACGCGCAAGACGCTGCCGGGCTTGCGCCTGGCACAGAAATACGCTGTTCGTATCGGCGGTGGCGAGAACCAGCGGCTGGCGCTGTACGACGGCATCCTCATCAAGGAAAACCATATCGCCGCGGCCGGCGGCGTGACGGCGGCCCTGCGCGCGGCGCAGGGGCTCAATGCCGGTGTGCCGATCCAGATCGAGGTGGAAACGCTGGCCCAATTGGATGAGGCGCTGGCGGCGGGTGCCACCTCCGTGCTGCTCGACAATTTCGACGTGCCTGCCATGCGCGAAGCTGTGCGCGTGACGGCGGGCAGGGCGTTGCTGGAAGTGTCCGGCGGCGTGAGCATTGCCACCATCCGCGCATTCGCGGAGACGGGCGTGGACCGCATCTCCGTCGGCGCGCTGACGAAGGACGTGCGCGCGACCGACTATTCCCTGCGCATCATCGAATAAGGCGCTCAGTGCTGGCGCAAGGTGCGCCGATGGGTGGGCTGCATCACCGTCGGCAGCGCTTTGGGCAGTGTCTGTGGGTAGTCGCGCGAGAAGTGCAGGCCGCGGCTCTCGTGGCGTGACAGGGCGCTGTCGACGATCAGCGAGGCGACCTCCACCAGGTTGCGCAGTTCCAGCAGGTCGTGGCTGACGCGGAAGTTGGCGTAGTACTCGGCAATCTCTTCGCGCAGCAGGGCGATGCGGTGTTGCGCGCGCTCCAGCCGCTTGTTGGTGCGCACGATGCCGACGTAATTCCACATCATGCGGCGCAGCTCGTCCCAGTTGTGCGAGACGACGACTTCCTCGTCGGCGTCGGTCACGCGGCTTTCGTCCCAGGCCGGCACTTGCGCCGAGGTCGGCGCCGTGGCCGGTTGGCCCAGGATGTCTTCCGCCGCGCCGCGCCCGATCACCATGCATTCCAGCAGCGAATTGCTGGCCAGCCGGTTGGCGCCGTGCAGGCCCGTATAAGCCGTTTCGCCCACCGCATACAGGCCTGCGATGTCGGTGCGGCCGAGCTGGTCGGTCACCACGCCGCCGCAGGTGTAGTGGGCGGCCGGCACCACCGGGATCGGCTGGCGCGTGATGTCGATGCCCAGTTCCAGGCACCGGGCCAGGATGGTCGGGAAGTGCTCCTTCAGGAAGGCGGGACTCTGGTGGCTGATGTCGAGATAGACACAGTCCAGGCCGCGCTTCTTCATCTCGAAGTCGATGGCGCGGGCGACGATGTCGCGCGGGGCCAGTTCGGCGCGCGCATCGTGGGCAGGCATGAAGCGCGTGCCGTCAGGCAGGATCAGTTTGCCGCCTTCGCCCCGCACTGCCTCGGAGATCAGGAAGGACTTGGCGAACGGGTGGTACAGGCAGGTCGGGTGGAACTGGATGAACTCCATGTTCGCCACGCGGCAGCCCGCACGCCACGCCATGGCGATGCCGTCGCCGGTGGCGGTGTCGGGGTTGGTCGTGTACAGGTAGACCTTGCCGGCTCCGCCGGTCGCCAGCACGGTCTGGCCGGCGGTGATCGTTTTGACGTCGCCGCTCTTGCCATCGAGCACGTACAGGCCGTGGCAGCGCATGCCCGGCAGCCCAAGCTTGGCGTCGGTGACCAGATCGATGGCGAAGTGGTCTTCCAGCAGCGTGATGTTCGGATGCGTGCGCACCTTGTCGACCAGCGTGCTCACTACGGCATGCCCGGTGGCGTCGGCGGCGTGGATGATGCGGCGATGCCGGTGGCCGCCCTCGCGTGTCAAGTGGAAACCGAGTTCGGCCTGTTCGTCGCGCGTGAAGGGAACACCGTGGCCGATCAGCCATTCGATGGCGGCGCGGCCGTTTTCGACGATGTAGCGGGTCGCCGCTTCGTCGCAGAGGCCGGCGCCCGCGATCAGGGTGTCGTCGACATGCTCGTCATGGCTGTCGTTCGAGTCGAGCACTGCGGCGATGCCGCCCTGTGCCCAGTCGCTTGCGCCTTCGGGCAGCGCGCGTTTGCTGATGACGACCACGCGGCGGTGATCGGCGAGATGCAGGGCGACGGTCAGGCCCGCCAAGCCACTGCCGACAACGGCAACATCGAAATTCATGGGGAACCCGGTGCGGGGCGCGGGGTGTGTCAGCGGCCGCAGGTCAATCGGAAAGAGACGCAGTGTACACCGTGCCCTCGCGGGCCTGCGGCGGACAACAAAAAACCCGCCATGGGGCGGGTTTCTTGGTGTCGGCGATGCCGACGATGGAAGCCAATTACTTGATCTTGGTTTCCTTGTAAGCGACGTGCTTGCGGGCGACGGGATCGAACTTCATGATCTCCATCTTTTCCGGCTTGGTGCGCTTGTTTTTCGTGGTCGTGTAGAAATGACCCGTACCTGCGGTCGATTCCAGCTTGATCTTGTCGCGTCCGCCTTTGCTGGCCATGATGTACTCCTAATTAGACTTCGCCGCGTGCGCGCAGGTCTGCGAGCACTTCGTCGATACCTTTCTTGTCGATCAGGCGCAGACCGGCGTTCGAGACGCGCAGGCTCACCCAGCGGTTTTCGGACTCAACCCAGAAGCGACGGTTCTGCAGGTTCGGCAGAAAACGGCGCTTGGTCTTGTTGTTAGCGTGGGAAACGTTATTGCCGACCATCGGCGCTTTCCCGGTCACTTGACAGACGCGTGCCATGGAGCACTCCTAACTCTTGATTCGTATGACTACAGTTTGCGACCGGGCGCGGGTGCAAAACCAAGCGCAGCGCCACTGTAGAGGTGGGACACTTCAGCGAAACGCGGATTATACACACAAAACTGCTGTGAAATCAACGAGATCGATGGAATGCCGACCGTGAGGTGTCGGCGCTACATCTTGCCGTGCTCCAGGAAGCTGTAAACCTCGGCGCGCCCGACAATCATGTGATCCAGGACTCTCACGTCCAGCAGTGAGAGCGCACGGCACAGTTCACGGGTGAGTATCAGGTCGGATTCGCTGGGCTCGACATGGCCGGTCGGGTGATTGTGCGACAGGATCACCGCCGAGGCATTGTGATACAGGGCCCGCTTGGCGATTTCGCGCGGGTAGACGCGGGCTTCGGTCAGCGTCCCCTGGAATAGTTCTTCCCAGGCGATGAGCCGGTGCCGCACGTCCAGGAACAGGCAGGCAAACACTTCCTGCGGGCGATGGCCGAGCGTGAGTCGCAGGAAGTCCTTGACGCTCTGTGGGGATTCGAGGGTCTGGCCATGGGCGATTTCTTCCTTGAGCGCGCGCCGCGCCACCTCCAGCAGAGCATGCAGTTGGGCGTACTTGGCCGGTCCCATGCCGTGAATGGCGGAGAAGTCCCCTTGCGACGCATGGCACAGGCGCCCGAGCGAACCGAAGTGGGCCAGCAGTTCGCGGGCGAGGTCGACCGCGCTCTTGCCCGGCACGCCGACGCGCAGGAAGATCGCCAGCAGTTCTGCGTCGGACAGTGCGGCGGAGCCTTGTGTGAGCAGTTTTTCGCGCGGCCGCTCGTGGGCCGGCCAATCAGCGATAGCCATGGGACGTGGGAGTGCAGTGAGCAAAGCCGCGAGGCAGCGCCATGTGCAGCGTCCGGCGCGCCTGCGGGCGGGGTAGGTGCTGACGTACAATACCGGGTTACTTTTTGGTCGAGCGGGTCTAGCGTGCAAAATTTGGTGAACGAGGCGCCGGCAAGCGGCGCGGGCAAGGTGGTCGGGCCGGATTCCTATCTGACGCTGCATTACCGGATTGCCCTGGAAAACGACACGGACATCGTCACCACCTTCGGCGACAAGCCCGCCACGCTGCTGCTGGGCCAGGGTCAAATGGTGCCGACGCTGGAGCAGGCGCTGCTCGGCATGCGCGAAGGTGAACGCATGACATTCCGCCTGGCGCCCGAGCACGCATTCGGGCCGCGCAATCCCGATCTGTTGCAGCGTGTGTCCCTGGCCACGCTGCGCGAGAACTCCTCGTTCGAGGAGGACTACCAGCCCGGCGATCTCGTCGAGTTCAACGCGCCCAGCGGCGGCAAGTACGCGGGCGTGCTGAAGGAGATCGGCGAGACCGCCGCGCTGTTCGATTTCAACCACCCGCTGGCCGGGCAGACCATCCTGTTCGAAGTCCAGCTGATCGGTATCCTGTGATGAACACAACCGTGAACGCCGCCATCGAACCCGTGACCGAGGCCGACGCCGAAGTCCTGCTGGCGCAGCCGCGCGGCTTCTGCGCCGGCGTGGATCGCGCGATCGAGATCGTCGAGCGCGCGCTGCAGCGGTTCGGTGCGCCCATCTACGTGCGCCACGAGATCGTGCACAACGCCTACGTGGTGAGCGATCTGCGCAGCAAGGGTGCGGTGTTCGTGCAGGAGCTGGACGACGTGCCGGTGGGCGGCACGGTCATCTTCAGCGCGCACGGCGTGTCGCGCGCCGTCCGCCAGGCAGCCGAGGCGCGCGGGCTGCGCGTGTTCGATGCGACCTGCCCGCTGGTGACCAAGGTGCACGTCGAAGTGTCGAAGATGCGCGCCCAGGGTTTCGAGATCGTCATGATCGGCCACAAGGGGCATCCGGAAGTCGAAGGCACCATGGGGCAGGCCGACGACGGCATGCTGCTGGTCGAGTCGGTCGAGGACGTGGCGCGTCTCGTCGTCAAGGATCCGGCGCGGCTGGCCTATGTCACGCAGACCACGCTGTCGGTGGACGAGACGCAGGAGATCGTCGCGGCGATCAAGGCACGCTTTCCGGCCGTGCATGAGCCCAAGAAGCAGGACATCTGCTACGCCACGCAGAACCGGCAGGACGCGGTCAAGTTCATGGCGCCGCAGGTGGAGGTGGTGATCGTGGTCGGCAGCCCGAACAGCTCGAACTCCAACCGGCTGCGCGAGCTGGCCGAAAAGCTGGGTGTGCCCGCCTATATGGTGGACACCCCGGAGCAGGTCCGGCCGGAGTGGCTGGCCGGCAAGCGCCGCGTCGGTTTGACGGCGGGGGCATCCGCACCGGAGGAACTGGCGCAGTCGATCGTCGACCGCCTGCGCGCGCTCGGTGCGCGTTCGGTGCGTCCGCTGGACGGTATCCAGGAAAACATGTCTTTCCCCCTTCCGAGGGGACTTCAAACCAATTAAGTGCGCATTATGTAAATGCACACTTAATTGATGGCACGAAAACGGTGCGCACAATTTCGGTGCGCAAGGTGCTTTTGCTGTTATTGCGGCCACTCTTTAAGAAGAGTGGCCGTTTTATTTTGTGCGTCGCAAAAGATGCGGTGTCCAATTGGCTTTGCGCGGTGTTGAAGTGCGCTTTGCGTCGCACTCGCGCGGGGCTTGAAGGCCGCTGGCACGCTTCTTGTTAGACACTGCGTGCCATCCGTGTTTGCCTGCGCGAAATCACCCGTTTTTGTGCATTGGGGAAAGCCCGTAAATGGGCGTATTTACGGCAAAAATCGTTGTTGCGACGCGTATTGCATCCGCAAAAAAAGGGGATACAATTCGCGCGTTTCAAATTGAAACAATCAGCGCAGGGGGAGCGTTCGGGAGGCAGTACGCTTTCTTTGCTCTTGCCAGATCTAGGAGATCATTCATGCAAATTCAGCTTGCCAAAGTTCTGCCGCTTGCGGCTGCCGTGGCACTTGTAGCAGCCTGCGGTAAGAACGAGGAAAAGCCCGCAGACCAGGCTGCTGCGCCTGCTGCAACGTCGGCTCCGGCCGCCGCTGCTGCCGGTGGTGGTGAGACTGTCGTCAAGATCGGTCACGCAGCACCGCTGACGGGTGGTATCGCTCACTTGGGCAAAGACAACGAAAACGGCGCACGCCTGGCCGTGGAGGATGTCAACAAGGAAGGGCTGACTATCGACGGCAAGAAGATCAAGCTGGAACTGGTGGGCGAGGATGATGCCGCCGACCCGAAGACCGGTACCGCCGTTGCGCAAAAGCTGGTTGATGAGAAGGTCGTCGCCGTGGTGGGCCACCTGAACTCGGGCGTGTCGATCCCGGCTTCGAAGATCTACAGCGATGCCGGCATCGTGCAGATCTCGCCGTCGTCGACCAACCCCGACTACACCAAGCAAGGCTTCAAGACGACCTACCGCGTGGTTGCGACCGACGCGCAGCAAGGTCCGGCCCTGGCCAACTACGCCGCCAAGACCCTGGGCGCCAAGAGCGTGGCGATCGTCGACGACGCCACCGCCTACGGCAAGGGCCTGGCCGACGAGTTCGAGAAGACCGCGAAGGCCGACGGCGTGAACGTGGTGGCACGTGAAGCCACCAACGACAAGGCCACTGACTTCAAGGCCATTCTGACCAAGATCAAGGGCAAGAAGCCGGACGTGATCATGTACGGCGGCATGGATGCCACCGGCGGTCCGTTCGCCAAGCAGGCCAAGGAACTGGGCATCACGGCCAAGATCGTCGGCGGCGACGGCGTGTGTACCGACAAGGTGGCCGAACTGGCCGGCGACGCCATCGACAACATCATCTGCTCGGAAGCGGGCCTGGCGCTGTCGAAGATGGAGAAGGGCGCGGACTTCGAGAAGAAGTACGAAGACCGCTTCAAGACGCCGGTGCAGATCTACGCACCGTTCACGTATGACGCCGTGATGGTCGTCGTCGATGCCATGAAGCGCTCCAACTCGGTGGATCCCGCCAAGATCCTGGCCGCCATGCCGGCAACCAACTATCACGGCGTGATCGGCAACATCGCGTTCGACGACAAGGGTGACCTGAAGGAAGGTTCGATCACCCTGTACAACTACAAGGACAAGAAGAAGACCGTTCTTGACGTTGTGAAGATGTAATCGAGGGGTTATCCGCCCTGGAAAACGGCACCGCGACTACCTTTGCGGTGCCGTTTTTTATCGCCTCGCCAGTTGCACAAGACCCTCACCATGGGTGCGTCGGCAGGCCGCTTACCAGCAACCCACCTTACCCATCCGATTGATCGCATTCCTTGCGGGCGCGCCATCCCGTCGCCTACAACAGAGCAAGGCATAGCAGGAGCTGTTCTCATGGATATCTTTATCCAGCAGATCGTGAACGGTCTGGTGCTCGGCAGCATCTACGCGCTGATCGCACTTGGCTACACCATGGTCTACGGCATTCTCGGCATCATCAACTTCGCCCACGGCGATGTGCTGATGATCGGCGCGATGTCCGCACTGACCGCCATCAACTTCCTCCAGAAATTTTTCCCTCACCTGCCTGACTGGCTGACACTGGTCCTGGCGCTGCTGTTTGCGATGCCGGTCTGTGCCATCGTCGCGTACACCATCGAACGGGTCGCCTACCGGCCGCTGCGCAACGCGCCGCGCCTGGCGCCGCTGATCACCGCCATTGGCGTGTCGATCGTGCTGCAGACCCTGGCGATGATGATCTGGTCGCGCAATCCGCTGACCTTCCCGCAACTGCTGCCCGCGTCGCCGATCGACATCGGCTCGACCGGCGCGACCATCACCGGCAAGGAAATCGCCATCATTCTGGTGTCGCTGGCGGTCATGATCGGGCTGACGCTGCTGGTCAACCGCACCAAGCTCGGCCGCGCCATGCGCGCCACCGCCGAGAACCCGCGCGTGGCCGGCCTGATGGGCGTCAACCCCAACTTCGTCATCTCCGCCACGTTCATGATCGGTGCGGCGATGGCGGCGGTTGCCGGCGTGATGATGGCCACCAACTACGGCAATGCCCACTTCTACATGGGCTTCATTCCCGGCCTGAAGGCGTTCACCGCCGCGGTGCTGGGCGGCATCGGCAACCTGGCGGGCGCCATGGTGGGCGGTGTGCTGCTTGGCCTGATCGAGGCACTGGGGGCCGGCTATATCGGCGATCTGACTGGCGGTGTGTTCGGTTCGAACTACCAGGATGTGTTCGCGTTCATCGTGCTGATCTGCGTGCTGCTGTTCCGGCCGTCGGGGATCATGGGCGAACGCGTTGCGGACCGTGCATAAGAGAAGGGGAGCGCCATGACAGAGACTGCAACCGAATTCAAAGCGCCGAGGAAGACGCGCGCCGCGCTTCTCGGCTTCTTCATCCTCGCCATCTTCGCCCCGTTCATCGTGGGCGCGGTCGGTGGGAACTACTGGGTGCGCGTGCTGGACTTCGCGCTGCTGTACATCATGCTGGCCCTGGGCCTGAATATCGTGGTGGGCTTTGCCGGCCTGCTCGATCTGGGCTACATCGCGTTCTACGCGGTGGGGGCTTACATGATGGCGCTGCTGGGCTCGCCGCACCTGACCAACCAGTTCGAGTGGATCCATCAGCTGTTCCCGAACGGGCTGCACCTGCTGATCTGGTGGGTGATCCCGCTGGGCGCGGGGCTGGCGGCGCTGTTCGGCATCCTGCTGGGCGCGCCGACGCTCAAGCTGCGCGGCGACTACCTCGCCATCGTGACGCTGGGCTTCGGCGAGATCATCCGCATCTTCATGAACAACCTCGATCGCCCGGTGAACATCACCAACGGTCCGAAGGGCGTCAACCTGATCGAACCGGTCAAGCTGTTCGGGTTTGATTTCTCGAAGCGGCATGAGATCTTCGGCATCCACTTCGAGCCGGTCCACATGTACTACTACCTGTTCGTGATTCTGGCGATGGGCATCATCACGGTGTGCCTGCGTCTGCAGAACTCGCGGATCGGTCGTGCATGGGTGGCCATCCGCGAGGATGAGATCGCTGCCAAGGCCATGGGCATCAACACCCGCAACATCAAGCTGCTGGCATTCGCCATGGGGGCGTCGTTCGGCGGCGTGTCGGGGGCGATGTTCGCGTCGTTCCAGGGCTTCGTGTCGCCGGAATCGTTCGTGCTGTGGGAGTCGATCTACATCCTGGCCATCGTGGTGCTGGGCGGCATGGGCCATATCCCGGGCGTGATCCTGGGCGGCGTTCTGCTGGTGGGCTTCCAGGAGCTGCTGCGCGCGCTGGCCGAGCCGGTGCAGAACAAGCTGTTCGGCCATGTGATCGTGGAAGCGGAAGTGCTGCGTCAGCTGCTGTTCGGTCTGGCGATGGTGGGGGTGATGCTGTATCGCCCCGCGGGCCTGTGGCCCTCGCCGCGCAAGGAAGACCGCCCGCAAAAGCAGCGGGTGGGTGGACTGTCCCGCATCTGATGGAGGCACGCACATGAGCAACAACAACGTCCTCCTCTCGATCCGGGGAGTCAACAAGCGTTTCGGCGGCCTGCAGGCGCTGTCGGAGGTGAGCCTGGAGATCCGCGAAGGCGAGATCTACGGCCTGATCGGCCCCAACGGCGCCGGCAAGACCACGTTCTTCAACGTCATCACGGGCCTGTACACGCCGGACGCCGGCGAGTTCGTGCTGGGCGGCCAGCCGTACCAGCCGACCGCCGTGCACGAAGTGGCCAAGGCAGGCATCGCGCGCACGTTCCAGAACATCCGCCTGTTCGGCGACATGACCGCGGCGGAGAACGTCATGGTCGGCCGCCACGTGCGCACCAAGGCCGGCCTGATCGGCGCGGTGTTCCGCACCAAGGCCGCGCGCGAAGAGGAAGCGTCCATAGAAGACTGGGCGCACGACCTGCTGGACTACGTCGGCATCGGCAAGTACGCCAACTACACTGCGCGCAACCTGTCGTACGGCCACCAGCGCCGCCTGGAGATCGCCCGGGCGCTCGCCACGCAGCCCAAGCTGCTGGCGCTGGACGAGCCGGCGGCCGGCATGAACGCCACCGAGAAGGTCGAGCTGCGTGGCCTGCTCGACAAGATCCGTTCCGACGGCAAGACCATCCTGCTGATCGAGCACGATGTGAAGCTGGTGATGGGCCTGTGCAACCGCCTGACCGTGCTCGATTACGGCAAGGTCATCGCACAGGGCCTGCCACAGGAAGTGCAGAGCAACCCGGCCGTGATCGAGGCCTACCTGGGCGCGTCCGCGCATTGACCCGGAAGCATGGAGCATGAGCGGAACATGAAACAAACAGTACTGAAGATCTCCGGCCTGAAGGTGGCCTACGGCGGCATCCAGGCAGTCAAGGGTGTCGATCTCGAAATCGCGGATGGCGAGCTGGTGACGCTGATCGGTGCCAACGGCGCCGGCAAGACCACCACCATGAAGGCCATCACCGGCCTGCAGAACTGGGCCGGCGGTGACGTGGAGTACCTCGGCAAGTCGATCAAGGGCGTGCCGAGCTACAACCTGCTCAAGCAGGGTCTTGCGATGGTGCCGGAAGGCCGCGGCGTGTTCGCGCGCATGACCATCGTCGAGAACCTGCAGATGGGCGCCTTCACGCGCAACGACGAGGCCGGCATCAAGGCCGACATCGATCGCATGTTCGGCATCTTCCCGCGCCTGAAGGAGCGGGCCAACCAGTTGGCCGGCACCATGTCGGGCGGCGAGCAGCAGATGCTGGCGATGGCGCGCGCGCTGATGAGCCAGCCCAGGCTGCTGCTGCTCGACGAGCCGTCGATGGGCCTGTCGCCGATCATGGTGGAGAAGATCTTCGAGGTCGTGCGCGACATCTCGGCGCAGGGCGTGACCGTGCTGCTGGTCGAGCAGAACGCGCGCCTGGCGCTGCAGGCGGCGCACCGCGGCTACGTGATGGACTCCGGTCTGATCACCATGAGCGGCGACGCCAAGCAGATGCTGGACGACCCGAAGGTGCGCGCTGCCTATCTGGGCGAATAAGCGCTGCCGAGCGTCGTGGAAAAAGGAAAAAGCCTCGCGACAAGCGAGGCTCCAGATTGCTGACAAAGGCCTCGCCCCCGGCGAGGCCTTTCCTTTGTATTTAATAGCGGGATGCTCAAGACACCGACACCCGCGCAGCACGAACTCGAGATGGTGACGCTCGAGGAGCTTGTGCCGAAGGACCATCTGCTGCGCAAGATCGACGCGGCGGTGGATTTCGAATTCATCCGCGCCAAGGTCGCGCACCTGTACTGCGCCGACAACGGCCGCCCGGCACTCGATCCGGTAGTGATGTTCAAGCTGCTGTTCATCGGCTACCTGTTTGGGGTGCGCAGCGAGCGCCAGCTCATGCGCGAGGTGCAGGTCAACGTCGCCTATCGCTGGTTCGCCCGCTTCCGCCTGACCGACCGCGTGCCCGATGCTTCCACCTTCTCGCAGAACCGGCGCCGGCGCTACACCGACACCACGGTCTATCAGGAGATCTTCGACGAGATCGTGCGCCAGGCGATGGGGCACGGCATGGTCGACGGCCGGGTGCTCTATACCGACAGCACGCACCTCAAAGCCAACGCCAACAAGAACAAGTACGACGTGGTGAAGGTGGAGCAGACGCCTTCTGCCTACCTGGCCGAACTGGATGCGGCGGTCGATGCGGACCGGGTCGCGCACGGCAAGAAGCCGCTGCCGCGCGATGACGGTGACGGCGGGGCGCCCGGCGGCAAGCCCGAGGAGAAGGACATCAAGCGCAGCCGCACCGACCCGGACAGTGGCTACATGGTGCGCGACGACAAGCCCCGTGGGTTCTTCTACCTGGACCACCGCACGGTCGATGCCAAGCACGCGATCATCATCGACACGCACGTCACCCCGGCCTCGGTGCACGACAGCCAACCGTATCTGGAGCGGCTGGACCGCCAGCGCGAGTGTTTCGGCTTTGCGGTGCAGGCGGTGGGGCTGGATGCCGGATACTTCATTCCCGCTGTCTGCAAGGGGCTGGAGGATCGCCAGATTGCCGGGGTGATGGGCTACCGCACGCCGAATCACAAGCCGGGCACGTTCTACAAACGGCAATACGAGTACGACCGCTATCGCGACGAGTATGTCTGCCCAGCCGGCCAGGCGCTGCCGTACAGCACGACCAACCGCAGCGGCTATCGCGAATGATGCGCACGCAGTGCACGAACAGCGCCAACGCGGTGAAGGTGGTGACGCGCCACGTTTGGGAGTGGGCCAAGGAGCGGGTTGACGCCAGGCGGCTGACCGAATGGGGCAAGCGCCTGTATGCCCGGCGCAAAGAGACGGTGGAGCGCAGCTTCGCCGATGCCAAGCAATTGCACGGACATCGCTACGCGCGCATGCGGGGGCTGCGCCGCGTGGCCGAGCAGTGCCTGCTGGCGGCTGCGGCACAGAACATCAAGAAGATCGCGCTGCTGCTGGCGCGCATGCGGGCGCTTTTACGCCACTTCTGCAGCCCTCGCGCACCTATGCGCCGGCTCGTCGCCCACTTCTCGACCCCTTCGGGTCGATTCGGCTGCCGCCGACCCAAAATCCGCTTCGCATAAAAGACAAAACCCCACACTCCGAAAAATGTGGGGTTCGTCAGCAATCTGAAGCCTCGCGACAAGCGAGGCTTTTTTCGTTGGTGTGTCAGGTCGATGCGGCCTGGTAGATGTTCGGCCGGTGCAGTTGCATGAAGCCGCTGTCTCCGGGCACGTCGGTAAAGCCATGTTTGCGATAGAGCCAGTCGGCATCCGTGGTGACCAGTACCGTGCGGCGCAGGCCCTGCAGATCCGGGTGCTCGCGCATGAACTGCATCAATACGTGCGAGATGCCCTTGCCGCGCCACTCCGGAGGCACGAACACATCGCACAGATAGGCGAAGGTGGCGCGGTCGGAGATCACGCGCGCGAAACCCACCAGATCGCCGTGCGTGCCGTCGCCGTTCAACTGGTAGGCAGCGAAGGCCAGCGAATTGGCCATCGATCGGTCGAACACCGCGCGGGGCAGGCCGCGGGCCCAATGCGTTTGCCGTGAGAGAAACCCGTAGATCCGGTCCAGCGGGAGCCACGCGGGATCGTCGGACAGCACGATCCCCGTGGCCGGAACTGCGTGTGTCACGGCCATGACGCAACCTCGGCGTGGAAACAGCGGCGGGGGGCGGCGCAGCGCGCGCCGCCCGGGTGATGCGTGAAAGCTTAAGCGTGCGCCTTGAGCAGCGTGCGCAGCATGCCGATCATCGTGTCGATCTCGTCGGTCGTGACGTTCAGCGCCGGCATGAAGCGCAGGATGTTCGGGCGCGGAGCGTTGAGCAGCAGGCCGGTCGGGTTCATCTCGCGCGCGGACTCGACCAGTTGGCCGCCGATGTCCTTGCCCAGCAGCAGGGCGCGCAGCAGGCCCTCGCCACGCTCGCCGGCCAGGCCGAACTCGTCCGACAGCTCAAGCAACTGAGTGCGCAGATAGGCACCGCGTTCCAGCACGCCGGCCAGGAAGCCCGGGGCGAGCAGTTGCTCGATCACCGAGCAGCCGACCGCCGTCATCAGCGGGTTGCCGTTGTAAGTGCCGCCCTGGTCGCCGGCCTCGAAGCTGGCGACTTCGTCCGTGCACAGCAGGGCGGACAGCGGCACGCCGCCGCCGATGCCCTTGCCCAGCGTCATGATGTCCGGCTCGATGCCCGAGAGCTGGTAGGCGAACAGCGTGCCGCAGCGTCCGCAGCCGGCCTGCACCTCATCGACGATCAACAGCAGCTTGTGCTTCTTGGTCAGCGCGCGCAGCTGCTGCATGAATTCCGGCGTGGCGGGCAGCACACCGCCTTCGCCCTGCACCGGTTCGAGCATCACGCCGACGGTCTGGTCGGTGATGAGCGCCTCGACCGAGGCGATGTCGTTGAGGGCGGCCTTCGGGAAGCCCGGCACCTGCGGCGCGAAGAGGGTGTCCCAGCCGGCCTTGCCCGATGCGCTCATGGTGGCGAGCGTACGGCCGTGGAAGCTGTGGTCGAAGGTGATGATCTGGTGGGCACCGTTTTTATGCTTCTTGCCCCATTTGCGCGCCAGCTTGATGGCGCCTTCGTTGGCTTCCGCGCCGCTGTTGGCGAAGAACACCTTGTCGAAGCAGCTGTGGGCGGTCAGCAGGCCGGCCAGCTTGGCCATCGGTTCGTTGTAGAAGGCCGGGCTCGGGTTGATCAGCTTCTTGGCCTGTTCGTTGAGCGCGGCGATCATGCCGTCGTTCGAGTGGCCGAGGCAGTTGACGGCCCAGCCTTGCACGAAGTCCAGGTAGCGCTTGCCGTTGTGGTCCGTCAGCCACGAGCCCTTGCCTTCGGTGAAGACGATCTCGGGCCGGTTGGTGATGTACATCAGGGACTGGACGGGGTAGTCAGCAAACGCCATGGCAGAGGCTCCAGAAAAAGGCGGCAGGAAGATGAAACCGGTGGTTGGAAAAAGACAAAGGCCACGGGGATTGCCCGTGGCCTTGTGATCGTCGAATTCTCTGAACCCGATATGTGCAATCAGCAGACAGCCGCGCGGCATCCCGAAGGGAGCAACGTACGGCGGCGTCGGAGGTGCAGGGCTTGGTTCATGGGCGCAAGAATAAGACGGATGCCAGGCCAAGTCAAAACGAAATTTGGCCCGGTGTGGATTTGCGCAACGCTCAGCCGGCCGGGTGCAGATCCGCCTCGGAGGTGAACGAGTCGGCGAAGAATGCGTCCGGGTGCATGCGGCACTGGGCGGCGAAATCCGTGCGCGCCGCGTTGACCATCACCGGTGCGCCGCAGGCGTAGACCTCGTGGGCCGACAGGTCCGGATGGTCGGCCATCACAGCCTGGTGGACGAAGCCGGTGCGGCCGGTCCAGGCGTCTTCGGGCTGGGCGTCGGAAATGACGGGCACGTACTGGAAGTTCGGCAGCGCGCGCGTCCAGGCTTCGGCCTGGGCGTGCATGTAGAGGTCTTGCGGGCGGCGGCCGCCCCAGTACAGCGTCATCGGGCGCTTCAGGCCGACGAACTGGGCATGCTCGATGATGGCCTTGATCGGCGCGAAGCCCGTGCCGGAAGCCAGCAGGATGATCGGCTTGTCGGACTCTTCGCGCAGGAAGAAGCTGCCCAGCGGGCCCTCGAAGCGCAGGATGTCGCGCTCCTTCATCGCCGGCTGGCCTTCCTTGGCGCCGAAGACGTAGTCCGTGAACGCACCCCCCGGCATGTGGCGGATGTGCAGTTCGATCGGGCCGTCGGCGTGCGGCGGGTTGGCGAGGGAATAGCTGCGGCGCTTGCCGTCGCGCAGGATGAATTCGACATACTGGCCGGCCAGGAACTGCATGCGCTCGGTGGCGGGCAGTTGCAGCTTGACGATGGTCACGTCGGGCGCAGCCTTCTCCAGCGACGCGACGCGGCAGGGAACCTTCTTGATGGGCACGTCGCCGGCGCCCTGCACCTCGCGCACCTCGATGGTGACGTCGGAGGCGGGCGTCGCGCAGCAGAACAGCGCGCGGCCCTCGGTGGCCTCCTGCGCCGTCAGCGCGTTGGGCGAGTGGTTGCCCTGCACGATGGAGCCTTCGCGGATGTGGCCCTTGCACGAGCCGCAGGCGCCGTTCTTGCAGCCGTACGGCAGGCCGATGCCCTGGCGCAGCGCGGCGGCCAGGATGGTCTCGCCGTCTTCGGCCTGGAACTGGTGGCCGCTGGGCAGCACGTTGATCTGGTAAGCCATACTACAATCCAAATATGTTGAAAAGAGTGTCTGGTCGCCACGCTGCGGCACATCCGATGATGGACCAGGCGGCTGCCGGGTCACCCTTCCTCCCGCGGAAGCTGGGGCGTCCGCGCATCCTGATCGTGGGATGCGGCGACGTGGGGCAGCGCTGCCTCGCGGTCCTGCAATCGCGGTTCCGCGTCCTGGCCGTCACCTCGCGCGACGCGGGCCGCGCGCCGCTGCGGGCCGCCGGCGCCGTGCCGATGCTGGCCGATCTCGACCGCATCGACACCCTGCGCCGCCTGCACGGCCTGGCGCCGCGTGTCTTGCACCTGGCGCCGCCGCCGGCCGCCGGTTCGGATGATCCGCGCACGGCCGCGCTGCTCCAGGCGCTGTCCCGGCCGGGACGGCTGCGGGCCGCCGGGCCCGCCAAGGTCGGGTCCACCGCTTCGCGTGGCATGAAACGCCGCATTCTACCCGACCGGCGCCGTGGGGCCGGGCGCTTGAAATCGCTCTTCCAGCCGCGCACCCTGGTCTACGCCAGCACCAGCGGCGTCTACGGTGATTGCGGCGGCGCCTGGGTCGACGAGTCCCGGCCGGTGCGGCCATCCACCCCGCGGGCCATGCGGCGGGTGGCGGCCGAGCGCCGGGTGCGATGGTTCGGCGTTGGCGGCGGCTGGCGCACGTCGATCCTGCGCATCCCCGGCATCTACGCCGCCGACCGTCTGCCGGAGGCCCGCCTGCTGCGTGGCACGCCCGCGCTGCGGCGCGAGGACGACGTCTTCACCAACCATATCCACGCCGATGACCTGGCCCGGGCGGTCATCGCCGCGCTGTTCCGCGGCCGCCCGCAGCGCGTGGTGCATGTCAGCGATGCCACCGAGCTGCGCATGGGCGACTACTTCGACGCGGTGGCCGACGCACGTGGCCTGCCGCGTCCGCCGCGCATCGCCCGCGCCGATGCGGCGCGGCAACTGGAGCCGGCGCTGCTGTCGTTCGTGAGCGAATCGCGCCGCCTGCGCAACGTGCGGCTCGCGCGCGAGCTGCGGCTGGCGCTGCGGTATCCGACCGTTGCGGCTTTCCTGGCCAGCGGTGGCTGACGTGGTCGCGCCCGCCCGCCCGCCTCGCACCGCTGTCCGACGCATTGCGCGGGTGGCGCTGGTGCTGTCTGCGCTGCTGGCGGGGATCGTCCTGTGCTGGTTCGCCGCCGGCGCCGTGGCGGATGCGATGGGCGCGCGCGAGCTGCGGCAGGCGTTCGATGCGCGCCACCAGTTGGCCGAGCAGGTGGCCGCAGGCATGGCCAGCCAGATCACCGCCGATGTGGCGCTGCTGCGCGCCGTGCCGCTGACGCTGGCGGAGGTCGAGTCGATTCCCGCCGGCGTGGCGCGCGTCGATACGCGCCGCTGGAACCTGATGGACGAAGGCTTGCGCGTCAGGGAGGCGACGGCCCATCCCGAGGTCCAGGCCGCATGCACGTTCCTGAACGCCGCCAACGGCAATCTCGGGCTGGACTACACCTGGGTGGTGGATACGCGCGGCTACGTGGTGCTTGCCAGCAACGCGGGGCGGCCCGGGTCGTTCATCGGCATGCAGTCGGTGCTCCAGCCGTACATGAAGGCGGCCATGCTGGGCGGCCTGGGCGAGCAGTTCACCGTCGGCCCGATGACGGGCGTGCCGGGCCTGTTCTTCGCCGCGCCGATCTACGATGCCCAGGGCCATCTGGTCGCGGCGATCGCCACCAAGGTCAACTTGGCGCGCCTGCAGCACTGGGTGTCGCACCCGACCTCGCTGGTGGCCGATGCGAACGGGCTGATCATCCTGTCGACCGATGCATCCCTCGTGGGCAAGGCGCTGCCCGACTCGCGCCTGCAGCGCAAGACGCCGTCCGAGCGCTTCGCCGAGTACCAGCGCGTGGATTTCGAACCGTGGTCCTATCAGACCGCCGCGTCCGCGCAGCGTGCGCTGCCGTCGTGGGTGCCCGCCGGGGTGCGCGACGCCCTGGTGTGGCGTGTCGGCGGCGAGATCCCGTCGCTGACGGTGTCGCGCAATGCCGGCGCGGACCTGACCGTGGTGGTGGCCGAGCCGCTGGTGTCGTGGCCGCAGCAATTGGCGACGCATGAGCGCAACCGCTCGCTGGGTTTCGTGCTGTTCGTCAGCGTGCTGCTGACCTTTGTGCTGGTGGTGTGGTCCCTGCTGCGGGAGCGCCAGCACCATCGCGTCACCCGCCACCTCAACCAGCGCCTGCAGCGCACCAACAGCGCGCTCGCCAACGAAGCCCATTTCGACCACCTGACCGGCGTGCTGACGCGGCGGCGGTTTCTGGCGCTGTTCGAGACCGTGCTGACCCGCGCCCATGTGCGCGGCGAATCGCTGGTGCTGGTCTTGGCGGACCTGGACCACTTCAAGCGCATCAACGACACCTGGGGCCACGCGGTGGGCGACCTGGCGCTGCAGCGCTTCGCCTCGCTCGCCACCGGTGTCATGCGCAGCAGCGACCTGATCGGCCGGCTGGGTGGCGAAGAATTTGCCGTGGTCATGAGCAGCACCACCCTTGAGGATGCCGCCGGCGTGGTCGAGCGCCTGCGCGCCATCGTGGCGGAAGCGGACGACTCCCTGCCCAGCGGACTCACCATGACGGTGAGCCTCGGCATGACGGCTTGCCGGTCCGGCGATACGGCTTCGGAGATGCTCCGGCGCGCGGACCTGGCGCTCTATCGCGCCAAGGAGAGCGGGCGCAACCGGCACGCGGCAGGGTAGCGGCGGGGCGGGGATCCTCTTTACGTGGAAGGCGTACGGCGCGCGCGCCTGCGCCGCAACTCCAGCTGTGTGCGGGCGCCCACCAGCGGCGTGCGCCGGAATCGCTCGCGCCGCTGTTCTTCATCGAAGAACGCCAGCGACGGCTTGACCAGGTCGCTGCGCGAGACGATGCCCACCAGCCGGCGCGATTGCGTATCGGCCACCACCGGCAGCCGCTCCAGTCCGTGCACGGCCAGGCGCGTGGCGACGATGCGGCAGGTCTCGCCGGGCAGCGCCATCACCGGAGCGTTGGCGCCGAACAGGTCGGCGATCGTGGCCGCGCCGCGTGCGTGGCCGGCCAGCAGGGCGTCGCGGTCCAGCATGCCGACCAGCACGCCGTCCCGCACCACCAATGCGCGGTGCGCCTGCGCCGGGCCGAAACGCTCGGCCAGGATGCCGGCCACGGAGGCCTGTGCATCGATGGTCTGCACCGTGCGCGTCATCACCTCGTCGACGGCATGGCGCTCCAACGGGTCCACCGCGTATTCGCGATAGATATGGAAGCCGCGCCGCGCGATCTTCTCCGTCATGATCGAGCGCGGCATGGTCAGCACGACAAAGCCGTAGGCGACGGACACTGCCAGCAGCACCGGCAGGATGGCGTTGACGTCGTGCGTGAGACCGAAGGCGAACACGATGGCGGTGAGCGGCGCGCCCAGCACGCCGGCCAGCGTGGCGGCCATGCAGACCAGCGGCCACAGGCCCGGGTCGCCCCCCGGCAGGACGGGACCGAGCATCACGCCCAGCCCCGCGCCCATCATCAGCAGTGGCGCAAGGACCCCGCCGGACGTGCCGGAGCCCAGCGCGATCACCCAGATCAGCGCCTTGACCACCAGCAGCGCGAGCGCCACGCGGATGGCCAGGTGGTTGTGCAGCAGATCACCGATGACGGTATAGCCCACACTCAGCGCGTGCGGTTCGAAATAACCGCCGATGCCGACCGCCAGCCCGCCGAGGGCCGGCCACCATATCCAGTGGATCGGCAGGCGGGCGAACAGATCTTCGGTCTTGTAGAGCGCCATCGACAGCGAACGCGACAGCGTGCCGCACAGCAGCCCCGCGACCAGGCAGGAGCCCAGCGCCGGCAGCGTCGCCGGGGCGGTCGCCAGCGGGAAGAGCGGACCCGGTTCCAGCACCAGCACGCGCAGGAAGCCGGCCACCGCGCACGCGATCGCGACCGGCAGCATGCTGCGCGGACGCCATTCGAACAGCAGCAGTTCCACCGCCAGCAGCAGCGCCGCCACCGGGGTGCCGAACACGGCGGTCATGCCGGCAGCGGCGCCGGCCACCAGCAGCGTTTTGCGCTCGGCGGCGGTCAGCTTGAAGCATTGCGCGAGCAGCGAGCCGATCGCGCCGCCGGTCATGATGATCGGGCCTTCGGCGCCGAACGGCCCGCCGCTGCCGATCACGATGCCCGACGACAGCGGCTTGAGCACCGCCACCTTGGGCGACATCCGGCTCTTGCCGAACAGGATCGCCTCGATCGCTTCGGGGATGCCGTGGCCGCGGATCTTGTCCGAGCCGAAGCGCGCCATCAGGCCCACGATCAGCCCGCCGAGCACCGGCACGGCAATGACCCACAGTCCCAGCGTGTTGCCGGCCGGCGAGCGGTCGGCCAGCGATAGCGTCTGGAAGAAGAACAGGTTGGTGAAGAAGCGGATCAGGTTGAGCAGCACCACCGCCGCCAGCGTGGCGAACGCAGCGATGGCCACCGCCAGTGCGGCGGTGCGAAACAGGGTGGTGTCGGTGGCGAAGTCTCGCCGCAAGGAGTGGGCTTGCATGGTGTTGCTCCTACGCCTCGAAATCGGGCAGGTGGAAGGCGCGCTTGAAGGCGCTCAGCTCGCTCTGGTGCAGCGCCGCCAACTGGCCGACGCAGCGATCCCCTTTTTTTGTCAGGTGGACTTCCACCTGGCGTGCGTCGGTGGCGCTGGACCGGCGCTCGACCAGGCCGGCTTCCTCGCAGCGCGTGACCAGCGCCACGGTGCCGTGCGGCGAAGCCTGCAGGCGCTCCGCCAGTTCGCCGACGGTGGCCCATTCGCGGCCGGCAAAGCCTTTGACATGCAGCAGCAACTGGTATTGCAGTGGCGTGATGCCCTTGGACTGGATCAGGTCTTCGGAGGCGCGCAGGAAGCGGCGCAGGTGGTAGCGGAAGTCGGACAGGGCTTTGTAGTCCGCTTTGTTGAGGGGGCGGGGTGGGGTGGTGGTTGGCATGGGGTATCCGGTGGATCGCGCCGAATATATCATGATGTGATATATGTGGGTAAGCCATGGCCGTCACGTCTATGTGCGATGCGGTCGGAAAAGCAAGAAGGCCAAGCGGGTGCTTGGCCTTTCATGCGGTGATGGCTTCGGTTAGTGGCTGCCGTCCGGGGGGGCACTGCTGGGCGATGGGCGGCAGGCCGACGTGTCCAGCTTGGTCTGCATCCCCGCCAGCCAAGCCTTCGCGTCGAGGGACTCGCTCAATTCGGCCTCCAGCGCGCTGGGTTGCTGGCATCGTTGCCCGCTGACCGGTTCCGGGCGGTGTTCGGCCCTGTAGCTGGTGCCGGCCGGCTTCACTCACGGTCACGCGCTGGTCAGCGGCGGTTACGCCTGATTGACGCCAAAAAAGCAAAAAGCCAAGCACTGGCTTGGCTTTGCGGGATATTCTTGGTGCCCGGGGTCGGACTCGAACCGACACGCCTTGCGGCGGGGGATTTTGAGTCCCCTGCGTCTACCTGTTTCACCACCCGGGCAGGATGCGAACGAGCCGGCAATTATGCCAGAAACGCGGTGCCAAGGACAAGGCGGCCGTTCCGGCTCAAGCCGGCGCGCGGTCGTTCTGTGCTTCCAGCACGCGCAGCAGCGACGATGTGTCATCGCGGCCCCAGCCGCTGGCGACGAGCGCGTCGAGCTGCGAGGCCACCAGTTCCATGGCCGGCATCTTCAGCCCGAGCTCGCGGGCGATGTCGCGCACCAGGCCGAAGTCCTTGTCGTGCAGGCGTGCCTCGATGCCGGCGGCAAAGTCCCGCTCGGCCATCTTCGGGCCCATCATGTCCAGCATGCGGCTGCCCGCGAAGCCTGGGCCGATGGCCGCCAGCACGCGCGATGGGTCGGCGCCCTGGGCGCGCGCGAACAGCATGGCCTCGGCGATGCCCTGGATGTTGATCACCTGCACGATCTGGTTGCATGCCTTGGCAACCTGGCCGGTACCGTGATCGCCGATGTGGGTGATGGTGGTGCCCAGCAGTTGCAGCAGCGGGCGCACGCGCTCCAGCACCTCGGCCTTGCCGCCCACCATGATCGACAGGGTGGCCTTCTGTGCGCCCATGGTGCCGCCCGAGACCGGGGCATCCAGGAAGTCGAGTCCGGCCGCCTCCAGTTCGGCCGCGATGCGGCGCGTGGCGACCGCGGAGATCGTGCTGTGGTCGATGCACACCGCGCCGCCGGGTTTGCCGCGGGGCGCGCCGTGGATGACGCCGTCCGGTCCCAGCAGCACGGCCTCCACGTCGGCCGTGGAGGTGACGTTGGTGAAGACGACCTCCGCGTCGCGCGCGGCGTCGGCGGGGGAGCCGCACGGTTCGGCGCCCAGGGCGCGCGCGTGATCGGCGGCTTCCGGGCGGCGCACGTAGGCGCGCACGGCATGGCCGGCCGCAATGAGGTGCTGGACCATCGGCGCCCCCATGTTGCCGAGGCCGATGAAGGCGATGCGTGTCATGGCAAGTCTCCCGTCAGCGTGGGCCTGCGTAGGCGAAGCGGCCGTCGCGGATGATGCCCATTACGCGCGAGCGCTGGTCGAAGCCCTGGTGATCGCGGGCATTCAGGTTCAGCACGCCGTTGGGCACGGTCAGGTCGCGCGTGGTTTCCAGCGCGTCGCGCAGGGCGGCGCGGAAGGCGGGCGTGCCGGGCTGCGCCCGGGTCTTCAGGGCGCGCTCGGCGGCGTTGTCGAGCAGTTGCCACGCTCCCCAGGCATCGCCGGCGAACTGGGTGACGGTGTTGGCGCCGTACCTGGCCTCGTAGCGCTCGACGAAGGCGACGGCGACGTGCTTCACCGGATGGCTGGTCGGCAGTTCGCGCGCGACCACCACCGGCCCGGTGGGAAACAGCGTGCCTTCCACGTCCTTGCCGCCCACCTTCAGGAACTCGGTGCTGGCGATGCCGTGGGTCTGGTAGATGCGGCCCTTGTAGCCGCGCTCGGCCAGCGCGCGCTGCGGCAGCGCGGCCGGCGTGCCGGAGCCGGCAATCAGGATGGCATCGGGCCTGGCGGCCATCAGCTTGAGGATCTGGCCGGTGACGCTGGCGTCGGTGCGGGCGAAGCGCTCACTGCCGACCACCTGCAGCCTGCGCATCTCGGCCAGCTTCGAGAACTCGCGCCACCAGCTCTCGCCGTAGGCGTCGGCAAAGCCGATGAAGCCGACCGTGCGCACGCCGCTGTCGGCCATGTGCTGCGTGACCAGCGTGGCCATGTGCGAGTCGTTCTGCGGCATCTTGAAGGCCCAGTGCCGCTTGGCGTCCTGCGGCTCGACGATGGAGGCCGAGGCCGCCAGCGCGATCATCGGCGTCTGGCTCTCGGCCACGGCATCGAGCGAGGCCAGCGCGGTCGGTGTGATGGTCGGGCCGACGATCGCATCGACATGGTCCTCGGCGATCAGCTTGCGCACGTTGCGCACCGCCACCGCGGGGTCGGAGGCGTCGTCGAGCACGATGTATTGCGCGCGCTGGCCGCCGAGCGTCGCCGGCCACATCTGCACGGTGTTCCGGGTGGGGATGCCGATGGCGGCGGCGGGGCCGGTGGTCGACAGCACCACGCCGATGCGGAGGTCCGCGCGGGCGGGCAGGGCGATGGCGGCGGCGCTGGCCAGGAGCGCCAGGCCGCACAGCAGGCGGCGTCGGGGTGTCATGAGGTCTCCGGGCGTGGGCGGGAAGGTGGCGCGGGCCGTGCTTGCAGCCTTACAGCTCGTACGCCTCGTGCTCGCCCGCCAGCAACTGCTCCAGCAGCTTGCGCGTCAGCGCCGGGGCGAACAGTTCGATGAAGGTGTAGACGAAGCCGCGCAGGTAGGCCCCCTGCTTGATCCCCAGATGGGTGACGTTGGTGCCGAACAGGTGGCCGGCCGGGATCGCGCGCAGGTTGCGGTCGCGCTCCGGATCGAACGCCACGCCGGCCACGATGCCGATGCCCAGCCCGACCTCCACGTAGGTCTTGATGACGTCCGCGTCGATGGCTTCCAGCACGATGTCGGGTTTGAGCTGCCGCAGCTCGAAGGCGTGGTCGATCTTGGGACGCCCGGCGAAGTGCTGGTCGTAGGTGATGATCGGATAGTTCTTCAGGTCTTCCAGCGTCAGGTGCTGGCGCGACAGCAGGGGGTGATCGGCCGGCGTGACCACCACATGCTGCCACTGGTAGCCGGGGATGGAGATCAGGTCCTTGATCTGCGACAGCCCTTCGGTGGCGATGGCGATGTCGGCGCGGTCGTGCAGGACCATCTCGGCGATCTGCGCCGGCGTGCCCTGCTGAATCGACAGGCGCACCTTCGGATACCGGCGCGTGAATTCGGCGATCGCCTTGGGCAGCGCGTAGCGCGCCTGCGTGTGCGTGGTGGCGATGGTGAAGTTGCCCTGGTCCTGCGCGGCGTAGTCCTTGCCGACGCGCTTGAGCGTGTCCACCTCCTGCAGCACGCGCTCGACCGATGCCAGAATGCGCCTGCCGGGCTCGGTGAGGCCCCGGATGCGCTTGCCGTGCCGGGTGAAGATATCGACCCCCAGCTCCTCTTCCAGCTCGATGATGGCCTTGGAGACGCCGGGTTGTGATGTGTAGAGCGCTTTAGCCGCCTCGGTCAGATTGAATTTCTGCCGCACGGCTTCGCGCACAAAGCGAAATTGGTGCAGGTTCATAATGCGCGGTCACTAAGAGGAACGGGCAGGGGCGATCTAACCGTTACTTATAACCGAAGCCATATAAACAAACAATTTTTTATTGGTTTGGGATATGAGCTGGCTTCATTACGATGCTCGAACTTCGTGATAACACGCCACCACTGTCCTCGCACGCGCCCATGACGCTCGCCTATACGGTTTCCGGTCTGCTGGTCGGCCTGCTGGTCGGCCTGACGGGCGTCGGCGGCGGTTCGCTGATGACGCCGCTGCTGACGCTGATGTTCGGCTTTTCGCCGGCGACCGCGGTCGGCACGGACCTGGCCTTCGCGTCGCTGACCAAGGGCGTCGGCACCATCGCACACCGCAGCCACGGCCACATCCGCTGGGACATCGTCAAGCGCCTGTGCCTGGGCAGCCTGCCTGCCGCGCTGGTGACGGTGCTCGTGCTGAAGACCGCCGGCAACCTCGATGCGCAGTGGATGCACTTCATCCGCGTGACGATCGGCGTGTCGGTCATCCTGACGGTGATCTCGCTGCTGTTCCGCCATCGCGTGCTGGGCTGGCTTGCGCGCAACCCGCGCTACCGCCTGCAGGGCTCGGCGCTGGCCGTGGCCACCGTCATCGTCGGCGTGGTGCTGGGCGTGCTGGTGACGGTGTCGTCCATCGGCGCCGGTGCGGTGGGCGCGACGCTCATCCTGATCCTGTACCCCGAACTGAAAAGCGCCGAAGTGGCCGGCACCGACATCGCCTATGCCGTGCCGCTGACCGCCGTGGCGGGCCTGGGCCACATGTACCTGGGCACGATCGACTGGAACCTGCTGGTCTCGCTGCTGGTAGGCTCCATCCCGGGCATCTGGCTGGGCGCGCGCCTGTCCAAGAGCCTGCCGGAACGTCTGACGCGCGGCGCGCTTGCCGCCACGCTGACGGTCACGGCCATCAAGCTGGTGTCGTGATGATGCGCAACGCTGCACCGACCCCGCTTGGCTGCCGCTGCTGTGGTCGGTGAGCCGATCACAGCGGCAACGCAACGAATCCTTTCCCCCAAATTGAATCGCATGCCGGCGCAAGCCGGATCGGACTGACCAGTCATGTACCAATACGACGCTTACGATCACCGCCTCGTCGCCGACCGCGTCGCGCAGTTCCGCGACCAGGTGCGCCGCCGCATCTCGGGCGAGCTGACGGAAGAGGAATTCCTGCCGCTGCGCCTGCAGAACGGCCTGTACATGCAGCGCCATGCCTACATGCTGCGCGTGGCGATCCCGTACGGCCTGCTCGCCGCCAGGCAATTGCGCATGCTCAGCCACATCGCCGCCGAGCACGACCGCGGCTATGGCCACTTCAGCACGCGCCAGAACATCCAGTACAACTGGATCCAGCTGGACGACGTGCCGAACATCCTGGGCAAGCTGGCCTCGGTGGAGATGCACGCCATCCAGACCTCCGGCAACTGCATCCGCAACATCACGACCGATCAGTTTGCCGGCGTGGCGCCGGATGAGTTCGTCGATCCGCGCCCGCTGGCCGAGATCCTGCGCCAGTGGTCGACCTTCATCCCCGAATTCGCCTTCCTGCCGCGCAAGTTCAAGATCGCCATCTCGGCCACGCGCGAAGACCGCGCGGTGACGCAGCTGCACGACATCGGCGTCTACGCCTACCAGGGCGCGGACGGCCAGACGCTGCTGCGCATCCTGGCCGGCGGCGGCATGGGCCGCACCCCGATCCTGGGTGCGATCATCAAGGAAGACCTGCCGTGGCAGCACATGCTGTCGTACATCGAGGCGACCATCCGCGTGTACAACCGCTACGGCCGCCGCGACAACAAGTACAAGGCGCGCATCAAGATCCTGGTGAAGGCCATCGGCGCGGAAGAATTCGCCCGCCAGGTGGAAGAGGAGTGGCAGCACATCAAGGACGGCCCGTCGACCATCACGCAGGCCGAGTTCGACCGCGTGGCGCAGTATTTCGCGCCGCCGGCCTATGAAAAGCTGGCCGACACCGACGCCGGCTACGAGAAGGCGCTGCTGGAGAACCAGGCGTTCGCGCGCTGGGTCAGCCGCAACGTGCACCCGCACCGCGTGCCGGGCTATGCGGCCGTGACGCTGTCGCTCAAGCCGGGCGTGGCTTCGCCCCCGGGCGATGCCACCGCCGAACAGATGGCGCTGGTGGCCGACTGGTCCGAGCGCTTCGGCTTCGGCGAGCTGCGCGTGGCGCACGAGCAGAACCTGATCCTGCCGGACGTGAAGAAGCACGACCTGTTCGCGCTGTGGCAACTGGCCAAGGAGCACGGCATGGCCACCGCCAACATCGGTCTGCTGACCGACATCATCGCCTGCCCGGGCGGCGACTTCTGCTCGCTGGCGAACGCCAAGTCGATCCCCATCGCGCAGGCCATCCAGGCGCGCTTCGAGGACCTGGACTACGTGCACGACCTGGGCGAGGTCACGCTCAACATCTCGGGCTGCATCAACTCGTGCGGCCACCACCACGTTGGCAACATCGGCATCCTGGGTGTCGATAAGGCCGACGAGGAGTGGTACCAGGTGTCGCTGGGCGGCGCGCAGGGCAACGACTCGGCGCTCGGCAAGGTGATCGGCCCGTCGTTCAAGGCCGAGGAGATGCCCGACGTGATCGAACGCATCATCGACACCTTCGTCGCCAACCGGATCGAGGACGAGCTCTTCATCGATACCTATAACCGCATCGGCATGGCCCCGTTCAAGGAACGCGTCTATGCCCGTGAAGCTGCCTGAGCCCGAGGGAACGGACATGAGCAAAATCATCAAGCTGCAAAACGGCGCCCCGCAGATCGTGGCCGACGAGTGGACCGTGCTGCGCGCCCCCGAAGGCGGCGACCTGACCCGGGCCGATGTGGATGCCGCCGCGCACGCTATCGTGCCGCTGGCCTATTGGCAGGCCAACCGCGAAGTGCTGGCCTCCCGCGCCGGCGCCGGCACGCTGGCTGTGTGGCTGGCGCCGGACGACGAACCGTCGGCGCTGGCCGACGACCTGGCGAGCCTGCCGCTGGTGGCGGTGGACTTTCCTGTCTTCCGCGACGGCCGCGGCTACAGCACCGCCTTCCTGCTGCGTCAGCGCCTGGGCTTCACGCGTGAACTGCGCGCCATCGGCGATGTGCTGCGCGACCAGCTGGACTACATGAAGCGCTGCGGTTTCGACGCCTTCGCCGTGCGCGCCGACAAGAGCATCGACGACGCGCTCAACGGTTTCGGCGAGATCAGCGTGCGCTACCAGGGCGCCGTCGACGAATCGCGTCCGCTGTTCCGCCGCGAGCGCGCGACCCAGGCGAGCGCAGCATGAGCGCGACCCAAGACGTAGTCGCATCGGAAGCGCCGGTGTCCCTGTTCGGGCGCCCGGTGTTGTGGTCGCGCCCAGCCTATACCGGCACCGCCGAGGCGCTGGCCGCCAAGGAAGCCGCGCTGTTCGAGCGCCTGGCCGAGATTGCCGCCAGGCACGGCGTCGCGAAGTTCGCCAGCAGCTTGGCCGCCGAGGACATGGTGGTGACGGACGCCATCCTGCGCAGCCCCGAGGCCGTGCGCGCGCATCTGCCGGTCTTCACGCTGCAGACCGGCCGGCTGCATGCCGAGACGCTGGCCATGCTCGACCGCATCCGCGAACATTACGGCTATGCGATCGAGCAGTTCGCGCCGGACGCCCGCGCGGTGCAAGCCTATGTGCGCGATCACGGGCTGAACGCGTTCTACGACAGCATTGAATTGCGCAAGGCCTGTTGCACCATCCGCAAGGTGGTACCGCTGAACCGCGCGCTCAAGGATGCCGACGCGTGGCTGACCGGCCAGCGCCGCGAACAGGCCGTCACCCGCGCCGACCTGCCGTTCGCTGAAGATGACGACGCGCGCGGCATCGCCAAATACAATCCCTTGTTCGACTGGACCGAGGCCGAAGTCTGGGCCTACCTGGAACACCACGCGGTGCCCGTCAACGCGCTGCACGGCAAGGGCTACCCCAGCATCGGCTGCGAGCCCTGCACGCGCGCGGTGCGCGCCGGCGAGGATGTGCGCGCCGGCCGCTGGTGGTGGGAGTCGCGCGATAGCAAGGAATGCGGTTTGCATGCGACAAACCTGTCGCACAAGAGCTAAGGATAGGAAGATGGGAGTGCTGAACGAAATCCCCGGCACGGCGCTGACGCCGATGCAGAACGACCACCTCGACTGGCTGGAAGCCGAGTCGATCTACATCATCCGCGAAGTGGTGGCGGAGTGCCGCAACCCGGCGTTGCTGTTCTCCGGCGGCAAGGATTCGATCGTCATGCTGCACCTGGCGCTCAAGGCCTTCCGCCTGGGCGATCGCAAGATCGAACTGCCGTTCCCGCTGGTGCACATCGACACCGGCCATAACTACCAGGAAGTGATCGCTTTCCGTGATCAGCGTGTGGCCGAGCTCGGCGCGCGCCTGGTGGTCGGCCACGTGGAAGACTCCATCAAGCGCGGCACCGTGCGCTTGCGCAAGGAGACCGACTCGCGCAACGCCGCGCAGGCCGTCACGCTGCTGGAGACCATCGAGTCGCACGGCTTCGACGCGCTGATGGGCGGCGCCCGCCGCGATGAAGAGAAGGCCCGCGCCAAGGAGCGCATCTTCTCGTTCCGCGACGAGTTCGGCCAGTGGGACCCGAAGGCCCAGCGCCCGGAGCTCTGGAGCCTGTACAACGCCCGCATGGCGCGCGGCGAGCAGATGCGCGTGTTTCCGATCTCCAACTGGACGGAGCTCGACGTGTGGCAGTACATCGCCCGCGAGAACCTGGCGCTGCCGCCGATCTACTACGCGCACCAGCGTGAAGTCGTGCGCAAGAACGGCCTGCTGGTGCCGGTCACGCCGATCACGCCCAAGGCCGACGGCGACGTGAGCGAAGTCCTGTCGGTGCGCTTCCGCACCGTCGGCGACATCAGCTGCACCTGCCCGGTGGCCAGCACCGCCGCCACGCCGGCCGACATCATCGCCGAGACGGCCGTGACCGAGATCACCGAACGCGGCGCCACGCGCATGGACGACCAGACCAGCGAGGCGTCGATGGAAAAGCGCAAGAAGGAAGGGTATTTCTGATCATGACGAACCAAGCATCCCATCAGGGCCTGTTGCGCTTCATCACCGCCGGTTCGGTCGACGACGGCAAGAGCACGCTGATCGGCCGCCTGCTGTACGACAGCAAGGCCGTGCTGACCGATCAGTTGCAGGCGCTGGCCAATGCCAAGAACAAGCGTACCGCCGGCGAGCAGATCGACTTCTCGCTGCTGACCGACGGCCTGGAGGCCGAGCGCGAGCAGGGCATCACGATCGACGTGGCGTACCGCTACTTCTCGACCGCGCGCCGCAAGTTCATCATCGCCGACACGCCGGGCCACGAGCAGTACACCCGCAACATGGTGACGGGCGCCTCGACCGCGCATGCCGCCATCATCCTGATCGACGCCACGCGCGTGACCACGCAGAACGGCAAGACCGAGCTGCTGGCGCAGACCAAGCGCCATTCGGCCATCGTCAAGCTGCTGGAACTGCAGCACGTGATCGTGGCCATCAACAAGATGGACCTGGTCGACTACAGCGAGGCCCGTTTCAACGAGATCCGCACCGCCTACGATGCGCTTGCCGCCCAACTGGGCCTGCGCGACGTGCGCTACGTGCCGGTTTCCGCCCTGCGCGGCGACAACATCGTGCACGCGTCCGAAGCCATGCCGTGGTACCAGGGCGAGCCGCTGCTGGCGCTGCTGGAAGACCTGAAGGTGGAAGACACCGCTCCGGTGGGCGACGACGCGCTGCGTTTCCCGGTGCAGTTCGTGGCACGCCAGGACGGCTCGCGGGCCGATGACTTCCGCGGCTACATGGGCCGCGTGGAAGCCGGCACCGTGCGCGTCGGCCAGGCCGTGCGCGTGCTGCCCGCCAACCGCGAGACCACCGTGGCTGAGGTGCTGACGCCCAACGGCGCGGCCGATTTCGCCGGCCCCGGCGAGACCATCACGGTGCGCCTGGCCGATGACGTGGACATCTCGCGCGGCGACACCATCGTCGCCGCCCCGACCACCGCTGCCAACGCCGCGAAGAAGCTGCAGGCGGACCTGTGCTGGTTCGACGAGCACGAACTGAACCCGTCGCGCAAGTACGTGCTCAAGCACACCACCGCCACCGTGTTCGCGCGCGTGTCGGAAGTCGAGCGCGTGCTCGACGTGCACACGCTGTCGCATGAGACCGGCCGCAAGCAGATCGCGCTCAACGACATCGGCACGGTCCACATCAGCCTGCAGAAGCCGATCGTCTGCGACGCGTACGGCGATAATCCGGCCACCGGCGCCTTCATCCTGGTGGATGAGGCGACGCACCATACGGTGGCGGCCGGCATGATCCGTGCTTTTTCCTGATCGGTAAAGAGTGCGGGCAACCGCACCCACGGGCAAGAATCCAGGAAATCAGGCAATGGAAGCGAAGACCATCCCCACGACCCACGGCCGCGTGAGCCTGATTGGTGCGGGCCCCGGTGCGGCGGATCTCATCACGGTGCGCGGTGCACGCTTGTTGGGCGAAGCCGAGGTCGTGCTGCACGACGCGCTGGTCTCGCCCGAGGTCTTCCAGTATTGCCCGCAGGCGGTGCTGATTCCGGTCGGCAAGCGCTGCGGCAAGCGCTCGACGGCGCAGCGCTTCATCAACCGGCAGCTCGTCGACCTGGCCACCAAGTACCAGCGCGTGGTGCGCCTCAAGGGCGGCGATCCGATGCTGTTCGGTCGCGCCGACGAGGAACTGCAGGCGCTCGAAGCGGCCGGCATCGCGCACGAGGTCGTGCCGGGCATTACCGCTGCGCTGGCGGCGGCTTCGGCGATCCGCCAGCCGCTCACCAAGCGCGGCGTGGCCCGCAGCGTGGCCTTCGTCACGCAGGCCAAGGCCGCCGATCCCGATACGCCGGCGCCCAAGGGCGCGGCACCGGAACCCGCGGTGCAGGCCGATTCCCTGGTCTACTACATGGGCCGCGACCAGGCCGCCGCCATCGCCGCCGACCTGATCGCGCGCGGCCGCGCGCCGTCGACGCCCGCGTGGGTGGTCGAGGCGGCCACCACGCCGCAGCAGCGCTCGGCGTGCTTCACGCTGCAGCAGATGGCAGAAGGTGCCGCCGCCGCGTGGATCAACGCCGAGCATCCCAGCCTGCTGATGATCGGCGAGGCGCTTGCCGAGCGGGCGTCGTCGGCCGCGCCCGAAGCGCGTCCCGGCGCGCGTCACGTGCTGGCCGCCTGAACTGCGGCGGCCATCCCCCGGGGCGCCAGCATGGCACGCCGACGCTGCCTTGCCGGTCTCCGCGAGGCCGTGGCCTGAAAAGCGCAGCATAAATCACTTAATCGTTCATCACGATTCCTTTTACGTCAAGTGAGCGAGCCGCTTGCTTGATCAGCGGTTAAGAAGTCATGCAATTGTGTATTGCGCGATACTGTCGCGCCTGACGGGTGGACACGCGTCCGAAACCACCCGCTGCACTGATACGCTTGCTTGCAAAATGCGCTTTTCGCTCTTCAATCCCGGGGGGGATTCCTGATGCCGCACCTCATCATCGAATACACCGCCAATGTCGAAGCCGACGCCCGCATCCCGGACATGATGCGGGTGCTCAACGATGCGGTGATCGCCCATGCCGACGTCTTCCCGATCGGGGGCCTGCGCACCCGCGCACTGCGGCTGGAGCAATACCGCATGGCCGACGGCGCCGAGGACGATGCCTTCATCCACGTGACGTTCCGCATCAAGGCCGGCCGGCCCAGGCCCGTGACGCAGCGGGTCTGCGCCGATCTGTTCAGGGCGTTGCAGGGGCATCTGGCCGAGGTCTTCGCCCGTCGGTACTTGGGGCTGACGCTGGAGCTGGACGAATTCGACACGCACGGTTTCTACGTTGAGAACAACGTGCATGCGCGCTTCGCGCCGATGGCCCAGGCGTCGAGCTAGGGGTCAGCCGAGCTGGCGGGTACAGTAGGCGGCGACGGCGTCGAGCACGGCGTCGTCTTCGCCGGCGGCCTCGGCGCAGCGGATCGGCAGGGCAGGGTGCGCCTGCGCACAGCGCTCGACCAGCGCCGGCAGGTCGCGGCGCAGATGCCCGCCCTGGCCGAAGAACACGGGCACGACGGTAACGTCCCGCACGCCGTCGGCGGCGAGCGCGTCGATCGTGCCCGGCAGGTCGGGTGCCATCAGTTCGAGAAAGGCGAGGCGGACGTCGACTTCCGGTTGCTGCGCGGCCAGCCGCGCGCGCAGGCGGTCGAACGGCTCGCGCCAGCGGGCATCGCGCGCGCCGTGGGCGAACAGCACCAGCGCCCGCGCGGCCATCAGTGGCGCTCCACCCAGCGCAGCGCGATCAGCGCGACCGCCAGGTACAGTGCGCCCGGCACGATGGCGGTGAAGATGGCCGGCCACGTATTGAGCAGGCCGACATGCGAGAACAGGTTGTTCACCAGTTGGAACGACAGGCCCAGCATGATCCCGCCGAACACCTTCAGGCCGACCGCGCCGGCGCGCGCATGCAGGTAGGCGAACGGCAGCGCCAGCGCCATCATCACCAGCACGGTGAAGGGATAGACCACCTTCTTCCACAGCGCGATCTCGTAGCGCTGCGTGTCCTGCTTGTTGTCGCGCAGGTGGCGGATGTACTGGAACAGGTCCAGGGTGGCCATGCGCTCGGGCGTGACCATCAGCACCGACAGGATCTGCGGCGTCAACTCGGAACGCATCTCCTGTTTCGGCAGCTTGGTCTGCTCGCCGCGGAAGTCGGGCGCCAGCGCGTCGGGCGCCCCGGGCACGGCCTGCCTGTTGTCCTGCGGCGCGGCCGCCCCCGCCTTGCGCGGAAACTCGACGAAGTGCGTCTCCGTGACGTCGTCGAGTTCCCAACTCTGATGACCTTGATAGCGCGCCTGCTGCGCCACGCGGATCGAGCTCAGCCGGTAGTCGGCATCGAATTCATAGATGCGCAGGCTGCGGATGGTCTGGTCCGGCTGCAGGCTGCCCACGTTGACGAAGCGGGTCACCTCGCCGCCGCTGCCGTCCGGCCTGGCCGGACCGCGGTCCTTGACCCAGACGCCCGAACGGAACTCGGCCGACACCGTCGCCCCCAGCGCTTCGAGCCGCACCTTCTGCGCGAACTGCTCCGATTTCGGGCCGATGAACTCGCCGAAGACGTACGTCACCAGCGCCAGCGGCAGCGCGATCTTGAACAGCGACAGCAGGGCCCCGCGCGTATCCAGTCCGGCCACGCGGAAGATCGTGAACTCGGACTGGCTCGCCATCTGCGAGAACACATAGATGGCGCTGATCAGCGCGGCGACGGGAATCACCTCGTACACGCGCGTCGGCGCCTGCAGCATCACGTGGAAGAACGCGATCAGCGTGGTGTAGCGCCCGACCACCGAGCCCAGTTCGCTCAGCATGTCGAAGAAGATGAACAGCGCCAGCACTGCGAACAGGATGAAGACGAACACGCCGTAGATCTGGCGCGCGAAGTACTTTTCGTAGACCGGCATCTTCAGCATCTTCATCATGCGCCCGCCTTCTTCGGCGCAAAGCCCAGCAGGGCGAAGATGCCTTTGAGGCCCGCCGCGCTGTAGTGGCGGAAGCGGAACAGCAGCACCGCGCAGACGAACGCCAGCAGGTGGATCGGCCACCAGGCCAGCATCGCGTTGATCTTGCCCTGCGCGACCCAGGCCTGCGACAGGTTCAGCAGGTTGGAGTAGGTCAGGTAGATCAGCACGGCGAAGATCATCGGCGTATAGCGGCCCAGGCGCGGGTTGACGTAGGCCAGCGGAACCGCGATCAGCACAAAGTTGAGCGCCAGCAGCGGCAGGCCGATGCGCCAGACCAGCTCGCCCAGGTTCTCGGGGGTCGGGTTGGACAGCAGCTCGGTGGTCGGGCGGCTCTTGGTGGGCAGGTTGGCGTCGACCTGGGGCGGCTTGCTGGCCACCTTCACGCCGTAGCGGTCGAATTCGACGATGCGGTAGTCCAACTGGCCCGGCGTGCCCTCATAGCGGCGGCCCTTGTCGAGCAGCACGTAGCGGTCGCCGTTGGGGCTAGTCTTGAACTCGCCGGTCTTGGCCAGCGCCACGCCGATCTTGTCGGCGTCGGCGTTGGCGACGAACAGGTTGCGCGCGTGCTTCATGCCGGCATCGACGCCTTCGATGAACAGCACGTAGTTGCCGTGCGCCGGTTCGATGAAGCGGCCGGCGGAGATCATCGACAGCACGTCGCGCTGCTCGAAGCGGTCGCGGAACAGCGCGCTCTGCTGGTTGGCCCACGGCCAGCCGAACAGCGCCAGCAGCGCCACCAGCACCACGAACGGCAGCGAGAAGCGCAGCACCGGGCGGATGAAGTCGGTCAGGCTGAGGCCGGCGGTGAACCACACCACCATCTCGGAATCCTTGTACCAGCGCGTGAGCACCAGCAGCACCGAGATGAACAGCGTGGCGCACAGCAGGATCGCCAGGTAGCCGAGCGTGGCCAGGCCGATCAGCAGCAGTACGTCGTTGGGACTGGCCTCGCCGTTGGCCGCCATGCCCAGGATGCGGATCACCAGCGTGGTCAGCATGAAGGTGAGCAGGACGAGGAAGACGGCGCCGGCGGTAAAGGAGAGCTCGCGTCGCAGGGCTTGTTCGAAAATCATGCGGATGCGGGATGGGAAGCGGAGTCCGGCCGATGTGCATACCATCGGAGCCCCCGCGCAAAATCGCGGATAATGTGGGCTTTCGTTGACTCGCCTCAAAGAGAGAAGCGCGATGGAATTTAGCACAAAAGCCTTGGACTGGGCCAAAGCTGGCCCGAGCGGTGCCCTGGCGGCCAAGAGCGATTGCCTCGTGATCGGTCTGTTCGAGTCGCAGACCCTGGCCGGCGCAGCCAAGGCGCTGGATGTGGCCACCAAGGGCCTGGTCGGTCGCCTCGTCAAGCTGGGCGACTTCGAAGGCAAGCGCGGCACCTCGCTGCTGCTGCACGAGGTGGCCGGCGTGGGCGCGGCCCGCGTGCTGCTGGTGGGCCTGGGCAAGGAAGCCGAATTCACCGACCGCGCCTATGCCGAGGCCGTGCGCACCGCGCTGCGCGCGCTGTCGGCCACCAAGGCCGCCAATGTCACCTGGACGCTGACCCAGCACCCGGCCCGCGACAAGGACGCCGCCTGGGCCGTGCTGACCGCCGTCACGCTCATCCGCGAAGCCAGCTACCGCTTCATCGAGCGCCACCCCGAGCTCAAGAGCAAGCGCGACAAGAACGGCGATGGCCTGCGCAAGGTCGTGCTGACGGTCGATGCGGCGGACGCCAAGACCGCCGCCGTGGCCGCCGCCCGCGGCGCCGCCATCGCCAACGGCATGGAGCTGACGCGCGATCTGGGCAACCTGCCGTCCAACATCTGCACGCCGACTTACCTGGCCAACACCGCGCGCCAGATCGCCAAGGACTTCAAGCTCAAGGTCGAAGTGCTCGGCCGCAAGCAGATCGAGGCGCTGAAGATGGGCGCCTTCCTGGCCGTCACCAAGGGCAGCGAGGAGCCGCCGCAGTTCATCGTGCTGCGTTACGAGGGCGGTCCGGCCAAGCAGGCACCGGTGGTGCTGGTCGGCAAGGGCATCACGTTCGATACGGGCGGCATCTCGCTCAAGCCGGGCGAGGGCATGGACGAGATGAAGTACGACATGTGCGGCGCCGCCTCGGTGCTGGGCACGCTGCGCGCCGTCGCCGAGATGGGCCTGAAGCTGAATGTCATCGCCGTGGTGCCGACCTGCGAGAACATGCCCAGCGGCATCGCCACCAAGCCGGGCGACGTGGTCACCAGCATGTCGGGCCAGACCATCGAGATTCTCAACACCGACGCCGAGGGCCGCCTGATCCTGTGCGATGCGCTGACCTACGTGGAGCGCTTCAAGCCCGCCGCGGTGATCGACGTGGCGACGCTGACCGGCGCGGTCATCGTTGCGCTCGGCCATGTCAACACCGGCGTGTTCGCGCGCAGCGATGCGCTGGCCGATGCGCTGCTGGCCGCCGGCAAGCAGTCGCTCGACACCGGCTGGCGCATGCCGCTGGGCGAGGAATACCAGGAGCAGCTCAAGTCCAACTTCGCCGACATGGGCAACATCGGCGGGCGCCCGGGCGGCAGTGTGACGGCGGCCTGCTTCCTGGCGCGCTTCACCGAGAAGTACGACTGGGTTCACCTCGACATTGCCGGCACCGCCTGGAAGAGCGGCGCGGCCAAGGGCGCCACCGGCCGCCCGGTGCCGATGCTCACGCGCTTCCTGATGGATCGCGCCGGTTGATGCGCTGATCGAGGCAGGCTCGCTCATGACCCGTGTCGATTTCCACAGCAACGTGCCCGGCAAGCTGGCCTATGCCTGCCGGCTGGTGCGCAAGGCCTACGGCGCGGGCCAGAAGGTGATCGTGGTGGGGAACCGCGCGGCGCTGGAGGCTTTCGACGCCCAGTTGTGGACCTTCAGCCAGCTCGACTTCCTGCCGCACTGCGGGCTGCGGCATCCGCTTGCCGCGCAGACGCCGATCCTGCTGGCCGACATCGCCGAGCCGCTGGACGACGCGCCCCATCACGATATTCTCGTCAACCTGTCGGATGCCACGCCGCCGCTGTTCGCGCGGTTTGCGCGCCTGATCGAAATCGTCGGCGACGACGAGGCCGATCGCACCGCCGCCCGCGACCGCTTCCGCTTCTACCGCGACCGAGGCTATCCGATCCAACATCACGACGTGGGGCGCGCATGATCTCCGATGGCCGCAATCCAGGGTCCAACGCGGACAACCATATCCCCGTCCTGACGGAGATCGTCGAGCTCGACGATGCCGCACCGGCGGAAGCGCCGCCTGTCCAGGCGCCGTCCCAGCCGGCTGCCGGTGCCGCCGTGGTGCCGCCGGCGCTGCGCGAGCAGGGCCTCGCGCCGACGCCGGCGATGCCGCCCGCCGGCACCGACGCCGCCCGCGTGATGGGCGAGGTGATGTGGCGCTTCCAGTCGGAATGGCCGGGGCTGATCGAGGCGCAATGCCGCGCCGCGCTGGAATCGCGCCTGTCCCTGCTGACCGAGCAGCTCGCCGCCGACCTGACGCGCGCGCTCGAGGCGCGGCTGATGGACTGGTTGGGCGCCGCGCTGGACGAGGCACTGGCGGCGCAGCGCAGGACCCCGCCGCGCTAGCGCCCGCACGGATCGCGCACCCATGAAAAAACCCGCCGGATGGCGGGTTTTTCGTTTCGGTGCAACCGCGATCCGCGACGGATCAGCCGGTCACGGCGCCCTTGCTGGCCGTCGATGCCAGTTGAGCGAACTTGGCGAGCACGCCGCGCGTATAGCGCGGTGCCGGCTGCTGCCACGCGGCGCGGCGGCGGGCCAGTTCGTCTTCGGGCACGTTCAGCTGCAGCACGCGCTGGTGCGCGTCGATGGTGATCGAATCGCCTTCCTGCACCAGGGCGATGGTGCCGCCCACGAAGGCTTCCGGCGCAACATGGCCGACCACCATGCCCCAGGTGCCGCCCGAGAAGCGTCCATCGGTGATGAAGCCGACCGATTCGCCCAGGCCCTTGCCGATGATGGCCGACGTCGGGGCCAGCATTTCCGGCATGCCCGGGCCGCCCTTCGGGCCGAGGTAGCGCAGCACCAGCACGTCGCCGGCGTTGATCCGGTCGCCCAGGATGGCTTCCATCGCGCTCTGCTCGTCGTCGAATACGCGCGCCGGGCCGGTGATGACCGGGTTCTTCAGGCCGGTGATCTTCGCCACGGCGCCTTCCTCGGCCAGGTTGCCCTTGAGGATGGCGAGGTGCCCCTGCTGGTAGAGCGCCTTGTCGAGCGGCAGGATCACGTCCTGGTCCGCGCGCGGCTGGTCGGGCACGTTGGCGAGTTCCTCGGCGAGCGTCTTGCCGGTGATGGTGATGCAGTCGCCGTGCAGCAGGCCCGCGTTCAGCAGGATCTTCATCACCTGCGGGATGCCGCCCGCGCGGTGCAGGTCGGTGGCGACATACTGGCCTGACGGCTTCAGGTTGCAGATCACGGGCACGCGCTGGCACACGCGCTCGAAGTCATCGATGGTCCATTCCACGTCGGCGGCATGGGCGATGGCCAGGTAGTGCAGCACGGCGTTGGTCGAGCCGCCGGTCGCCATGATGACGGCCACGGCGTTCTCGATCGACTTGCGCGTGATGATGTCGCGCGGCTTGAGGTCGCGGCGCACGGCCTCGACCAGCACGCGGGCCGATTCGGCGGCGCTGTCGACCTTCTCCTGGTCGGGGTTGGCCATGGTCGACGAATACAGCAGCGACATGCCCAGCGCCTCGAACGACGAGCTCATCGTGTTGGCGGTGTACATGCCGCCGCACGAGCCGCTCGACGGGCAGGCGTTCTTCTCGATGCCTTCGAAGTCTTCGTCGCTCATGCGGCCGGCGGTGAACTCGCCCACGGCCTCGAACGACGACACGATGGTCAGGTCCTTGCCCTTCCAGTGCCCCGGCCGGATCGTGCCGCCGTACACGTAGATGCCCGGCACGTTGGTGCGTGCCAGTGCGATCATGCCGCCGGGCATGTTCTTGTCGCAGCCGCCGATCACGACCACGCCGTCCATCCACTGGCCTTGCGTGCAGGTTTCGATGCAGTCGGCGATGACCTCGCGCGAGATCAGCGAATACTTCATGCCCTCGGTGCCCATCGACATGCCGTCGGAAATGGTGGGCGTGCCGAAGATCTGCGGGTTGGCGTTCGATGCCTTGACGGCGGCCACGGCCGCGTCGGCCAGCTTCTGCAGGCCCGAGTTGCACGGCGTGATGGTCGAATGGCCGTTGGCTACGCCGATCATCGGATTGTTGAAGTCTTCTTTCTGGTAGCCCAGCGCGTAGTACATCGAGCGGTTGGGCGAGCGTGCCACACCCTGGGTGATGTGCTGGGAACGCTTGTTGTCTGGCATGGGAGGCTCCGTGGGGTCGGAAATATCTTGTTCTGGGGGAACTGCGTGGCGCAAGAATGCCGTTGGACAAAAGGCGTGTCAAATATATTATTGAGCGATTATTGAGTCGATATTCGTATCAATTGCCGCTATGGACCTGCGCCAGCTCCGCTACTTCGTGACCGTCGCCGAGGAACTGCACTTCGGCCGCGCCGCCGCGCGCCTGGCGATGACGCAGCCGCCGCTGTCGCAGCAGATCCGCGCGCTGGAGGAGGAACTGGGCGTCACGCTGTTCCACCGCACGCAGCGCTCGGTGGCGCTGACGCCGGTGGGGGCGCGCTGGCTGGTGGAGGTGCGGCGCGTGCTGGCCGAGGCGGGCGCCCTGCCGGCGCTGGCACAGCGGCTGGCGCGCGGCGAGGTGGGGTCGATGTCGCTGGCCTTTGTCAGCACCGCCGACTACGGCATCCTGCCCGCCATGCTGCGCCACTTCCGCGATGCCCGGCCCGACGTGCAGGTGCAGTTGCGCGAAGCCACCAGCGACGTGCAGATCGAGGCACTGCTGGCCGACGAGATCGATGCCGGCGTGGTGATCGCGCATCACACCGGCTCAGTGCCGGGCGAACTGGAATACCGGCCGCTGGCGCGCGAGGGACTGGTGCTGGCGGCGCCCGCGGCGCGCGCAGCGCAGTGGGGTGCGCGGCCCGGCCGGCCGATCGCCCTGGCCGACGTGGCCGCCGAGCCGCTGATTATTTTCCCGCGCCGTTCCGCGCCGGCGCTGTACGACATCATTACCGGCTATCATGCCGCGCACGGCGGCGCCCAGGAGGCGTCCGCGCGCATCGCCCAGGAAGCGATCCAGATGCAGACCATCGTCAGTCTCGTCTCCGCCGAGATGGGCGTGGCGCTGGTGCCCGCATCGCTGTGCAACCTACAGCGGACCGGCGTGGTCTATCTCGAACTGGCCGAGCCGAGCCCGGCCATCGAGACCGGGCTGGTCTGGCGACGCGATGCGGAATCGCCCGTGCTGCCGTGGTTTGTGGCCAGTGCCGAGGCCGTCGCCCGCCTGCATGACAACCCCCAACCCTGAGACCCCCGGATTCATGCTCATCCACCCGCAATTCGATCCCGTCGCGCTGCATCTCGGGCCGCTCGCGATTCGCTGGTACGGCCTGATGTACCTGGCCGCCTTCATCATGTTCCTGTGGTTCGGCCGGCTGCGCACGCGCCAGCCCCACATCGCCGCGCAAGGCTGGAGGGGCAGCGATCTGGACGACATGCTGTTTTATGGCGTGCTGGGCGTGATCCTGGGCGGGCGCCTGGGCTATGTGCTGTTCTACAAGCCCGACTGGTACCTCGCGCATCCGCTGGACATCTTCAAGGTCTGGGAGGGCGGCATGGCCTTCCACGGTGGCTTCCTCGGCGTGGTGCTGGCGATGGTGCTTTACGCGCGCATGCGCCGCCGCCCGTGGATGCAGGTCACCGATTTCATCGCGCCGATGGTCCCGTGCGGACTGGCGGCCGGCCGTCTGGGCAACTTCATCAATGGCGAGCTGTGGGGCCGCGTGGCCTCGCCCGACCTGTCGTGGGCGATGCTGTTCCCGCAGGCGCAGAGCGAAGACCGGGCCTGGTTGGCGTCGCACGCGCAGCAGGCGGTGACGAGCGGTGTGCAGGCCGTGTTCGACCAGTACCACATGCTGCCGCGCCATCCGTCGCAGATCTACCAGTTCATCGGCGAGGGCGTGCTGTTCTTCATCCTGCTGTGGCTGTATGCGCGCAAGCCGCGCCCGATGGGTGCCGTGTCGGGCATGTTCCTGATCGGTTACGGCGTGTTCCGCTTTGCGGCCGAATTCGCGCGCGAGCCCGACAACTTCCTCGGCCTGCTGGCGCTGAACCTGTCGATGGGGCAGTGGCTGTCGCTGCCGATGATCCTCGCGGGCGTGGCGATGCTGGCGTGGGCGTATCGGCGCGCCGGGCGCAACGGGAACGACGCGCAAGCCAGCGCGCACGCCTGACGCTGCATCGGCGCAAATAAAAGCCACCGCTTGCGGTGGCTTTTCTCATGGCCGGCTGGTCGGTTACTTCAACATCTGCACGGCACCGGAGACGGTCACCGTGACCTGCGCCTTGCCGCCCTCGATGGGCACCGGCACCGCAGACGAGTCGGTCATTGCGGAGGCCCTGAGGTTCCACATCCGCGGGCTCGACGTGCTGCCCTCGTTCACGCGCACCTCGCGGATCGTATAGCTCGTGTAGCCGAACAGCTTGGTGGTTGCCTGCGCCTTGTCGCGGAACGTACTGACGGCCTGGTCGACCAGCTTGGTCTCTGCGGCCGTGCGTGCCTCGCGCGATAGCGTGAAGTTGACGTTCTGCACCTGCATCTGATTGGCCAGTTGGCCCGCCAGCCTGGAGGCTGCAGCAAAGTCCTTCGACGTGATGCGTACCTCGGCCCGGCCACGCCACACGCTGATTTTGCCGTTGCGGTCGGTGTTCGGGTAGATGTTGAAGCCGCCCGTTTCCGCCTGTACGCCGGCCGTGCGCTTGGCTTGGGCGATGACGTCTTCGGCCTTGCGCGACAGCGACGCGGAGATGGCGCCCGGGTCCGCGCCTTCCTGCTCGGCACCCAGTGTGAGGGTGACGGTGTCGGTCGGCACGTCGGCTACCGCCTGGGCATCCAGCGACAGCACGCCCGATGGCGGTGTCCAGCCGCCCGCGGCAGCGGAAGGTGTTTGTGCGAGCGCGGAGGTGGCCATCACGGCGGTTCCCAGAACGGTTGCGGCCAGGGCAGGTTTCATGGTGTTCTCTCATCAAGCCAATGTGATGCGTCTGACCCGCGGGTGGGCGCATCGTTCATCACGTTTGTAACCAAACCTGATTGCGGCTCGCGGTCAGTCCGGGGCGCGCATCAGATGGGTGGTGATGTAGCGCCATTGCGCGGGCGTGACCGGCGTGATCGACAGGCGGTTGCCGCGCTGGAGTATGGTCATGTCGCCCAGCGGCTCCTGCGCGCGCAGCGTGGGCAGGTCGATCAGGGCGCATTTGCGCACGAACCTGACGTCGACCAGCATCCAGCGGGGCGTCTCCTGCTTGGCTGCGGGATCGTAGTAGGGGCTCTTGCTGTCGAACTGCGTCGGATCGGGATAGCTGGTTGAGCACACCTCGGCCAGTCCGGCGATGCCCGGCTGTGCGCACGACGAGTGGTAGAACAGCACGCCGTCGCCGATGCGCATGCGGTCGCGCATGAAGTTGCGGGCCTGGTAGTTGCGCACGCCGGTCCACGGCAATGTGCCCTCGGTCTGCAGCGTATCGATGCTGGCCTCGTCGGGCTCGGATTTCATCAGCCAGTATTGGGCAGCCATGATGGCGGGCGTGGGAAGTGACGGTGTGCGCAGCATAGCAACAGCATCGCGACGCGCCATCGGGCGGTGCGATATCGCCGCATCGCGCGCGCAAAGAAAAAGGCGGTAGCGCATGACACGCTACCGCCTTTCGTTGGGTCCCCACCTTGGCCGCTAGACCCGCCTCCTGAACCCAAGTACGGTCCAGAGTGGCTGCGGAAGCCGCATTTCGGGTACATCACCGGCACAGGGAGCACACGACTTTCGTCGCCTGCTGTGCGCTGGAAGACGCGCTCGCCCACACGGCATATCCCGCACCAAGCAATGCTTATCGGTTCAAGGAATTAATGGCCTTGGCGAACCAGGCAGGGAAACTGTCAGACCCATGGACACGTTCCAAAATGCATGCCATCGAAGACATGCCCATGCGTCTGAGAGATTCATCGCAAACAACCGATCGTGCTGTAAAGCCTTTTGCCACAAGGGTTTGCGGCACACGGTCGGAAGCCGTTGGGACACACTATACACCTGTTCGCATCCGAACCCAAGCCCGGATGCGATCCGGTTACAAAGGCAATCGCTGCCGCTGCGTTTGCGATTACGCCACTTCGCCGTACTGGCGCAGTGCCTCGTCGGCGCGCGCGTTCAGCTCGCTGAGCTTGGCGCGAATGGCGTCGATCGGCAGCGCGGCGTCGGCCGCGGCCTGGCGCTGGATCGCCAACAGATCGGAGGCGATGCTGATGGCAGCCATCACGGCCACGCGCTCGATGCCCTTGGTGGCCGTGCCGTTCCGGATGCGCATCATCTGCGTGTCGACCATGGCGGCGGCTTCGCGCAGCGCGGCTTCGTTGTCGGTGGACACGGCAAACTTATAGGCCTGCCCGGCGATGTTCACTTCGATTTGCTTACTGCTCATGCGGGGTCTCCGGGTGCGGGGCGGGGGCGGCTTCGCCTGCGGCCTGGCCGAGGAGGTCGAGCTGGCGGGCGTCGGAGCCGGTCGGCAGCTTGTCGAGAATCGACTGGATGCGCAACTGCGCTTCCTCGATCTTGGCGTTGAGCACGCTGCGGTCGGCCACCATGGCATCGCGCTCGGTCCTGGCGAGCTCGGCTTCCGCCTGGAGCCGTTCGACTTCGGCGCGCAGGCGCTGATTCTCGGCGGCAAGCGCGTCGGCGTGACGCAGCACGCGCGCAATCTTGCCGGCAAGTTGTTCGAGTTCGTTCAGCATCGTTTGTCAATCGGAATCGAGTGGGGGGATTCTAGCCGATCATCGTGATCGCACCTGTCCTCCGTACGGAGGCAAGGGGCGGGGCGGCGGGTAGGGCACAAGGCGCCGGTGCCATCGGCCGGGCGGGTTGGCGCGAGGCGCCGGGTTTCCGTTACACTCGCCGCGTCCTGGTGCCCGCAGAGCCGATCTGCAGTTAAACGGGAAGCAGGGAGCGGCCGCCCCAAGCGGCACGCCAACCTGCGCTGCCCCCGCAACGGTAAGCGAACGCCGTCGAAGGCCGCGTCACCTCTCGCCAGAAGAGGGCGCGGCGTCGCGCAGGTCCGTCCATATGCCACTGTTCCACGGAATGGGAAGGCGGTCGGACCCGGTTCGCCAGCCCGGATACCGGCCAGGACAGTGGGTTTCAGAACCAATGCCATCCGTGGAGGGAACCGCATTGAAATCCGGCTGCCAACGACCCGCGGGGGAACGGGACGGGCTGATGCTTCTAGTTTCTTCATCATGAGCTTGACTACAAAGCGGCCGCGCCGGATGCACCGGGCGGCCATGGGCGCGCTTGCCGGCGCGCTGACGGGGGTTGCGGCCGCGCCGGTCTGGGCGCAAGGCGAGGCGCAGGCGGCCGGCATGCCTGTCGGCGAACTCAACCCGACCGTCGTGACGGCTTCGCGCAGCGAGCAGAAGCTTGCCGATGCGCTGCCGCACACCACGGTCGTCACGCGCGCCGACATCGAGCGGTCGCAGGCGCCGGATGCGGTGTCGCTGCTGCGCCGCGAGGCGGGCATCGAGATCGCCCAGGCGGGCGGCCCGGGCGCCACCGCGAGCCTCTTCATGCGTGGTGCCGGGTCCAACCAGACGCTGGTTCTGATCGATGGCGTGCGCGTGAGTTCCGGGACCGCCGGCACGACGCAGATCGAGCAACTGATGGCCGATCAGATCGACCATATCGAGATCGTGCGCGGCAACGTCTCCGCGCTGTACGGCTCGGACGCGATCGGCGGGGTGGTGCAGATCTTCACGCGCAACGGGCGCGGGCATGCGCCGCTGGCCAACGCGCAGATCGAGTACGGCGCGCGCAATACCAAGCGCGCGCAGGCCGGTATCAGCGGCGAGCTGGATGCGCGCGGTGACACGTCGTTCGCGCTGTCGGTGTCGGAATTCAGGACGACGGGCTTCTCGTCGATCAACCCGCAGCAGGCGCCGAACGCCAACCCGAACGACAACGCGTACACGAACAAAAGTGTGTCGGCACAGCTGCAGCACCGCTTCTCGGCCGACTGGCAGGCCGGGCTGACGTGGTTCCAGACCTGGAGCCACGTGAGCTACGACAACGCCTTCGGCTCGCCCACCGACGACAATGCGTCGCACAACCAGGTGCGTGCGATGTCGATCTACGTGGACGGCAAGCTGACGCCCGACTGGAAGACGCGCCTGACGCTGTCGCAGGGCGATGACCGGAACCTGAACTTCACCAACGGCCAGGTACAGGTGCCGGGCCGCTTCAACACGCAGAACCGGCAGGCGTCGTGGCAGAACGACTGGACTTTCCTGCCGGACCAGATGCTGAAGGTCGGCTTCGAGTACTTGCAGCAGACCATTGATACCGACGCCTATGCACCGCCGACGCGTCGGGTGGACTCGGGCTACCTCGGCTACGAGGGCAAGTTCGGTCCGCACCAGTTGCAACTGAACCTGCGCCGCGACCGCTACTCCGATTTCGGCGGCGCCACCAGCTACTATGCCGGCTACGGTTTCGCCTTCACGCCGCAGTGGAGGGCGGTGGCGAGCATCAGCAACGCGTTCCGCGCGCCGAACTTCAACGAGCTGTACTACCCGCTCTTCGGCAATCCGAACCTGCAGCCGGAGAAGGCGCGTTCGGTGGAGGGCGGTGTGGAGTACCAGAGCACGATCGGCCTGGTGCGCGTGACGGCGTTCGAGACCGATTACAGCAACCTGATCACCAGCGTGTTCGATCCCGCGTCGGGCAATTTCCTGGCGGCCAACGTCAACCGTGCGCGCGTGAACGGGCTGGAGACGTCCTGGCGGGGCACGCTCTATGGCGTGGATGTGCGGGCCAGCTTTACCATGCAGAATCCGCAGGACCTGTCGGCCAACCAGTTGCTGTTGCGCCACGCCCGGCACTTCGGCAGCGTGTCGGCCTACAAGTCCTTCGGGCCGTTCTCGGCCGGCATCGAGTGGAATGCCGCCGGCGAGCGGCAGGATTCGGTACGCACGCTGGGCGGCTACGGCTTGCTCAACCTGACGGGGCGTTACCAGATCACGCGTGACTGGGCACTGTCGGCGCGCGTGGAGAACCTGCTCAACAAGAACTACCAGTTGATCGACCCGTACAACACGGCATCGCGTGGGGTGTTCTTCACGCTGTCGTGGCAGCAGCACGCACCGCAACGATGACACCCGCACGGCCCGCACGCGGTTTTGCCTGGCGACTGTGGTGGCTGCTGGCGCTCGCGTGCGCGGCGGTGCTGGTGGCCTCGCTGATGCTGGGCAGCGTGCGGCTGTCACCGGGGCAGGTGTGGCACGCGCTGACCGGCACCGGCGACGGCCTGGCCACCGGCATCGTCACCGAGCTGCGCCTGCCGCGCGCCGGGGCGGCCTTCGCCTGCGGTGCGTTGCTCGCGCTGGCCGGGGCGCTGATGCAGATGCTGCTGCGCAATCCGCTGGCCGATCCGTATGTGCTGGGCGTATCCGGCGGCGGCGCGGTGGCGGCGCTGACGGCCATGCTGCTGTCATTGCCGTGGTGGGCCGTGCAGGCCGGCGCGGGGGCGGGCGCGCTGGCGTCGATGGCGCTGGTGGCCGCGCTGGCGCGGCAGCACCTGTGGCGCGGTGAGCCGGGGGAGGCCAACGCGCGCCTGCTGCTGGCCGGCGTGGTGCTGGCCTCCGGCTGGGTCGGCCTGATCACGCTGATCCTGACCGTGGCACCCGAGGCCAAGCTGCGCGGCATGATTTTCTGGATGGTCGGCGACCTGGGTGGGGCCGACCGTTATCTCGGGGCGCTGATGGCACTGGCGGCCGCGCTGGCGCTGGTGCTGCCGCATGCGCGCGACCTGAACGTGCTGCTGACCGGCGAGATGCGCGCGCGCGCGCTGGGCGTGCCGGTGGCGCGGGTGCGGGCGCTGATCTACGTGGTGGCCTCGCTGTGCACGGCGGTGGCGGTGACGATCGCCGGGTCGGTCGCCTTCGTCGGCTTGCTGGTGCCGCACATGGTGCGGCTGGCGTGGACGCACGATGTGCGCATCCACCTGCCCGCCACCGCGATGGCCGGCGGCGGCCTGCTGATGCTGGCCGATCTGATTGCCCGCACGCTGATCGCCCCGGCGCAGTTGCCGGTGGGCGTGATCACCACGCTGCTGGGCGTGCCGACTTTTCTCTACCTGCTGATGCGGAGTGCGCGATGAGCTGGCTGCGCGGCATCGCCGCCGCCGATGCGTTTGCGGATGCCGCCGGCGCGCCCGCGCTGGTGCTGCACGATCTGCGCGTGGCGATGGGCGGACGGGTGCTGATCGACCGGCTGTCGATGTCGGCCGCGGGCGGCGAGCTGTGGTGCGTGGTCGGGCCGAATGGCGCGGGCAAGTCGACCTTGCTGAGCGTGCTGGCGGGCCTGCGCGCGCCGGACGGCGGTTCGGTGACGCTGGATGGCCACGCACTGGCGGACTGGCCCGGCGTGGCCCTGGCCCGTCGCCGTGCTTTTTTGCCGCAGACGCTGCACGACACCTTTCCGATGACGGCTCATGAAGCGGTGATGACCGGCCGCCATCCGCACCTGGCCCGCTGGGAGTGGGAAGGCGAGGCGGATGCGCGTGCTGTGGAGGCCGCGCTCGCCGCGCTGGCACTGGAGTCGCTTGCGCAGCGCGACGTGCGCACACTGTCCGGCGGCGAGCGCCAGCGCGTGGCGATGGCCGCGGTGGTGGCGCAGCAGGCGAGCGTGCTGCTGCTCGACGAACCGGTGGCGCACCTGGACCTGCACCAGCAGATCGCCGTCCTGCGCCTGTTGCGCGACGGTTGCCGGCGCCAGGGCTGGCTGGTGGTTTTGACCGTGCATGACCTGAACCTGGCCCGTCGCTATGCGACGCACGCGCTGCTGATGGACAGCGAGGGCCATGCCGTCGCCGGTCCGGCCGCCGAGATCCTGACACCGGCGCACTGCGCGCGCGTGCTGCGCACCCCCATTGCGGCGGTCGATGACGGCCGCCGCATCGCGCTGATTCCCGATGACCCCGACGATGCATCCTGATGGTCCGGCATCCCGCGACGCGATGCTGCGACCGGCCCGCCATTGGCATACGCTGCATGGGATGGCGAGCGGCCGAGGCGTGCCGTCGGAATGTATCGAGGCCGTTGATTCCGCGACGGATATGACGTTCGTCGCGCACACATATTCTCAAGGCATCCGGGCGCGGTCCGGTGCCGAACTTTAGGCGCTCCATCCATGCACACTGACATCCCTTCCTTCGATCCCGCGCTCGCTGCCCGCTTGCAGGCCGCCGTCGACAGCAAGACCAAGCCGCTCGGCGCGCTGGGCCGGCTGGAGTCGCTGGCCGTGCAGATCGGCCTGATCCAGGGCACCGAAGCGCCCGTGCTGGCACGGCCGGCCATGGTGGTGTTTGCCGCCGACCATGGCGTCGCGCAATCGGGCGTCAGCGCCTACCCGCAGGCGGTGACGGCGCAGATGGTGCTCAACTTCATCGCCGGCGGTGCGGCGGTCAATGTGTTCTGCCGCCAGCATGGTTTCGCGCTCGAGATCGTCAACGCGGGCGTGGCCACGCCGCTGTGGTCGCTGAACGTGTCCGGATTGATCGATGCGTCCATCGGTGCCGGCACCCGCAACTTCGCGCACGAGCCGGCGATGACCCCGGCGCAACGCGACCGCGCCATGGCGCTGGGCGCGCAGCGTGTGGCGGCGCACGCCGAACTCGGCACCAACGTGATCGCGCTGGGCGAGATGGGCATCGGCAATACGGCGTCGGCGGCATGCCTGATGGCGCGGCTGTGCGACTTGCCGGTCGCGCAATGCGTTGGACGCGGCACGGGTCTCGACGACGCGGGGCTGGCCCACAAGCGCACGGTGCTGGAGAACGCGCTGGTTACGCACCGCGATGTCCGCGCGCCGCTGGACGTGCTGGCCTGTTTCGGCGGTTTCGAGATCGCGGCCATGGCCGGCGCGATGCGCGAAGCCGCGCGGCGCCGCATGGTGATCCTGGTGGATGGCTTCATCGCTTCGGCGGCGGTGCTGGTGGCCACGCGCATCGCGCCCGAGGTGCTGCGCTTCTGCGTGTTCGCGCACCTGTCGGACGAACAGGGCCACCGCACGCTGCTGGCCGCGCTGGGCGCCGAACCGCTGCTGCAACTGTCGATGCGCCTGGGCGAGGGCAGCGGTGCGGCGTTGGCGTATCCGCTGGTGGCCTCGGCGGTGGCCTTCCTGCGCGAGATGGCGACCTTCGCCAGCGCCGGCGTGAGCGAACAGTCGGCGCCGCCGGCGCTGGATCCGGCGGCATGATGGACGCCCTGCGCGAGACCTGCCGGTCGCTGTGGATGGCGATCGGTTATTTCACGCGCATTCCCGTGCCCGCATCGGTCGGTTTCTCGCAGGACGGGCTGAACCGGGCGGCGCGTTTTTTTCCGCTGGTGGGCTGGCTGGTCGGCGGCGCCGGTGCGCTGGCGTATTGGCTGGCCTCGCGCACGGTGCCCGCGCCGGGTGCGGCGGTGGCGGTGTCGATGGTGGTCACGCTGCTGCTGACCGGTGCCTTCCATGAAGATGGACTCGCCGATTGCGCCGACGGTTTCGGCGGCGGCTATACCCCCGAGGACCGGCTGCGGATCATGCGCGATTCGCGCATCGGGGCCTTCGGGGCCATCGCGGTGTGCATGGCCCTGCTGCTGAAATGGCAACTGCTGACGGCCTTGGCGGCGCAGCACGCCGTGGCCGCGATGGCGGCCATGGTGGCCGCGCATGCCGCCAGCCGGGGTGTGGCGGTGAGCTATCTGCTTACGCACGATTACGTGCGCGTGGAGGGCAAGGCCAAGCCTGTCGCGCAGCCCATGGGCTGGCGGGAGGCAGCGTGGGCGGCCGTGTTCGGGGGGCTGCCCCTGCTGTGGTTCGGCGTGGCTTGCGCGGCCGTCGCCGCGATCGTGCTGCTGGGCGCGCGGTGGGCGCTGGGGCGTTACTTCGCGCGGCGTCTCGGCGGCATCACCGGCGATTGCCTCGGGCTGGCCCAGCAGGCCTTCGAACTGCTTGCACTGTGGGTGCTGCTGGCATGGACATCATCCTGATCCGCCACGCGCGTCCGGCCATGGCCGCGGGCCTGTGCTACGGCCGCACCGATCTGCCGCTGGACGTGCCGATGGACCCCGACGCCGCCAGCATTGCCGACAAGCTCGCCGCGCATCCGCCGCAGCGGCTGGTGGCCAGCCCGCTGCAGCGCAGTGTGCTGACGGCCCGGGCACTGGCGCAAGCGGTGGGCCTGCCGATGCCCGAATTGGATGCCCGCCTGGTGGAGCTGGATTTCGGTGACTGGGAAGGCCGTCAGTGGGACGACATCCCGCGGGCCGAACTGGACCGCTGGGCCCGCGATGTGCTGCACGGCAACCCCCACGGCGGCGAATCGGCCGCGGACCTGGTCGCACGGGTCACGGCGTGGGCAGCCGCGACGACAGCCACGCCGGCGCCCTGCATCTGGGCCGTGACGCACGCCGGCTGCATGCGCGCGCTCGCCGCGCACTGGCTGCAGCGCCCGGTGACCGAAACGCTGCAATGGCCGCTGCAATGGGGCAGCGCCTGCGGCTTCCGCGTGCTGCCCGACGGGCTGCCGCTACTGCTGTTCTGGAACCGCTGAATTGTTGAGCGCTGAACCACTGAACGGCTGAAGGGTCAGCGGTTCGCCGTCGCGGCGTTCCCCTGGGCCGGCCGGCGCGCGCGGGCCTGTTCCAGGTCTTCGCACAGCATCGCGGCGCCTTGCAGCAGGCGCGGACCCGGCCGGTTGATCAGGTCGCCATCGATGGTGAACAGATTGCCTCGCTGCACCGCCAGCAGGGACGGCCAGCGCTTCCACCCGTCGAGCGTATCGATCGGGCGGCTGCCTTGGGTGGCGCCCATGCCGGCGGTCAGCAGCGCTTCCGGGTTGGCCGCGAGCACGGCTTCGGTCGAGACCGTCGGCACCAGCGGCTGCTCGTCGGCAAACACATTGCGGCCGCCGCACAGCGCGAGCATGTCGGAGAAGACGTGCTGGCCGTTGAGCGTCATCAGTGGCTGCGCCCATACCTGGAAGAACACCGTCACCGGCGGCCGGCCGGCATAGCGCCTGCGCAGGTCGCCGGCCTGCCGGCGGAACTGCTCGGCGGCGTCGTGCGCGGCGGCGCGGGTGTCGAGCAGCGTGCCGAGCGCCTCGATGGCGCGCGGGATGTCCGCCAGCCGGTGCGGCTCGGAGAAGAACAGCGGGATGCCGAGCGCGCGCAACCGGTCGGTCTGCGTCTGCGCGTTGCCATGGCGCCAGACCACGACGAGGTCCGGCTTGAGCGCGGCAATGCGTTCGAGGTCCACCGCGCGGTTGTCGCCCACGCGGGGGATGTCGCGTGCCGCGCTCGGGTAGTCGCTGTAGGTCACGGTGCCGACGATGCGCCCGCCGCCGCCGGCCGCGAACAGTAGTTCGGTGGTGTGCGGCGCGAGGCTGACCACGCGCTGCGCGGGGTGCGGCACCGTGACGGTGGCACCGGTATCGTCGGTGACGGAGAGGGCGGCCTGGACCGGCATGGCTACGGCCAGCAGTGCAGCCAGGCCGAGCGCACGCGCGCAGCGGGTGAAACGCGGGATCATCGGAGCGCGGATTCAGAGTTCAGAGGAAAGCGACAGCGATGCCAGCGCATCGTCGAGACGCTGCCATCCGACGGCGTCCGGCGGCAGGCCGAAGCGCAGGCCTTGCACGGGCGGCGTGCCGGGCATATCGAACAGCCGGGTCCACAGGCCCTGCCGCGCCAGCGCCGCGTGCACGGCCGCCGCGTCCGGCGTGGGCGCCCAGGCGAACAGCGGCGTGGACGCATTCGGCAAGCCGTGGCGGGCAAGCAGGGCGGACAGGCGGGCGCCTTCGCGCCGCAGGCGCGCGCGCGTATCGGCCTGCCACGCCGTATCCGCCAGTGCGGCGCGGACCACGGCCCGCGCGGGACCGTTGACGGTCCAATGGCCGAGCGCCTCGCACAGTGCCGCCAGCCACGCCGCCGGCCCCAGCACGAAGCCGATGCGCGCGCCGGCCAGCCCATAGAACTTGCCGATCGAGCGCAGCACGATCAGCCCCGGCGCACCGGCCAGCGGCGCCAGCGAGGGCGGCGCGTCCAGTGTCTCGACGAAGGCTTCGTCGACGAGCAGCGTGCCGCCGCGCGCATGCAGCCGCGCATGCCAGTCGCGCAGGGTGTCGGCCGGCAGACAGCGCGCCGTCGGGTTGTTGGGATTGACGACGACGAGATGCGTCAGCGCGTCGAGGAGATCCGCGTCGAGGAAGTCCCGCTCCTCCAGCAGCACGACGTCGTGGCCGGCGCGGGCGAAGGCGGGGGCATATTCGCTGTAGCCGATCCGGGCCATGCCCACGCGGCCGCGCGGCAGCAGCAGCGGCAGCGCGCGGATGGCCGCCTGCGAGCCGGCCACCGCCAGGATCGCGCCGGCGCTTGCGACACCGTAGTGCGCGGCCGCCGCGGCTTCGAGGCCATCGTCCTCGGGCAGGCGCAGCCATGCCTCGGGCGGGATCGGCGGGACGGGGTAGCCGTGCGGGTTGATGCCGGTGGACAGGTCCACCCAGCCGCCGGACGGCTCGCCGTAGCGCGCGCGTGCGGCGGCCAGGTTGCCGCCATGGGCGATCGTGAAGCGGGCGTCGGCGCTCATACGCTCCGCGGCACGATGCCGGCCAAGACCAGGACGCTGCCCGCTGCCAGTATCGCCAGCCACAGCCCGAGCGTGCGCGAGACCAGCGCCAGTGCGCGGCGGATGTCCTCGGCGCGGGCGGGTTGGCCGAGGCCGAGCGGCGGACGGGTTTCGTCGATGCCGTCGTAGCGCGCCGGGCCGCCCAGCTGCACGCGCAGGCTGCCGGCGCCCGAGGCCATCACCGGCCCGGCGTTCGGGCTCGACCATTGGGGCGCCTGCGCGCGCCAGCAGCACAGTGCATCGGCGGTGTGGCCGAGCAGCGCGTAGCTCATGGCGGTCAGGCGCGCGGGCATCCAGTTCAGCACGTCATCGATGCGCGCCGCGGCCCAGCCGAAGCTGCCGAAGCGGGCATTGCGATAGCCCCACATGGCATCGAGCGTATTGGCCAGGCGGTACAGCACCACGCCCGGCGCGCCGCCGACGACGAGCCAGAACAGCGGCGCGAAGATGGCATCGCTGCCGTTCTCCAGGGCCGATTCCACCGCGGCGCGGGCGATGGCCTCTTCGTCCGCGTCGAGCAGGTCGCGCGAGACGATGCGCGAGGCCAGGCTGCGCGCGCCGGGCAGGTCGCCGCCCCGCAGCGCTTCGGCGATGGGCGCGATGTGGTCGCGCAGGCTGCGCGCGCCGACGGCGAAGTACAGCGCGACGATATCGGCGATCCAGGCGCATAGCCGGGTCGTGTCCGGTGCTCGCGCGGCGATCCAGGCGGTGACGGCCACGCAAGGCAGCACGGCAACGGACCACGCCAGGAGACCCGCCACGCGGGACCGCCCGCGCGCGGCGGGCCGGCGATTGAGCCCGCGCTCGATCCACGCGGCCATCCGGCCGAAGCCGACCAGCGGATGCCAGCGCGGCACCTCGCCCAGCAGTCGGTCCAGCCCCGTGCCGGCCAGCGCAGCGAGGGCCACCATCGGCAGGCCCAGATCGAAGACATTGCCCGGCCACGCCATCATGGTTGCGCGGCCGGCGCAATGGCGGGGCCCTTGACCGGCATCGGGATGCCCGCCACCAGCAGGTGCACGCGGTCGGCCTGCGCGGCCAGGCGCTGGTTCAGGCGGCCCAGCTCGTCCACATAGAAGCGCGTGATGGCGCCCATCGGTATCACGCCCAGGCCGATCTCGTTGCTGACGAGGATGATCTCGCCGGGCAGCAGCGGCAGCGCGGTGAGCAGGGCTTCGGTTTCCGCGGACCAGGCTTCGGGCGGGGTGATGGGACCGGTCTCCGGATAGTCGTGGCCGCCGGCGAACAGCAGGTTGTTGAGCCACAGCGTCAGGCAATCGACCAGCACGCAGCCGCCGTGGCGCGCGTGGGCGTACAGCGTTTCGGCCAGACGCACCGGCTCTTCGATGACGGTCCACTGTTCGGGCCGGCGCGCGCGGTGCAGGGCGATGCGCAGTTGCATCTCCTCATCGCTCTCGCGGGCGGTGGCGATGTAGGTGATCGGGCCCGCGCACTGCAGCGCGAGCTGTTCGGCGTGGTGGCTCTTGCCCGAGCGGGCGCCACCGAGAACGAGCGTGAGACGGCGTGACATCCCTGCATTTTAGCGAGCGCGGCACCGGTCGGGTGCGATAATCCGCGCATGTCGAGCTCGCCATTTCCCAAGCCGCCGCGCGGCACGCTGATGATCCAGGGCACCACGTCCGATGCCGGCAAGAGCACGCTGGTGGCGGGCCTGTGCCGCATCGCGCATCGCGCGGGCGTGCGCGTGGCGCCGTTCAAGCCGCAGAACATGGCGCTCAACAGCGCGGTGACGGCCGACGGCGGCGAGATCGGCCGGGCACAGGCCCTGCAGGCGCAGGCCGCCGGCCTGGCGCCCACGGTGGACATGAATCCCGTGCTGCTCAAGCCCAACAGCGACACCGGCGCGCAGGTCATCATCCACGGCCAGCCGCGCGGCGATCTGAATGCGCGCGCCTATCACGACTACAAGCCGACTGCGATGGCCGCCGTGCTCGCCTCGCATGGCCGCCTGCGCGCGCAGTACGACCTGGTGCTGGTCGAAGGCGCCGGCAGCCCCGCCGAGGTCAATCTACGCGACCGCGATATCGCCAACATGGGGTTTGCCGAGGCGGTCGACTGCCCGGTCGTGCTGGTCGCCGACATCGACCGCGGCGGCGTGTTCGCGCACCTGGTCGGCACGCTGGCCTGCCTGTCGGAAACCGAGCGCGCGCGCGTGAAAGGTTTCGTCATCAACCGCTTTCGCGGCGATCTCTCTTTACTGACACCCGGCCTCGACTGGCTGACGGCGCGGACCGGCAAGCCGGTGTTCGGCGTGCTGCCGTATCTGCAGGGGCTGCACCTGGACGCGGAGGATGCCGTGCAGACGGCGCAGCCTTCGGCATCGGGCGAGGTGCTGCGCGTGATCGTCCCGGTGCTGCCGCGCATTTCCAACCACACCGACTTCGACGCACTGCGCGCGCATCCGCAGGTCGACGTGCAGATGGTCGGGCCCGGCCAGCCGATCCCGCCGGCGGACCTGGTCATCCTGCCCGGCAGCAAGAGCGTGCAGGCCGATCTCGCCTGGCTGCGCGCGCACGGCTGGGAGACCGCCATCGCGCGGCACCTGCGCTACGGCGGCAAGCTGCTCGGCATCTGCGGCGGCATGCAGATGCTGGGGCGCCGGCTGCACGACCCGCGCGGGCTCGAAGGGCGGCCGGCGAGCCTCGACGGCCTGGGCTATCTCGATTTCGAAACGACGCTGGCGCCCGCCAAGCAGCTGCGGCAGGTGCGCGGCACGCTGGCGGACGGTGGCGCGGCGCTTACCGGCTACGAGATCCACATGGGCGTGACCGAGGGCCCGGCGCTGGCGCGGCCCGCCGTCCGGCTCGACGATGGCCGCACCGATGGCGCGGTGTCCGCCGACGGGCAAATCCTCGCCACCTACCTGCACGGCCTGTTCGACGCACCGCAAGCGTGCCGCGCGCTGCTGGCCTGGGCGGGCGTGCGCGAGGCCCGCGCGCAGGACTATGCCGCGCTGCGCGAAGCCTCGCTCGAACGCCTGGCCGATACGCTGCAGGCGCATCTCGACCTTCCCGCGCTGTTCGGTTCGCTAGGGGACGCCGGCTGATCCATAATCAGCCCAGAGACCGATCTGCAGAGTGACGTATTCGGCACGCGTATGGAACGCGAGGAGGCGCACATGCCGGTGGCCGTAGTAGCGAATCCGAAGGGCGGGGTGGGCAAGACCACGCTGGCGACCAACCTGGCCGGCTACTTCGCCGCCCGGGATCATGCCGTGATGCTGGGCGATACCGATCGGCAGCAGTCCTCGCGTGCATGGCTCGCGCTGCGCCCGGCCACCGCCAAGCCTATCCTCACCTGGGACATCAGCGCCGACCACATCGCCAAGCCGCCCAGGGGCACCACACACGTCGTGCTCGATACGCCGGCCGGCCTGCACGGCTGGCGCCTGGCCGATCTCATCCGGCTCGCCGGTCACGTGATCGTGCCGCTGCAGCCGTCGATGTTCGACATCCTGGCCACCCAGGCTTTCCTGCGCAAGCTGGCGGACGAAAAGCCGGTCCGCCACGGCGAGGCCAAGGTGGGTGTGGTTGGCATGCGCGTGGACATGCGCACGCGGGCGGCGGAGCAATTGCAGCGCTTTGTGCAGGGTTTGCAGATTCCGATCCTCGGTTACCTGCGCGACACCCAGAACTATGTGCAGCTTGCCGCGCACGGCCTGACCCTGTGGGACGTGGCCCCGTCGCGCGTGGCCAAGGACGTGGAGCAGTGGCGCGGCCTCCTCGATTGGCTGGATGCGCCGGCCGAACACGCCCCGCCCGTGCCGGCGACGGCGTGAAAAAAGCCCGGCGTGTGCCGGGCCTGTTTGGGTTCCGCTGAGCGCGCCGCGCTCAGATTTCCAGGTTATCGATCAGGCGCGTCTTGCCGAGCTTGGCGGCGGTCAGCACCACCAGCGGTTCGCCGGCGGCGATGTTCTCGGGCGTCGGCGGCTGCAGGTCGGAACGGCGGCGCACGGCCACGTAGTCGGGCTGCCAGCCGCGCCCGCGCAGGTGCTCCATCGCCTTGACCATGACTTCCTCGGGCGAGGCCTGGCCCTGCAGCACGGTCTCCAGCACGGTCTGGCGCACCTGGCCCAGTGTGCGGTACAGCTCGGGCGCCTCGGCGCGCTCTTCGTTCGACAGGTATGCGTTGCGCGACGACAGCGCCAGGCCGTCCTCGGCGCGCACCGTCTCGGCGGGGATGATGTCGACCGGCAGCGCGAACTGGTTGGCCATGCGGCGCACGATCATCAACTGCTGGTAGTCCTTCTTGCCGAACACCGCCACGCGCGGCTGCACGCACGAGAACAGCTTCATCACCACCGTGCACACGCCCTTGAAGAAGCCGGGGCGGAATTCGCCTTCGAGGGTGTCGCCCAGGTCGTGCGGCGGCTCGACGCGGTATTCCTGCGGCTCGGGGTACATGTCGCGCTCGGTGGGCGCGAACAGCACGTAGACGCCTTCCTTCTGCAGCTTCTCGATGTCGTCCTGCAGCGTGCGCGGGTATTTGTCGAAGTCTTCGTTGGGGCCGAACTGCAGGCGGTTGACGAAGATCGACGCGACCACCGGGTCGCCGTGCTGGCGCGCCAGGCGCATCAGGCTCAGGTGGCCCTCATGCAGGTTGCCCATGGTCGGCACGAAGGCGACGCGGTTCTGGCCGCGCAGCTGGTCGCGCAGTTCCTGGATCGAGGAGATGACTTTCATGCGTTCTTGTTGGAATCCGGCAGACCGGGCAGCCCGGGAGGATCAGGGGTCGGGGGATCAGGTCGGTGAGTAGGCCAGCCGCACGTAGATCGGCGCGTAGGGCTCGGCCTGGGTGATTTCCACCAGCGATTCGCGCGACAGCTCCAGCATGGCGACAAAGTTGACCACCACGATGGGCGCGCCCTTGCCGGACTGGATGACGTCTTCGAACAGCTCGGTGAATTCCATGAACCGCGCGTGCTGCAGCCGGCGCAGGATCTGGCTCATGTGCTCGCGCACGGAAAGCTCTTCGCGCGTGATCTTGTGGTGCTGGGTGAGCTTGGCCCGGCGCAGCACGTCGGCCCACGCGGCGCGCAGGTCGTCGGAATTGACGTCGGGATAGCGCGGGGCGAGGCTCTGCTCGATATAGACCTGGGCGCGCAGGAAGTCGCGGCCGAGCTGCGGCAGGGTGTCGAGCTTCTGCGCGGCCAGCTTCATCTGCTCGTATTCGAGCAGGCGGCGCACCAGTTCGGCGCGCGGGTCTTCGGGTTCTTCGCCGGAGTCGGTCTTCTTGACCGGCAGCAGCATGCGCGATTTGATCTCGATCAGCATGGCCGCCATCAGCAGGTATTCGGCGGCGAGCTCGAGGTTGGTCGCGCGGACCTGTTCGATGTACGCCAGGTATTGCCGCGTCACCTGCGCCATCGGGATGTCCAGCACGTTGAAGTTCTGGCGGCGGATCAGGTAGAGCAGCAAGTCCAGCGGCCCTTCGAACGCCTCGAGGAAAATCTCCAGCGCATCCGGCGGGATGTAGAGGTCCTGCGGCAGCTTGAACAGCGGCTCGCCGTACAGCCGCGCGAAGGCGAGGCCGTCGACCTGGGCGGGCGTGGAATCCTGATCGGGCGCCACGCTGGGCAGCTCGACGGGGAGCGGCAGCTTGTCCTGCGCGGAAGTCGTCATGCGGCGAATGGACGGTGTTCGTCCGGGACCGGCGGGCCGGTCAGTCGAGCGAGTAGACGTAGGGCTTCTGCGGCACGCGCGCGAGCTGGGCGCGCGAGCGCTCTTCCAGGTCGACCGGCTCCTTGTCCCACAGGAGCGCACGGCCATGGCGCTGCTGCGCTTCCAGCTCGGGCTTCCGGGTCTTGAGTTCTTCCAGGAACTGGGTGATCTCGGACTTGTACAGGGACATGACGGTATGTGATGTTGGGGGACCTTGTCGGCCCCGGCCGGCGGCGCCGGGCGGAGAACCGGCGCATTTTACCGTATGCCCGCGCGGCCCGGCCGATGCCGGTGCCCCTGTCGGGCCGGACTGGACCGGTCCGGCGGGCGCCCGGTTGCAATTGCCAGGGCACCGGCCGGGAGCGGTGTGGTCAAATAACACCTTTCCGCCAACCCGCCGGCGCCAAGGTGACCGGCCCCAGCCCGCCAGGATGACCGGCCGCCAACGACCGTCACGCTTCCGTCTTCTTGCCACGCCCGCCGCCGCGCTGCTCGCCGGCTGTGCCCTGTCCTTCGCCTGCACGGCCGCCCGCGCCGCCTACGAGGTCAGGATCGAGGCGCCCAAGCCGCTGCGGGACCTGCTGGAGCGCCACCTGGACCTGGCGCGCTACCAGGACCGCAAGGACATCACCGACGATCAACTGCAATACATGGTCGAGACCATCGGCGAGCAGGTCGCCAAGCTGACGGCCACCGAGGGCTATTTCGTGCCCAAGGCGACCGCGCAGTTCGAAGGGCCGCCCGAGCGCCGCATCGTGCGCGTCCAGGTGGAGGCCGGGCCGCGCACCACCATCGACAGCGTGGCGCTGGTGTTCACCGGCGCCATCACGCAGGAACCCAAGCGCATCGACGAACTGAAGAAGGCCTGGGGCCTGCCGCAGGGGGTGCCGTTCCGCCAGTCCAGCTGGGACAAGGCCAAGGACGACAATCTGGCCGCCCTGCAGGGCAAGCGCTATTACGCCGCCAGGCGGACCGCCTCGCAGGCGCGCGTCGATCCCGATGCCAGCAAGGCCGATCTGTCGGTCACCTATGACAGCGGGCCGGCCTACACGCTGGGGCCGCTGGATGTGCAGGGCCTGTCGCGCTATCCGCGCAGCATCATCGATCACGTCAATCCGCTCAGGGTGGGCGACGACTACTCGGCCGACCGGCTGCAGGCGCTGGCCGCGGCGATCCAGGGCCAGCCGTATTTCGCCAACGCGATCGTCGACCTGGGCGACGACCCGAAAAACCCGGTCGCGGCGCCGGTGCGCGTGCGGGTGCGCGAGTATCCGCCCAATCGCATCACCAGCGGCGTCGGCTATGGCACCGACACCGGCGCGCAGGTCGAAGGGCGCTACCAGTACCTGAACCTGTTCGACAAGGCCTGGGTGCTGGACACGCAGGCGCGCATCGAGCAGCGCCGCCAGTACCTGTTCGGCAGCGTGACCCTGCCGCCGGACGACCAGCGCTATGTCAACAGCCTCTACGGCAGCCTCGACCGCACCAACCTGTCGGGCACCGACACGCGCAGCTACCGCTCCGGCTTCAAGCAGACGCGCGTGCGCGGCATCTACGAGACCTCGTTCACGATCGATTATTACTACGACGACCTGCGCCCCGAAGGCGCCGCGCGCGAGCTGAGCAAGGCGCTGGTGCCGGGCTTTGCCTGGACGCGCCGCGATGTGGACGACCCGCTGTTCCCGCGCCGCGGCAACATCCTCACCACGCAGATCGGCGCGGCGGTGAAGGGGCTGCTGACCGACCAGTCGTTCGTGCGTTCGTACAGCCGCATCCGCCAGTACGTGCCGGTTGGGCAGCGCGACATTTTCGTCGCGCGTGCGGAGCTGGGCGCGGTGCTCACCGCGGGGGCCGCCGACGGGGTGCCGGCTACGCTGCGCTTCCGCACGGGCGGCACGCAGTCCGTGCGCGGCTACGATTTCCAGAGCCTCGGCAACGAGGTCAACGGCAGCACGCTGCCCGCCAAGTTCCTCCTCACCGGCGGGGTGGAGTACCAGCGCTGGTTCCTGCCGCAATGGGGCGCCGCGGTGTTCTGGGATACCGGCACCGCTACCGACAACTGGACGCAGCGCCGCTGGTTCAACGGCGTGGGCGTCGGCGTGCGCTGGAAGAGTCCGGTCGGCCCGATCCAGCTGGACCTGGCCTACGGCATCCAGCAGCATCAATTCCGTCCGAGCGTGGCGCTCGGCATTGCGTTCTGAGGGCCGGCCACGATGGACGCGCAGACCCCTGAATCCTCCAGGCCGGACGCACTGATTCCCCCCCGGCGCGGCTGGGGCCGACGCGTCCTGCGCTGGGCGGGCGGGTTGGTCGCGCTCGTGCTGCTGGCCGTGGCGGCGCTGGGCGGCTGGCTGGTGTGGGCGCTGCAGTCGCCTACGGGAACGGCCCAGTTGTGGTCGCTTGCCACCCGCTTCGGGCACGCTTATGTGTCCGGCAGGCTGGCCGGCGGCACGCTGCGCGACGGGCTGTCGCTGCGCGATCTGCACGTGCGCGCCGGCGGCACGGAAGTCCGCATCGACCACGTGGAGGGCCGCTGGGCGATCACGCGCGGCCCGTGGCATGCCCGCTTCGCCTACCTGAGCGCGGGCAACGTCGACGTGACGCTGCATCCGACTCCGCCCACGCCGCCGAGCGGCCTCCCGGCGTCGCTGGCTTTGCCGCTGGCGCTGGACGTGGACCGCCTGGCGGTGGACCGCATCGCCATCCGCCAGGGCACCTCGATCACCGAACTGAAGGCGCTGGCCGGCAGCCTGCACACCGACGGCACGCACCACAGCGTGCTGCTGGACGGTGTCGAAACGCCGGCCGGCAAGCTGGCCGCCACGCTGCGCATGACGGGCACGCGGCCGTATCCGCTGACCGGCGCGGCCACGCTCGCCGCGCAGTTCGAGGCCGGCGGGCAGCGGCAGGAGGCGTCGGTGTCGGCGCAACTGTCGGGCTCGCTGGAGGCGCTGCGGATCGATGCGACCGGCACCGGCGCCAGCCTGACCGCGCAGGCGCAGATCGACGCCACCCCGTTCGGCGCGCTGCCGTTCACGCGGGCGGTGGTGTCGGCCGAGCAGGTCAACCCGCGCGCATTCGCGCCCGGCGCACCGGAGGCTGCACTGTCGGTCCACGCCGATCTGCGGCCGGATGCGCAGGCCGGCACGCTGACGGTGGCCGGCCCGGTGCGGATCGACAACGCTCAGGCCGGGCCGCTCGACCGGCAGAAGCTGCCGCTGCAATCGCTGCGGGCGCAGGTGCGGCTGGCCGAGACCGCGCAGCAACTGACCGGTCTGGACGTACGCCTGGCCGGCGGTGCTCAACTGACCGGCAATGCCGATGTGCGAGACGGCCGCGGTACGTTGCGCGTCGAGGTGCGTCAGCTCGATCTGCAAGCGCTGCACGGCGCGCTGGAGAAGACCCGCCTGGCCGGTCCCGTCACCGTCGACTTCGCGGGCGGCTCGCAGCACGTGGCGCTCGACCTGGCCGGCGGCGACCTGCGGGCGCAGGCGAAGGCCGTGCTCGATGCCGCGCAGATCGCTGTGGACAGCGCCCAGGTCTCGCTCGGCCGCTCACGCCTGACGCTGTCCGGCACGCTCAAGCACGACGAGGCCCAATCCTTCGCCTTCAAGGGCGATCTGGCCGAGTTCGATCCGTCGCGGCTGGCCAAGGTGGCCAAGGGCCGCATCAATGCGACGTTCGACACGCATGGCACGCTGGGCGAGCCGACGGGGTGGCCAATTGACGCCGCTATCCGCTTCACGGTGCGCAACAGCGAATACGCCGGCCTGCCGATGACCGGCGACGGCAACGTCCACCTGCGCGGCGAGCACCTGCTGCCGAGCGATGCGCGGCTCGACGTGGCCGGCAACCGGGCCAGCCTGCGCGGCAGCTTCGGCGCGGCGGGCGACCGCATGCACGTGGAGATCGACGCACCGCAGCTGGCGCGCCTGCAGTTGGGCGTCAGCGGTGCGCTGGCGCTGTCGGGCGAGGTCTCCGGCACGCTCGAGCGCCCGCAGGTGGCGGCGACCTTCCGTGCCCAGCAGCTTGCATACGGCGGCAACCGGATCGACACCGCCGGCGGTCGCGTGCAATTGCGTGACGGACTCGACGGGCCCTTGCAGTTCGAGCTGACCGCGCAGCGCGTGACCGCCCCGAATGTGTTGCTGCGCGAGGTGCGCGCCACGCTCGACGGCACCCGTCGCGCACACCGCTTCCGCGCCGACGCCGACGGCAGCGTGCGCAGCCAGCCGTTCAGGTTCGCCGTGGCTGGCGACGGCGCGCTGACCCCGGGCAAGGAGGGCGATGCGTGGAATGGCACGCTGTCCACGCTGTCGGCGCAGGGCGCGCCCAACCTGCAATTGATGGCGCCGGTGCGCGTTTCGGTGGCGCCGGGGCGCCTGGCCGTCGGTCGAGCAGACCTGACCCTCGACCAGACGCCGATCCGCATCGACCGAGTCGAATCGAACCAGGGCCATCTGCGCAGCGCCGGCCGCGTCGACGGACTCGCCATCTCGCGCGTGCTGGAACTGGTGCGCATCTGGACCGGCAACGCACCGCCGGTGCGCACCGATCTCGTCATCGACGGCCAGTGGGACCTGGATCTCGGCAGCACCGCCACCGGCACCGCGCGTATCGCCCGCCGCAGCGGCGATCTCAGCATCAACGCCGGGCGCGGCTTCACGCCGCTGGGGCTGACCGAGGCGGTGGTGGAGGCGCGCGGCGAGGGCATGCGGCTGGGCTTGCGCGGCGATGTGCAATCCACCCGGGTCGGCCGTCTCCACCTCGATGCCGGTATTGGCCTCGTGCGCGAGGCGGCGCCGGGCGCGCTGGCGCTGATGTCGCCGGCGTCGCCGCTGTCGGGCGGGCTGACGGTGGACCTGCCGCAGCTCAAGGCGGTTGGCGATCTGCTCGGCCCCGACGTGGCGCTGGACGGCCGGCTGGCCGCCAACCTGACCTTTGCCGGCACGGTGGGCGCGCCCAAGGTGAGCGGCCTGCTGGATGGACAGGGTATCGACGCGGCGCTGTATGACCAGGGCATCCGCCTGACCGACGGCACCGTGCACGTGGGGCTGGACCAGAACGTGGTCGACCTGAAGGAGGTGGTGTTCCACGGCGGCGACGGCACGGTGCGCGCCCAGGGCCGCGTGCAGCTGGGCGAGGCCAACCCCAACCTGACGGGCACCCTGGTGGCCGACCGGTTGCAGCTGTTCGCTGACCCCGACCGCTCGCTGGTACTGTCTGGCCAGGCGCGCATCGCCAACGAAAGCGATCGCGTGGCGATCACCGGCAAGTTCCGCATCGACCGCGGCCTGTTCAACCTGCCCAAGGACGGCGCCCCGAGCCTGGGCGACGACGTGGTCATCGTGCGCCGCGCCGATGCGGCCCGCAACCAGGCCGAGCGCGGGACCTCGCGCGAGGAGAAGCCCGCCGGCCGCTTCAGCCCTGTGGTGGACGTGGATGTCGATTTCGGCGACAACTTCCGCTTCAAGGGCGCCGGCGCCGACCTCTCGCTCGGCGGCCAGATGCACGTGCACAGCGAGCCGCTGGTGCCGCTGCGCGGAACCGGTTCGATCTACGTGCGCCAGGGCAGCACGTACGAAGCGTTCGGCCGCAAGCTGGCCATCGAGCAGGGTGTCCTGAACTTCACCGGGCCGATCAACAATCCGTCGCTCAACATCCTGGCGATGCGCCGCAACCAGGAGGTCGAGGCCGGGGTGCAGGTGACCGGCACGGTGCGGCAGCCGCGCGTGAAGCTGGTCTCCGAGCCCAACGTGGCCGACGAGGACAAGCTGTCGTGGCTGATGTTCGGCTACAGCGCCTCCAGCGCCGGCCTGGGCCAGCAGCAGGCCATGTCCGGCGCGGCGCTGGGGCTGCTGGGCAATGTGGCGGGGAAGAACGTGGCGCGGCGCTTCGGGCTGGATGAGTTCTCGATCGGCTCCAGTGCCTCGGGCCTGACCGATCCGCAGGTGGTCAGCGTCGGCAAGGCGATTTCCGAGCGCATCGCGGTCGGCTACGAGCAGAGCCTGTCGACCGCCGATTCCATCGTCAAGCTCACCTGGCAGCTGTCGCGGCGCTGGTCGGTGGTGGCGCGCGGCGGTACGATCAACGGCGCGTCGATCCTGTTCAACAAACGGTTTTAATCGCGCGCCGCCAGGCTGCCGGAATGGCAGCGCATCATTGCGGATGCCTGTCCGGCACACACCAACGAGAGGGTTACATGCGGCATCGTCAACTGGGAGTCACCATGGGCTTACTGGCATCGCTGCTCGGCCTGTTCGGCTGCGATCAGCAGAAGGTGGATCAGGCCGTCGACCGCGCGGGCGAGGCGGCCAAGCGCGCCTGGCAGTCGGCCAAGCCCGACAACCTGCTGTTCAAGGGCATCCAGGCCGGCCAATCGACCGAGGCCGACGTGCGTGCCACCGCCGGCCAGCCCGACATGATCTGGGAAAACGAAGACGGCACGCGCCAACTCGAATACCCGCGCGGGCCGGAGGGCACCTCCACGTGGCTGGTGACGATCGGGCCGGACGGCCGCGTGCGCGGCATCGACCAGATACTGACGGCGGATAACTTCGGCCGCGTGCGCCCGGGCCAGACGCGCGACGACGTCCGTCGCCTGCTCGGCAAGCCGACCAAGGTGGAAGCGTTCCGTCTGAAGCAGGAAGAGGTGTGGGGCTACCGCTGGATGGAAAGCCCGACCGAGCGGGCCTTCTTCAACGTGCATTTCGGGCCGGACGGCCGCGTCACCACGACATCGCGCAGCGACAACCGCCTGAACGGCGGCTGATCGCTGCGGCGGGCAGGGCGTGTCTTAACGGACGCGCATGCCGGGCACGGCGCCCGCATGCGGCTCGAGGATGTACAGGCCCGGCTGGGCCTTCTCGTCAGCGGCGGAGGCGGCCAGCACCATGCCTTCCGACATGCCGAACTTCATCTTGCGCGGCGCCAGGTTGGCCACCATCACCGTCAGCTTGCCGACCAGGTCTTCCGGCGCATAGGCCGACTGGATGCCGGAGAAGACGTTGCGCGTCTTGCCTTCGCCCACGTCCAGCGTCAGCTGCAGCAGCTTGTTGGAACCCTCCACGCGCTGGCAGGCGACGATCTTGGCCACGCGCAGATCGATCTTGGCGAAATCGTCGATGGCGATGGTCTCGGCCATCGGTTCGATGGCGGGCGTGCCGTTGGCGGCCGGGACCGCATCCACCGTGGCCTGCAGCGACTGGCGGTTGGCCTCCACCAGCGCATCGACCTGCTTCTTGTCCACGCGCGTCATCAGGTGCGAGTACGGCTGGATCGGGCGCGCCGACGACAACTGCGCATCGATCGCGCGCCAGTTCAGCGGTTCGACGTTCAGGAACGCCTCGATGCGGGCGACCGTGCTCGGCAGGATCGGCTTGAGATAGACCGCCAGCAGGCGGAAGGCCTCCAGCGCCACCGAGCACGCGGCGTGCAGCTTGTCGCGCTGGGCTTCGTCCTTGGCCAGGTCCCACGGCTTCTCGGTGTCGACGTAGGCGTTCACGGCATCGGCCAGCTCCATTACCGCGCGCAGGGCCTTGCTGTACTCGCGCTTCTCGTACAGGTCGGCGATCTGCGGCGCGGCCTCGCGCAGCTGGACCATCAACGGGTTGCCCAGCGCGGCATCGTTCACGCGGCCCTCGAAGCGCTTGACCAGGAAGCCCGCCGAGCGGCTGGCGATGTTGACGAACTTGCCGACCAGGTCGCTGTTCACGCGCGCGATGAAGTCGTCCAGGTTCAGGTCAAGGTCTTCCATCGTCGCATTGAGCTTGGCGGCGAAGTAATAGCGCAGCCATTCCGGGTTCAGGCCGGTGTCGATGTAGCTCTGGGCGGTGATGAAGGTGCCGCGCGACTTGCTCATCTTGGCGCCGTCCACCGTCAGGAAGCCGTGCGCGAACACGTTGGTCGGCGTGCGGTAGCCCGAGAACTGCAGCATCGCCGGCCAGAACAGCGTGTGGAAATACAGGATGTCCTTGCCGATGAAGTGGTACTGCTCGGCGGTCGAGTGCGTGGACACCCACGCGTCGAAGTCGAGGCCCAGCTTGCCGCACAGGTTTTTGAAGCTGGCGTAGTAGCCGACCGGCGCATCCAGCCACACGTAGAAATACTTGCCCGGCGCGCCGGGAATCTCGAAGCCGAAGTACGGCGCATCGCGCGAGATGTCCCAGTCGGACAGCGTCGATTCGCCTTCGTCGCCCAGCCACTCGCGCATCTTGTTGGTGGCCTCGGGCTGGGCCAGGTCGGCCACCCATTCGCGCAGGAAGGTCTCGCAGCGCGGGTCGGACAGCTTGAAGAAGTAATGCTCGGAGGACTTGCGCACCGGCGTGGCACCCGATACCACCGAATACGGGTTCTTCAGGTCGGTCGGCTGGTAGGTCGCGCCGCACACCTCGCAGGAGTCGCCGTATTGGTCCTTGGCGCCGCACTTCGGGCATTCGCCCTTGATGAAGCGGTCCGGCAGGAACATTTCCTTGACCGGGTCGTAGAACTGCTCGACCTCGCGCACGTCGATCAGGCCCGCTTCCTTGAGCTTGAGGTAGACGCGCTCGCACAGCTCGCGGTTCTCGTCGGAGTCGGTGCTGTGGTAGTTGTCGAACGAGACCAGGAAGTTGTCGAAATCGCGCTTGTGCTCGGTCCAGACGCGCTCGATCAACTGGCGCGGGGTGATGCCTTCCTTTTCCGCGCGCAGCATGACGGGTGTGCCGTGCGTGTCGTCGGCGCCCACGTAATAGATTTCGTGTCCGCGCATGCGCTGGAAGCGCGCCCAGATGTCGGTCTGGATGTACTCGACCAGGTGGCCGATGTGGATCGGTCCGTTGGCATAGGGCAGGGCGGATGTGACGAGGATGCGACGTTCGGACATGGGACAGGCCAGAAAAGTGCGGGCAGGGGCCGCGAGGCGGGCGGCGCGCCGGGAAACGCATATTCTAGCGCGGCGCCCGGCAGGGGCGGGCTGGGCGTGGCCCGGCGGTGGCACGCGGGGGAAACAGGCCGGCGGCACGGCGCCGAAGTGTGACTCAAAAAAAAAAGCGCCGGTCAGCGCCGGCGCAGCTTTCCACAACGGAAAAGGAGGAGAAATCGGGTGCCGCCCGGGAGGTCAGCCACGCATTGCGAGCCAGCAACGTATGGCAAGCAGCACCCGTTCTCTATGACTGGTCACCCCTGGATTGGTTTCAAATAAATTTCGACGCGGCGATTTTGTGCGCGACCGGCCTCGGTGGCGTTATCCCCGACCGGCTGCGTCTGGCCGCGGCCCTCGGCGGTCAGGCGGTTGCGGGCCACGCCGCGGTCGGTCAGGTAGCTGGTCACGCTCTGGGCCCGGCGCTGCGACAGGCTCATGTTGTAGTTCGGGTTGCCGGTGCTGTCGGTGTGGCCGACCACGCTGGCGGCCAGTTCAGGATGCTGGGTCAGGGTTTCGGCCACGCTGTCCAGCGGGCCGCGGAAGGACGGCTTGATCACGGCGCTGTCGGTATCGAACGAGACCTGGCTCGGAATGTTCAGCTTGAGCGAGCCGTCGGGCTGCTCGGAGATCTGCGTGCCGGTGCCGGCCGTGTCGCCGGTCAGCTTGGACTTGATCGCGTTCCAGTTGTAGCCGACGGCCGCACCGCCGGCCGCGCCCAGCGCGCCGCCGATGGCCGCGCCCTTGCTGTTGCCGACCAGCGCGCCGATGCCGGCGCCCACGGCTGCGCCCACGCCCGTGCCGGCCAGGGTCTGGTTCTGCTGCTGGGTGGCGCAGCCGGCGGCCAGCAGGGCGATCAGCGAAACGGAAATAAGCTTGGCTTTCATGATTTCTCCTTGTGCTAACGGGATCGGTTGTCGTTGTTTGCCGATATCCGGCGCGGACAAGGGGTATTGGGGGGAATCGAACGGAAGCCGCGCCGGCAAAATACAATAGCAAAACAGTACATAGAGTGGCCAGGGCGCCGCAAAGTTCACGCGGCGCAACCGTTAGGCCGTCCCTCATTCGCATTAAAATTCTTGCTGGAGTGCAACTTGAGCCTGACCGTCGAACAGATCACCGAAGCCCTGCGCGGCGTGGTGGATCCCAATACCGGGCGCGACCTGGTCTCGTCCAAGTCGGTGCGCAATGTCCGGGTCGATGGCGGCGACGTGTCGCTGGATGTCGAGCTCGGGTATCCGGCCAGGAGCCAGTTCGAGCCCATCCGCAAGCTGGTGATCGGCGCGCTGCGCCAGGTCGAAGGTGTGGCGAACGTCAGCGTGCAGGTGTCGATGAAGATCGTCGCGCACGCGGTGCAGCGCGGCGTCCATCTGCTGCCCAACGTCAAGAACATTATCGCGGTGGCGTCGGGCAAGGGCGGCGTGGGCAAGTCGACCACGGCCGTGAACCTGGCGCTGGCGCTGGCCGCCGAAGGGGCGAACGTGGGCATTCTCGATGCCGACATCTACGGCCCCAGCCAGCCGATGATGCTGGGCATCCAGGGCCAGCCGGAATCCACCGATGGCAAGACCATGGAGCCGATGGAGGGGCATGGCCTGCAGGCCAACTCGATCGGTTTCCTGATCGAGCAGGACAACCCGATGGTGTGGCGCGGCCCGATGGTCACCTCCGCGCTGGAGCAGTTGCTCAAGCAGACCAACTGGCGCGACCTGGACTACCTCATCGTCGACATGCCGCCGGGCACGGGCGACATCCAGCTCACGCTGTCGCAGAAGGTGCCCGTGACCGGCGCGGTGATCGTCACCACGCCGCAGGACATCGCGCTGATCGACGCCAAGAAGGGGCTGAAGATGTTCGAGAAGGTGGGCATCCCCATCATCGGCGTGGTGGAGAACATGGCGATCTACTGCTGCCCGAACTGCGGCCACACCGAGCACATCTTCGGCGCGGGCGGCGGCGAGAAGATGTGCGCGCAGTACGGCGTGCCGTTCCTCGGCAGCCTGCCGCTGAATCTCTCGATCCGCGAGCAGGCGGACTCGGGCCGGCCGACCGTGGTGGCGGATCCGGACGGCGCCATCGCCGGCGTCTATCGGGAGATCGCGCGCCGCGTCGCCATCTCCGTCGCCGAGAAGGCGAAGGACATGACGAGCAAGTTCCCGTCGATCGTGGTGCAGAACACCTGAGGCCCATCGTGGACACGCCCGCCGAGCCGCCGCCGACCGAACGCCCGTCCGTGCGCATGGCGGTGGTGCTGTGCCGCCGGCCGACGGGCAACCGCTGGCAGCCGTTCCAGTGGCGGCTGGAGGCGGTGGTGCCCGACCTCGGTGAGTTCGGCACCGCGCCGCGCTGCCTGGACCGCACCGATGCGCTCGAGCGCTGGCTCACGCCCGGCTTCGATGTCACGCTGTTCCACGACGAAGCCGAGGGCTACTATCTGAACGCGACTGCCGTCGCGCCGTGCTGGTTCGTGCTGTGGCGCATGGGCGAGCCGGGCACGGCGCAGGAAGGGCGGGCCGTTCCGCATACGGTGTCGCTCAGCTATAACGAGGCCGGCCGCTGGCTCGACGGCGGCGAGACGGTCGAGAACGTGCCGCTGGATGCGGCATCGCTGGCGTGGCTGCGGGCCTACGTGGAACAGAACTATCGGCCGGAGCCGAAGAAGCGGCGGCGGCCGGAGTCGTTCCTGTCGCCGGAAGACCGCGCGAAGTATTGAACCCTTGAGATCGAGGCGGGGGCCGCCATGAGCGAGTCGTCCTTCCTGTCCCGCTGGTCGCGCCGCAAGGCCGCCGACCGGCGCGGCGAGCCGGAGCCCGGTCCGGCGCAGCCGGCCGACGAGCCGCCCGCGGCGCATGTTGCGCCCGCTCCTGCTCCCGTGGCCTCTACCGCCGAACCGGTGCCCGATGCTCCGCCGCCCACGCTCGAAGACGCCGCCAGGCTGACGCCGGCCGACGATTTCGCCCCCTTCGTCGCGCAGGGGGTGGACGAAGCCGTCAAGCGCGCCGCGCTCAAGAAGCTGTTCGCCGATCCGCACTTCAACGTGATGGACGGGTTGGATACGTACATCGACGACTACTCGCAGCCCGATCCGATCCCGCCCGAGATGCTGCGGGAGCTTAGGCAGGCGACGGTGTTGCGGCTGTTCGGGCCGCCCGACGAGGCGGGTTCGAACACGGTGGATTCCGAACCCGCGTCCGCGCCCGGAGCGCCCGGTGTTGCGGCCGGGGAGGGGCCGCCCGCTCAGCCGCCGGTACCGCCTGCGCCTGACGCATCCGCCCAGGCAACCCCGCATAGCGACGACAAGCCACCCTCCGTAGAATGAGAAAAAGGACCGCGCGGCGGCGACCGTGCGGCCGTGTCCCCACCGCCCGCCCGGCAGGCGCGGGCGCCTACGCGCACACTCATGCCCACGCTGGTCTGCAGTTGCAATCACACGATGCCGCTCGACGCCGACGCGGTGAGCGACGGGCTGCGTGCGTCCGGCGCGCCCGTCGATGTGCCGGGCCAGACGCATCACCTGCTGTGCCGCCGCGAGATCGGCGCCTTCACCCGGGCCCTGGACGGCGCCGAGGACGTGGTCGTCGCCTGCACGCAGGAGCAAGCGCTGTTCACCGAGGTGGCGGCCCAGTACGGCGGCGTGACCGCGCCGATCCATTTCGTCAATGTGCGCGAGACCGGCGGGTGGTCGGCGGGGGCGCGGCGGGATGCGCGCGGCTTCCACGCCAAGACCGCGGCCTTGCTGGCCGTGGCCGGCCTGCCGGCGCCGGACCCGGTGCCCGTGGTCGACTACCGCTGCGACGGCAACCTGCTGATCGTCGGCCCGGCTGAGCGCGTGCTGCCCTGGGCCGAGCGCCTGGCCGACCCGTTGAGCGTGACCGTGCTCGCGACCGGCCGCGACCGCACCGCCGGTCCGCTGTCGCCGCCGATGGCCCGCCGCTGGCCGGTCCACGCGGGCGAGCTGGCGCAGGTGGGCGGCTGGCTCGGCGCGTTCGATGTGCAGTGGCGCAGCCGCAACCCGATCGACCTGGACCGCTGCACGCGCTGCAACGCCTGTATCGACGCCTGCCCCGAAGACGCCATCGACACGCTCTACCAGATCGACCTGGACGCCTGCCGCGACCACCGCGACTGCGTCAAAGCCTGCGGCGAGGCGATGGCCATCGACTTCGGGCGGCTCGATGCGCCGCAGACGTACGCTGGCCGGTTCGACCTGATCTTCGATCTGAACGACGCGCCGGCCTTTGTCCAGCACCAGCCGCCGCAGGGCTACTTCCACGCCGGCGCCGATGCCGGCCGTCAGCTCACCGCGTCGCTGGCGCTGCTCCGGCTGGTGGGCGAGTTCGAGAAGCCCAGGTTCTTCCAGTACAAGGCATCGATCTGTGCGCATGGCCGCAACGGCCAGGTCGGCTGCGACGCCTGTGTGCAGGTCTGTTCGGCCGCGGCGATCACGTCGCAATGGCAGGACGGGCGCGGCAGCGTGCACGTCGCGCCGAACCTGTGTGTCGGCTGCGGCGCCTGTACCACGGCCTGTCCGACCGGTGCGTTGACTTACGCCTACCCGAGCGCGCCGTACCAGGGACGCAAGCTGAAGACGCTGCTGTCGACCTACGCGGCGGCGGGCGGGCGCGATGCGGTGGTGCTGCTGCACAACGGCGGCCGCGGCCGCGCGCTGATCGAGCAGCTCGGCCGCGCTGCGCGGACCGGCAAGGCGCAGGGCGTGCCGGTCAATGTGCTGCCGGTCGAGGTGTTCCATGCGGCGTCGACGGGGCTGGACCTGTGGCTGTCGGCGCTGGCCTATGGGGCGGCGCGCGTCGCCCTCCTGCTGACCGAAGACGATGCGCCGCAGTATCGCGCCACGCTCGCCGAACAGGTCGCGGTGGCCCGGGCCGTGCTGACGGGGCTGGGCGAGCCGGCCGATGCGTCCGGCGTGGTGCTGATCGATGTGGAGGACGCCGCCGCGCTCGATGCGCGGCTCAATGCCGCCGAGGTGTGCGGCCCGTTGCACGGGTTCCGGGCCGGGATGCCGCCCGCCACCTTTGCCGTGGCCGCCGCCAAGCGCGAGACGCTCGATTTCGCGCTCGATCACCTAGCGCGCCACGCCGATGCGGCCGACGCCGTGATCCCGCTGCCGGCCGGTGCGCCGTTCGGTGTCATCGAGGTGGACCGCGCGCGTTGCACGCTGTGCATGGCCTGCGTGAGCGCCTGCCCGTCGCAGGCGCTGCGCGACCAGGCCGAGCAGCCGGTGCTGTCGATGATCGAACGCAACTGCGTCCAGTGCGGCCTGTGCGAAACCACCTGTCCGGAAGACGCCATCGCCCTGGTGCCGCGTCTGAACCTGTCGGCCGGAGCACGTCAGCCGGTGACGCTCAACGCGACCGAGCCGTTCCATTGCATCCGCTGCGGCAAGCCGTTCGGCACGGCGCAGATGATCACGGCCATGATCGCCCGGCTCGGTGCCCATCCGGCCTTTGCAGGCGCGGCGGGCGAGCGCCTCAAGATGTGCGGCGACTGCCGCGTGATCGACATGCTGGAGCGGGGCGAACAGCCCGGCGCCACGCCCTGAACTCCGTTACCCCGAGCCCATGACCGACGCCCAGCCCTTGCGGTTCCAGCCCGCCGCCACGCCCGCCGACAGCGCGGAGGATCTCGCCCGTGCCGACCTGTACGGCCTGCTGGCGACGCTGCTGTACCGCGCGCCGGACGCGGGTTTGCTGCAGCGCATCGCCGCTGCGCCGCGGGGTCCGGCGGGCGCTGCCGGGGCCGATCTAGGGGCCGACCCCGCTGACGCGGAGGCCGCCGAGGACAGCGCCCTGACGCAAGCCTGGCGCCGCCTGGTCGCCCGTGCGGGCCAGACCACCGCCGCGCAGGCCGACGATGAATACACCGAGCTGTTCATCGGCGTGGGCAAGCCGGAAGTGTTCCTGTACGGCTCGTATTACCAGGCGGGCTTCCTCAACGAGAAGCCCCTGGTGGCGGTGCGCGCCGACCTGCGCCGCTACGGCCTGGAACGCGCCGAGGGCATCACCGAGACCGAAGACCATCTCGCCGCGCTGTGCGAGGTGATGCGCTACTTGATCGCCGGGGAGGATGCCGCCGCGGCGCAGATGGCCGAGCAGCGGGCGTTCTTCGAGCGCCATCTGGCGCCGTGGGCCGAGTCTGCTTGCGATGCTGTGCTGCAGCACCCGCGCGCCGCGTTCTATGCCGAGGTGGCGGGGCTGGCGAAGGCGTTTTTCGAAGTCGAGCGGCTCGCTCTTGAACTGGCGTGACGGCTTGGAGCATGGTTGCCTGACAAAACCGCGGCAGACGAAGCGCGATGCTCCGCCCGCCTCCCGACGGGATGGCCAGCGGCGCGGCGATTGAAAAAATTCATCGCTCCATCCCCGGAGAATCCGGTTTTTCAGGGCTAACAAGCATGGTTTTCCAGAACCGTTGCTTCTAGAATGTGTTGAGCAATTCCTATTGCATTCGGTCATCGGTTCAGCAGAACCGGGGAGCATGCCCATGCCAGACCCGAAGCCCCCCCACGCCCCGGCCCAGGCTGACGCCAGCGAGGCCGCGTCCACGCGGCGCCGTTTCCTGGTGGGTGCCGCCGTTGCTGCGGCGGCGGCCGGTACGGCGGCCACGGCGGGCCGCCTGGTGCCGCCGCCGGCTTCCGATGCCACCACCGGGCCCGCCGACGACAAGGCCAGCGGCTACCGGCTGACCGAGCACATCCGCAAGTACTACAAGACCACGTGGATCTGAGGCCAGCCTCCCGGTTCCCACGCCCGCCACGTCCCTTCCCTCTCAGGTGACACCATGCTTCTGACCCGCAAACCGGCGGCGCAGGATGCCAACACCGGACAGGCCCGCCGCACCGGCGCCGCAACCTTGTCCGGCAGCCTGGCGCGCGGCCTGGCCGGTGCGCTGCCGACCATGGACCGGCGGACCTTCCTCAAGCGCTCCGGCATCGGCGTGGGCGCGGGGCTGGCGGCGTCGCAGCTGTCGCTGGTGCAGAAGGCGTCGGTGGGCGAGGCGCGGGCGGCCGAGGGCAAGGACGACATCGTCGTGCGCCGCACGGTGTGCTCGCACTGCTCGGTGGGCTGCGCGGTGGATGCGGTGGTGCAGAACGGTGTGTGGGTGCGCCAGGAACCGGTGTTCGATTCGCCCATCAACCTGGGCGCGCACTGCGCCAAGGGCGCCGCGCTGCGCGAGCACGGCCATGGCGAATACCGCCTGAAGACGCCGATGAAGCTGGTGGACGGCCGCTACCAGCGCATCAGCTGGGAGCAGGCACTGGGCGAGATCGTCGAGAAGATGAAGGCGATCCGCCAGGAGACCGGGCCGGACTCGTTCTTCTTCGTCGGCTCGTCCAAGCACAGCAACGAGCAGTCGTATCTGCTGCGCAAGTGGGTGTCGTTCTTCGGCACCAACAACTGCGACCACCAGGCGCGCATCTGCCACTCCACCACCGTGGCGGGCGTGGCGAACACCTGGGGCTACGGCGCGATGACCAACTCGTACAACGACATGCAGAACGCCAGGTGCGCGCTGTATATCGGCTCGAACGCGGCGGAGGCGCACCCGGTGTCGATGCTGCACCTGCTGCATGCCAAGGAGACCGGCTGCAAGGTGATCGTGGTCGACCCGCGCTACACGCGCACGGCGGCCAAGTCCGATGAGTACGTGCGCATCCGCTCGGGCACGGACATCTCATTCCTGTTTGGCCTGCTGTATCACATCTTCCAGAACGGCTGGGAGGACAAGCAGTTCCTGCACGACCGCGTCTATGGCATGGACAAGGTGCGCGACGAGGTCATGGCCAAGTGGACGCCGGATAAGGTCGAAGAAGTGTGCGGCGTGCCCGAGGCGCAGGTCCGCAAGGTCGCCGAGATGATGGCGATGAACCGCCCGAGCACGCTGGTGTGGTGCATGGGCCAGACCCAGCACACCATCGGCAACGCCATCGTGCGCGCGTCGTGCATCGTGCAGTTGGCGCTGGGCAATATCGGCAAGTCGGGCGGCGGCGCCAACATCTTCCGTGGCCACGACAATGTGCAGGGTGCCACCGATGTCGGCCCGAACCCCGATTCGCTGCCGGGCTACTACGGCCTGGCCGCCGGTGCGTGGAAGCACTATGCCGCGGTGTGGGGCGTCGACTACGACTGGATCAAGGGCCGCTTCGCCTCGCAGGCGATGATGGAGAAATCGGGCACCACCGTCTCGCGCTGGATCGACGCGGTGCTGGAGAAGAACGAACTGATCGACCAGGACAACAACGTCCGCGCGATGTTCTACTGGGGCCATGCGCCCAACTCGCAGACGCGCGGCCTGGAGATGAAGCACGCGCTCGACAAGCTCGACCTGCTGGTGGTGATCGACCCGTACCCCTCGGCCACCGCGGCAATGGCCAACATGCCCGCCGCCGACGGCACGCCGCCCAACCCGAACCGCGCGGTCTACCTGCTGCCCGCCGCCACGCAGTTCGAGACCTCGGGCTCGTGCACCGCGTCCAACCGTTCGCTGCAATGGCGCGAGAAGGTGATCGAGCCGCTGTTCGAGTCGCAGCCGGACCACGTCATCATGCAGGCCCTGGCCGATCGGCTCGGCTTCGGCAACGAGCTGTCGAAGCACCTCAAGATCACCGAGTACAAGCGCGCCGGCATGACCTGGCGCGAGCCCGGGACTGAGTCGATCCTGCGCGAGATCAACCGCAGCAACTGGACCATCGGCTACACCGGCCAATCGCCGGAGCGTCTGCAGGCCCACATGCGCAACATGCACCTGTTCGACGTGCGCACGCTGCGCTGCAAGGGCGGCAAGGACCCGGTCACCGGCTACGACCTGACCGGTGATTACTTCGGCTTGCCGTGGCCGTGCTATGGCACCCCCGAACTGAAGCATCCCGGCACGGCCAACCTGTACGACACGGGCAAGCATGTGATGGACGGCGGCGGCAACTTCCGCGCCAACTTCGGCGTGGAGCGCGACGGCGTCAACCTGCTGGCGGAAGACGGCTCGTATTCGCTCGGCGCGGAACTGACCACCGGGTACCCCGAGTTCGACCACGTGTTCCTGAAGAAACTCGGCTGGTGGGACGACCTCACCGATGCCGAGAAGAAAGCCGCCGAAGGCAAGAACTGGAAGACCGACCTGTCCGGCGGCATCCAGCGCGTGGCGATGAAGCACGGCTGCCATCCGTTCGGCAATGCCAAGGCGCGGGCCGTGGTGTGGAACTTCCCCGACCCGATTCCGCAGCATCGCGAGCCGTTGTATTCCACGCGGCCCGACATGGTCGCCAAGTACCCGACGCACGACGACAAGAAGACCTTCTGGCGGCTGCCGACGCTGTACAAGACCGTGCAGCAGCGCAACATCGAGAACAAGGTCTACGAGCAGTTCCCGATCATCCTCACCTCCGGCAGGCTGGTCGAGTACGAGGGCGGCGGCGAAGAGACGCGCTCCAACCCGTGGCTGGCCGAGCTGCAGCAGGAGAACTTCGTCGAGATCAACCCGAAGGCCGCCGCCGACCGGGGCATCCGCAACAACGACTACGTGTGGGTCAAGACACCGACCGGCGCCCGCATCAAGGTGCGCGCCCTGGTGACCGAGCGCGTGGGCGTGGACCATGCCTTCATCCCGTTCCACTTCTCGGGCTGGTGGCAGGGCAAGGATCTGCTGGACTACTACCCCGAGGGCGCCCACCCGATCGTGCGCGGCGAGGCCGTCAACACGGCCACCACCTACGGTTACGACTCGGTGACGATGATGCAGGAAACCAAGACGACGGTCTGCCAGATCGAGCGTTTTGCATAAGAGCGGGAAGCGATCATGGCGCGCATGAAATTCATCTGTGACAGCGAGCGCTGCATCGAATGCAACGCCTGCACCACCGCCTGCAAGAACGAGCACGAGGTGCCGTGGGGCGTGAACCGGCGCCGCGTGGTCACCATCAACGACGGCATGGTCGGCGCGGAGAAATCCATCTCGGTGGCGTGCATGCACTGTTCGGACGCGCCGTGCATGGCGGTCTGTCCGGTCGATTGCTTCTACCGCACCGAAGACGGCGTGGTGCTGCACGACAAGGACGTCTGCATCGGCTGCGGCTATTGCTCGTACGCGTGCCCGTTCGGCGCGCCGCAGTTCCCGAGCCAGGGCACCTTCGGCGTGCGCGGCAAGATGGACAAGTGCACCTTCTGCGCGGGCGGCCCCGAGCCGAACGGCAGCGAGGCCGAGTTCGAGAAGTACGGTCGCAACCGCCTGGCCGAGGGCAAGCTGCCGCTGTGCGCGGAGATGTGCTCGACCAAGGCGCTGTTGGGCGGCGACGGGGATGTCATTGCCGACATCCTGCGCAATCGCGTGATGAAGCGGGGAAAAGGAGCGGAGCTGTTCGGCTGGGGGACGGCCTATGGAGGCGCCGGCAAGAGCGCCCAGGCCGCACCGGCTGCACCGGTTGCTCCGGCCGCGCCTGCCACGCCTGCCACGCCTGCCGCCAAGCCGGACGCACCGGCCTCGGGAGCGTACTAGCCATGCACACGATCCGAATGGCGATGGCGATGGCGATGGCGATGGCGGCCGTCGGCCTGGCCGCCGCGCTGGCAGGGTGCGGCGAACGCCCGCAGACCGCTGTCGCCTCGCACCGCAAGGACGACACCCCCGCCTACCAGGGCGCCGAAGGCGACCCGTTCATGGCCAAGAACTGGACCCCGGGCGACCGCACGAGTTGGGAAAGCCAGATCCGCGCGCGCGGCCAGTACCAGAACGAGTACAACAAGACCCCCTGAGGCGCGAGCGGAGGCCCGTCCATGATTGCCTGCTGGAAACCCCTGGCGACGGCGTTGCTGCTGGGCGGCGCGGCGGCGCTCGCATCGGCGCAGCAGCCGGCCAGCGCGCCGGCCGCCGCGCCGGTCAATCCGGCCGTGCAGCCCGCGCAGCCGTTCCCCAACGTGGTGTCCGAGAATGTCTTCAACCTGCCCCGGCGCGACCTGGCCAAGGAAGCGCAGGACCAGACCGCGCGCCGCGTCACGCAGCCTGGCAACAGCGCGCCGTTCTGGCGCGAGGTCAACTCCGACCAGGCCAACTACGCCAGCCTGCCCGGGCTGGAGACCGGCGTGCTGATCCAGCGCACGGGCCAGAAATGGCGGCTGTTCCGCAACGGTGTCATCACCGTGTGGGGCGGCTGGCTGGTGGTGCTGGTGCCGCTGGCGATCCTGGGGGTCTTCCTGTTGAAGGGCCAGATCCGCCTGAAGGAAGCGCCCACCGGCCGCAAGATCGAACGGTTCACGCCCACCGAGCGCTATGTGCACTGGACCATGGCGATCTCGTTCGTCACGCTGGGCGTCTCCGGCATCGCGATGCTGTGGGGCAAGCACTTCCTGCTGCCGCTGATGGGGCACCAGCTGTTCGGCTGGCTGACCTATGTGCTGAAGACCCTGCACAACCTGGTGGGGCCGTTGTTCACGGTCAGCATCATCGTCGCCTTCGCGATGTGGGCGCGCGACAACCTGCCGCGCCGCGGCGATCTGCACTGGCTGCTGCGCCTGGGCGGCATGTTCGGCGCGCACGGCGCCGAGGTGCCGTCGCACCGCTTCAACGCAGGCGAAAAACTGTGGTTCTGGGGCGGGCTGGTGGTGCTTGGGCTGATCCTGTCGGCCTCGGGCTGGGTGCTGGACCGCATCGTGCCGGGTGTCGATTACTACCGCAGCACGATGCAGCTCGCCGAGATCATCCACGCCATCGCGGCGGTGGGCATGATCTGCATGTCGCTGGGCCACATCTACATCGGCACGATCGGCATGGAAGGCGCTTACCGCGCCATGCGCGACGGCTACGTCGACGAGGCCTGGGCGCGGGAGCACCACGCGCTCTGGTACGACGACATCCAGGCCGGCAAGATCCCCGCGCAGCGCTCCAGGCCGCCCGAACCGCCCGAACCGCGCGAGCAGCCGGCCAAGGGCTGACGCCATCGATCCGAGGAGCTTCGCCATGACCGGGTCCGCCAAGAAGATGCATCCATTGGGCACGTGGCTTGCGGCCACCGTGCTGGGCCTGGCGAGCGCCGCGGCCGGGGCCAGGCTGCCCGCGCCGACCGAGGCGCAGAAAGCCAAGGCCGAAGTGGACAAGGCCAAGGCGGCCTGGAGCGATAAGGTGGCTGCCTTCCAGTTGTGCCAGGCGCAGGACCGGGCCGTGGCGCAATACCAGGCCAGCGGCAAGGGCACCCGCGTGCAGGCGGGCGCGCCGTGCGCCGATCCGGGCCCGTTCGTGCCGCCCGCGCCGGCCGCCGCGGCCACCCCGCCCCCCAAGGGTTGAGACTGCGCCGATGTTGCGGGTTCGTCATCCGGCAGTACAATCGTCCGCTCGCAAGTGAACCCTGACAGGAGGTGACACATGAAGCAACTCGTGATCGGACTTGCCGCGATCGGCCTGATGGCCGGCTGCGCCTCGAATGCCGGCACCGGCGCCAGCACCGGCGCGCCCGCCGCTGGCATGTCGGCTTCGGCCACGCTGGCGCCCAAGAGCGGCAGCAACGTGCAAGGCACCATCAAGCTGCTGCAGCAAGGCGACAACCGGGTTGCGATGGCGGTCGACATCGCGGGCCTGCCGCCCAACGGGATGTTCGGCTTCCACGTGCACGAGAAGGGCGACTGCTCCGCGCCGGACGGCATGAGCGCGGGCGGGCACTTCAACCCGACCGGCCAGCCGCACGGCGATCCGCGCTCCGGTCCGCACCATGCCGGCGACATTCCGATGCTGCAGTCCGACGCCAACGGCAAGGCCGCCGGCTCGATCGTCCTGAACGGCGTCACGCTCGCGCCCGGCCCGACCAGCCTGGTCGGCCACGCGGTGATCGTCCATTCGGGCATGGACGACTACAAGACCCAGCCGACCGGCAACTCCGGCGGGCGCATCGCCTGCGGCGTGATCGTGGCGAACTGACGCCCGCACGCGGCGCCCGTTCGTGGACGGATGGGCGCCGGCCGCATGCAGGAATGCGCACGCTGCCGTGCGCATTTTTCATGGACACCGCCCCATGCCGCTGCGCCCCGAACTGACCAACGCCAGTGTTCCGCTGCTCGATGAAGTCGATGTCGTCGACGAACTGGGCCATGTGCGCGCCGTGCACATCCCCGGCGAGCGTCCGCTGACGGTCTATCTCGACAAGCGCGAACTGGTCACGCTGATGACGCTGGGCGGCGCGCCCGAGGCGCTGGTGCTCGGCTACCTGCGCAACCAGCGGCTGGTCGGCAGCATCGAAGACATCGCGGCCGTGCAGGTGGACTGGGAGACCGAGTCCGCCGCCGTCACCACCCGCGCCGGCATCGCCGACCTGGACGAAAAAACCGCGCGCCGCACCGTCACCACCGGCTGCGGGCAGGGCACCGTGTTCGGGTCGCTGATGGACGAGATCGATGCGGTCCATCTGCCGCCCGAGGCACGCATCACGCAGACCACGCTGTACCGCGTGGTCGACACCATCCGGCTGCAGCAGTCGATCTACAAGCAGGCCGGCTCGGTGCACGGCTGCGCACTGTTCGACGCGCAGGGCACGCTGCTGATGTTCATCGAGGACGTGGGCCGCCACAACGCCGTGGACGCCATCGCCGGCCGCATGTGGCTGGAGGACATGGGTGGCGGCGACAAGGTCTTCTACACCACCGGGCGCCTGACTTCGGAGATGGTCATCAAGGGTGCGCAGATGGGCATCCCGTTCCTGCTGTCGCGCTCGGGCGTCACGCAGATGGGCTACCAGATGGCGCAGCGGGTCAACCTGACGCTGTTCGCGCGCTGCACCGGACGGCATTTCCTGCTTTACACCGGGCGCGAGCGCTTCATCGCCGAGCCGGAGATGGCCGGCGTGGTCGGCCCGCGCGGGGAGCTGCCGCAGCCCGCGGAATCCGGCCGATAAGCCGCCGGCGCGCCGACCCGGCCGACGTGGGTTTCCGTCACGGGTTTGGGGGTACAATCCGCGTTTTTGATCGCCGCCGGCCCGACAGCCACGATCAGGCCGTGACCAAATGGGGACAGTTTTCGCATCCGCGAAGCCTGCCCCCATTTGTTCATCACAGGCATCCCATGAGCATCAAATCCGACAAGTGGATCCGCCGTATGGCGGAGCAGCACGGCATGATCGAGCCGTTCGAGCCGGGACAGGTGCGCGAGTCCGAAGGCCGCCGCATCGTCTCCTACGGCACGTCGAGCTACGGCTACGACATCCGCTGCGCCAACGAATTCAAGATTTTCACCAACATCAACAGCACCATCGTCGACCCGAAGAACTTCGACGAAAAGTCGTTCGTCGACTTCAAGGGCGACGTGTGCATCATCCCGCCGAACTCGTTCGCGCTGGCCCGCACGATGGAGTACTTCCGCATCCCGCGCACCGTGCTCACGGTGTGCCTGGGCAAGAGCACGTACGCGCGCTGCGGGATCATCGTCAACGTCACGCCGTTCGAGCCCGAGTGGGAAGGCTACGTGACGCTGGAGTTCTCCAACACCACGCCGCTGCCCGCCAAGATCTACGCCGGCGAGGGCTGCGCGCAAGTGCTGTTCTTCGAGAGCGACGAGCCGTGCGAGACGTCCTACAAGGACCGCGGCGGCAAATACCAGGGCCAGCACGGCGTCACGCTGCCGAAAACTTAGTTCTCTAGTCTAGTCGTCCGTTTCCGCTGGTTTGGCCTGGTCTGGAGCGGTGCCTTTTGTTTCATCCGTAGAGGAACCCCGATGAAATTCCGTTTTCCCGTCATCATCATCGACGAGGACTTCCGCTCCGAGAACATCTCCGGGTCGGGCATTCGCGCGCTGGCGCAGGCCATCGAAGAAGAGGGCATGGAGGTCACGGGCCTGACCAGCTACGGCGACCTGACCTCCTTCGCGCAGCAGTCGAGCCGCGCGTCCACCTTCATCGTCTCGATCGACGACGACGAGTTCATCAACCCGGACAACGACAAGCCCGAGCCGGAAGCGGTGGAGAACCTGCGCGCCTTCGTGGCCGAAGTGCGCCGCCGCAACGCGGATATCCCCATCTTCCTGTACGGCGAGACGCGCACCTCGCGCCACCTGCCCAACGACGTCCTGCGCGAACTGCACGGCTTCATCCACATGTTCGAGGACACGCCGGAGTTCGTGGCGCGCCACATCATCCGCGAAGCCCGCAACTACCTGGATTCGCTGCCGCCGCCGTTCTTCAAGGCGCTGATCGACTACGCGCAGGACAGCTCGTACTCGTGGCACTGCCCGGGGCACTCGGGCGGCGTGGCGTTCCTCAAGAGCCCGGTGGGCCAGGTGTTCCACCAGTTCTTCGGTGAGAACATGCTGCGCGCAGACGTTTGCAACGCGGTGGACGAACTCGGCCAACTGCTCGACCACACCGGCCCGGTGGCGGCCTCCGAGCGCAATGCCGCGCGCATCTTCGGCTCCGACCACATGTTCTTCGTCACCAACGGCACGTCCACCTCGAACAAGATGGTGTGGCACGCCAACGTGGCGCCCGGCGACATCGTGGTGGTGGACCGCAACTGCCACAAGTCGATCCTGCACGCGATCATGATGACGGGCGCGATCCCCGTGTTCCTGATGCCGACGCGCAACCACTACGGCATCATCGGCCCGATCCCGCAGAGCGAGTTCGAGCCGGAGACGATCGCCCGCAAGATCGCCGAGCACCCGTTCGCCAGCCAGGCCAAGAACAAGAAGCCGCGCATCCTGACCATCACGCAGGGCACCTACGACGGCGTGCTGTACAACGCCGAGCGCATCAAGCACATGCTGTCGACCGAGATCGACACGCTGCACTTCGACGAAGCCTGGCTGCCGCACGCCGCCTTCCATCCGTTCTACCGCGACATGCACGCCATCGGCCAGGGCCGCTCGCGCAGCAAAGACGCCCTGGTGTTCGCCACGCAGAGCACGCACAAGCTGCTGGCCGGCCTGTCGCAGGCCTCGCAGATCCTCGTGCAGGACTCCGAGACGCGCAAGCTCGACACGTACCGCTTCAACGAGGCGTACCTGATGCACACCTCGACCAGCCCGCAGTACTCGATCATCGCCTCGTGCGACGTGGCCGCGGCGATGATGGAAGCGCCGGGCGGCACCGCGCTGGTGGAAGAGAGCATCGCCGAGGCGCTGGACTTCCGCCGCGCCATGCGCAAGGTGGAGCAGGAGTACGTCGGCACGAATGGCGGCAGCGGCCGCGGCGACGACTGGTGGTTCAAGGTCTGGGGCCCGAACGACCTGTCCGACGAGGGGATCGAGGAGCGCGAGGCCTGGATGCTCAAGGCCAACGAGCGCTGGCACGGCTTCGGCGACCTGGCCGAAGACTTCAACCTGCTCGACCCGATCAAGGCCACCATCATCACCCCGGGCCTGGACGTGGACGGCAAGTTCAGCGAGTCGGGCATCCCGGCCGCGATCGTCACGAAATACCTCGCCGAGCACGGCATCATCGTCGAGAAGACCGGGCTGTACTCGTTCTTCATCATGTTCACCATCGGCATCACCAAGGGCCGCTGGAACTCGCTGGTGACCGAGCTGCAGCAGTTCAAGGACGACTACGACAACAACCAGCCGCTGTGGCGCGTGCTGCCGGAGTTCGTGCGGCAGTATCCGCAGTACGAGCGCATCGGCCTGCGCGAGCTGTGCGACGGTATTCACAGCGTCTACAAGGCCAACGACGTGGCCCGCGTGACCACCGAGATGTACCTCTCCAACATGGAGCCGGCGATGAAGCCGTCGGACGCGTGGGCCAAGATGGCGCACCGCGAGACCGAGCGCGTGGCGATCGACGACCTGGAAGGCCGCATCACCGCCATCCTGCTGACGCCGTATCCGCCGGGCATTCCGCTGCTGATCCCGGGCGAGCGCTTCAACCGGACGATCGTGCAGTACCTGCAGTTCGCACGCGACTTCAACAAGCTGTTCCCGGGCTTCGAAACCGATATCCACGGGCTGGTCGAGGAGGAGATCGACGGTAAGGTGGGGTACTTCGTCGACTGCGTGCGGTAAGGCATTGCCGCGAGCTTTTGCCCGGCGGTAGATCGGTAGATTTTTGAGGGCCGATTTTTTGCTTTTGGATCAAGGGCTTGCGGTAAGTGTGTTCCCCGCGTGGGCGGGGATGAACCGGAGTAGCCCATGTCGAATTACCTTGGCGTCAAGTGTTCCCCGCGTGGGCGGGGATGAACCAGCTGCAGCATGGCTTTCCTTATGCCGCCTTCTGTGTTCCCCGCGTGGGCGGGGATGAACCGGCGAATGGCCAAATCAATGGAGCCTCTCGCATGTGTTCCCCGCGTGGGCGGGGATGAACCGTTTTTGTACTCAGATGCGCGTGTAGCCGGACTGTGTTCCCCGCGTGGGCGGGGATGAACCCTTTCCACGAATGCCTTTGCCGCGCTCGCCGATGTGTTCCCCGCGTGGGCGGGGATGAACCGCTGCTGGTCAGATTGGCTCTTCCAATGCTATCGTGTTCCCCGCGTGGGCGGGGATGAACCGCCAATATCCCCAACAAATGGTACGTTCCTTTTGTGTTCCCCGCGTGGGCGGGGATGAACCGGAAGTCGCCGCCGCGAAGGCATCCGAACGCGAGTGTTCCCCGCGTGGGCGGGGATGAACCGCGCGACGTGCGCGGCGTGCTGGGCGATGTGTAGTGTTCCCCGCGTGGGCGGGGATGAACCGGGTTTGCACCCTGCGCTGCCGAGGTCGTCGGCGTGTTCCCCGCGTGGGCGGGGATGAACCGCTGTCGAGGCCGCGCTGGCCGACAAAGCCGCGGTGTTCCCCGCGTGGGCGGGGATGAACCGCGTGCATCAGACCCATCCGGCATCTTGATGTAGTGTTCCCCGCGTGGGCGGGGATGAACCAAGATAGCTGCTCGTACTTCTCGCTGTCGATAAGTGTTCCCCGCGTGGGCGGGGATGAACCGCCGGCTACACCATCCAGATCGGTCAACCGGTCGTGTTCCCCGCGTGGGCGGGGATGAACCGTCCAACCGACGCGATTCAGAATCGCGACCGGTGTGTTCCCCGCGTGGGCGGGGATGAACCGTTTCCGCGACCAGTGCGCGCTTGATGGGGCAAGTGTTCCCCGCGTGGGCGGGGATGAACCGACATTTTAATGCTCCTTTTGAATGCGCAGCAGGTGTTCCCCGCGTGGGCGGGGATGAACCGTCGGACCGGTGGACGTGACGGTGGTCGTGCTGGTGTTCCCCGCGTGGGCGGGGATGAACCGCTCGCAGCCGCGATGCTCGGCACGTCGACCATGTGTTCCCCGCGTGGGCGGGGATGAACCGTTTCCGAATGCGCTTTCGTTCATTCCGGTAATGTGTTCCCCGCGTGGGCGGGGATGAACCGAACCGGTGCGCCAAAGGGGAAACGCACGGGCGGTGTTCCCCGCGTGGGCGGGGATGAACCGAGGCGGCGGGTGTACAGTCGATTTATAACAATGTGTTCCCCGCGTGGGCGGGGATGAACCGAAACACGCATTCCCATGGCGGCTATGGCCGCAGTGTTCCCCGCGTGGGCGGGGATGAACCGGGAGGCGACCCAAATATTGATTGACAAATTAGGTGTTCCCCGCGTGGGCGGGGATGAACCGCGACTGTGCAAATCGCAGAAGCGGCCGCTGAAGTGTTCCCCGCGTGGGCGGGGATGAACCGATTAAACTCATGAATTGTTGTGAAGAATTCCCGTGTTCCCCGCGTGGGCGGGGATGAACCGGCTCAGTTTATGGTCCGGCCACTGGCCCGCGTGTGTTCCCCGCGTGGGCGGGGATGAACCGTCGGTCGGCTTACCGTCCAGGTCCGCGAACTCGTGTTCCCCGCGTGGGCGGGGATGAACCTCTGGATGGCGGCCGGCGTAGACCTGTTCCACCGTGTTCCCCGCGTGGGCGGGGATGAACCGTGAGTACAAGACATCGCTTCAATTCCAACGGCGTGTTCCCCGCGTGGGCGGGGATGAACCGCGAACTTGAACCCGTAATCTCTCGTCACGTTCGTGTTCCCCGCGTGGGCGGGGATGAACCGGGTATCTATCAGATCCTTCTTATGACAATCGCGTGTTCCCCGCGTGGGCGGGGATGAACCGACGCCCGTGAACGAGTACTTCGCCGATCACCCGTGTTCCCCGCGTGGGCGGGGATGAACCGGTTTTCAGTCGGCCCAAAACCAGGATTCGAAGTGTGTTCCCCGCGTGGGCGGGGATGAACCGACTCACTAGGCATCCACGGCGTCTCCACGATTGTGTTCCCCGCGTGGGCGGGGATGAACCGGTGTTGTGTATGTACCGAAACTCAGCGAGAACGTGTTCCCCGCGTGGGCGGGGATGAACCGTATTCCGTAACTATCGCGCATCGTATGCCCATGTGTTCCCCGCGTGGGCGGGGATGAACCGGGCTAAATCATGGATACGTCTCTCACGGCGGCGTGTTCCCCGCGTGGGCGGGGATGAACCGGAGAATGACACCATGTGCATGACGATCGAACAGTGTTCCCCGCGTGGGCGGGGATGAACCGGCTGCGACAGCTTTCGACATGTCCTGAAAGAAGTGTTCCCCGCGTGGGCGGGGATGAACCGCTTCAGTCGATCAACCCCATTCCAAAGCCGCTGTGTTCCCCGCGTGGGCGGGGATGAACCGTGCATGGCGTTGCAGCGCGTGGCCATGTAGGCGTGTTCCCCGCGTGGGCGGGGATGAACCGGCGGCCTACGAGCATCAGCAAAAACTTGTTGAGTGTTCCCCGCGTGGGCGGGGATGAACCGCCACCATGCGACGCCGCAAAGCATCCCGTCCGGTGTTCCCCGCGTGGGCGGGGATGAACCGTCGCACCCAAAGCGACGACCAGCCGGACGAAGGTGTTCCCCGCGTGGGCGGGGATGAACCGTTCACCGTGAACGCCGATGAGTTGCGGAAAGTGGTGTTCCCCGCGTGGGCGGGGATGAACCGACCGCGCTTCACCAGCGCCTTGACCGTTCAAGGTGTTCCCCGCGTGGGCGGGGATGAACCGGCTTATCTGGGTTGCGCTGGGTCAACCTGGATGTGTTCCCCGCGTGGGCGGGGATGAACCGAATCGACTGTTCTGCCTCAATACTGTGCGGTAGTGTTCCCCGCGTGGGCGGGGATGAACCGCGTGGCGGCGTCATAGACCACCGGCTCAGCATGTGTTCCTCGCGTGGGCGGGGATGAACCGCGCCTGTTCCGGTGACTTTATCGATGCTATCTGTGTTCCCCGCGTGGGCGGGGATGAACCGATCGGGCACGAGTGGCGCTGCATCCGCTTCTAGTGTTCCCCGCGTGGGCGGGGATGAACCGGCGGCACTCACGCCGGCGGAATACGCCGATGCGTGTTCCCCGCGTGGGCGGGGATGAACCGCTGCATCAACAGCTCACCGCTGATCGTGCCGCGACCCCCGCATGTGCGGAATAAGCCTTCAGTCAGCCCCAGTTCCTCGATCATCTGTAGGAAGATGAAGAAAGCCACGGATTAATGCCTTCCACTATCTCATTTGGATAGTCTTTATATTTGCTGAAGCTGTCAGGAAAATCCAAAATAAATGTCCACCGGGCTGTTACGATCGCCCGTCGGGGAGCAGGCACAGATAGACATTTCCTGACATCAAGAAAAGGCATCCGGCTGACATGGAAAAAGGGGCGGCGCAATACTTTGCCTATTGGGGCAAGGCACGCATGCAGGAAGGTAGCAGTCAGCTTTATCACCTTCTTGTCTTTCATGCCTTGGATGTCGCAGCTTGCGGCGCGGAGTTGCTGCGCCTGCCCCGGTTTTCTCTTGCGCCCCTGGCTGCGGAACTCGGTTGGCCATTGCGGGTTGTCGAAAAGATATTCATCTGGTTTCTGGCGCTGCACGATCTTGGCAAGTTTGCACGCGCTTTTCAAAATCTGGCGCCGGGGTTATCGCCCGATCTCGTCTCTCCTGATCCGAAAAAACAGTATTCACGGCGGCATGACACGCTAGGCTGGTTGCTGTGGCAGGAGCGTGCCGCGTGTCTGGGGGCAAGCCTTCCCGACCCGGTTCACGGCTTCTGGGCCGCGTGGGTACAAACGGCGGTCGGCCACCACGGCATGCCTCCTCAAGAGACGGCAGAGGGTGGCCTGCTACCGCTGCAATCGTGTACGTTCTATTTGCCTGAAGACATGGACGCGGCGGTCGCGTTCGCCAACGCCGTCGCCCCTTTCCTGCTGCCAAGCGATATTCCGGTCCCGGGCCGGGCGCAGCGGCAGACGCTCCTCCGGCATGCGTGGCGTTTGGCCGGCCTGGCCGTGCTGGCGGATTGGCTGGGCTCCAACCAAGAGCATTTTCGCTATTGCGTGCATCCGCAAGACTTGTCTGTGTATTGGTGTGAGGTGGCGCAGCCGGCGGCCGCCCGGGCGGTTCGCCTGGCGGGATTGTCCGATCAGGCCATCAGCCCCTGGCAAGGCTCGCAGGCGTTGTTTCCTTACCTGGTGTCGCCGACACCTTTGCAGCAATACGCGGAGACCGTGCTGCTCGCGCAGGGGCCGCAACTGTTTCTGCTGGAGGATGTAACCGGCGCCGGCAAGACCGAGGCGGCCATGATGCTCGCGCATCGCCTGATGGCGGCGGGCCACGCGCATGGCATCTATTTCGCGTTGCCGAGCATGGCCACGGCCAATCAGATCTACCGGCGGACCGCTGCGATGTACCGGCGTCTCTATCAGGCGGGGACGGCGCCATCGCTGGTGTTGTCGCATGGTGCGCGGCAACTCGTTGACGATTTCCGGCGCAGCGTGCTGGAGCCCCAGGCCCATGACGACGATTTCGGATACGGCCGGGAAGAATCCAGCGCCAGCGCGCAATGCAGCGCATGGCTGGCAGACAACCGCAAGAAAGCCCTGCTGGCCGACGTGGGTGTCGGTACGCTGGATCAGGCCTTGCTCGCTGTGCTGCCGGCCCGGCACCAGGCGCTGCGTTTGCTGGGGTTGTCCGGCAAGGTACTGCTGGTGGACGAGGTGCATGCCTACGACCCGTACATGCATACGCTGCTGTGCAGGCTGCTGACAGCGCATGCGCGACAGGGCGGCAGCGTGCTGCTGCTGTCCGCCACGCTGCCGACGGGCATGCGTGCTGAATTGATCGCGGCGTTCCAGGCGGGGTGCGGTCGAGAGGGGATGGAACCCGCAGCGGACACACGCTACCCGTTGGCCACCCACGTGCATGCCGAGGTATCCACTCACGCCTGCGCGACGCGTCCGCAACTGGTGCGCAAGGTGGCGGTGGCACCGTTTCATGCCGAGCAAGCGGCGGTCGAGCGCGTCATCAACGAAGCCCGGGCAGGCCGCTGTATCTGCTGGATTCGCAATACGGTCGATGACGCGCGGCATGCTTTCATGGCGTTGCAAGCGCATCTGCCGGCGCCATCCCTCGCACTGTTCCATAGCCGTTTTGCCATGGGCGACCGACTGGCGATCGAGGCAGCGGCGCTGGACCGCTTTGGCAAGGCTTCGACGGCGGCGCAGCGGCGCGGGCAGGTGTTGATCGCCACGCAGGTTGTGGAGCAATCGCTCGATCTGGATTTCGACATCATGATCAGCGATCATGCTCCCATCGATTTGCTGATCCAGCGTGCCGGCCGTTTGCAGCGTCATGCCCGGCACGGCGATGGCGAACCCGCCGCGGATGGCTGCGAGCGTCGCCCCGCGCCCACCCTGTATCTGCTCTGCCCGGAGAACACGGACACGCCCGCCAGCGATTGGTATGCGGCGTTGTTTCCCAAGGCGCGCTATGTGTATCCCGATGTCGGCAAGCTCTGGCTGACGCAGCGCGCCCTGCTGGCGGCCGGGCAAATTGTCAGCCCCGGCGGACCGGGAGAAGACGGCGCCGTCCGCAGCCTGGTCGAGGCCGTATACGGACCGGAGGCCGATTCCATTCCGGACGCATTGCTACCTGCCACGCAAGAACGGATGGGCAAGGACATGGCCGCCGTCAGCCAGGCCCACTTCAATGCACTCACCCTTGAGCGGGGCTATTGCACCGACAGCAGCCGCCATTGGTACGAAGACACGCAAACGCCCACGCGCCTGAGTGACGAGACTTGCGAGATTTACCTCGCGCGCGAAGAGGGCGGTGGGTTGGTGCCTTTTGTTGCGGCGTCGGATTTTCCGTGGGAGCACGCCGCCGTGCGCGTGCGTGCCGGCACGGTGGGCACGCTGTCTGAATGCTGGCAGGCAAGGTTTGGCCCGGCTATCGACGCGCTGCGCAAGCGCCATCGCCTGCTTGCCGACCCCGCTTTGGTGCTGCCACTGGTACAGGAAGACGGACAGTGGGTTGGCTATTGCGAACACAATGGAAAACCCCAACGGATCGAATATGACGATGTGCTGGGGTTGCGGATCTGAGAAAAGGGGCGGGAAGTGCCTTCCCGTGCCCCTGGAGCCCCGCGAGCGCGGGGAACAATGCAGTTCTGAGACAGATAACTACGTGACAACAGGTTCATTCTTGCGAACGCAAGAAAGCGTGTCTAAGTCTGCGTGCCGACAAGACTATCACGTGACGGTGACCCTGCGGACGAAGTGCGATGGGTAAAATCGTAAGGTTGTAACGTAGTTAGATTTGTACTAGAGTTGTTCTCGGTGCCATGTAGATCACAGGCATGGTGGAGAGCAAAAATGAGTCACTCTATTGTGCTGATTGCCAAGACGCTACGTCGGTTGATTTCGAGGCGCACCGTTTTCGCAGTGTTCTGTACCGGTATTTTGGTTTCTCCATATTGGGAATGCATTCGTAGTGGGGAGGTGCACCTCAGTTGGGCGTTTTATGCGAGAGACAGCCAGACCCCCTCTTCATCGAACTTGCGAGCGAGTAAACCCCATGAACCTACTCACCACTCCATGGTTGACGGTCCTGAGGCAGGACGGTAGCGAAGACGTTATCGCCGCCAACGCCATGACATCCGGTAGCCCACCGGTGGATCTGCTGGCGGTGCGGCCGGATTTTCGCGGCGCGCTCTATCAATTCCTGATCGGTTTGCTGCAAACGGCCTACGCGCCGGCCGACCAGGATGAATGGCGCGAGCGTTGGCACCAGCCTCCCGATCTAGCTGCGCTGAAGGCGGCTTTTGCGCCGTATCTCGATGCATTCGAGCTGGCCGGCAAGGGCCCTGCCTTCATGCAGGATTTCGATCTGCCGGAAGCAGAACAGACCGAAGTGGCGGCATTGTTGATCGATGCGCCGGGCGGCAAGACTGTTCGCGACAATCTCGATCATTTCGTGCATCGCGGCGTGGTCAAGGCGTTGTGTCCGATTTGCGCGGCGACTGCGCTGTTCACGTTGCAAATCAACGCGCCGAGCGGCGGCGTGGGGCACCGGGTGTCGGTGCGGGGCGGCGGGCCGTTGACGACGCTGTTGTTGCCCACCGATCCGGCGGCCACGCTGTGGCAAAAGCTCTGGCTGAACGTGATGCCTGCAGACGCTTTGGCATATCCGCCCGTCAAGCAGCGCGGCGATGTGCTGCCATGGACGGTACCGACCCGCACGAGCGATGCCAGGGGCGTGGGCGATACCACACCGGAAAGTGTCCATGCCTTGCAGGCGTACTGGAGCATGCCGCGCCGCATCCGGCTGGATTGGAGCGAAGCCGACGGTGCGTGCTGCGACCTCTGCGGTGCGGCATCGGACACGCTGGTGCGCCATTACCGCACGCGCAACTACGGAACCAACTACACCGGCGCTTGGCTGCATCCGCTCACGCCCTACAGCCTCGACCCAAAGGGCGCGAATCCTCCGCTGTCCATCAAAGGCCAGCGGGGTGGTGTGGGCTACCGCCACTGGCTGGGTCTGGTGCTGGGCAACGACGATCACCAGCCCGATGCCGCGCAGGTCGTGCGCCACTTCCAGGCCCGTGTGCGTCTGCCCGGCGTGCGCCTGTGGTGCTTCGGCTACGACATGGACAACATGAAGGCCCGCTGCTGGTACGACGCCACGCTTCCCGTACACGCCGTCGCGCGCGAGCAGCAGATGGGGTTGGCGGTTGCCGTGAAGGCATGGCTGGACGTGGCGAAAGAGGTGGCCGACCTGCTTCACAAATGGGTGCGGGCGGCATGGTTCGAGCGGCCCGGGGATGCCGGCCCGGCGCCATCGGTGCCGCAGAGCTTCTGGCAGCAGTCCGAGCCGGCGTTCTATACGTTGCTGGATCAGGTGGCAAAAGTCGAACTGTCCGACGAGGCTGCGCTCGCGCCATTGCACCGGGACTGGCTGCGCGCATCTCATGGGCTGGCCCTGCGTCTGTTCGATGACTGGGTGCTGGCCGCGCCCATCGAAGGCATGAACATCGAGCGCGTCGTGACTGCGCGCAGCGGTCTGAGCAAAGGCCTCAACACAGCCAAGCCGATGAAGCCGCTCTGGCAGATCGTCAACACCTATGAAAAGGAGGCCGCGTGAGCCCGCATAAGCACTATCTGGATGACGCGCAGCGCAAGTGGGTACGAAGCTGGTGGCAGGCTCTGCAACCGCGCGAAGGCAAGTCCACTGCGCCAGCGGGCGCGCTGGCCCTGCTGGGCCGCGGCGATCGCGCCGGGCTCAAGCGCTGCAGTGGCATGGCTGAACTGCTGACCGAGGGTGCGACGTTCCAGCTCGCGGAGCGATTGCTGTCGCTGGAGTCCGCCAAGGAGCGCGCGCGTTTTGCCGATGATTACGATGCGGTTGCCCTGGTTGCCGGCGTGCTCTCGCATGTTTCGCAAGACAGAGCGAACGGCAAGAGCGTGATTGCCGGGTTGGGGCGCTCCGGGCGCGATGCGACGCCCAAGCTAAGCGAAATACGTTTCCGGCGCCTTCTGCAAGGGCGTGACCTGGACGATTTTTACCGCCAACTGGTTCGCGTGGTGCAGCTTGCAGAGCGCACCGCCGACGTGGCGCAACTGGCGGACGATGCGCTCGCCTGGTGGCGCGAGCGCAGCCATGCCGCCGTCATGCCCAGCCACGGCGTGCGCTTTCGCTGGGCGCGCGACTACTACCTCGCTTCCGCCGAATCCGCTGAATAACCCACAAGGAGATTGCCTCATGACGCGTTTCGTTCAACTGCATGCACTGGTGTCCTATCCGCCGGCCAATCTCAACCGTGACGATCTCGGGCAGCCTAAGACTGCCAGGATGGGCGGTGTGCAGCGCTTGCGCGTGTCGTCGCAGAGCCTGAAGCGGGCATGGCGGACATCCGATCTGTTTCAGCAGCAACTGGCCGGCAGCATCGGCACGCGCACCAAGCGATTGGGTCACGACGTCTTCGATGCTTTGAAGGCGGCCGGTGTGGCCGACAAGCAAGCGACGGAGTGGGCATCGCAGGTGGCCCAGGTGTACGGCAAGGTCAAGAAGGAATCGCCGATCGAGATCGAGCAACTGGTGCACGTGGCACCGGAAGAGCGGCGGACACTCGAGGCGCTGGCCGCCAAGCTTGCCGCCGACAAGCGGGCGCCTACGGAAGAGGAGTTGAACGCGCTGCTGCATGACCATACCGCCGTGGACATCGCCATGTTCGGTCGCATGCTGGCGGCCAAGACGGAGCACAACGAAGAGGCAGCGGTGCAGGTGGCGCACGCCATCGGCGTGCACGCTTCGGCCATCGAGGACGACTACTTCACGGCGGTGGATGATCTGAATAAGGACGACTCCGGTGCCGGACACGTCGGTGAAGCGGGGTTCGCCGCCGCCGTGTTCTATCTGTACGTCTGCATTGACCGCGATCGCCTCAAGCAGAACCTGGGCGGTGATGACGCGCTCACGCAGAAGGCGCTGCGCGCGCTGGTCCAGGCGGTGCTGACGGTGGGCCCCAGCGGCAAGCAGAACAGCTTCGCCAGCCGCACCTATGCGCATTTTGCCGTGGCGGAGAAGGGTGACCAGCAGCCGCGTTCGCTGTCGCTGGCCTTCGTCAAGCCCGTTGATGGCAATGACTATGCGGCGGACGCCGTGACGGCGTTCAAGCGCGTACAAGACAACATGGACAAGGTGTACGGCCCCTGTGCGGATACGCGCTGCAATCTGGATGTGCTGGCGGGCGAGGGAAGCCTGCCGGCCTTGCTGGATTTTGTTGCGGCGGAGTAGGCCCATGACCGAGTATCTGCTCTTCCGTCTGTACGGCCCGCTGGCCAGCTGGGGCGAGATCGCGGTGGGGGAATCGCGGCATTCCGCCATGTATCCGTCCAAGTCTGCCTTGCTCGGGCTGTTGGGGGCGGCGCTGGGTGTGCGGCGCGACGACGATGCAGGCCAGCAGGCGCTTGCACGCGGTTACCGGTTTGGCGTCAAGCTGCTCACAGCCGGGTCGCCGCTGCGCGACTATCACACCGTGCAGGCACCGCAGCAGCGCCGCAAGACGGTCTATCGCACACGCCGCCAGGAACTGGCCGATACGCAGGCGCTGGGCACGCTGCTTTCCGCACGGGAGTACCGCTGCGACAGCCTGGCGCTGGTAGCGACAGAAGCGCTGCCCGATGCGCCGCATGCGCTGGATGCCGTGACCGAGGCGCTGCGCCGCCCGCATTTTCCGCTGTATCTCGGGCGCAAATCGTGCCCGCTCGCGCTGCCGCTCCAGCCGCAACTGGCGCGGGCGGAAACCTTGCGTGCCGCGCTGGATGACGCCCGGTTTCCCTCGCCGACCGCGTTGCTGTCGAACCACCCGGAGCGGCCCTGGCCAACGGAGAGGGACAGGCATGTCTTCGCATTCCAACCCGCCGCGCAGCGCTATTACTGGGAAGACGGCATGCGCGCCGGCATGGAGCCCGCACTGCAACTGGTCCGCAACGATCAGCCCTTGTCGCGTCGGCGCTGGCAGTTTGCGCCCCGGCGCGAGTACGCCATCCTCGGCACGGAGGCCGAAGCATGAGCCACTACTTCTCCAGGGTGCGGCTGCAGACGCGCCCGAGCGATATGGCCTTGCTCGCCAGCCTGAGCCGGCACGGGCTGGCCTATCGGGACCACGCATTGATCTGGCGGTTGTTTCCCGGTGATGGCGCCGAGCGCGACTTCGTTTTTCGCCGCATGCAGGACGACCGTGGGCAAACCGGCTATTTCGTTGTCTCGCAGCGGGCACCGCGTGCCGAGCCTGGCTTGCTTGACGTGCAGACCAAGCCTTACGCACCGCAACTGCGGGAGGGCGAGCGCATCCGTTTTGAATTGCGGGCCAACCCGACGGTGAGCCGAGGCACCAACGGCCAACGCTCGCGCCGGCACGACGTGCTGATGGACGCCAGGCAGCACATCACCGACCCGCGAGCGCGCCAGGCCGCCATGGACGCTGCCGCCATCGACTGGCTGATCCGCCGCGCACCCGACTGGGGCCTGACGATCGCCGCCGAATGTGTCCTGACCAGCGGCTACGCCCAGCATCGTCTGCGACGCAAGGGGCAGCCGATTGCGTTCTCGTCGCTGGATTACCAGGGGGTCGCGCAGGTGGCGGATACCGGTCGGTTGACGCAGGCGTTGCTGCACGGCGTCGGCCACGCGCGCGGCTTCGGCTGTGGGTTGCTGCTGGCGGCCCGCCTGCCTTGATGCCATGCTGCCCGCGCTCAAACCGTTGCCCATGAAAGACCGCGTGTCGATGCTCTTCATCCAGTACGGTCAGATCGACGTGCAGGATGGGGCGTTCGTCGTCATCGACCAGAGCGGGGTCCGCACGCATATTCCGGTCGGCTCGGTGGCGTGCATCATGCTGGAGCCTGGCACGCGCGTGTCGCACGCGGCCATCCGGCTGGCCGCGCTGGTCGGCACCTTGCTGGTGTGGGTGGGCGAGGCCGGGGTCCGGCTGTACGCCAGCGGCCAGCCCGGTGGTGCGCGGGCCGATCGGCTGCTCTACCAGGCCAAGCTGGCGCTGGATGACGACCTGCGCCTGGCTGTGGTGCGCAAAATGTACGAGATGCGCTTCAACGAGCCGGCGCCCGCCCGCCGCAGTGTCGAGCAATTGCGCGGCATTGAGGGTGCCCGCGTGCGGGAGACCTACAAATTGCTCGCGCACCAGTACGGCGTGGAATGGCACGCGCGCAACTACGATCGCCAGGAATGGGATGCCGCCGATGTGCCCAACCGCTGCCTGTCGGCGGCCACCAGTTGCCTCTACGGTATCACCGAGGCTGCCGTGCTGGCGGCGGGCTACGCCCCGGCGGTCGGTTTCATTCATACCGGAAAGCCGCTGTCGTTCGTCTACGACATTGCCGATCTGTTCAAGTTTGAGACCGTCGTACCGGTCGCCTTCAAGGTCGCGGCCAAAGCGCCCCCGCAGCCTGAGCGCGAGGTGCGGCTGGCGTGCCGTGACATCTTCCGCTCCACCAAACTGCTCGGTCGCATCATCCCGGCCATCGAGGAGGCGCTTGCGGCGGGCGGGATCTCGCCCCCGGACGCACCCCCGGAATCTGTGCCGCCCGCCATTCCCAATGCCGAGGGCCTTGGCGACGCTGGCCACAGGGTGCAGGGATGAGCTTTGTCGTGGTCGTCACCGAAGATGTCCCCCCGCGCTTGCGCGGACGGCTCGCCATCTGGTTGCTGGAGGTCCGCGCCGGCGTATACATCGGCGATGTCTCCCGGCGCACGCGCGAAATGCTCTGGGAGCAACTGGTCGAAGGGCGTGAAGACGGCAACGTCGTCATGGCCTGGGCCAGCCCGCACGAATCGGGCTACGAATTCCAGACACTGGGCGCCAACCGCCGCCTTCCAGTCGAATTCGACGGACTGCAGCTCGTGGCCTTTCAGCCGGCGGATAAACCTGCTCTTTGACAACGCGAATAATCGGTACGTTTTGGGTGGCGGGATTTTTGGTTATTAATCAATGGGTTGTGTTAAGTGTGTTCCCCGCGCATGCGGGGATGAACCGCGGGTCCTTGGGCAGCAACTTCGGGATCTTCTGTGTTCCCCGCGCATGCGGGGATGAACCGAACAATTTAGCTCTTTTGTGCAGCTTGCACGAGTGTTCCCCGCGCATGCGGGGATGAACCGCTGTATTACTTCGACGCCCAGGTGTATCCGGGGTGTTCCCCGCGCATGCGGGGATGAACCGCCGACACGCCGCCGGATTACCGCGTCTATCATGTGTTCCCCGCGCATGCGGGGATGAACCGACTGGTTTTGGTGAAAAAATTTAGCGCAATGAGTGTTCCCCGCGCATGCGGGGATGAACCCTGAACGTCAGCGAGGCGCATCCGTAACATGGCGTGTTCCCCGCGCATGCGGGGATGAACCGGTGGACAACCCGAGGTCGCGGGCTACGCCGATGTGTTCCCCGCGCATGCGGGGATGAACCACCGATTGGTTTCCAAGCAACACTAGACCTGTCGTGTTCCCCGCGCATGCGGGGATGAACCGTACAAGGTGCTGGCCAAGCTCGGCCGGTTCGAGTGTTCCCCGCGCATGCGGGGATGAACCGACCGCTCATGTTGCCGCCCGTGACAGGAGAGAGTGTTCCCCGCGCATGCGGGGATGAACCGTAGTCGCGTCGTGATAGGTGCCAAACGCCGAGCGTGTTCCCCGCGCATGCGGGGATGAACCGGCGCTTGGTATAAAAATGCTCGACAAATTCTTGTGTTCCCCGCGCATGCGGGGATGAACCGCCAGTCATCAAGCCGCAGCAGAATGATGCGCTGTGTTCCCCGCGCATGCGGGGATGAACCGGCATCAAAACGAAAGAGGACAAAAACACCGGGGTGTTCCCCGCGCATGCGGGGATGAACCGGCCGATGCCGTTCCAGAACTGTACCTGCGTCAGTGTTCCCCGCGCATGCGGGGATGAACCGTACCAGAATCTGCGCCAATTTTTGGAAGAACTGTGTTCCCCGCGCATGCGGGGATGAACCGCGCCCAATCAATGGCGGCCTCCTCCAATTCGAGTGTTCCCCGCGCATGCGGGGATGAACCGTGCTTATTGCGCCAACGACGCGTATCAGCATCGTGTTCCCCGCGCATGCGGGGATGAACCGCGCGGGTATCGGGACCACACCTACAACCTGTCGTGTTCCCCGCGCATGCGGGGATGAACCGTCTTCAAAGGTCGCTACTCGGTCGAAATTATAGTGTTCCCCGCGCATGCGGGGATGAACCGGCATCGAGAAATTGCTGCTGTCATTGCATACGGTGTTCCCCGCGCATGCGGGGATGAACCGGTGTGGGAGGGCAATCGGCAGATCGAGCGCTGGTGTTCCCCGCGCATGCGGGGATGAACCGCAGCAGTGCGCACGGCAAAGCTGAACGAGTATGTGTTCCCCGCGCATGCGGGGATGAACCGGCGCAGGCGCAGAACGGTAACGAAGGTCTGACGTGTTCCCCGCGCATGCGGGGATGAACCGTCAACATGGACGGCGAAACAATCATCACGTGGGTGTTCCCCGCGCATGCGGGGATGAACCGACCAACTCACGGCCAATGAACATATGGCCGATGTGTTCCCCGCGCATGCGGGGATGAACCGGCGTCTCGGTGCGTCCGATTGTCACTTACGAGGTGTTCCCCGCGCATGCGGGGATGAACCGCGCCGTCAGTTGGTTCGATTGGGGTGATTGCAGTGTTCCCCGCGCATGCGGGGATGAACCGACGGCGAGAAGGTCATCGGTCAGATCGGCGGCGTGTTCCCCGCGCATGCGGGGATGAACCGCTAAAGTCCGATTGGTATCCAGGCGACGTTAAGTGTTCCCCGCGCATGCGGGGATGAACCGGGGAAATGCACGGGCGGTGAAATCAGCCTCCGGTGTTCCCCGCGCATGCGGGGATGAACCGATGTGGACGGCATGCGCGCGCGGTACGCGTCGGTGTTCCCCGCGCATGCGGGGATGAACCGAAGTGGAACGACCGACAGGCGTGCTGGTCGAGGTGTTCCCCGCGCATGCGGGGATGAACCGGAATTGGAGCAGGATGAGGAAGCGATCTACCGGTGTTCCCCGCGCATGCGGGGATGAACCGCATGCCGAGTGCGCGCGCCAATTTGGCCTCCGGTGTTCCCCGCGCATGCGGGGATGAACCGGCCGAGCAGCGGGTAGATGGTCGGGCCCGCGGGTGTTCCCCGCGCATGCGGGGATGAACCGGGCACGGCGGGGACGCCGGTGCTCGTCCCCGAGTGTTCCCCGCGCATGCGGGGATGAACCGGTCAACGGGCAGCTCTCGCAACTGCTGAGCCGGTGTTCCCCGCGCATGCGGGGATGAACCGCACATGGCATGAAAATTGCCAGGGGCACATGGGTGTTCCCCGCGCATGCGGGGATGAACCGCTATGGGTCCTTCTGTGGCCCCGGATTATGGCGTGTTCCCCGCGCATGCGGGGATGAACCGTTCATGGAACCAAGGCCACTCGTACCACCGGTGTGTTCCCCGCGCATGCGGGGATGAACCGCAACCCGTGAATGGGCTGTCACTCTTCTTCACGTGTTCCCCGCGCATGCGGGGATGAACCGGCTTGGCGCGAGACTTCGGCAGTGATGCCGATGTGTTCCCCGCGCATGCGGGGATGAACCGGGGCCAGATTTGACCCCACTCGGCCACTCAACCGTGTTCCCCGCGCATGCGGGGATGAACCGAACCCACCTTGGCCGGACTCGTCCTTGCCATCGTGTTCCCCGCGCATGCGGGGATGAACCCTCCGGCCGCTCGCCCGCCATCCGCGCCGACGACGTGTTCCCCGCGCATGCGGGGATGAACCGCAATGCCAGGGGCATCCGGGCCAGGAACTTGAGTGTTCCCCGCGCATGCGGGGATGAACCGTCCCAGCAGGAAGGCGCCGATGATGCGCGCCGGTGTTCCCCGCGCATGCGGGGATGAACCGTCAGGCTGGCCTCGCTCGTTCGTGATGCGGAAGTGTTCCCCGCGCATGCGGGGATGAACCGACGGGATGCACGCTGCATGCGCAACAGCGCACGTGTTCCCCGCGCATGCGGGGATGAACCGCGCCATATCCAATCCGGCCGGCGCCGGCCAGAGTGTTCCCCGCGCATGCGGGGATGAACCGCCTGTCCTTCGGTAGGCGCCTGCAGCCACGTCGTGTTCCCCGCGCATGCGGGGATGAACCGTTCCCATCGATGATCCCCTTCTCAAAACATTGGTGTTCCCCGCGCATGCGGGGATGAACCGGCTTATTTGGGTTGCGCTGGGTCAACCTGGATGTGTTCCCCGCGCATGCGGGGATGAACCGCCGTTCACCACTGACATGGATGCATGGCATTGGTGTTCCCCGCGCATGCGGGGATGAACCGGCTCGTCAGCATCTGCTCGATCTTGATGCGTGCGTGTTCCCCGCGCATGCGGGGATGAACCGCCGCCGGGTATCTGATCGTGTTCCCCGCGCATGCGGGGATGAACCGTTCGGCAGCACTGGAGCCTTCGATTCAAGCTCGTGTTCCCCGCGCATGCGGGGATGAACCGAGGCGGGCGCCATGTCTTTCTTCAAAACGATTGTGTTCCCCGCGCATGCGGGGATGAACCGTCTAAACGTGTGAGGAAAATCTAAATGCGGTGGTGTTCCCCGCGCATGCGGGGATGAACCGCGGTCTTAGTCGTATTTGATCGGGCAACACCGGTGTTCCCCGCGCATGCGGGGATGAACCGAGGGCTGGATGTATCCGGCCGCGTTCGCCAAGGTGTTCCCCGCGCATGCGGGGATGAACCGACGGGCTCGCCTCATTCCTGATTGCAGAAGGCGTGTTCCCCGCGCATGCGGGGATGAACCGTCGACGCCATCATCGATGAACCGGTTGTAGTAGTGTTCCCCGCGCATGCGGGGATGAACCGCGGTTGCTTATGCTTTTGGCATGGCTCATGCGGTGTTCCCCGCGCATGCGGGGATGAACCGCGGTTGCTTATGCTTTTGGCATGGCTCATGCGGTGTTCCCCGCGCATGCGGGGATGAACCGTCGCCTGAGTCAGGCACGCCCAGTTGATAGAAGTGTTCCCCGCGCATGCGGGGATGAACCGCTCTGGTCGATTCGCTTTGCGGTGCTGAGCGCGTGTTCCCCGCGCATGCGGGGATGAACCGTGACTATTACGCAGGACATGGTGGGGCAGACTGTGTTCCCCGCGCATGCGGGGATGAACCGCTGGTGGCGCGCGTGGACAGCGTTGAACTGGGGTGTTCCCCGCGCATGCGGGGATGAACCGCAGGTTTCTTTGATGCGGCCGCCGGTGGTGGCGTGTTCCCCGCGCATGCGGGGATGAACCGGTAAAAAGCTGCGTATGCGTGCCGCGTACACCGTGTTCCCCGCGCATGCGGGGATGAACCGCGGTCGATCAGCTGCTGCAGACGCAATTCGGCGTGTTCCCCGCGCATGCGGGGATGAACCGCGGCTGCTTATGCTTTTGGCATGGCTCATGCGGTGTTCCCCGCGCATGCGGGGATGAACCGGAGCGCGGACGACGTAGTGTTGGTGGTGACGGGTGTTCCCCGCGCATGCGGGGATGAACCGGAGAATGACATGTGCATGACGATCGAACAGGCGTGTTCCCCGCGCATGCGGGGATGAACCGATTCCAGAGCCGCAGCTGATGCAGTTGATCGGGTGTTCCCCGCGCATGCGGGGATGAACCGACAGGTTGCGCGAGCTTTACGCCCACCCCGCGGTGTTCCCCGCGCATGCGGGGATGAACCGCACTACGCCGCGTTTGAGCAGGCGGGCCTGGAGTGTTCCCCGCGCATGCGGGGATGAACCGCTGCGTGCTCAATTGCGTGCCTTGTTGGGTTGGTGTTCCCCGCGCATGCGGGGATGAACCAACTGGCAAGTGGGCGCAACCGTGAAGGTTGGCGTGTTCCCCGCGCATGCGGGGATGAACCGTCGTGGCATCCGCTCGAACAGCGGGCGGGTGTGTGTTCCCCGCGCATGCGGGGATGAACCGAAGCGGTATTCGGTCGAAGGCCCGGTGGAATTGTGTTCCCCGCGTGCGCAGGGATGAACCGGCCACCAAGACGGCGAGTGAGGATATGCGAATGTGTTCCCCACATATGCGGGGGATGTGCCGCCAGTGGCCAGGCAGCCGATGTCACGACCCGGATGCCGCTACACGCTAGTGCCGGCTTGACCGCGCCTTTTAGCCGTTCCTGCACAGAGGCAAGGACACAGCGCGTCCGGGCCGCTGGCTGCGACGCGACATCGCCGCTGGGCTGGATCAGGCCGCCAGCGCGGCACGCGCAGCGGCAATCGCCAGCTTCACCTGCTCCGGCGCCGTCCCGCCGATATGGTTGCGCGATGCCACCGAGCCCTCCAGCGTCAGCATGGCGTGCACGTCGTCGCTGATCAGGTCCGCCTTGTCGCCCAGGCCGCTGATCTCGCGCAGTTGCGCCACCGACAGGTCGGCCAGGTCGCAGCGCAGGTCGTCGCAGGCGCGCACGGCGTGGGCCACGGCTTCGTGCGCGTCGCGGAAGGGCAGGCCGCGCTTGACCAGGTAGTCGGCCAGGTCGGTGGCGGTGGCGTAGCCCTGCAGCGCGGCGGCGCGCATGGCGTCGGCCTTGACCGTGATGCCGGGCACCATGTCGGCGAAGATGCGCAGCGTGTCGGCCACGGTGTCGACCGTGTCGAACAGCGGCTCCTTGTCTTCCTGGTTGTCCTTGTTGTAGGCCAGCGGCTGGCCCTTCATCAGCGTGAGCAGGCCGATCAGGTGGCCGTTGACGCGGCCGGTCTTGCCGCGTGCCAGTTCGGGCACGTCGGGGTTCTTCTTCTGCGGCATGATCGAGCTGCCGGTGCAGAAGCGGTCGGCGATGTCGATGAAGCCGACGCGTGGGCTCATCCACAGCACCAGTTCTTCGGAGAAGCGCGAGATGTGCGTCATCACCAGCGCGGCGGCCGCGCAGAATTCGATGGCGAAGTCGCGGTCGGACACCGCATCGAGCGAGTTGCGGCACACGCCGTCGAAGCCCAGTTGCTGGGCGACGAATTCGCGGTCGATCGGGTAGCTCGTGCCGGCCAGCGCGGCGGCGCCCAGCGGCAGGCGGTTCACGCGGCGGCGAGCGTCGAGCATGCGCTCGGTGTCGCGCGTGAACATTTCCACATAGGCCAGCAGGTGGTGGCCGAGGGTCACGGGCTGGGCTACCTGCAGGTGCGTGAAGCCGGGGACGATGGTGCCGGCATGCTGTTCGGCCAGGTCCAGCAGCGCGCCGCGCAGCGCCTTGAGCAGGCCGACGATGTTGTCGATCTCGCTGCGCAGCCACAGGCGGATGTCGGTGGCGACCTGGTCGTTGCGCGAGCGGCCGGTGTGCAGGCGCTTGCCGGCGTCGCCCGCCAGCGCGGTCAGGCGCGCCTCGATGTTCAGGTGCACGTCTTCCAGGTCCAGCTTCCACTCGAACGCGCCGGATTCGATCTCCTGGCGGATCTGCGCCATGCCGCGCTCGATGGCGGCGCGGTCGGCCTCGGCGATGATGCCCTGCTTGGCAAGCATGGCCGCGTGCGCGAGGGAGCCCTGGATGTCGAAGAGCGCTAGGCGCTTGTCGAAGAACACCGACGCGGTATAGCGCTTGACGAGGTCGGACACCGGCTCGTTAAAGCGGGCGGACCACGCTTCGGCCTTCTTGGCGAGTTGGGAGGTCATGGGCGGACAGCTGGAGGAGGGCGGCCGAATGGGACACAGAAGACGCTCACGGCCGCGAATTCAGGAAACCGCGATTATATCGCCCGCCAGCCCCCATTAGCCCCTTGGGGGCTACAGCGCGCTGTCGATCAGCGCACCCTTGAAGATCACCGGCCCGGTCGGCCCGTTCGGGTCGGGCGAGCCACCGCGCGGCTCCACGCTCACCGCCAGCGCCGGCACGCGCGCCAGCGGTTGGGCGAGCGTCAGCCGCATCGCGCGCTGATGCCCGATCAGGCCCAGCGACCGCGGGTGCCCATCCGGTGGCAGCGCCCACAATTGCAGGGCCTGCTGGCTGGTCAGCGGCGTGGCATCGAGCCGCTTGAGCGACAGCGCGCCGGTGCGCGCGTCCCAGGTGACCAGCACGGCGGCCTGTGCCTGCGCGTCCTGCAGCACGGCCACCGCGCTGGCGATGGGGGCTTCGCGCAGTTGCCGGGCCAGCCGCAGGTCCAGGCCGATCGCCACCGCTGCCACGATGGCCGCCGCCGCCGTGGCAACGCGCCAGAAGCCGGTGCCTTGCCAGAGCCGCTGCCGGAGGGTCCGCCGGCGCGGTTCCGGCCGGCGCCAGCCGAGCTGCACCTCGACGCGGCACAGGATCTCGGGCAGCGGCGCGGAGGCGGGCTGCAGCGCGGGCAGGTCGGCCAGGTAGTGCTGCCAGCGCTCGACCGTCGCGCGCACCTCGGCATCGTGGCGGATCAACTGTTCGAAGCGCCGGCGGGCGCCGGCGCGCAGCGTGCCGACCGCGTATTCGGCGGCGAGCCTGTCGATGAGATCGGGGTGGCGTCGCGGGTCCATTACGGCGCGCCCAGGCATTCCCGCAGGCGGTCCAGCCCGCGCCGCATCCACGATTTGACCGTGCCCAGCGGCACGGACAGCGTTTGCGCCAGTTCGCTGTGCGACAGGTCGCGCAGATAGGCCAGCGAGACCACTTCGCGCTGTTTCGGATCCAGGCGCTTGAGGCATTCGGCCAGCGCACGTGCCTGCTGGCCGGCCAGCGCCAGGTCGGCCGGGCCGGGGGCGTGGTCGGCCAGTGCCGCGGCGTCGGTTTCGTCCAGCGGTACGGATGCCTGCACGCGCTCGGCGCGCTGGCGGCGCAGGCAGTCGAGTGCGCGGTTGCGCACGATGGTGGTCATCCACGTCATCGGCGCGGCCAGGTGCGGCCTGTAGTCGCCGGCGTGGCGCCAGATGTTGACGAAGCTTTCTTGCAAGACGTCCTCGGCCCAGTCCTTCCTGACCAAGATACGCAGCGCGAGCCCAAACAGTTTCGGCGCGCAGCACGCATAGAGCGTGCGCAGGGCGTCGCGGTCGCCCAGGCTGATGCGTTGCAGCAGGGCGGCCAGTGCTTCGGCATCGGCGCCCCGGGCATGGCCAGCGGCCGCCGGCGACTGGCTGGCGTCTTGCCCTGCTGCGTGGTTGGCGGCGGTGCGTTCGAAGGTGCGCACGGGCGGCGTTGTGGAGTGTTCTGCCCAGAGTGTAGGAAGAAACGGGGGCCGCCGGGGGCAATTCGCACGGGCGCCGCCGCGGTCTGCATCCGGTCGGCAGCGGTTTTCGTATAAGCGGTCAGGCGCTGGACAAACGCCGGTGGCCCGCTCCGCGCGGGCTGCACACCCTTCCCACGAACGCAAGGAGTGTAACGATGGATACGACCAAGGACGTAGAGCGGTTCGATGCCCGGTTCGATGCCGATACCCCGCGCATCGACGTGCGCCGCCGCGTGCTGCTGCGCGCGCCGGGCCTGATGGCGCTGGGCTCGCTGGCGGCGGTATCGCTGGGGCAATCGATGCCGGCCTGGGCACAGGCCCAGTCGGGCAGCGTCAAGGATGACATCAATATCCTGAACGTGGCGCTGGGGCTGGAATACCAGGCGATCGCCGCGTACCAGGTGGGTGCCGAAAGCGGCCTGCTGCAAAAGCCGGTATTGGACACGGCAGTGAAATTCCAGGGGCATCACAAGGCGCACGCGCAGGTGCTGGCCGGCACGGTGTCCAAGATGGGCGGCACCCCCGTGATGGCCAAGAAGACGGCCGAGTACAACTTCCCGGTCAGCCAGCTCAAGACGCAGGCCGACGTGCTGCGCTTTGCGGCCGGCCTGGAGAAGGGCGCCACCTCGGCTTACCTGGGCGTGATGCCGAATTTCTACACGCGGGATCTGACCAAGGCCGCCGCCAGCATCCTGGGCGATGAGGCGATGCACTGGGCGATCCTGCTGTCGGTGCTGGGCGAAGACCCGGTGCCGGTGGCTTTCGTCGGCTGACGGCCGGTTCGCCCGCGGTGTCCGCCCGCAGAGTCGGGCGGACGGGTTGTGCCGCCACGTCCGTTGCTCGTTACGGCGTGGCGGTTTTCCTGTGCGGGTCGAAGGCGTCGACGATGCAGTCCATGAGGGCGCGCACGCGGGCGGTCTTGTGCAGGTCGGCATGGGTGACCAGCCACACATCCTGCAGGCGGCGCCGGTGGGGAAGCACGCGTACGAGTTCGGGATGCAGATCGGCGCGGCAGCAGACCAGTTCGCTCATGCCGATGCCGGCGATCACCGCCTCGAAGATCGTCATGGCCGAACTGCTTTGCAGCACCACCCGCGAGGGCGCCACCGGCTCGCCGCAGAGCGCTTCCCACATCCAGGGCACCTCGTTGCGCGGGTAGAGCACCAGGTCGTGCCCGGCAAACGCGCTGCCTTCCACGGGCTCGCCGCGCGCGCGCAGGTAGCCGCGGCTGGCGTAGAGACCGGTTTCAATGGTGGCGACGCGGCGGGCGATCAGGTCGGGCGCGGTCGGGCGCAGCGTGCGGACCGCCACGTCGGCCTCGCGCTTGGTCAGGTTGGCAATGCTCTTGGAGGCCAGGCACACGATGTCGATGCCCGGATGATGCAGCCGCAACTGCGCAATGGCGGGCAGCACGAAGGCTGCGGCCAGCGTGTCGGTGGTCGCCACGCGGATCGTGCCGGCCAGTTGCTCGTCCGTGCCCGCGACCCGGCGTTCGATGGTGTGCGCGGCGTGCTCCATGGCCTCGGCCGGGCCGATCAGCGCTTCGCCGGCCGGCGTGAGCGCCAGCGTCGTCGATGTGCGCAGGAACAGCTTGGCCGACAGCTCCGCCTCCAGCGCGGCGATGCGCCGCCCCACCGTGGCCTGGTCCACGCCCAGGCGCTGCGCCGCCCCGCGCAGCGTGCAGGTGCGTGCCACGGCCAGGAAGATGCGGGCGTTGTCCCAGTTCATGTCCGGCTCCGGATTGGCTTGGTCGGGGGATGCGTTTTTGCAGCGGTGAAATGCGGAAATGCTGCTTTTTTGCATGCGCCGCCAAGCCTACACTCGGCCGCATGAAATCACCAAGCGATTCCGTCATGCCGTCCCGCGAAGCCCCCGCCATCAATGCCTCCGCCATCGTGCCGGGCCTGGATCCCAGCCGCTGGCGGCGCAACGCCACGCTGGGCATCCTCACCTCCGGCGTGTTCATGGCCGTGCTGGATACCACCGTCGTCAATGTCGCGCTCAACGCCATGCGCGCGAGCCTGCACAGCAGCGTGGCCGAGCTGGCATGGATCGTCGATGCCTACTCGCTGGCCTTTGCCGCCCTCATCCTGACCGGCGGGCTGCTGACCGACCGCATCGGCGCACGCACCGTGTTTCTGGCCGGGATGGCCGTGTTCATCGCCGCGTCGGCCGCGTGCGGACTGGCACCATCGGTGACGGCGCTGATTGCTGCGCGCATCGTGCAGGGCGTGGGCGCGGCGATGTTCCTGCCGAGCTCGCTGTCGCTCGTGCGCGCCACCTTCGACGACCCGCGCGAGCGGGCCTGGGCCATCGGTCTGTGGGGCGGCATCGTGGCCTGCGCGGCGGCCGTGGGGCCGGTGCTGGGCGGTTCGCTGGTCGACGCCTACGGCTGGCGCAGCGCTTTCCTCATCAACGTGCCGCTGGGCGTAGCGGGCATGGCGGGCACCTGGGCCATCGTGCGGCACGCGCAGCCCGCGCGTGCGCGGCCGTTCGATTGGGCGGGGCAGGCGACGAGCGTGGTGATGCTCGCTGCGCTGTGCTTTGTGGCGATCGAATGGCCGGTGCGCGGCGCGCAGTCGCCGTGGGTATGGGGCGCCGCGCTGCTCTCGGCGGTTGCCGCCGCGCTGTTCGTCATCGCCGAGCGCCGGGCGCGCGCGCCGCTGGTGCCGTTGGCGTGGTTCGCGCATCGCACGCTGGGCGCCGTCAATGGCGTCGGTTTCCTGCTGAACTTCGGCTACTTCGGCGCGCTGTTCGTGCTGAGCCTGCACTTGCAGAATGTCGAGCACTTCAGCGCGCGTCAGACCGGCCTGGTGCTGTTGCCGCTGGCGGTGAGCCTGTCGGCGGGCAACCTCTTCGCGGGCAAGCTGATGGCGCGTTTTTCCATGCCGGACATGATGGTGGGCGGCTTGCTGATCGGCGGGGCGGGGCTGCTGGCGACGTCGATGGCGCTGGGGGCGCATGCCCCGATCTGGCTGGCGTGCGCGGCGATGGTGGCCTTCGGCGGCGGCACCGCGCTGGCAATCGCGCCGATGACTTCCAGCATCCTCTCCGCAGTGCCGGGCGAGCTGGCGGGCACCGCATCGGGCTTGCTCAACGCCGCGCGCCAGACCGGCAGCCTGCTGGGCGTGGCCGTGGCGGGCGCGATCCTCACGGTGGTGCCGGATGTGTCGCGCGCCCTGCCGACGGCATTCGGCGTGATGGCGGTGTCGTACGCCGGCGCGGTGGCGATGGCGTGGCTCGGCCGTCGCCCCGCCACCGCGCTGGCATGATCCGCCGCTCGCTTTTGGTCACTGCTTTTAGCCGCTGTTGCGCAGCCCCGCCGCGATCCCGTTGATCGACAGGTGGATGCCGCGCCGCACCCGCGCATCGTTGCTGCCCGCCTTGCCCGAGCGGAACCGCTTGAGCAGTTCTACCTGCAGGTGGTTGAGCGGATCGAGGTACGGGAAACGGTTCTTGATCGAGCGCGCCAGCAGCGGGTTGTCGGCCAGCCGTTCCGATTGGCCGGTGATGGCCGCCAGCATCTGCCCGGTGAGCGCGAACTCGGCCGAGATGCGCGAGAACACCGCATTGCGCAGCTTGCGGTCGTCGCACAGCTGGGCATAGCGCGAGGCCACGTGCAGGTCGGCCTTGGACAGCACCATGTCCATGTTGGAGAGCAGGTTGGCGAAGAACGGCCATTGCTTGTACATGCGCTTGAGCGTGGCCAGGCGGGCCGCTCTCGCCTTGGCGCTGCCCGCCTCGTCCAGCCAGCGCTGCACCGCGCTGCCGAAGCCGAACCAGCCCGGCAGCAGCAGCCGGCACTGGCCCCACGAGAAGCCCCACGGGATCGCACGCAGGTCTTCGATGCGGCGCTGCTTCTTGTCCATCAGTTTGCGCGAGGCCGGCCGCGAGCCGAGGTTCAGGTCGGCGATTTCGGTGATGGGCGTGGTGGCGAAGAAGTAGTCCTTGAAGCCCGGGGTCTCGTAGACGAGGTTGCGGTAGGCCGAGAACGCATGGTCCGACAGCGCCTGCATCGCGGCCTCGAATTCCTCCAGCCCCTTGGGCCGGTTGCGCGTGGGCAGCAGCGTCGCCTCGAGCGTGGCGGCCACGATGGTCTCCAGGTTGCGCCGGCCGATCTCGGGGTTGGCGAACTTGCTGGAGATGATCTCACCCTGCTCGGTCAGGCGGATCTGTCCGTTCACCGTGCCCGGCGGCTGCGACAGGATGGCCTGATAGGTCGGGCCGCCGCCGCGTCCCACCGTGCCGCCGCGGCCGTGGAACAGGCGCAGGCGCACGCCGTGGCGCTCGAACAGGTCCACCAGCGCCAGCTCGGCCTTGTACAGCTCCCAGTTGGAGGTGAGGAAGCCGCCGTCCTTGTTGGAATCCGAATAGCCGAGCATCACCTCCTGCTCGTTGCCCTGCGCGGCGAGCACGGCATCGAAGCCGGGCAGCGCCAGCAGGTCGCCCATGATCTGCGGCGCGTTGCGCAAGTCCTCGATGGTCTCGAACAGCGGGATCACCATCACATCCAGGCCCGCGCCGCCGCTGCCGTTGGTGCCGTGGCGGAACATGCCCGACTCCTTCTGCAGCAGCATCACTTCCAGCAGGTCCGACAGCGTCTCGGTGTGCGAGATGATGTGGTTGCGCACGATGCGGCTGCCATAGCGCGCGCGCGCCTCGCGCGCGGCGCGGAAGATCTCGAGCTCCGACGCGGTCGTCTCGCCGTAGGTGTGGAAGGGCAGCGTCAGCAGGCGCGGCTGTTGCAGCTCGCGCAGCAGCAGCGCGCGCTTGTCGGCTTCCGACAGCGCGGCGTAGGCGCCTTCCACGCCGGCCACCTTGAGCAGCTCGGCCACGGTGGCTTCGTGCACGTCCGACACCTGGCGCAGGTCGATCGACGCCAGGTGGAAGCCGAACACGTCGATCGCCCGCGCCAGCGAGGTCAGCCGTGCATCGGCCAGCGCCTCGCCGTGGTGCGCCGCCAGCGAATCGATGACGATCCGGATATCGGCGCGCAGGTCCTCCGGGCTCGTGTAGGCCGGGGCGGGGCCGACGGCGTGGCGGCCGGCATCCTCGCCGGTCAGCTCGCGGCAGGTGGCCGCCAGGCGCGCATACACGCCGATCAGCGCGCGCCGGTAGGGCTCGTCCGCACGATGCTCGGAGTGGTCGGGCGAGCGGGCGGCCAGGGCCAGCAGTTCGGCGCTCACGTCAACCAGCGAGGTCGACATCGACAGCTCCGCGCCCAGCGCATGGATCTCGTCCAGGTACCACGTGAGGATCACGCTGGCCTGCCGCCGCGCGGCATGGCGCAGCGTCTGCGCGGTGACGAACGGGTTGCCGTCGCGGTCGCCGCCGATCCACGAGCCCATCTGGAAGAAGGCGGGGAGCGTGGCCGGTTCGCTGCGCGCGCCCCGGCGCGGGAACACCGTGGCGACGTCCTCTTCCAGCTCGCGGTATAGCGCGGGAATCTCCCGCAGGAAGGTGGTCTGGTAGTACGACAGTGCGTTCTCGATCTCGTCGGCCACCATCAGGCGCGTGGTGCGCAGCATGCGCGTCTGCCACAGCTTGGTGACGTGGGCCCGCAGCAGGGTGGTATTGCGTTCGCGCTCGCGCGCGGTCAGCGGGGCGTCGCGCTCGGCCAGCAGGCGGGCGATCTCGCGCTGCGCATCGAGGATGCTCTTGCGCTGCACCTCGGTCGGGTGGGCGGTGAGCACCGGCACGATCAGCGCGGCATCGAAGAAGCGCCGCAGCGCCTCGCCCGACAGACCCTCGTCGGCCGCCGACAGCAGCGCGCGCAGCAGGCTGCCGGGCTGCGGCGGCGAACCGGCCAGCGCGTGCACGCGGCGGCGGCGGTTGTGGTGCTGGTCTTCGGCAATGTTGGCCAGGTGCGAGAAGTAGCTGAAGGCGCGCACCACCGAGGTGGTCTGGTCGCGCGACAGCGTCTTGAGCAGCCGGTCGAGCTCCTGTTCGGCCTGGCGGTCGCCGTCGCGGCGGAAGCGCACCGCGGTCTGGCGAATGGTCTCGACGGTCTCGAAGGCGGCGGCGCCTTCCTGTTCCCGCAGCACGTCGCCCAGCAGGCGCCCGAGGAAGCGGATGTCTTCCTTGAGCGGCTGGTCCTTGGCCGCCGCGCTGCCGGAAGAGCGGCGCGAGGTGGGACCGAGGGTCGTGCCGGCCGCGCCATGGGCGGCGAGGGCCTCGGCGGCCTGGCTGGCGGGGGCGGTGGGCGTTTTGCGCGCGGGGGAAGCGCGGCGCGCGGCGGGCTGCGTCATGCGTGTCTCCTGGTTGGATGGGTAAGGTGCCTGATCGGCCTTCTTTTCTGCATCACTTCCACGTGATGGCCGGCCTGTGGCGAAAAAGCTGCGTGCTACCATTGCCGCATGTCTTCAAACGCCCGTCCGACCTCCGTCGAATCCCCTCTTGCAGCCCAGGCGCCGACCAGGCTGGTCATCGCCTCGCGCGAAAGCCGGCTCGCCATGTGGCAGGCCGAATACGTGCGTGCTGCATTGCAAAAGTACTATCCCGCGTGCGACGTGTCCATCCTGGGCATGACCACACGCGGCGATCAGATTCTCGACCGGTCGCTCGCCAAGGTGGGCGGCAAGGGCCTGTTCGTGAAGGAACTCGAAGTCGCGCTCGCCGAGGGCCGCGCCGACCTCGCCGTCCACTCGCTCAAGGACGTGCCGATGGAGCTCCCGCCGGGCTTCGCGCTGCCGGCCATCCTCGAGCGCGAGGATCCGCGCGATGCCTTTGTCTCCAACCAGTACGCCGACCTCGCCGCGCTGCCCGCGGGCGCGGTGGTGGGCACGTCGAGCCTGCGCCGCGAGGCGTCGCTGCGGGCGCGGTTTCCGCACCTGGTCATCCAGCCGCTGCGCGGCAATCTCGACACGCGCCTGGCCAAGCTCGACCGCGGCGATTATGCGGCCATCATCCTCGCGGCCGCCGGGCTCAAGCGGCTGGGGCTGTCCGAGCGCATCCGCGCTGTCATCGCCTCTGACGTGTCCCTGCCGGCGGCGGGGCAGGGCGCGCTTGGCATCGAGACCCGCGCCGATCGCACCGACGTGCAGGCCTGGCTCGCGCCGCTGCACCACCTGCCCACGGCGCTGGCCGTGACCGCCGAACGCGCGGTGTCGCGCAGGCTGGGCGGTTCGTGCCAGGTGCCGCTGGCCGCCTTCGCGCACTGGACCGATGCCGGCGCGCTGCGCCTGCGCGCCTTCGTCGCCTCGCAGGACGGCCGCCGCAAGCTGGCCGCCGAAGGCGAGGCCACGCCCGCCACGCTGGCCGAGGCCGAGGCCCTGGGCGCACGCGTCGCGCAGCAGATGCTGGACGGCGGCGCGCGGGACATCCTCGCCACGCTGGGCGCCGACGCGCCGCCCGCCACTTGACCTTCCGGCCCGCCATGGACGACCGCTCGCCCTCTCCATCCAGCGTGCCGCCCGACGCTCTCCCGCATCCTTCCGCGCCCGTCGTCGTGGTCACGCGGCCGCGTGCGCAGGCGCCCATGCTGGTCGCCGCGCTGGAGCGCCATGGGCTGCGCACGCTCCAGTTTCCGCTGCTCGACATCGCACCCACGCCCAACCTGAACGACCTGCGCGCCGCGCTGGCCGATCCGTCGCGCTATGCGCTGGTCGTGTTCGTCAGTCCCAATGCCGTGCAGCAGGCGTTTTCGGCCATGTCCGAAGGCTTCCGCTGGCCGCAGGACGTGCCGGTCGCGGTGGTCGGCCCCGCCAGCGCCCAGGCCCTGGCCGCGCACGGGGTCGAGCCGCCCACGCACAGTGTGATCCGGCCCGACACGCATGCAGACGACGCGCGACAGGATTCCGAGGCGCTGTACGCGCGCCTGGACCTGGCGCAGCTGAGCGGCCGCGAGGTGCTGATTGTGCGCGGCAACGGCGGCCGCGAGTGGCTGGCCGACCGGCTGCGCGAAGCCGGCGTCGCGGTGCGTGCGGTGGAAGCGTATCGGCGCAGCGTCCCGGTGCCCGACGCCGCGGCCTGGGCCGCGCTGCGTGAGGTGCTGGCCGGCCGGCACGCCTGGACGCTGACCAGTTCCGAGGCGGTGCGCAATCTCGACAGCCTCGCGCGCGCCAGCCTGACGGCCGCCGAAGTCGACACGCTGCACGCCGCGCCATGCTTTGCGCCGCACGCCCGCATTGTTGAACAGGCGCAGTCGCTGGGTTTCCGTGACGTGACGCTGACCGGCGCGGGCGACGACCGCCTGCTGGCCGGCCTGCTGGCCTGGGCCGCGCCTGTCGCGCCCGCCGCCGAGGCCGTGCCGTCGCCAGCACCCGCGGCGGCGCCGGCCGAACCGAAACCTTCCTCACCTGCTCCGATCGTGTCGCAGACTTCCGCTCCCTCGTCCGTTCCCGCATCGGGCCCGGCCGCCGCCTCGCCAGGGTCGGCGGCCGCGCCTGCCGCCCCGACCACGACCGTCAGCGCGCGCCCCGGCCGCGGCAACTGGCTGCTCTGGGCTGCGCTGATCGCGGTACTCGTGATCGTGGCCGGCCTGCAGGTCCGCAATGAGCGGCTGGCCCGCGAAGTCGGCCAGCGCGCGCAGCAGAACGAGACGCTGGCGCAGGAGATGCGCGTGCTGTCGCGCAGCGACCAGGATGCCTTTGCCCAACTGCAGCAGAAGTTCGGCGCACTGGACGCCCGTACCGCCGAAACGCGCGACCGCCAGGGCGCGCTCGAGCAGGCCAGCCAGGATCTGCTGCGCAACCGCGACGACTGGCAGCGGTCCGAGATCGAGCGCTCGCTCGAAGTCGCCTCCGAGCAATTGCAGCTCACCGGCAACGTGAGCGGTGCGCTGGTCGCGCTGCAGACCATCGACGCGCGCCTGGCCTCGCTCGACAAGCCGCAGTTCCGTCCCATGCGCCGCGCCGTCGCCCGCGATATCGCCAAGCTCAAGGCGCTGCCGGCCATCGACTTGTCGGGCGCTGCGATCCGGCTGGACGATGCGATCAACGGCATCGATGCGCTACCGCTGGTGTCGGCCGCCTTGCCGCTGGAACCGCAGCCGGCCGCGCAGGCGCCGCATGGACGGTCCGCCAAGCCGGCCAAGGCCGCGGCGCAGGCTTCGGTACCCGCCGCGCCGGTGGCGGCGCAGTCCGGCTGGTCGGCCGGCATGCGCGCCTGGTGGGGCCGCCTGTGGCACGACGTGCGCCACGAGCTGGGCCAGATCGTGCAGGTGCGCCGCGTCGACCAGACCGAGGCGCTGCTGCTGTCGTCCGATCAGGCGTGGTTCCTGCGCGAGAACCTCAAGCTGTGGCTGATGAACGCGCGGCTGGCGCTGCTGTCGCGCAACGAGGCGGTGTTCCGCGCCGACCTCGGCCGCGCCGACGCGCTGCTCGCGCGCTATTTCGATCCGCAGTCGCCGCGTGTCGTGGCTGAGCAGACCCTGCTGCAGCAGGCGCGAGCGAGCGTCGGTACGCTGGAGGTGCCGACCTTGGCCGACAGCCTCGCCGCCGTCCGCGGCCAGGGCAAGGAGTGACCATGCGCTGGGTATTCTGGGTTGCGCTGCTGTTTGCCGCCGCCGTCGGCCTGGCGCTGTTCACCGAGCTCAACCTGAGCAACGTCGTGCTGCTCTACCCGCCGTACCGGGTGGACGTGTCGCTGAACTTCGTGCTGGCGGCGCTGGTGCTGGTGTTTGTGGCGATGCATCTGCTGCTGCGGTTGTTCCACCACGTCACCGGCATGCCGGCGCGTGCGGCGGCGTACCGCGAGCGCACGCGTATCCTGCGTGCCTCGGCGGCGCTGCGCGATGCGATGGAAAGCCTGTTCGCCGGCCGCTTCGGCCGCGCGGAGCGCTTGGCGCGCGAAGCCCAGGCATGGGACGTTCAGCGCGAGACCGCCGCCCTGATCGGGGCCCGCGCTGCCCACCGCATGCAGGAGACCGACCGCCGCGACGCCTGGATGGCCGAAGTGACCTCGCCCGATCGCGAGCAGGCCAAGCTGGTGTCGATGGCCGAACTGCTGGTCGATGCCCGCGACGCCGATGGCGCGCTGGAGAAGATCGCCCAGCTGCAGTCGCAGGGGGCGCGGCAGATCCAGGCGCAGCGCATCGCCCTGCGTGCGCACCAGCATCTGAAGAACTGGGACGAGGTGCTGCGCCTGACACGCGCGCTGGAAAAGCGCAACGCGATCCATGCGGTGCTGGCCGCGCGCCTCAAGCAGATGGCCTGCGAGACGCTGCTGCAGGAGCGCCGCCACGACACCGATGCCCTCAACGATTTCTGGCGCGAGCTGACCACGGAAGAGCGCCGCTCGCCGCGCATCGCGTCCCAGGCCGCGCTGTACTTCGCGCAGCTCGGCCGCACGGACGAGGCCAAGCGCATCGTCGAGGACGCCCTCAAGGCACATTGGGATGGCCGCCTGATCCGCCGCTATGCCGATTGCGCCGTGCCCGGCAAGGCGCTGCCGCTGATCCAGCAGGCCGAGAAATGGCTCGGCCAGCATCCGGTCGATGCGGACCTGTTCTACACGCTGGGCATGCTGTGCTTCAAGGAGCAGCTGTGGGGCAAGGCGCAGTCGAGCCTCGAATCCGCGCTCAAGTATGCGGATGCCGGCCATCACGGCAACCTGCGCGCCCATGCGCACTTGGCGCTGGCACAGCTCTACGAGCAGACCGACCGGCCGGAGGAGTCGCAGCGCCACTTCCGGCAAAGCGCGCTGCTGGCGGTCAAGTAAAGGGAAACCGGTGGACGGGGAAGCGCGTCGCGTCAGTCGCGCCGCTTCCTGCCGGTGATCATCGCGCGGATGAGGTTGTCCTTGTGGAGCACGCTCATCGCAATGGCGGCCGCCACGTGGATCACGATCAGCACGGCCAGCGCGTCGGCCAGCAGGCCGTGCAGGTCCTTGGGCCAGTCTTCGCCCCAGAAGGCGTTCAGCCGGGACAGCCACCCCGTTGCCCCCAATGCGAGGATGAGCGTCCACATGGCCAGCATCGCCACGGCGCCGGCCGGGTTGTGGCTCAGATGGCGCGGTGCCCTGCCGGCGCAGAGCGCCTTGAGGTACCGGACCACCTCGGCGGGGCGGGGCGCCCAGGTCCGGAACCGCGCGGCCTCGCTGCCGATCCAGCCCCACACCAGGCGCACTGCCACCAGCGCCACCGCTGCGTAGCCGAGGCTGCGGTGCAGCGGGCCGCCGGAATCCTCATACAGCTCCCACAGCACCAGGGCCGCCACGCCCCAGTGCGTGCAGCGGACGACCCTGTCCCACACGAGGACGGAGGCTTCGGGCGATGTCATGGCGGCCGTGCCTGCAAGCGCGGGATTTACTTCTCGATCTCGGACTTCACGACGGCCAGGGTTTTGGTGTCGTAGTAGATCTCGACCTTCTTGCCGTCCTTGTTGGTGCCGTAGATCTCGTAGCAGTGGCCGTCCACCTTGAACTTCTTGATGGTGTAGCCCTGGTCCTTGATCTTGGCCTGCGCCTCGGCTTCGGGAATCCATTCGCTCTTGGGATGGGCGGTGCAGTTGGCGCCGGCGAAGGCGCTGGCGGAGCATGCGGTGGCCAGGACGGCCAGGGTCAGCTTCAACATGGGAGAGTCTCCTCCGGTTTCAGGGAGGAGCTAGCGTACTGTGGCTGAGAATGATTCGCAATACGAGGGCGCTCCCGCAGCACGGCCCGCCCAAAGGGCATCGCAAGAATCGCCCCGTGCGGCCGACCCGCGCGGCGATGTCTGCGATCCGGCTATTCGATCCGGCTACTTGTTGACCATCCGTGCCGGCACCGACAGCGTCAGCAGCGCGCCTATCACCATCGACGCGGCCAGCAGGTACATGCCCGAGTCGGTGCTCTGCGTGGTGTCCTTCAGCCAGCCCACGGCATACGGACTCAGGAAGCCGGCCAGGTTGCCCAGCGAGTTGATCAGCGCGATGCCGGCGGCGGCGCCGGTGCCGGCCAGGAAGGCGGTCGGCAGGCTCCAGAACAGCGGCAGGGTGGTCAGGATGCCCATGGTGCCGAGCGTCAGTGCCGCCATGGCCAGGGCGGTGTTGGCGTGCCAGACTGCCGAGAGCACCAGCCCGATCGCGCCCGCCAGGGCCGGAATGGCGATGTGCCAGCGGCGCTCGCGTGTGCGGTCGGCGCTGCGGGCGGCCAGCACCATGGCGATCACCGCCGCGCCGTACGGGATCGCCGTCAGCAGGCCCACCGCCAGCGGATCGGCCACGCCGGTCTGCTTGATCAGCGTCGGCAGCCAGAAGCTCACCCCGTACAGGCCCATCACGAAGCTGAAATAGATCAGGCTCATCAGCCACACGCGCGGGCTGGCCATGACGGCGGCGATGGGCGCGTCTTCCTTCTGCGCCTCCTCGGCCGCGATGTTGTGGGCGAGCAGGGCCTTTTCGTCGCCGGTCAGCCACGCGGCGTCGCGGATGCGGTTGTCCAGGTAGGCCAGCACGCACAGCCCGATGATGATTGACGGGATGCCCTCGATGACGAACATCCACTGCCAGCCGGCCAGGCCGTAGACACCCGCGAAGGTCTTGAGCGCCCAGCCCGAGATGGGCCCGCCGATCACGCCCGACAGGGCCACGGCCGTCATGAAGAACGTGACGGTGCGCCCGCGCCGGTGGGCGGGATACCAGTAGGTGAGGTACAGGATGATGCCCGGGAAGAAGCCCGCTTCGGCCAAGCCGAGCAGGAAGCGCATCGCATAGAACATGGCCGGCGTGGTCACGAACATCATGGCCGCCGAGACGATGCCCCACGAGATCATGATCCGCGCGATCCACATCCGCGCGCCCACGCGATGCAGGATCACATTGCTCGGCACCTCGAAGAGGAAGTAGCCGATGAAGAAGATGCCCGCGCCCAGCCCATACACGGTCTCGCTGAACCTGAGGTCGCTGAGCATCTGCAGCTTGGCAAAGCCGACGTTGACGCGGTCCAGGTAGGCGACCACGTAGCACAGCAGCAGGAAGGGGATCAGGCGCCAGCTGACCTTGCGGTACGTGGCTTCCTCGAAGCCGCTGGCGGACTGGGGCGGCAGCGTGGCGGCGCCCGGACCGATCGGTGGGGTGGTGGTGGCCATCGGGGCTCCTGTGTTGTTCCGGATGCGGGCCGGCTGCGGTTCTGTCCCTTCAGCGCGTCCACGCCGCCGGCTTCCCGCCGACCCGATCGAACCGCCACCGCATTCTGCGCCTGTCATGCGGCGGCGCCAAGCCGCCCGCCGACAGGGTTTATACGCAGCGTCCGCCGTCGACTTCCAGGCATGCGCCGGTGATGAACCCGGCCTCGTCCGAGGCCAGGTACAGGCAGGCATTGGCGACATCCTGCGGTGTGGACAGTCGCCCCATCGGAATGGTCGCCAGAAAGCGCGCGCGGTTCGCGGGCGTATCGGGCATCCCCATGAACTGCTCCAGCAGGCCGGTCGCGCCCATCACCGGGTTGACGCAGTTGACGCGGATGCGGTCCGGCCCCAGCTCCGCCGCCATCGCCTTGCTGGCGGTGATGACGGCCCCCTTGCTGGCGTTGTACCAGACCAGCCCCGGCCGCGGCCGGATGCCCGCCGTCGACGCGACATTGACGAACACGCCGCCACCGCGCGCGCGGAAGTGCGGCACCATGTGGCGTGCCGTCCAGTACAGGCTCTTCACGTTGACGGCGAAGACGCGGTCGAACTCCTGCTCCGTGATCTCCAGCACCGGCTTGTTGCGGTGCGTGGTGCCGGCATTGTTGACGACGATGTCGAGATCGCCGTAGCGCTCCAGCGTGGCGGCGAGCAGGTTGGCGACGGCCTCGCCGTCCGACACGTCGGCATGGACGAAATGCGCGTTCCCGCCGGCCACGCGGATCGCGCTGGCCACGCGCTCGCCCGCCTCGGTGCTGAGATCGTTGACGATGACGCGTGCGCCTTCGCGCGCAAAGGTGGCGGCGATGCCTTCGCCGAAGCCCGAACCTGCGCCGGTAATGATGGCGATTTTGCCGGCAAGCCGCATGGTGTCTCCTCCAGGGGCGGTGGGGGGCCTCAGCCGTGGCGGATGGCGATGGTTTTCACGGTGGTGAAGCCGTAGAGTGCCTCGAAGCCTTTCTCGCGGCCGTGGCCCGACTGGCCGGTGCCGCCGAAGGGCAGCTCCACGCCGCCGCCCGCGCCGTAGTTGTTGATGAAGACCTGGCCCGCCTTCAGCGCGCGGGCCAGCCGCAACTGGCGTGCGCCGTCGCGCGTCCAGACCCCCGCCACCAGCCCATAGGGTGTGCCGTTGGCCAGTGCGAGTGCCTCGGCCTCGCTGTCGAACGGCATGGCGGCCAGCAGCGGGCCGAACACCTCTTCCTGCGCGAGGCGGTGGGCGGGCGGCACATCGCGCAGCAGCATCGGGGCCTGGTAGTAGCCGGTCTCGGGCGCCTCGGGCACCACCAGCCCCTGCGCCATCACCGGGATGTTGGCGTGCTGCGCGTCCGACACGAAGTCCCACACGCGCTGCTGCTGCCTGGGGTTGATCAGCGGGCCGCAGTCCAGGTCCAGCATCGACGGGCCCACCTTGATGGATTCGAACACGCTCGCCAGGCGGTCGAGCACGGTCTCGTACAGCCCGCGCTCGATCAGCACGCGGCTGCCCGCCGAGCAGGTCTGCCCCGCGTTCTGGACGATGCCGCTCACCACCGCCGGAATCGCCGCATCCAGATCGGCATCGGCGAACAGGATCTGCGGCGATTTCCCACCGAGCTCCAGCGTCACCGGCACATGGTTTTCCGCCGCCGCGCGCACGATCAGCTTGCCGGTTTCCGACGATCCCGTGAACGACACGTGGTTGATGCCCGGATGCGCGGCCAGCGCCGCGCCGGCCTCGTGCCCATAGCCGGTGACGACATTCAGCGCGCCGTCCGGCAGGCCCGCCTCGGCCGCCAGCTCGGCCACGCGCAGGATGGACAGGCACGCGTCTTCGGCCGGCTTGACCACGCAGGCATTGCCCGCCGCCAGGGCGGCCCCCACGCTGCGCCCGAAGATCTGCATCGGGTAGTTCCACGGGATGATGTGTGCCGTCACGCCGTGCGGTTCGCGCACGGTCAGCACCGTGGTGTCGGACGGGTACGGGATGGTCTGGCCATGCAGCTTGTCGGCGGCACCGGCGTAGAACTCGAAGTAGCGGGCGATGGCGCGGGCGTCCGCGCGGGCCTGGCGCATCGGCTTGCCCGTGTCGCGCGCTTCCAGCAGGGCGAGTGCTTCTTCGTGGTCGGCCAGGCGCAGCGCCACGCGCATCAGCAGGCGGCCGCGCTCGGCCGGCGCCCGCCCGCCCCACACCCCGTCGAAGGCGCGGCGTGCCGCGTGGACGGCCACGTTGATGTCGGTGGCGTTGCCGCGCGCGATCTCCGCAAAAGGCTGGCCGTCGGACGGATCGAACACCTTGATGCGCAGGCCGGAGTCCGGTGCCATCAGGCGGTTGGCGATGAAGTGCTGGGCGTGCATTGGGGGTTCCTGGGGGGATCGGGAACGTTTGATTCTCGCACGGGCGGCCGGGTGCCACCGGCTATAATGCCGGCCGCGAAAAGTTTTCACACATTCGTTTTTTCAATCCGCTGATTTCACGCATTCCGGAGCACTTTCCATGAGCTTCAACAACGTCTCGCCGGGCAAGGACATCCCTAACGACTTCAACGTCATCATCGAGATCCCGGCGCAGAGCGACCCGGTCAAATACGAAGCCGACAAGGAAACCGGCCTGCTGCACGTGGACCGTTTCGTCGGCACCGGCATGCGCTACCCGGCCAACTATGGCTTTATCCCGCAGACGCTGGCCGGCGACGGCGACCCGGTGGACGTGCTGGTCGTCACGCCGTTCCCGCTGGTTCACGGCTGCGTGGTGCGTTGCCGCCCCCTGGGCATGCTGAAGATGACCGACGAGTCGGGCCAGGACGCCAAGCTGGTCGCCGTGCCGGTCAACAAGCTGTCGCCGGCCACCGCGCACATGACGGACCTGTCCGATATCGGCCAGAACCTGCTCGATCAGATCAAGCACTTCTTCGAGCAATACAAGGCGCTGGAACCCGGCAAGTGGGTCAAGGTGGAAGGCTGGGGCGGCATCGAAGAAGCGCACAAGGAAATCGTCGACGGCGTCGCCAGCTATAAGAAGTAAGCGAATTTCTTTTTTTGTTGTACGGTGTCATCTCGATCATCCCGGCATTCCTCTCGGATTGCCGGGATGTTTTGTTTGAATTCCAATGGAAAAGGGTGATGACGTTTCCCGCAGACCCTTATGGAAGCTGGCTTTGCAGGTAGCGGACTGCGAATTATGTTATTCATGTCCTGTTTGCTGGAAAGCGCATGATGAATTTGCGCAACCGGGCTACACAGAGATGTAAGTAAAGCTCAATTGCTCGCTATGGAGGGGCGCTCTAGACTCACCGTCAAGTTTGACTTCAACCCTTGGTACTGCGATGTTGAACAAGACTGTGGTTGTCCCCGTTCTGTCCGCTGCGGCCATGGCTGCATTCACGGTCTGGGCGCTGCTGGTGGGGCCGCCGGATGCTGCCCATGCAGGCGAGCGTGCGGTGGCCGTCCATGCCGACGCTGTGTCGACGTACTGCGCCACCCCGCCGAAGACCGCGACGCGATAGTGATTTCCGGCCGTGCCCGACTCGGGCCCGGTCGCGGTTCTCCACCGACCGGGCCAATCGCTGCCCGGGCAAATTCTCCCGCCTCATCCAGATCGTCGCCGAAAGGGTGAACGGTCTGTCAGTTCGTCCAGATACGCTTCCATGCCGGCCGTTTCGTGGTTCAGGAAACGGCCGACCGCATCCGCGAATGCCTGATGGGCCAGCCAGTGCGCCGACTGCGTGGCCACCGGCTCGAAGCCGCGGGCCATCTTGTGTTCCCCCTGGGCACCGCCTTCGAAGGTGCGGATGCCGTGCTCGATGCAGTACGACAGCGGCTGGTAGTACGCCGTCTCGAAGTGCAGGCATGGGTGGTGCTCGATCGCGCCCCAGTAGCGGCCGTACATCACCGAGGCCTCGGGGCGTGGATCGATCACCAGCAGCGCGCTGGCGATGTCGTGGCCATCGCGCATGGCGACCACCAACAGCAGGTTCTCGGGCATTGCCCGGCCGATCTGCAGGAAGTAGTCGAGGTTCAGATAGGGCGACGAATGGTGCTCGCGGTAGGTGGCCCGATAGCAGCGGTGGAAGAAGCGCCAGTCGGCCTCGGTGGCCGAGGCGCCGGGCACGCGGCGGAAGGTGATGCCCGCGTCGTGCACGCGGCGGCGTTCGGCGCGGATGTTCTTGCGCTTCTTCTGCTCCAGTGCGGCCAGGAAGTCATCGAAGCCGGAGAAACCGGCATTGCACCAGTGGAACTGCACACCTTGCCGCAGCAGCATGCCGGCATCGCGCATCAGTCCGGCTTCATCGGGGGTGGGGAACAGCACATGCAGCGACGACAGCCCGCTCTGCCGTGCCATGGCCAGCGCGGTTTCGAGCAGCGCGGCACGGCTCGCCGCATCGCCGGCCAGCAGCCGTGCGCCCTGCACCGGCGTGAACGGCACGGCGGACAGCCACTTCGGGTAGTACTCCAGCCCGTGCTGCGCATACGCATTGGCCCACGCCCAGTCGAACACGTATTCGCCGTACGAGTGGCCCTTCACATAGAGCGGCATGGCCGCGGCCAGAACCGCCTCCCTGGTGTCTCCCGGGGTGTTTTCCCACAGCGTCAGGTACTGGGGGGACCAGCCGGTCTCGGGCGAGGCGCTGCCGCTGGCGTGCAGTGCGTGCAGGAAATCGAAGCGCAGGAACGGCGTGGCGCCGGGTTGCCGTGCGAGCAGATCGTCCCACACGGCGCGTCCGATCTCGCGCAGATCGGTCACCAGCCGCGTGCGATAATGCCGCGATCCGGCGCGGGTTTCGGGCTCGGGAGCGAGAGGGCGGGAGGTCATCCCGCCGATTCTAATTCCTGCCCGGGACGCCGTGCTCGCCTCCGACATCGCCCCCAATGACCGTTCTCGTCGCTCTCGCCCAGATCAACTGCACCGTCGGCGATCTCGCCGGCAATGCCGCCCGCATCGTCGCGGCGGCCCGCGAGGCGCATCAGGCTGGTGCGCGCATTCTCGTCACGCCCGAACTGTCGCTGACCGGTTATCCGCCCGAAGACCTGCTGCTGCGCCCAGCCTTCCTGGACGCCACGTCGCGCGCGCTGGATGCGCTGGTGGCCGAGCTGGCCGCGTTTCCGGGCCTGCATGTGCTGATCGGCCATCCGCAGCTGTCGTTCGAGGCGCCGGCACCGGGCAGCGCGCTGCCCAAGCCGACCAACACCGCCACGGTGGCGGTCGATGGCCGCACGCTCGGCCAGTACCACAAGCTCGAGCTGCCCAACAACGAGGTCTTCGACGAGAAGCGCTACTTCCAGGCCGGCTGCGAGCCCTTCGTGTTCGAGGTGGAGGGCACGCGCTTCGGCGTGATCATCTGCGAGGATGCGTGGTATCCGCAGGCCACGGCCTGGGCCAAGACGGCGGGCGCGGAGGTCGTGCTGATCCCAAATGCGTCGCCGTATCACCTGGACAAGGAAGACCTGCGCGAGCAGATCATCGGCGCGCGGGTGAAGGAGTCGGGCCTGCCGCATGTCTACGTGAACCTGGTCGGCGGACAGGACGAACTGGTGTTCGACGGCGGCTCCTTCGTGCTGGACGCCCACGGCAAGCCGGTGGCGCGGATGGCGCAGTTTGCCCAAGGCGTGGGCTACGTGCGCTTCGACGGGGCCAGGCCGCAGCCCGGCGAGATCGCGCAGGAGGCGACGCTGGAGGCGCAGGTGTACGAGGCGCTCAAGCTGGGCGTGCGCGATTACATCGGCAAGAATGGCTTTCCGGGGGCGATCATCGGGTTGTCGGGCGGTGTCGATTCGGCGCTGGTGCTGGCGATCGCGGTCGATGCGCTGGGCGCCGACCGCGTGCGCGCGGTGATGATGCCGTCGCGCTACACGGCCGACATCTCGTGGGTCGACGCGCGCGATATGGCGGTCCGCCTGGGCGTGCGGTACGACGAGATCCCGATCATGCCGATGTTCGACGCGTTCCGGGGGGCGCTGGCGGACGAATTCCGCAACCTGCCCGAAGACGCCACCGAAGAGAACATCCAGGCGCGCATCCGCGGCACGCTGCTGATGGCGCTGTCCAACAAGTCCGGCCGCATCGTGCTGACCACCGGCAACAAGAGCGAGATGGCGGTCGGCTACTGCACGCTGTACGGCGACATGGCGGGCGGCTTCGCAGTCATCAAGGACATCTTCAAGACGCTGGTCTACCGGCTGTGCCGCTATCGCAACGCGCTGTCCGAGGTGATCCCCGAGCGCATCCTGACGCGCGCACCGTCGGCCGAGCTGCGCGAGAACCAGACCGACCAGGACAGCCTGCCCGACTACGCCGCGCTCGACGCCATCGTGCAGCGCTACATGGAACAGAACCAGCCGGTGGCCGACATCATCGCCGCGGGGTTTGCCGAGGCCGATGTACAGAAGATCGTGCGGCTTCTCAAGATCAACGAATACAAGCGCCGCCAGGCGCCGGTGGGCATCCGCGTGACGCAGCGGGCGTTCGGCCGGGACTGGCGGTATCCCATCACCTCGCGTTTCAAAGAGTAAGCCCGCCCCCGACGCCATGCTCGACTACTACGCCAGGCGCGCCCCCGAATACGAGCGCATCTATGCGAAGCCGGAACGGCAGGCCGATCTGGCGTGGCTGAAGGCGCGCGTGCGCGAACTCACGCGGGGCGCGCGGGTGCTGGACCTTGCGTGCGGCACCGGCTACTGGACGGCCGAGATGGCGCAGGCGGGCAGCATCATCGGCGCGGATTTCAACGACACGGTGCTGCGCATCGCGCGCGGCAAAGGGTTGGCGGCCGCGTCGTTCGTGCGGGCCGACAACGATGCGCTGCCGTTCGCGCCCGGCGCGTTCGACGTGATGACGGCCGGCGGCTGGTGGTCGCATGTGCCGCGGCAGGATCTGCGCATGCACCTGGCGCGGCTGCATGGCGTGCTCGGTCCCGGCGTGCGCGTGCTGTGGTTCGATAACCGGTACGTGCCCGGCTCCAGCACGCCGATCGCGCATGCGGACGACCACGGCAACACTTGGCAGCGACGCCCGCTCGACGACGGCAGCCAGCACGACGTTTTGAAGAATTTCCCAGACGATCGGGCCCTGTTGGAGGCGGTCGACGGCATTGCCACGGATGTACGCATCACCCGTCTCCAGTATTATTGGACGCTTGAGTACCTTACAAACTAGTCAGCGAGACACGCCATGAAACAGATCACCGCTATCATCAAGCCCTTCAAACTGGACGAGGTGCGCGAGTCGCTCGCCGACGTGGGGGTGACCGGCCTGACCGTCACCGAGGTCAAGGGCTTCGGCCGCCAGAAGGGGCATACCGAGCTCTACCGCGGCGCCGAATACGTGGTCGACTTCCTGCCGAAGATCAAGATCGAGGTGGTGGTGGCCGACGGCCAGGTCGACCAGGTGCTCGACACCATCGTCAAGGCGGCCAAGACCGGCAAGATCGGCGACGGCAAGATCTTCGTGACGGCGGTGGAGCAGGTCATCCGCATCCGCACCGGCGAGACCAACGAAGCCGCGGTCTGACCCGGCCGCACCCCCGCGGCCGACGTGCCCGCGCCGGTCAGCGCGGCAGGGTGATGTTCCAGCGCAGCGTTGCCAGCCGTCCCACCACGATCGCCTGCGTGGCGACCACCACGGCCACGCTCGGCAGCAGGCTGGTGTGGGTCAGCCCCACGTAGAAGAAGCACCCGAGGAAGACGCAGGTTGCGTACGGGCGGTTGTCCCGCAGCAGCATCGGGACTTCGTTGCACACCACGTCGCGCAGCAGGCCGCCGAACGCGGCCGTGATCACGCCCATCATCACCGACACGAACACCGGCACGCCGGCATCCAGCGCCAGCTGCGTGCCGAGCACCCCGAACAGCCCCAGGCCGATGGCATCGGCCACGACCAGCACGCGGTCCGACACCAACTGGCTGACCAGCCGGATCACCCGGTTGGCGAACAGGCTCATCACGAACAGCGTCAGCAGGTAGTGCTCGTGCTCGACCCAATAGAACGGCCGGCGGTCGAGCAGCAGATCGCGCAGCGTGCCGCCGCCGAACGCTGTGAGGAATGCGACGATGAAGGCGCCCACGGCATCGAGCCGATGGCGCCGCGCCTCGGCCAGGCCCGAGACGGCGAACGAGAAGACCGCGAGGATCTCCATCCAGTGCATCACCAGCAGCAGGCGGCTTTCGTGCATCGTTGCGGGGGCGGGCAGGTGCGGAGGATGGGATGAACGAAGCGTCAGGACCCGTGCGGCTGACGCAGCAGCACCAGCACTGCGCCCGCGCCACCGGCGGTGCTGCGCGGTTCGACGAAGGCGATCACTTCCTCTTTCTGCACCAGCCACGAACGCACCTTGCCCTTGAGCACGGGCGCCTTGTCGGGCGAGCCCAGGCCCTTGCCGTGGACCACGCGCACGCAGCGGATGCCGCGCTGCACGGCGCGGCGCAGGAAGGCGGCCAGCGCCTCGCGGGCTTCGTCGCGGCGCAGGCCGTGCAGGTCGATTTCGTCCTGCGTGGCCCACTCGCCGCGGCGCAGTTTTTTGAGCACATCGTCGCCGATGCCGGGACGGCGGTAGGAGAGGGTGTCGTCGGTCTCGAGCAGGTTGTCGATGTCGAATTCGTCGGACAGCGAGTCGCGCAGCACGGTCTGCTCTTCCGCGCGGGAATGCACGGGGTCGGGGGCGGGCGGATTGCGCGGGTGTTCGACGCGCTTGTTCTGGCGCAGCGCGCTGACCTCGCCGATGCTGGCGCGGAACAGGTTGGCTTCCGCTTCGGCCTGGCGCGCGGCGGCTTCGGCACGCTGGCGTTCGGCCTCGCGCTGCTCGGTCTCTTGCTTGATCTGTTTGCGCAGGGCGGCCAGATCGGTCAGGCCGAGCTTGGAGGCGGGGGGATGGGCGCGTTTCATGGCGGCAGGGCAGATCGGGTGGAGCGTGTGTCGATTATACGAATGCCCGCGCGCCGGGCACCCATGGCAAAACGGCCGATGGGTGTGCCATCGGCCGTTGCCTGGGCGGCGGCGCCTGTTGCGCTTATTCCAGGTTTTCCAGGTAGCGCTGGGCGTCCAGCGCGGCCATGCAGCCCGTGCCGGCGCTGGTGATGGCCTGGCGATAGATGTGGTCCTGCACGTCGCCGGCGGCGAACACGCCCGGGATGTTGGTGGCCGTGGCGTTGCCGGTCAGGCCGCTCTGCGTGCGGAGGTAGCCGGTCTCGTTCATGTCCAGCTGGCCCTTGAACAGGTCGGTGTTCGGCTTGTGGCCGATGGCGATGAAGACGCCGGCCAGCTTGAGTTCTTCCGTGCCGTCCGGGTTGCCGCCGATGTGGTTGCCGTTCACACCGCGCAGGCGCACGCCGGTCACGCCGGAGTCGTCGCCGAGCACTTCGTCGAGCACGGTGTTGTACTTGATCTCGATCTTGCCCTTCTTCTGCTGCTCGAGCAGGCGGTCGACCAGGATGGGCTCGGCGCGGAACTTGTCGCGGCGGTGGATCAACGTCACCTTGGTGGCGATGTTGGCCAGGTACAGCGCTTCTTCGACGGCGGTGTTGCCGCCGCCCACCACGGCCACTTCCTGCCCCTTGTAGAAGAAGCCGTCGCAGGTGGCGCAGGCGGACACGCCGCGGCCCGAGAAGGCCTCTTCCGACGGCAGCCCCAGGTATTGCGCCGAGGCGCCGGTGGAGATGATCAGTGCGTCGCAGGTGTACTCGCCGGAATCCCCCACCAGGCGGATGGGCTTCTCGGCCAGTTGCGCGGTGTGGATGTGGTCGAACACCACTTCGGTGCTGAAACGCTCGGCGTGCTCCAGGAAGCGCTGCATCAGCTCGGGGCCCTGCAGGCCTTCCTTGTCGGCGGGCCAGTTTTCCACGTCGGTGGTGGTCATCAACTGGCCGCCCTGCGCCAGGCCGGTGATCAGCATCGGGTTCAGGTTGGCCCGGGCGGCGTAGATGGCGGCCGTGTAGCCGGCGGGGCCGGAGCCGAGGATCAGCACTTTTGCGTGTTTTGCCATGATGCGTTCAATGTGCGCGGCGGATGGGTCGGTTGAGTGACCGCCGTGCCGGGTAGGTGAGGGTGAGGGCGCCATTATAAAGTGGCCCCCGAATTCCGGCCGGTTGCAATTTCCAATCGCGGCAATAGCGCCACGGTGGCGCGTTACAATCAGTCCGTTGTCTTCGCGCAGTCCCAAGCCGAACGGCGTCCGTGCCGTGCGGCGCACCCGTTTCCCGCATGGCTCGAGCTTCCACCACTCCGACGACCCGAACCGATCCCGCTGCGCTGCCGTCCCGCATCGGCCGGCTGCTGGGCGAGGTCCGCTGGTTTCTGTTGCTGGCGGTGACCATCGCCTTCCTGACCATTCTGCTGTCCTACAACAAGGCCGATCCCGGCTGGTCGCACGCCAACCAGGTCGACGACGTGCGCAACCTGGGCGGGCGCGTCGGCGCCTGGTTCGCCGACGTGCTGCTGTTCGTGTTCGGCGCCTCGGCCTACTGGTGGGCGCTGCTGCTGGTGCGCCGCGTCTGGCGCGGCTGGCGCGAACTGATGTCCGACGAGCGCCTGCCGCCGCATCGCGCCACCTCGGCCACGCCACGCGTGGACGCCGGCGTCACCTGGATCGGTTTCGCGCTGATCCTGGCCGCCAGCATGGGCCTCGAAGCGATCCGTATGCATACGCTGCACATGAAGCTGCCGCGCGCGCCGGGCGGCGTGCTGGGCGACCTGATCGGCGGATCGCTGCAGCATGCGCTGGGCTTCACCGGCGGCACGCTGCTGCTGCTGCTGATGTTCACGGTGGGCCTGTCGCTGTTCTTCCATTTCTCCTGGCTGAACCTGGCCGAGCAGATCGGCGCGGGCGTCGAGATGCTGTTCGTCGGCTTCAAGACCCGCCGCGAGAACAAGCAGGACCGCGCTATCGGCGAGGCGGCCAAGGTCGAGCGCGAGGAGGTGGTCGAAACCCGCCGCGTGCGCATCGAGGAAGCGCCGCCGGTGCAGATCGTGCGCCCCACGGCCGTCGTCAAGAGCGAGCGCGTGGAGCGCGAGAAGCAGCAGCCGCTGTTCGTCGATATCCAGGATTCCGATCTGCCGCCGCTGGCGTTGCTTGATCCGATCCCGCCCGTGCAGGAAACCGTGAGCGCCGAGACGCTGGAGTTCACCTCGCGCCTGATCGAAAAGAAGCTCAAGGACTTCGGCGTGGAAGTGCAGGTGGTGGCGGCCTACCCGGGCCCGGTCATCACGCGCTATGAGATCGAGCCGGCCACGGGCGTGAAGGGCAGCCAGATCGTCAACCTGGCGAAAGACTTGGCGCGTTCGCTGTCGCTGGTCTCCATCCGCGTGGTGGAGACGATCCCCGGCAAGAATTTCATGGGCCTGGAGCTGCCGAACCCGAAGCGCCAGTCGGTGCGCCTGTCGGAAATCCTCGGCTCGCAGGTCTACAACGAGAGCGCATCGCAGCTGACCATGGCGCTGGGCAAGGACATCGCCGGCAAGCCGGTGGTGGCGGACCTGGCCAAGATGCCGCACTGCATGGTGGCCGGCACCACCGGCTCCGGCAAATCGGTCGGCATCAACGCGATGATCCTGTCGCTGCTTTACAAGGCCAAGGCTGATGCGGTGCGCCTGATCCTGATCGACCCGAAGATGCTGGAACTGAGCATCTACGAAGGCATCCCGCACCTGCTGTGCCCGGTGGTGACCGACATGCGCCAGGCCGGCCACGCCCTGAGCTGGGCGGTGGGCGAGATGGAGCGCCGCTACAAGCTGATGAGCAAGATGGGCGTGCGCAACCTGGCCGGCTTCAACAAGAAGATCGAAGAGGCCGCCGCGCGCGAGGAGAAGATCCCCAACCCGTTCAGCCTGACGCCCGATGCACCCGAGCCGCTCGACAAGCTGCCGATGATCGTCATCGTCATCGACGAGCTGGCCGACCTGATGATGGTGGTCGGCAAGAAGGTCGAAGAGCTGATCGCGCGGATCGCGCAGAAGGCGCGCGCGGCCGGCATCCACCTGGTGCTGGCGACGCAGCGTCCGTCGGTGGATGTGATCACCGGCCTGATCAAGGCCAACGTGCCGACGCGGATCGCCTTCCAGGTGAGCAGCAAGATCGACTCGCGCACCATTCTCGACCAGCAGGGCGCCGAGGCGCTGCTGGGCATGGGCGACATGCTGTACCTGGCGCCGGGCACCGGCCTGCCGGTGCGCGTGCATGGCGCCTTCGTGTCGGACGATGAAGTCCACCGCGTGGTGGAGAACCTCAAGTCGCAGGGCGAGCCGAACTACATCGAGGGCATCCTCGAGGGCGGCACGGCCGATGGCGAAGGCGGCGGCGATGGCTTCGGCGGCGGTGCGGGCCTTGCCGGAGGCGGTGCCGGCGAGGCCGATCCGCTGTACGACCAGGCGGTCGACGTGGTGCTGAAGAACCGCCGTGCGTCGATCTCGCTGGTGCAGCGCCATCTGCGCATCGGCTACAACCGCGCCGCGCGCCTGCTGGAAGACATGGAGAAGGCGGGGCTGGTGTCGGCGATGTCGGGCAACGGCAACCGCGAGATCCTCGCGCCCAACCGCAACGGCAACGTCGTCGAGGAGGAGTGACGCCACGCTGCGGTGCCTGCGTTGCTCCGTTGTCCGTTGTCCGCTGCCGTTACCCGTTACGTCCGGTTACCGCGCCGCGGGAATGTTCCGGCATGGTTTGCCACTAACAACAAGATTGACCCCGAACCGGGATTCCTATGTTTGTGTTGAAAGCACGTCACCTGATGGCTGCCGGACTGGTGTCGCTGGCCGCGTGGTCGGCCGGCGCCCAGGCCGGCGCGATCGAGCAGCTCAATGCCTTCGTCAACAACGTCACCACCGCGCGCGGCGAGTTCGTCCAGCGGCAGGTGAAGGGCGGTGCCAATGGCAGCCCGCTGCGCGTGGCCGGCGCCTCCAGCGGCGATTTCATCTTCTCGCGCCCCGGCCGCTTCGTCTGGCGCTACCTGAAGCCTTATGAGCAGCAGCTCTCGGCCGACGGCCAGACGCTCTACATCTACGACAAGGACCTGAGCCAGGTCACGGAGCGCAAGCTCGATGCCTCGCTCGGCTCCAGCCCGGCGGCAATCCTGTTCGGCAGCAACGACCTGGCGAAGAACTTCTCGCTCAAGGAAGGCGGCACCAAGGACGGCATCGACTGGGTCGAACTGACCCCCAAGGCCAAAGACACCCAGTTCGAGCGCGTCGCCATCGGCTTCCGCGCGGGCGAACTGGAGGGCATGGAGTTGCGCGATGCCTTCGGCAACACCACGCTGCTGACGTTCTCGCATCTCCAGAAGAATCCGCAACTGCCGGCCAGCGCGTTCCGCTTCGTGCCGCCCAAGGGGGCCGACGTCATCAAGCAGTAACGCGACCGGGCCGGTTTTCCACAGGGAGACCGACCATGCGTTTTTCGACTTCCACGCCACTGCACCGGGCGATTGCCATAGCTGTTGCCGCGACGGCGGTGGCGTTCACGGGATGCGCTTCGACAGGCGCTTCCCGCTTTGATGTCGACTCGTTCCTGACCGCGCCCGATACGGTGCTGGCCGAGGCGCTGGTCAACAAGGATTTCCTGCGCGCCACCCAGTTGTCGGCCGGGGAGTGCAACGCGCTGGTGACGGGCCATGCCAGCCAGGTCGTGCCGATCCCGGCGCCGGCCGATGCGCGCCTGCCGGAGGCAGCCGCCCGCCAGCCGTTCGTGATCCAGCCGCGGGCCAGCGAGAGCGTCTGGCTGCTGCTGCGTTCGGCCGATGGCTCGCAGTCGTGCCACGGGCCGTTGCCGGCCAGCGAATTCATGGGCCTGGTGCGGCGCGCGGCGAACTGACGTCCCCTGCCTTTTGCCTGACCGGCCCGGCGGGGGCCGGGTCGCGGTTTCTGCGACAATCCCCGCATGAACGCTTCTCTCTTTCCGGACGCGCCCGCCCACATGCCGCTGGCCGAGCGCCTCCGCCCGCATTCCGTCGACGAGGTCATCGGCCAGCGGCACCTGCTGGGGCCGGGCAAGCCGCTGCGCGTGGCGTTCGCTTCGGGCGAGCCGCATTCGATGATCCTGTGGGGGCCGCCGGGCGTGGGCAAGACCACGCTGGCGCGGCTGATGGCCGATGCGTTCGATGCGGAATTCATTGCGCTGTCGGCCGTGCTGTCGGGGGTCAAGGACATCCGCGAGGCGGTGGAGCGGGCCGAGCAGTTTCGCGCGCACGGTCGCCGCACGCTGGTGTTCGTCGACGAGGTGCACCGCTTCAACAAGAGCCAGCAGGACGCCTTCCTGCCGCACGTGGAAAGCGGCCTGTTCACCTTCATCGGCGCGACCACCGAGAACCCGTCGTTCGAGGTGAACGGCGCGCTGCTGTCGCGGGCGGCGGTGTATGTGCTCAAGAGCCTGTCGGACGACGAGCTCAAGCAACTGGCCGAGCGGGCGCGGCAGGAGCTGGGCGGCCTGGAGTGGGCGCCCGCCGCGCTCGACGCCGTGGTCGCCTCTGCCGATGGCGATGGCCGCAAGCTGCTGAACAACCTCGAGATCGTCACCCGCGCCGCGCGTGCGCAGGCCGAAGGCGACACCGTGCCGACCGTCGATGAAGCGCTGCTGGCCTCCGCGCTGTCGGAGAACCTGCGCCGCTTCGACAAGGGCGGCGATGCCTTCTACGACCAGATCAGCGCGTTGCACAAGTCGGTGCGCGGCTCCGATCCGGACGCGGCGCTGTACTGGTTCTGCCGCATGCTCGACGGCGGCGCCGACCCGCGCTACCTGGCGCGCCGCATCGTCCGCATGGCCTGGGAAGACATCGGCCTGGCCGATCCGCGCGCCGCGCGCATCACGCTGGATGCCGCCGAGACCTACGAGCGCCTGGGCTCGCCGGAGGGCGAACTGGCGCTGGCGCAGGCGCTGATCTACCTGGCCATCGCACCCAAGTCCAATGCCGGCTACAACGCCTATAACGCGGCGCGTGCCTTCGTCGGCCAAGACAAGTCGCGCCCCGTGCCGGTTCACCTGCGCAACGCGCCGACCCGGCTGATGAAAGAGCTCGGCTACGGTCACGCCTACCGCTACGCCCACGACGAGCCCGAAGCCTACGCCGCCGGCGAGACCTACTTTCCGGACGACCTGCCGGCACAGGGCTGGTACGCGCCGGTGCCGCGCGGCCTGGAAGGCAAGATCGGCGACAAGCTGCGGCACCTGCGCGAGCTGGACGCCCAGTGGTTGGCGCAGCAGAAGAACAAATCCTCCCGCGACGACTGAGGCGGGGGCCGGTGCGATAAAATCGGCCCTTTCGATCGTTCGCACTCCTCGGTTTTCCTCCTCACCATGCTCGACATCCAACTGCTCCGCAAAGACATCGACGCCGTCGCCGCGCGCCTGAACGACCGCGGTTACGAACTCGACGTGGCCGGCTTCGCCGCGCTCGAAGCGGAACGCAAGGCCATCCAGACCCGCACCGAAGAACTGCAGGCGCGCCGCAACAGCCTGTCCAAGCAGATCGGCATGCTCAAGGGCAAGGGCGAGGATGCCTCGGCGGTGATGGCGGAAGTCTCCGGCATCGGCGACGAGCTCAAGGCCTCGGCCGCGCAGCTCGACGAGGTGCAGACCCGGCTGCAGGACCTGCTGCTGTCGATGCCGAACGTGCCGCACGAAAGCGTGCCGGCCGGCAAGGACGAAACCCAGAACGTCGAGGTGCGCCGCGAAGGCACGCCGCGCGCGTTCGATTTCCCCGTCAAGGACCACGTCGACCTGGGCGCCGGACTGGGGCTGGATTTCGACGTGGCGGCCAAGCTGAGCGGCTCGCGCTTCGCGGTGCTCAAGGGCCCGGTGGCGCGCCTGCATCGCGCGCTCGCGCAGTTCATGCTCGACACCCACACGCAGGAGCACGGCTACACCGAAACCTACGTGCCCTACATCGTCAATGCCGCGTCGATGCGCGGCACCGGCCAACTGCCGAAGTTCGAGGAAGACCTGTTCCGCGTGCCGCGCAAGATGGGGCAGGCCGCCGAAGGCGAGGCCGGCGAGCGCGTCGAGAACTTCTACCTGATCCCGACCGCCGAGGTGCCGCTGACCAACCTCGTGCGTGACGAGATCGTCTCGGGCGATGCGTTGCCGATGAAGTTCGCCGCGCATTCGCCGTGCTTCCGCTCGGAAGCGGGCTCGTATGGCAAGGACACGCGCGGCATGATCCGCCAGCACCAGTTCGACAAGGTCGAGATGGTGCAGATCGTGCATCCGGACACGTCGTTCGAGGCGCTGGACACCATGACGCACCACGCGGAGAACATCCTGCGCAAGCTGGAGCTGCCGTTCCGCACCGTCGTGCTGTGCACTGGCGACATGGGCTTCGGCAGCACCAAGACGTACGACATCGAGGTGTGGATCCCGGCGCAGAACACCTATCGCGAAATCAGCTCGTGCTCCAACATGGGCGATTTCCAGGCGCGCCGCATGCAGGCCCGCTTCCGCAACGCGCAGGGCAAGCCGGAACTGCTGCATACGCTCAACGGCTCCGGCCTCGCCGTGGGCCGTACGCTGGTGGCCGTGCTGGAGAACTACCAGAACGCGGACGGCTCGGTGACGGTGCCGGCGGCGCTGCGCCCGTACCTGGGCGGCCAGGACGTGCTGAAACCGGCGGCCTGAGAAAGATTGCATCGCCCTCTTGAATCTGGGCGCAGAAGTCTGCTATAGTCGCGGTTTCGCGATACGGCGACCCAGTTACCAGGAGAGGTGGCAGAGTGGTCGAATGTACCTGACTCGAAATCAGGCGTACCGGCGACGGTACCGTGGGTTCGAATCCCACCCTCTCCGCCAGCAGTACAGAAAAAGCCCTTGATTTTCAAGGGCTTTTTCTTTTTGCGCTGCGCCTACCCCTCTCTCTACCCCCATTGCCGACGGTGTCCCTCGACGTAGGTTCGTACCTCCTGACGCTGGCGCCCAATGTTGCGTGCCCACTTTGGATGTTGCGTAACGGAGTGGTTCGTGCGAGCAAATGCGACTCTCGATGCGTTGTTAATCCGGAGCGGATAACGGTGATCAGGCCGCAGCGTATGATATGGTCAGCGAGGCCGTGTTGATCGCATGGGATAATAAAATTATCGTCCCTGGAGCGTGCAGACATGGCTGCAAATGGTCTTGAGAACTCCCCTGTTCTAGCTTTGCAGGGTAACGTACTCTGGCAATGGGAGAATCTCTCCGATCGTGCCCCACAACAATTGCAGCGCGAGGTTAACAAGGGACTTCTGTCACGCGAAATCGCGCTCCAGATGGACGCGCTGCCTCCAAGAGGCCCGTTTATCAAGGCCTGCAAAGGAGGGCCTCCGGAGATTCATCTTCAGGTTTCCTTTCTCGAACTCTTGTGGGCATTCATCTACGGATGGATGGTGATGTATGAAGAGGGTGTCCAGCGACCGCAAATGCCTGGCACTGAGCTGCCTACCGGACCAGTTCCGGAGGATCTGGTGCAGCGCGCGACTGAGTTGCATAGTTGGGCTCGATCTTTGGCCCATGGCTACACTCGATGGCCGGAGCACCTGCCTTCGCCAAAGGACTATGCGAATGAAGCAGAGCGGTATTTTGGTGAGAAGGCGAACCTTATTTTCCAGTTGGCGACGACGTTTCTTTTGAGTCATGAGCGTGCGCACGCCATCTATGGGCATCTCTTGCTCGTTGATGAAGCCGATGACGGTGGTGCTTTAAAGGCCCAACTAGAAAAGGACGCGGACATATTTGCGTTAGACCAACTAGTTGAACAAGGCCTCGACGACGAGCAAAAATCTGCCCAAAGTTGGGCCATTCTTGCCGTGGTGCTTGCGTCCTTCTATGCCAATCGGGAGCCGTGTAGCGCATTGCGGTCCCAAGATCGTTTGCCGCTGCACCACCGCACCGCCCACTTCATTAAGTCGCTCGATTTCAAGGACGAGCGCTATCGCGACTACTTCCTTCTTTTCTGCTGGCTTGTATTCCAAGACCTGTTCCCGCAGGTTCTTTGTCCAAGTGCCACTTTTGAAGATGTGGAAGAGGCACTCACGGACGCCCTGAATCGGCTGGACGCCTTGGCAGGCACAACGACTAGCGAGTAGACGATGAACTAGCTGCGGAGGCGTTCCGTACGAGGCGGGGCTTCCTCCGTGAACAAAAGCACAACAACAAATTTGGGCGGATCGCGATGCGCGAGTCGAGCAACTTCAGCTTCCTTTCAGAGCACTCGCCGCTTCTGGCGGACCTGGGTGCCACAGCCGAACGTCTTTTCCCTTTTGATCCTCCCAGTTGCGTCGTGAAGCTGCGCTTGCTGGGTGAGGCTTTGGCACAGGAGATCGCATCTCGTGTCGGTGTTCCTGCGGCACAGTCGCAGGCTGACCCGCTACGGGCGATCGACAACCGCTTCAATTTGGATGCCCAGGTGCGGCTGCTTTTTCACCTGTTACGTCGTACTGGCAATGTGGCGGCGCATCAGGTTGAGCAACGCATTGGCTACCGGGAAGGCAACAACCACGGACTTCGCGTTATCGAACAGCACCTGCTCGGGCGTGCCGCCGAAGTAGGCGAACGCCTCGCGCAGGCACTCGCACAACGTTGTGGCGTCCTCGCCGGCGGTGAAGCGCACGAAACTCGCCCGGCTGTACCCCAGCGTCGCCACCAGCGCCAGCAGTGGCGCGCGGCCACGGCGGATGACGGTGAAGTCGGCCTGCATCTGCTTGCCCGGAGGGGTCTCGAAGCGCACCACCGGCTCGATTGCCACACGTTTATGCGGCGCCAGGAATGCCTTGAGCTGGCTGATGCCACCTTCATAGCCGGCGTCCTGCAGTTCCCGCAGTAGCACCGTCGCCGGAATCCAGTGCGGCCGCGCGGCGGCGACACGTTCGAGCAGATAGTCCTTGAACGGGTCGAGCTTCGTCGGGCGCGGCTCGCGCTGCTTGTAACGGCCGGCCTGCCCGTCGCGCAGATAGCGCCGCACCGTGTTGCGCGACAGACCCGTTTGCCGCGCTATCTCCCGTACCGCCGTACCCCGTCTTGCCAATACCTTGATTTCCACTACTTGCTCCTGAGTCAGCATCGGCGGCAAAAGCCGCCTTCCTCTCCCAGGTGGGGCAGGTTTACTTCGGCGGGTGGGTCAGTTTTACATCGGCGCTAACACCGAGCCAGCGCGCGCACGTTCCGTGTGTGCGGCCCGGGGATCCAGGCAGCCCGATCACGGGGTCATTTGCCAATGCTGAAACTTTTCCAATCCCCGCATTGCAGGGCGGATTTAACGTTTTCGTCCTGAGTGCAATCCTTTGGCATGGCATGGCATGGCATGCGGCCCGGCTTCATGACATGGCGGGCGGGCGGAACGGGGTTTGGATTTCCTTCATCTTTATTACAGATTGTTTCAGGGTTCGCGCGGTGCGTTGCCGGCCCTTGTCGTAGGGACTCCGCGTGCCGTTCAGCCGCGTTCTGTTGGGCTTTGCGTGGTTCCGGCGGCCTTCGCTTGGAGTCGTGCGTCGCGCAGTTGCCGGGGCATTTGGAGGGGCAGGTTGTTGCGCCCGTGAAACCATTCCCTTGATGCGATGTGCTCGGCGGCACGCAAGCGCCTCGCTGCCTTTGGGCATGGATCGCATGGCGCATTGCATGGCGTATTCCTTGCTTGGGCTTGCGTGAGGTCTGATGCACGTTTGTTACCGAAGTGAACGAATTGAAAACATAAGAAATCCAGCCGCGGGCATGCCTGCGAAGTGATTGGGATAACAAGCACAGTTCAGTCGGCCGTGTGCCCAAGCGGCCGAACCGAGGAGGAGTCGCCGTGAGCACCGTACATCGCTTGCTGATCGCGGAGGACCATCATTTGCTCAGGTGTGGTCTGCGCTCCATGTTGTCTGCCTTGGGGGAATACGAAGTCGTCGGCGAGGCCAAGGACGGCAGGGAAGCGTGCCAGTTGGCCATCTCGCTGATCCCGGATCTGGTGCTGACCGATCTGTCGATGCCCGGCATGAACGGCATCGACATGGTTGCGACGATCAAGCGCCGTTTGCCGCAGATTCGCGTGGTCGTGCTGACCGTGTACAAGGCGGAAGAGTATGTGCGGGAAGCGCTGCGCGTGGGTGTCGACGGCTATGTCCTGAAAGATGCGTCGTTCGAAGAGCTGGTGACGGCGTTGCACGTGGTCATGCTGGGCAAGCGACACTTGAGTGCCGATGTCTATGGCAACGTGGTCCAGTCGTTTGTGAATGGACATGATGCGCCGGCGCCCAAGAGCGCGTGGGAGACACTGTCCGCGCGCGAGCGCAGCGTGTTGCAGCTCGTCGCGGAAGGCCGGACCAACCGCCAGGTCGGGCTGTACCTGAATCTCAGTCCGAAGACGATCGAGAAATACCGCGCGCACCTGATGGAAAAGCTCGGCGTCTGCAATGTGACGGGGCTGGTGCTCGCTGCCATCGACCTGGGGCTGATCGCGCCACTGCAGATGCAGGGTCGGCAGCACGGCGAGGCCGCTCCCGATCCGGTGCCGTCTGACCCTGGGACGACCTGAGCGGCCCCGCCGCAAGTCAGGTCGCGGGCGGGCGCGGCCATGGGCGGTTGCCCGTTCTCAGGAGCGCCACAGCGCCGAGACCAGGGTGCCGTCGCCCACGCTCGACTGGATAAAGAAGCTGCCGCCGTTCAACTCGACGCGCTGCTGCATGCCGATGAGACCGAGGCCGGATTGCGACACCGGATCGGCAAACAGGGGCTGTGTGTCAAAGCCGATGCCGTTGTCCTGGATCGTCAGCAGGATGCCGGCCTCGATACGGCGCAAGCCCAAACGGATTTCGGTGGCCGCGCCATGCCTGACGGCGTTGTTCATGGCCTCTTGCGTGATCCGGAAGATGTCGGCCTTCAGGTTGTCGGGGACTTCCTCGTCCTCGAGGCTGCAATCGAAGCGCACGGCGAGATGTCCCGCGCCCTCTTCGACACGTTTGCATAGCGCGTCGAGCGAAGCGGCCAGGCCGAGCCGATCGAGCAGGGCCGGACGCAGCTCGCAGCAGATGCGGCGCACGTCGCCGATCGATTCGCGTATCCGCAGGACGGCCGTGTCGAGCAGTTCCGTGGCTTCGGCGATGTTGTTGCGATGGATATGAATGAGGGCATCCTCGACCGTCAGCTTGATGAGTGTCAGCGCCTGGCCCAGCCCATCGTGCAGCTCACTCGATATCCGCTTGCGCTCCCGTTCCTGGCCGATCATCAGAAAGGCGTACTGACGCTTGGCGTCCGACTCGGCCGATAGCAGGCCGCCGGCGGAGTCGGACGCAACGCGCTCGCTGGTGGACGGCTCCTCGAAGATGGTCAGCAATGCACCGACGTAGCCATCGCTGTCGAAGATCGGATGCTGGTGCAGCAGCATCGGGGCGTGGCGGCCGCCGCGCACGCACAGCTGCGCCTGAAACGAATGAAACGTTCCTGAAGCGCATCGCGACAGTCCGTCGAGGATGTCCTGGCGCCCGCCGTTCGCGGTCATGTCAACGAGCGAGCGGCCGATCAGTTCGTTGCCCGAGTACCCAAAGATGGCGCCGGCGCTGCCGTTCGCGGAAACAAAATGCCCGTCGGGAGACAGGATGCAGAACGCCGCGCCGCGAACATCGGCCGCCGCATCGAAGTTCTGCTCGTTGGGCCGGATGGCCGCGGTCAGTTTGCGAACCGCATCGATGACGTCACGCCATGTCAGGTGCAGGTGCCGGCCGTCGCGTTGCGAAGATGGTTTCATCTGGCCTCCGAACGTGGGTGCCGGTCCATGCGGTGCAGCCGCTGTTGTGCGCCCATTGCAGGCACACCCGTACCTGCAGTCATCGCGACCTTGGGATTCTTGTCATCACATTCTAGGTTTCGACGGGCGGCACGCAACGGGTCGCAGTGTGCCTATCGACCATCGGGTCGTTACCCATGTGCAGGGGCGGGGGTTCCTCACTTCTTCCACCCTGATGCAGAGACAAGAATGGGATCAAGCCTCTTCGGGCCGGTGGTTCGAAGGGGCAGGAACGGGGAAGGGGGCGTCGTGATACTGGGTAGGCGAGTGGTCCGGATCCACCAGCGCGCACGGGACGATTGCGGCAAGGTGTTCGCGCGTCGCCCGGCGCGCTGGCAGGACGGTTTTACGCTGCTGGAGCTGCTGGTCGTCATGGTCATTATCGGCCTGCTGGCGGGCCTGGTGGCACCGCAGTATTTCGACCAGATCGGCAAGTCCAACATCAAGATCGCGAAGGCGCAGATCGAGTCGCTGGGCAAGGCGCTCGATCAGTACCGCCTCGACGTCGGCGCCTATCCGAGCACGGAGGAGGGGCTGGACGCGCTCAACACCAAGCCGCAGAACCAGCCGCGCTGGAGCGGTCCGTATCTGAAGAAGGCGGTTCCGCTCGATCCGTGGGATCGCCCGTACGTGTATCGGTCGCCCGGCGAGCACGGCGAATACGACCTGTACTCGCTCGGCAAGAACGGGCAGCCCGGTGGCGTTGGAGAGAGCGCGACGGTTACGTCGTGGTGAAAGCGCGCTCGGGGCGGCCGTGAACCGTTCAGCCGGTAAAGGGGGCTGAGGTGAAGTACCTGCTGCGCGTCTTTGATTCCGCTGGCCTGGTGCAGACGGTCTGCATCGAAGGCGACACGCCGGCCGGTGCGACCGCGGTAGCGCAGTCGCGCGGGCTGCGGGTGATCGCGGTCCGCTCGGGCGGCGCGCGCGGGCGGGACCGGATCGGCCGCGCGGTGCGGGTGGGCGGGCGGTTCAACGTCGAACTGTTCGCGCGCGAGCTGGCGGCGCTGCTCGATGCGGGGGTCAGCGTGATCGACGCCCTGCGCACGCTGGGCAGCAACGAACGCCGCGAGGCCTCGGCGGCGGTCTATCGGGATCTGCTGCGGCGCCTGGAAGAGGGGCACGCACTATCGCAGGCCCTGGAGTTGGCGGGCGACGTCTTTCCGCCGGTGCTGGTGGCCTGTGTCAAGGCCAGCGAACAGACGGGCGGGCTGGCCGCCAGCTTGAAGCGCTATTCGCACAACAGCGCGGCGCTGCAGGCGCTGCGCACGCGGGTGGTTTCCGCGTCGATCTATCCCGCGGTGCTGCTGGCGGTGGGGTGCTCGGTGGCGGTGTTCCTGCTCGCGTTTGTGGTGCCGCGCTTTGCCGGGCTGCTGGAGCACAGCGGACGCGAGCTGCCGCTGCTGTCGCAATGGCTGATGGCCTGGGGCGCGGTGGTGCACGCGCACGGCCAGGGGCTGGCGATCGGCTGCGTGATCCTGGTGCTGGCCGCTGTCGCGGCATTGCGCCGGGAGCCGGTCCGCAACTGGTTCCTCGACCGGCTGCTGGCGCTGCCGGGCATCGGCGAGCAGTTCCGCGTCTACCGCCAGGCGCAGTTTTTCCGCACCGCGGCCATGCTCGTGGACGGCGGGATTCCCGCGGTGCAGGCATTCGACCTCGCATGCGGACTGGTCAGCCGTACGGATCGCGCTGCACTGGCCGCGGCCATGGCGCGCATCCGCAACGGCGCGAAGATGTCCGATGCCTTCCTCGACTGCCGCCTGGCCGATCCGATCACCTACCGCTTGCTCACCGTGGCCGAGAAGACGGGCGGACTGGGCCCGGTGCTCGACAAGGTCGCCGCGTTCCAGGAAGCGCACGTCTCGCACGCGATCGACCTGGCGTCCCGGCTGGTCGAACCCGCGATGATGATCGTCATCGGTACGGTGATCGGGGGCATCGTGGTGCTGATGTATCTGCCGATCTTCCAACTGGCTTCCAGCGTTCAGTAGGCCCGCCATGGACACCAATCACGCGAGCGTCGACACGCCTTGCATGCGGTACCGCACCGCCCTGATCGAACTCGGCGAGCGATACGGCTCGGGCATCCGCGCGCTGGAGGCGCTGCCCGCGTACGTTGAATCGGACGCCAATACGGTCCTGGTGGAGCTTGCGCAGTCGTTCAGGATGGCACCGATCACGATCCGCGACATGCACCGGCTGGAGCCGGATTTCAGCGTGATGCCGTTTGTCGAGGCCGCGGCCCGCCTGTGCCTGTGTTTCGGCGATGGGCCGGGTCTGCTCTTCGTGATTGCGGATCCGCTCGATGCCCGCACGCGCGGTTGCGTCGACCAGCGCATGCGCGCGCGCCCCACCGTGCCGTACCGGTGGGCGCTCGCGACGGTGGGGGACCTGAGTGCCTATCTCGCCGCGCGCGAGAAGGATGTGCGGGCGATGGATACGCTCGCGCTGGACGATGCCGTGCGGGGCGCCAGCGACACCGCCGCCCTGGCCCTGACGCTGCAGGGGATCAGCCACGACGACAGCCCGATCGTCCGGCTGCTGAACTCTACGATCTATGACGCGCTGAAGCTGCAGGCCAGCGATATCCATCTCGAATGCCGTGCCGGCGGGCTCACTATCAAGTACCGGATCGATGGCGTGCTGAGCGTCGTCAGCCGCATGGAGGGGCGCGACCTGGCCGACCAGGTGCTGTCGCGGCTCAAGGTGATTTCCGAACTCGACATCGCCGAGCGGCGCGTGCCGCAGGACGGGCGCTTCAAAGCGCAGTTCGCCGCGCGCGACATCGACTTTCGCGTGTCGATCATGCCCAACCAGTTCGGCGAAGATGCCGTGCTGCGCATCCTGGACCGCTACCAGCTTTCGCAGGCGGCAGGCGGGCTGACGCTGGAGGCACTCGGCTTCCAGGCCGAGGACATGGCCTTCATGCGCACGATCGCGGGCATGCCCTACGGCATGCTGCTGGTGACCGGACCGACCGGCAGCGGCAAGACCACCACGCTCTACGCCATTCTCACCGAGATCAACGACGGCCTGGAAAAGATCGTCACGATCGAAGACCCGGTCGAGTACCAGCTGGGCGACATCCTGCAGATTCCCGTCAACGAGGCGAAAGGGCTGACGTTCGCACGCGGGCTGCGTTCGATCCTGCGGCACGACCCCGACAAGATCATGGTCGGCGAGATCCGCGACAGCGAGACTGCGCAGATCGCGGTGCAGGCCGCGCTGACCGGGCACCAGGTCTTCACGACCGTGCATGCCAACAACGTGTTCGATGTGATCGGGCGTTTCACCAACATGGGCGTCGATTCGTACAGCTTTGTGTCGGCGCTCAACGGCGTGGTGGCACAGCGGCTGTTGCGCCAGTGCTGTCCGGATTGCATGACCGAGGAGCGGGTTGCTCCAGCGTTGCTGGCGCGCTCCGGGATCGACCCGGAGGCGGCGCAGGGCTACCGCTTGCGGCGCGGCATCGGCTGCGCGGCATGCCGTGGCACCGGCTATCGAGGCCGTCGCGCGATTGCCGAGGCCTTGCGGATGAACGATGAGCTGCGGCAGCTGCTGTCCGAGCGCGCGCCGATCGGGCAGATCAAGCAGGCCGCCATGCGCGGCGGCATGACGACGCTGCGCACGGCCGCGGTGCGGCTGGTTGCCACGGGTGAAACCACGCTTGAGGAGATCAACCGTGTCACGATCGTCGACTGATGGCCTGGCTATCGGGCTGGGTGCGAGCGCGCTTGCGCTCGGCGGGCGCCGCAGCGCGCAGGCGCGATTCGCCGAGCGGCTGCAGGCCGCGCTTGGCGCGTGGGCCGCGCCGCGCCTTCAACCAGCCGCCGCCCCGGCCGCCGCCGCGCCGGAGGAAACGACGACGGCCGCGCCGGCTGATGCCGCCCCCGCCGCCGCTGACCTGATCATCGAGATCGACGCCGCGCAGCGCTACACGGAGGCGGGGGCGCTCGACGCACTGCGCCGCGCGCTGGCATCTGGGGCGCCGGAATCCGCCAACCGCGGGGGTGGGCGGGATGTCCGGGCCAGGCGGCGCGCGGCCATCGTCCTGGACGATTTCTGGGGCAACCACGCCATCGTGCGTGGAGACTTCCGCACCTTGCATGCGGGGGATGCGGGGGAGATCGTGCGGGCCTACTTTGCCGACGTCTTCGGCGCCGATGCGTCGGCGTGGTCGATCCAATGGCAACTCAGGGAAGACGGGCGCGCGCTCTTCGCCAGCGCATTGTCACGGACGCTGCACGACGGCATTCATGCCGCCTGCAGTGCCGAGGGGGTCGAGATCGCCAGCCTGACGCTGGGGTTGCAGCACATGCTGAACCGCATGCGCCGTACCGTGGCCGGCCGCGAGGGGTTGCTGCTGATGATCGGCGAAACCATGCTGCACGCCGTGTCGATCGAGAACGGACGCTGGTGCGCCTACGACGCGCAGCGCGTCTTTGCGGACGCCGACGGCGCAGCGGTGCCGCTGGCCGAGGTGGCCCGCCACGTCTTCGAGCGCTCACCCGCGCTGCGTCATGGCGATTGCGAGGTCTACCTGTACGGCGCCGGCGCGGACCCGGCGCAGTTTGACCGGTACTTCGATCACGTTCATCTGCTGCAGGATCATGCGAGCGCCCAAGCGCCTGCAAGACGCCTGATGGAGTTCGCACAATGATGTCGCCCCTGGCCATTGATTTTGCGAAACGCCGGACCGGCCCGACCGCCGTGGGGGGGAGCCTGCTGATTGCAGCGGCCTTGCTGACAGCCCTGGCCGGCAGTGCGCTCTGGCGTGCATACCAAAGCAACGATCGCGCGCGCGCCGAGCTGGCGAAGGCCGCTTCCGGCGCCTTGTCCAAGCAGCGTGTTGAACCACCTGAGCCGACCGCGCTCGCCAAACAGGCCGCCAAGGACAGCCGCAAGGTGCTGGCCGAACTGACCGTGCCGTGGCAGGACCTGCTGGCCATCGTGGAAGGGTATCGGGCGCAAGACGTGGCCCTGATCGGGATCGATCAGACACCCGCGCAAGGGCAGATCCGCATCACGGCGGAGGCGAAGGATTTCGACGCGCTGATCGGCTACCTGAAGTATCTGCAGCGCAGCACGCTGTTGCGCGAGGCGGTGCTGAACACCCACCTGATCGAGACGACGGTGCCGGGTGTGCCCGTGCGCTTCCAGATCACCGCCGTGTGGAGGAAGCCATGAGCGCCGCCCGACTACGCAGCCTTTTGTTGAGCGTGCAATTCGCATTGCGCCGCGCGTTCGGCTGGACGGGGTTGGCCGGTGCCGTGCTGCTGGCCGTCGCGGGGGCGGCCTGGCTGGCCACTCCGGCCATCGAGGCCAGCACGCGCGAGTTGCATGTCAAGGCGCAGTCGGCGCGCGCCGCGTCGGCCCAGGCGGCTGCGCACGATGCGCGCGTCATCTCGGACGCCCGCTTGCTGAGCACGCTGCCCGACCGCTTTCCGCACTTCTCGCAAAGCAGCGATGATGTGGCCGCGATCCTGGCCGAGGCGCGCGCCGCGAATCTCACGCTCGGCTCCGCCCAATACCAGGTCGGTAGTGACCGTACCGGGGCGTATACGACCTACCAGGTGCTGCTGCCGGTCAAGGACCGCTATGTGGCGATCCGGCGCTTCGTGGCGTTGGTGCTCAACAGCCTGCCCAACGCGGCGCTGCAGGAAATTCACGTTGAACGGCCGGCGGTCAGCGGCGATGTGCTCGACGCGCGCATCCGTTTCGACCTGATCTACCAGGCGAGGCGATCATGAAAGCGACGCTCGTCACGCGGTCGCTGCTGGGGGCGGCAGCGATCGCCACGGCCGCGCTGTCGTACTGGGTTGCGGCGAAGCGTCCCGATGCGCCGGCCATGGCGCCGGTCTCCGGCGCTTTCGCTGGGCATCGGCCCGACCAGCCGGCGCAGCGGCAGGCATGGCAGGCCGATCCGCCTGCCGCGCCGGAAGCCTCCGCCGGCCCGGATGGCGCGGCCACGCGCGAGGGCCTGGCCGCGTTGCGCCCGCCGCTCTCCGCGGAATCGGCCAACGATCCGTTCACGGTGCTGTCGTGGCTGCCACCGCCGCCACCGCCACCGCCGGCTGTTGCGCCCGCGCCGGTTCCGCCGCCGCCGCCGAGCGCGCCGGCGCTGCCGTTTGTCTATCTCGGCACGCTCAACCCGGACGCGGCCAGGCCGCAAGTCTTCATCAGCAACGGCGACAGGCTGTTGATCGTCTCGCCCGGGGAGGTGATCGACGGCATGTACCGGTTCGAATCGATCGCGGCCACGGGCGCGCTCTTTACGTACCTGCCGCTGAACCAGCAACAGGTGATGCCTGTGCAAGGCGAGGGGAACTGAACCATGAAGCCGACATGCCGTTCGGGCGCTGCGCGTGGCATGGCCCGCCGCCAGTCGCCCCTGGAACCGGGTGCCACGCTGCTGATGAAGGGCGTCGCCTGGGCCATTCTGGTGCTGCTGGTGGGCGGGTGTGCCGTGCAGCGCGACATCGGCCAGCTGCAGAACGCCAGCCAGCGGGAGCCGACCAATGCGCAGCTGCGCCTCAAGTACATGGATGAGCGTGAGCGCGAGGTCAAGGTGCTGCTCGACGAGGCGGACCAGTTCCGCCAGGCCGGTGACTTCGATCACGCCCAGAAGATGCTGTACCAGGCGGTGCGGCTCGATCCCGCCAGCGAGCGCGCCAGGCGCATCGCCATGGCCATCGATCTGGACCGGCGCGACAGTGTCATCCTCCAGGAGGCGGAGCGGATGATCGAGCGCGGTTCGTACGACGGTGCGGCCGAGCGCGTCGACCACGTGCTCGCCGAGAACCCGAACGACGCGGGGGCGCTGCGGCTGGTTCGCGAGATCAGCGAGAAGCGGCGCCTGCAACGGCTGGCGGCCGACGACAAGAACGCCTCGGCATCGATCATGCGCAAGCCGGTGTCGCTGCAGTTCCGGGATGCCAACGTGCGCATGGTGTTCGAAGCCCTGTCGCGCACGACCGGCCTGAACGTCATCTTCGACCGCGATGTGCGGACCGATCTGAAGACCACGATCTTTGTCTCGAATGCCACGCTCGAAGACACGGTCGACATGATCCTGATGCAGAGCCAGCTCGCCAAGAAGGTGATGAATGCGAACACGGTGTTCATCTACCCGGCCACGGCGCCCAAGCAGCAGGAATACCAGGATCTCAAGGTGCGCACGTTCCAGCTGTCCAACACCGACGCCAAGCACATCGAGGCGCTGCTCAAGGGCCTGCTGAAGATCAAGGAGATCGTGACCGATGAGCGTGCCAATACCGTCTCGATCCGGGCGACGCCGGAGTCGATCCGCGTGGCGGAGCGGATGATCGCCGCGCAGGATTTGCCCGAGCCGGAGGTGATGCTGGAGGTCGAGGTGCTCGAGGTGTCGCGCGACCGGCTGACCGATCTGGGGATCGACTGGCCGAACAGCTTCACGCTCGGCACGCCGTCCAGTGCGGCGACCTGGGGCGATCTGCACCACCTGACGATCAACCGGCTGACCGCCAGCGGGTTGTCGGCCACGGCCAATTTCAAGCTGACCGACACCGACGCCAACCTGCTCGCCAGCCCGCGCATCCGCACGCGTAACAAGGAGAAGGCCAAGATCCTGATCGGCGACAAGGTGCCGGTGATCTCCAGCTCCAGCGTGCCGAGCACCAGCGGCCCGGTCTATTCCCAATCGATCCAGTACCTGGATGTCGGCATCAAGCTGGAGGTTGAGCCCCAGGTGTACCGGGACAACGATGTCGGCATCAAGATGAGCCTGGAGGTCAGCAACATCACGCAGATCATCTCCAGCAGCAATGCCCAGACCGGCCTGAGCTCGCTGGCCTACCAGATCGGCACCCGCAATGCGTCGACGAGCCTGCGCCTGAAGGATGGCGAGACCCAGGTCCTCGGTGGCCTGATCCAGGACGAGGACCGGGACGCCGCCAACAAGGTGCCGGGCCTCGGCCAGTTGCCGGTGCTCGGCCGCCTGTTCTCGAATCACAACGGCGACCACAAGAAGACCGAGATCGTCCTGCAGATCACGCCCCATATCGTGCGGCCGCAGCCCGCGGCCGACGCTGACACGCGTGAGATCTGGTCGGGCACCGACAGCAACGTGCGCACCGAGCAACTGCGCCTGGATCCGCCGAGCACGGTCGGGGGGGCGGCGCCGGCTCCAGCGACTCCCGCGGCACCGGCTACGCCCCAGGCCGCCATTGTTCCGGCGGCGGCCGCTGCAGCGGTGGCGGCGGGCGGCGTGGGCGGCGGTACCACGATAAAAGAGCAGAAGGCGGTCGCGCCGGCGTCGGCACCGGCGAGTAGCGATCAACCCAAGAGCGCGTTCGGGCAGCCGCCGGCCGCGCCGCGCACGACGCCGCCACCGGCGATGTTTGGCGGGCGCTTCATGACATCGGTGCCGCCACCCGAGGGGGTTGCGCCACCCGCGCCCCCTGCGGCCGCGCCCGCGGCACCGGCGGCTGCACCCGAGGCAGCGGCAAGCCCGGCGGAGGCCGCGCCCGCAGCGGCGCCGCCGGCCGCACCTGCGCCCGTCGCAGCACCGGCCGCCACGCCGCCGCCGATCCTGACCACGCCGCCGGGCGACATGCCGAGCGACAACCCGCTGCATCCCATTCCGACCGGGTCGTACTGAGCCATGTCCAGCCTGCCGCACCCGCTCCGGTTCCACTGCGCCTCGAACGGCCGAGGCGGCGGGTTCACGTTGATCGAGCTTGTGATCACGCTCGCCCTGGTGGGCATCCTGGCCATGGCGATCGTGCCGCTCTCCGAGCTGGCCGTGCAGCGCGAGAAGGAGCAGGCGCTGCGGGTGGCGCTGCGCGAGATGCGCACGGCGATCGACGCGTACAAGGAGGCGAGCGATTCGGGTTCGATCGAGCACGAAGCCGGTGCCTCCGGCTATCCGCCATCGCTCGCGGTGCTGGTGGAGGGCGTCAAGAATGCGAAGGACCCGAAAGGCGGCCTGTTGCTGTTCCTGCGAAGGGTGCCGCGCGATCCGTTCTTTACGGGCGAGGTGTCGACGGTTGCCGCGCAGACCTGGAACCTGCGCGCCTACGGCGTGCCGGTGGACGGCGGGACGGGCGGCGATGACGTGTTCGACGTGACATCGAAGTCGGACGGCGTGGGCCTGAACGGCATTCCATACAAGGACTGGTGAGGGGCACTATGACGCGAGCACTGAACGCGCGGCGCCGCGGATTCACGCTGATCGAGCTGGTGGTCGTCATGGCCATCATCGGGCTGCTGCTGACGCTTGCACTCCCGCGCTACTTCCACAGCATCGAGCGCGGGCGTGCCCAGGTGCAGCAGCAGAATCTCGCGGTGATCCGGGACGCGATCGACAAGTATTACGGTGACAACGGCCAGTACCCGGACACGCTGGATGACCTGGTGGCCAAGCGCTATCTGCGCGGTATCCCGGTGGACCCGGTCAACGGCAGTGCTGCCTGGTCCGTGATGCCCCCGCCGGACACTTCGAAGACGGGCATCTACGACGTGGGTCCGACGCGGGAGGCAGGCGTGCCGGCTGCCGCGTCCGAACCGGTGGCGACACGATGAGCTGCGCACGACATGCGTCCCCGGCCCACCGGCCTCGACTGCGGAGGCGGGCGCCCGGCCTGGTCATGCTCACGCTGCTGATCGCGCTGATGCTCGCGTCGATCGCGCTGCTCGCGGGGATGGACGTGTGGGCCCTGCAGCGGCAGCGGCAGCAGGAAGAGGCGCTGCTGTTCGTGGGCAACCAGTACCGGCAGGCCATCGAGCGTTACTACCTGGCGGGGCGCAGTCTGCCGATGTCCATCGACGATCTGATCGACGACAAGCGCTTTCCTGTGCCGCTGCACCATCTGCGCCGCGCGTACCCCGACCCCCTCACCGGGCGCAACGACTGGGAGTTGCTGCGTGACGGCACGGGCATCTACGGCATCCACAGCAGATCGGATGGCGTGCCGATCCAGCGCGCGAATTTTCCGGGGCGATACGCGTTCTTTGCCAACGCGCAGACCTATGCCGACTGGCAGTTCATCTACCCGGTTCCGGGCATGGGCATGGGCATGGGCAGGCGCAGTGCCGGCGGCGCGCCGGGCTTGCCGCCGAAGCTGACCACCAAGCCAGGTCGCCCCGTGCGCTGACGCTGGTTTGCCCTACCGCAACAGTAGGGGGGTGACCCATGTCGGAAGCCATGGCGCCTTTCCAAAATAGATATGCGGGGAGACGGGAATTGAAGACGGCACGGTTGCTACCAGGGCGAAACAGGGCGTCCGGCGCGTAGCACCGCGCGTAATGACCAGGTGCAAGGAGGTCATATGTTCGCTATCCGCGCGGCACGCAGCGGTTTCGTGGCGCTGCTGTTACTGCTGCTGCCGGCTGCGCTGCCGGTGCAGGCGCAGTCGTTCCGGGTGCAGTGTCCCACCACCACGATCACGCACAACCCGAACAGCAATTTCCCGGGCGGGATCAAGTGTCAGCAGATCTCCGGCGGCGATGGCTATTCGACCATGGCCGACGGCGTGCAGACCTACATGTTCTCGTTCGGCCCGCTGTCCGGCCTCTACGACATCAGCATGGGGTTGCCGGGCACCCAGCCGGCATCGGTCTTCAACGGGCTCGGCGACCCGTACAACTTCACGACCAACAAGTTCAACGGGGCGGTCGGACTCGCGCCCGACCCGGCCGTGCAACCGACCGCGGCCAATCCGAACCAGATCACGGGGCACGTCGATCCGCGCCCGATCATGGACATCGGTGTGATGAACGGCAATATTCCGGCGCCGCTGATGGCGATCGATGAGGACGACGAGTTTTTCCTCACGCTCACCAACGTCGGCATGATCATGCGCCCGGACCTGTTCGAGCGGCACACGGTGCACTTCCATGGCTACCCGAATGCGTCGTCATTCTATGACGGCGTGCCGGACGCCTCGGTGGCCATCAACATCGGCGGCAGCTTTACCTATTACTACCTGGCGCCGGACGCGGGCACCTATTTCTGGCACTGCCATATCACCCCGCCGGAGCACCTGCAGATGGGCATGGTCGGCCAGATCTATGTCCGGCCACGCCAGGACCGGGTGCCGGGCGGCGCGTCGCTCTATACCGCATTGCAGGGGCAACAGTCGGACCTGCGCACCCGCTGCGGCAACGACATCCTGTGCTCCGCGCCGCTGCCCCCGGCCAACCAGGTCATGCACGCCAACAACAAGAGCGGCACGCCCACGCTGTATGCCTACAACGACGGCGATGGCTCCACCGCGTACGACGTGGAGTACCCGATCCAGATGCACGGCTTCGACCCCAACTTCCACTTCATCGGCATGACGTTCAACCCTGAACCGTTCACCGACATGAAGGACAAGTATTTCATGCTGAACGGCCGCAGCTATCCGGACACGATCACACCCGGGCCGATGACCACCCCTTCGTCCGACGGTGCGCTGCACTATTCGCAGCCGCTGCCGACGATCATCAACATTCCGGTCGGGGGCAAGGCGTTGCTGCGCATCTCGAATCTCGACGTCACCGAATACCAGACGCTGGCGTCGCTCGGCATCCCGATGCACGTGATCGGCATCAATGCCCGCTTGCTGCGCGACATGGCGGGCGGCGACATGACGTACTACGCGAACTCGATCACGCTGGGGGGCGGCGAGTCGCTCGACGTTCTGCTGGATGCCAGCGACACCCAGAGCTATCCGCGGGGTTCCACGTACTACCTGTACACGCCGAATCTCGATCATCTGTCGAACGATGCGGAGAATTTCGGCGGCTTGATGACCGAGGTCCACATCTGCAGCGCGGTGGACCCGGCAACCAAGCAATGCACGCCCTAGGAGAACAGCCGTGAGCCACATTACTTTCGATACGTGGAAGGCGGGGCCCCGGCGCCTTGCCGCGGCCATCGCACTCTTGCTGCTCTCGATCGCCGCCCGTGCGGCGGTGCCGGGGATCACCGGCCCGACGTTCGATCTCACCGCCCAGCCAGGCCGCTCCAGCCAGCCGGACGGCGCCAGCGTCTACACCTGGGGCTACGGATGCAACCCGCGCACCGTGCCGGGCTTCTTGCCCAGCGTCAACCCGCTGGACGGGCAGAACTGTCCGGGCATGCAGACGCCCGGCCCTACGCTGATCGTCAAGCAGGGCGACGTCGTGACCGTCACGCTCACCAACAACCTGCCGCCCGCGGCCGGCAACACCTCGATCCTGTTTCCCGGCTTCCAGGTGTGTTCTGCCACGCTGGACCCCAACACCGGTGCGTGTTCGGGCACGCCGACCGGGGTGCAGGGCCTGCTCGCGCGCGAGGCACAGACAGGCAAGTCGGTGACGTACACCTTCATCGCCACCACGCCCGGCACGCATGCGTACTACAGCGGCACGCAAGGCGACCTGCAGGTCGAGATGGGGCTGTATGGCGCGCTGATCGTGCTGCCGACCGTATCGGGCTCGGTGGCGGTGCCCCCCGGCTGCCACGCAGTGAGCGCCACGTTGCCGGACGGCCAGCGCGACTACCGGAACGCGGCCGCCGCATACAACCACAGCATGGCGTGCTACGACCGGGAATACCTGTTCCAGTTTTCGGAGATGGACCCGGCCATTCATGCGCAGGCCGAGCAGCAGGCCAACCTGCCGTGCACGCAGCCCACCGGCTGCATGGTCGTCCGGACCGAGCCGTACCACCCCGCGTATTTCCTGGTCAACGGCCGCTCGATGCCGGACGACATGGACACCAACTACGCGCCGCAGTATCCGAACCAGCCCTATAACGGCAACCCGCACATGCATCCGGGCGAGCTGGTGCTGCTGCGCATCATCGGCACCGGGCGCTGGCAGCATCCGTTCCACGAGCACGGCAACCACGTGCGCGTGCTGGCGCGCGACGGCAACCTGCTGCTCAGCCAGAGTGATCCGAGCAAGGTCGCGGGGCCGTTGCTGTTCACGACCACCACCACGCCCGGCCTGGCCATGGACGGCATCTTCTATTGGACCGGCAGAGGCCTGAACTGGGATGTGTACGGGCACAAGCCCGGCGATGGCAGCGTCTGCATCCCCGATGCGAACGGCTACTACACGCAGGATCCGAAGGCGCCCAACTATTACGAATGGTGCGCCGACCACACCAAGCCGCTCGAGGCGCACCCCTTCGGTGATGTCAACAGCGGCGGGCCGGTCACGCTGCCGGATCCGAACATTTTTACCAATGGCGCCTGGTACGGGGGCAGCCCATACCTCGGGCCGGATGCCACCATTCGCGCGGTGGGTGCGACTGGTACGACGCCACCGACTGGCACGGTCGCGAACCCACCCACCACGGAAGCCGGGTTCGCCTTCATGTGGCATTCGCACAATGAGCGCGAAATCACGACGAACAACATCTTCCCCGGCGGAATGATGATGATGATGCTCGTCGATCCGCAGGCCTTCGTGATCAACGAGGCCAACTAGCAATACTGGGAGCAAGGCGATGAGATCCGATTCGTTCAATGCGACGCTCTTCGGCCTGGTGAGCAAGGCTGGGCTTGTGGCATCGATTCTGGCGGCGGCCAGCGGCGTGTCGTTCGCGCAGACCGTGAACCTGACGGCGGCGGCCGCGAACGCCATGTTGCCGGATGGCCAATCCGTGCCGATGTGGGGCTATCAGTGCGGCGCCATGACGGCGCCGGCCACCTGCGCGGCGACGAATCCCAATGCCGGCGCGGGGTGGTCACCGGTCGTGATCACGGTGCCCCCGGGGCCCCTGACGATCAACCTGACCAACAAGCTGCCCGGCACGGTGCCGACCTCGCTCGCGGTCATGAACCAGGTCGGCGGCGGCCTGGGCACCACCGCGACTTCGGTCGCGAGCCCCGTCCATGCGCCGCAGACGGCGACGACGTGGCCGATCGTCACCAGCGCGAGCGGCGTTGCGGGCACCGGAGCCCCCCCGCCGGTGGTGTTCCAGCCCCCGCAGCAGTTGCCGCGCGTGCAGTCGTTCACGACCGAAGTGGCGCATGGCGCGACCGCGACGCTGACGTGGCAGAACCTGCGGCCGGGAACGTATCTGATCGAGTCCGGCACGCACCCGTCGATCCAGGGGCCGATGGGCCTGTATGGCGTGCTCGTGGTCCGGACGCCGGCCAATGGGGCCGTTCGTGCGCAGGCTTATCCAAACATCAGCTACGACGCCGACGTGCCGCTCGTGCTGGGCGAGATCGATCCGGCGCTGAACCGCGAGGTCGCCCTTGACGTGGTGACGCCCAACTTCAGCGAGACCAAGCCGTGGTCGGGCCAGCCCAACCAATGCGGCAATCCCGCTTCGGCGACCTACCGCACCTGCTATCCGCCGGTGGTCAACTACGATCCGCGCTATTACCTCATCAACGGCGTGGCGTTCGACCGCAGCAACCCGGCCCGTTCGCAGTTCTCCGCTGGCAACGTGACGCCGCTGACGGGCCAGGTCCTGGTGCGTTTCGTCAATGCCGGCCTGCGCATGCACGTGCCGTCCATGGTCGGCACGCAAGTCATTCCGGTGGGCGGCAATGTGGCCGTCCCGGGGTTTGCGCTGATTGCTGAAGACGGCAATGTCCAGCCGGGCAACTGGAAGATTCAGAACGAAGTGTTCCTGCCCGCGGGCAAGGTGTTCGACGTGATGGTGAACGCCCCCGCAACGGGCGCGCCCGCCGTGCCCGTGTTCGATCGGGAATTGAGCCTGTCGACCGACAACCAGCGCGATGGCGGCATGCAGGCCTATATCAGTGTCAATGGCGGCATGTTGCCGACGCAGATGGGCGCCGTGAATGGGGTGACTGCCCAATCCGCTCAATACTATTTCGTGCCGAACACGACCCTGACGGTTTCGGACCCGACCAAAGGGGTGATGGCCAACGCGACCGGCGTCTACGGCGTCGAGCTGCTGACTCCTGCGAAGGGGGGCACCGTCACGCTCAATGCCGACGGCACGTTCACCTATGTGCCGAATGCCGGCACGGTCTCGGACAGTTTTGTCTATGCCGCCAACGGCAATGCCAACATCACGGGAACCGTCACGCTGACCGCGCTGGCGCCCTGTGGGGCAGGCGCGGCCGGTGCGGGGTGCCTGGGCGGTGCGCCCACGGCCGGCAACCAGGCCTACACGAGCAACGTGGCCTCCCAGCTGCGCGTGTCTTCGCCCGGGGTGTTGTCCTATGCCAAGGACCCGTCCGGCTTGCCGATGACGGCGGTGATATCCGGCACCGCGCAGGGCGGTACGGTCACGGTTAGCCCGGACGGCTCGTTCGTTGCCGCGCCGACCACGCCGCCCGTCGGCGTATCCACCGCGACGGTGACCTTCCAGTACCAGGCGGTCAACTCGCAGCACACGTCGAGCCCGCCGGCCACGGTGACCGTCACCTTCAAGGCGGGCAGCGGCCTTGCCGTTGCCGTGAAGGATGCGAACACCGGCACGCCCATCACCGACTACCGCTGGATCATCGAAGAGGATCGCACCTTCTATATCGACCCCGCCTGCCAGGTGAACTCGACCACCAACCGCCCGGCGAACTGCCCGCCGCTGCCGGTGCCGAGCCTGGGGACGAATTTCCACACCAGCTATATGCCGGTGGTGGCATCGGGGTGCGTGGGGCAGTATGCGTGCGAATTCGGCCAGACGGTGTTCAATCCGGCCACCAATACGCATGTGCCTACCGTGTGCGATATCGGCAATGGCGTCTGCCGCACGAACGCGGCGCAGCAGGTGCCGGTTGATCCGGGCCAGGTCGCGCTTGACCCGAAGAAGCGCTACTACATCTCGATCCTGCCGGGCGACGCGGGTAACTCATTCACGAATGGCGGAGGCATACCGCAAGCGATTGATCCGAACAATCCCAGTGCCGGGATGCGGCAATTCAGCATCGGTCAGGATTGTCCTTCGGGTCCGGGGGGCGCCGATTTCGCGCCGCCCACCGGCAAATGCGGGCATGGCATGGGGGGGCACCGATCGCCGCAGGGCAGAAGGCCGTCAATGTGGTGCTGCAACAGACGCCGCTGAAGACGGCGAAGGTCTCGGTCTTTGTGTTCGAGGACGACTCCCCGCTGAACGGCGAAGTCGATGTGCACGGCGGCACCGATACGGCAGGTACCGCGCGCGAACCCGGTCTCGGCGGTTTCGAGATCAAGCTGTGGGACGACGCGGGCGGCACCGGCGACCCCACGGGTCAAATGACCTACGACATGTTCAACATGCCGCTGACCAATTCACTGGCGGGCACGATCGACCCGGCCACCGGTCTCAATGCGTGTCCGATCACGGCGGCGCAAGACGGCATTGTGGGCATGATCCCGACCTGCCCCCAGTTTGAATCGGATGGGAAGACGCTGTCGCCGCTGGTTGGCCAGGCGGTCATCGCCAACCTGATGCCGGGCCGCTACGGCGTGGTGGCGACCCCGGCCGCCGACCGTATCGGGCGCGGCGAGGAATGGCTGCAGACCAACACGCTCGACGGACAGAAGGCGCACGATTCGTTCATCAAGGTTGGCGGGCCGGCCTACTTCCAGGAGTTCGGGCCGGCCGGATTCCATGTGTCGATCGGTTTTGCCAATCCGAAGATCATCAACGACCGCCTGCCCCTTGTGTGCAATGGCGCCACCTGCGCCAACGGACTGAAGGGCCGCATCACGAATCTGCATTACAGTCGCCCGCCCAACGAGAACCTGTACGGCAGCGGTTCGCGGCAGTCGCTCGCGTTTACGCAGTGCTACGTGAGCGTGGGCGATCCCGATGGTGACGACATCGCCTTCACCAAGTGCAACGCGGACGGCACCTTCAGCTTCAGCGGCTTGCCGGACGGCACATTCCGGATCACGGTGTTCGACCAGTGGAACGACCAGATCGTCGACGGACTGGCACGGGCGGTGGCGCTGAAAGGCGGCACCACGATGGATGTCGGCGACATTGCCGTGCTGCAGTGGCACACGAATCTGTATACGCGCACCTTCATTGACCTGATTGGCGACGGTGTGTCGCGCGACAGTGATCCCGGCCTGGCGCTGGTTCCGACCAACGTGCGTTTCAGGGATGGCAGCATGTCCAACCTCAACAACACGGATCTGAATGGCTACGCGCCGTTCAACGAAGTGTTTCCGTTGTTCAACTGGTATGTGGTTGAGGCGGACACGACGCGCTACAAGCAAACCGGTGTGCATGTCGTGTACGACGCCGGCGGTCCGCCGGATGGAACGCCCGGTGGTGGAACGTCGATGATTGCCGCGAACCTGGCCAATACGAAGGAGTCATCCACCGCCCACCTGCCAACCAACCTGCGGGTGCCGGGAGCGGTCTACTGCAATGACGCAGACTGCAAGGACCGCACGGGCACGAACCCATCGACCGGCCGTGTCGACCCGCCATGGGTGACGACGATGGGTTGGCAGGGTTTCTCGGGACAGAATGCGTTCATCGAGTTCGGCAAGAAGGCATTCGCGCCCAATGAGAACGGCGGCATCCGTGGCGAAGTCGCCTACGCGTCGACGCGCGCATTCGACGACCCGTCGCTCACGGTGCACGTGAGATGGATACCGAACATCCCGAACGTGACCGTCAACCTGTATAAGGAGAGCACCGCTGCGGACGGCACCACGATGCTCAAGCTCGTGGACACCACCAAGACGACCAGTTGGGACGACTGGGCACAGGGCTTCCGCACCGACGGCGTCCCGAACATGAACTGCCCGGGGCAGGAGGCAACCGATCCGTTCTTCTTCACGTTGAAGAACACGAAGCAATGGCTTGATCCGCAGCAGCGCACATTGCCGAACAACGCGCAGTTCAAGTGCTACGACGGCATGCACGTTTTCAACCAGCTGCAGCCTGCGCCATACGACGGGATGTACCAATTCCCGAGCGTGACCAGCCGCGATCCGCACACCGGCAAGCCGACCGGCACGAACTGCGATCCGAACGTGTGCACGCCCAATCCGACCGGTGACGGCACGATGATGCTGCCGTCCGGAAAGTACGTGGTCGAAGTGATCGTGCCGCCGGGCTACGAGCTGATGAAGGAGGAAGACAAGAACATCCTGATCGGCGACAACTTCATCGCCCCCGTCACGCAGCAGTTTGCCGGTTTGAGCAACATTTACATCCTGCCCGATCAGGCCACGGTGAACGCGACATACAACGCGAACAATCCGCAGAACCCCACGTCGCATCTCGGTTCCGTGACGTTCCCGCGCAGCGAGGGTGACACCGGCATGACCGAGACTTTCTGGCCGTGTGCGGGTAACCTGCGCATCGTGCCGGACTACCTGAGCCTGTTCCCGGGCGCGAAGGAAGTGGCGCCGTTTGCCGGGGCATCGCGCCGCCTGTGCGATCGCAAGGAAGTGCGGCTCGACAATCAGATGACGGTGCTGGCGAAGTTCTACCTGTTCAGCTCGACGCACGTCGCTTCGCACTTCACGGGCTTCATGCTGGATGACTTCTCGTCGGAGTTCGACCCGTATTCGCCGCAGTTCGGCGAGAAGTTCGCGGTGCCGAATGTGCCGATCTCGATGAAGGACTTTGCCGGCAACGAGGTCGCGAGGCTGTATTCGGACCAATGGGGCATTTTCAACGGCCTGAACTACTCGACCTGGGAGGTCAACCCGCCGAACCCGACCGGCTATGCACCGACCATGATGGTCGCCTGCATGAACGATCCGGACATGCCCGACCCGGCGCACCCCGGACAGACCATCCGTGACCCGCTGTACAACCCGGCCTACAGCCAGTTCTGCTACGAGATTCCGTTCATGCCCGGGCAGACGCAGTACATGGATACGCCGGTGGTTCCCGTGCAGGCGTTTGCGTCCGGATACAACCCGCCGGATTGCGCGTACCCCGATGCCACGCCCGCGGTGTCCACCGTGCTTGGCGACGCCTTGACGGGTGGCGGCAGCGGGCCTTGGGTCAGTGCGCCGATGCACACCCTGACGATCAACGCGCTCGGAAACCAGGTCGTGCCGAACAGCGGCTACACCGGACCGGCCGCGACGACGGCGCCGTTCAACCAGAAGTTCATCACACGCCATTACGGTTTCGGAGGGCGAGGCATGCAGAGCTCGGTCACGATCGGCGGCGTGAGGGCACCGGTCACCGCGTGGAGCGACACCCAGATCAAGGTATTGGTACCGCCGCTGACGGCGGCCCAATCGAGCTGTCCGATCCGGCAGATGGGACAGTCGCAAGCCTTCTGCGGTGAGCTGGTGATCACCGCGGCCAATGGCAAGAAGTCGATCGATGCCGTGACGGTCACGATCGGCGGCAAGGCGCCCACCTACGTCAACGGCGAGACCGCGACGAACGACGCGATCCAGAAGGCCATCGACGCTGCCGTGCCGGGCGACATGATCCTGGTCGGGCCGGGCAGCTACAAGGAGATGCTGCTGATGTGGAAGCCCGTGCGGCTGCAGGGCGTGGGTGCGCCGTCGGTGATCGTCAACGCCAATACGCATCCGTCCGGCAAGATGGATGCATGGCGCGCGCAGACGGACTGCCTGTTCGGGGTGTCGCTCGATGGCGGGCTGATCACCGCAAGCCACGCGTTCGATCCCACCGGCACGAGCCCGTACACCTGCCCGACCACGATGCAGCGTCAGGTGGACCCGATCCCGTTTGAACCGACGGTTGGCTGGGATACGAACCTCAACGGCAACCTGGGCGAACTGCTGATGGAGCCGACGCTGATGGGTGCATATGAAGGCGCGGCCATCACCGTGCTCGGCAAGGGGGTGCGCGACGTGCCGAATCCGAACGGCGGCGGGCTCATCGCCGATCCGAACTGCACCGCGAACGGCATCTGCACGCCGCTCACGAACAGCGCGGCGGACTGCAACACGTATTCGAGCAACTTCCTGTGCAACCCGTCGCGCATCGACGGCATCACGTTCTCGAACAGCTCGCAAGGCGGTGGCGGGATCTTCGTCCATGGCTGGAACCACTACATGGAGATCGCCAACAACCGCGTGACAGCCAACGCCGGCACGCTGACAGGGGGCATTACCGTAGGGCAGGTGGAGACGCCCGACGGCACCATCGGCGGGGCGGATGGCGTGACGCAACTGCCGTTCGAGTACAACACCCATGTGAAAGTGCACAACAATGCGGTCACCAGCAACGCCTCGTACGGCGACGAAATCAACTCGACCACGCCGTCCTCGGCGGGTGGGGTGACCTTCTGCACCGGCGCGGATTACTACAAGTTCAATGACAACTGGGTATGCGGCAACATGAGCAGCGGCGATGGCGGTGGGGTCGCTCACTTCGGCTTCAGCTATAACGGCCAGATCGCCCACAACTGGGTGCTCTTCAACCAGAGCAACAACCCGACGCTGCCGACGTACGGTGGGGGCATCATCGCCCAGGGTGTGCCACCGGACGGCACGTTCTGCGAGAACTCGACGGTCGATGTCGATTGCGCACCGCAGTTGTCCGATGGCGTCGGCCCGGGCCTGGTGATCGACAGCAACCTGCTGATGGGCAATACCGCCGAAAGCGGCAAGGGCGGCGGGCTCAGGCTGCAGCTGGTCAACGGCACCGACGTGCAGCGCAGCCCCAGTGACCCGAGCAAGTGGCACGCCGTGCGGGTGATCAACAACATCATCGGCAACAACGTCGCCGGCTGGGCGGGCGGAGGCGTATCGCTGCAGGATGCCGTGAAGGTGAGCTTCATCAACAACACGGTCGTCTCCAACGATGCGACGGCGTCGTCCGGCGTGCTGTTCAACACCGATGCCGCGGCCCAGGCCAACGTCGGCCCGCCGAACTGCACCACGGTGGGCGCGGAGACCACGTGCCAGCCGATCACCACGTCGACCAACCAGCCGGCCGGTCTGGAAACGGCGCCGCATACGGCCAACCTCGTTGCCGCCTTTACCGGCGCGAGCGGGGCGTGCCCGACCGGGATGCCGAACTGCACGAAGATCTCCAACCCGATTCTGGAGAACAACCTCTTCTGGCAGAACCGCACGTTCCATATCACGGTGGGAGGACTCGATACCGGTATCCAAGGGCTGCAAAACATCGTCACGCTGATCCCGACCTTGAACCAGGCTGGCCATCCGACGGGGTATTGCCCAGCGGGCGCGGTCTACTGGGACATCGGTGTCGCGGGAGATACGGCGGCCAACAACCATGGCTCCGGCTACACGCTCAACCCGAAGTACTCGATCCTGACCGATGCGACGGACTATCCGAACCAGAACAACCGGGGTGGCAATCCGCGGGTCATCAGCCAGTACTGCAACGGATCGCGCCTGCCGCCGGAGGCGGGCGGCAACGGTATCCAGGTGCCGCCGGGCATCTCGGACGCCGTCCTGCCGAATCCGCTGTTCAGCCTCACGCCGTCCGCCACGCCGGACGAGGGCAACAACTGGATCAACCTGCAGTACGGGCCGCTGTCGCTGTTCAATGCCGCCCTGGTGCCCGGCAATGCAAGCTATGGCATGCCGCTCGGCAACTACGCCATCCAGTTGGGTTCGCCGGCGATCGGCGGCGGCACAGCGCAGGGCGCGCCGGCGCTCGATTTCTTCGGCGACCCGCGCCTGGGCCGGATCGACATCGGCGCCGTCGAGTGGTTCCCGTTTGGCGGTTTTGCGGCGGGGCAGGGTGGCGTTCCCGGGGGCATCCCGCCCGGATTCCCCGCCGGTCTTCCGGCAGGTTTTCCCGCCGGCCTGGGCGGTGCGGCGGGTGGCGCACCGCAGCGGATCCTGCAAGGGGGGCAGCAATGAATCGGTCGGCAGCGTTTGCGGTGGCACTGACGATGGCGGCGCTCGCGGGTTGCGCGGGCACGCCGCAGGCCGAAGGCGGCAAGCCCGCCGCCTTCGCCAGGACGTCGCACCGGGAGTCGCCCTATCTGCCGATGAAGGTGCCCGGTCACGCGATGTTCTATTACGGGACGGTTGGCGGCGTCGACGAACTGAGCGTGCGGCTGACCGCGTCGGGCAACCTGATCCGCCTGAGCTACCGCGTCATCGACCCGGCGGTGGCCAAGGTGCTTGCCGACAAGAACATCACCCCGTATCTGTTCGGGCCGCGCAGCGGTGCCCTGCTGCAGGTGCCCGCAATGGATACGGTCGGCCAACTGCGGCAGGTCGGGCAACTGGAGCCGGGCAGATCGTATTGGATGGTGTTTTCCAACAAGGGCAACCTGATCAAGCCGGGCGATCGCGTCAGCGTATTGGCCGGCGCCATGCATATCGACGGGCTGATGGTTGAGTGAGCGTGCCGCTTGCGGTTGTCTACACACAAGGAGGAGGGGTGCCATGACACGACTTCATTTCCTGGCACTGGGGTTGACGTGCACGCTGGCCGCATCCGCGGCGGCCGCCGCCGACGCCGCATCGGCCAGCCGGCTCAGCGCCGCGCAGATTGCCGAGCGCAACGTTGCCGCGCGTGGCGGCCTGCAGGCGTGGCGCGCGGTCAATACGATGGTGATGGCGGGGCAGATCGAGGCCGGCGGCAAGAAGAACACGGCGCTGCCGTTCGTGATGACGATGAAACGCCCCCACAAGAACCGGCTCGAGATCCGCTTCCAGGGGCAGACGGCGCTCCAGGTCTACGACGGTTCCCAGGGCTGGAAAGTCAGGCCCTTCCTCGGGCGCAACGAAGTCGACCCGTACACGCCGGACGAATTGAAGTCCGCCGCGGCATCCGCCGAACTCGATGGCCCGCTCATGGACTACGCCAGCAAAGGCACGCAGATTGCCGCGCAGGGCGTCGAGACGGTCGAGGGCCATCGCGCCTACAAGCTCAAGCTGACCATGAAGGACGGCTCGACGCGGCATCTGTGGATCGACGCCTCGACCTTTCTAGATCTTAAGACCGATGGCGAGCCGCGCAGGCTCGACGGCAAGATGCACGATGTCGCGGTCTATTTCCGCGACTACCGCATCGAACACGGCCTGAAAGTGCCGCACGTGCTGGAAACGGCGGTGCAGGGTGTCAAGCAGACGCACAAGATCACCATCGAGCGGGTGACGGTGAATGCGCCGGCGGACGACGCGCTCTTTGCAAAGCCCCAACTGGCGAGCGCGCAAACGGCCCACCCGTAGTGAAGCGGGCCCATCCGAGGGGGATTGCGATGATGAGACGGATCGCGGTGTGGGCGCTGGCTGCGTGCCTCTCGGCATGCGTGGGCGGGACCGGGCAGCCTGCGGCAGGCATGCCTTCCGTAGCGCAGATCGTCGAGAAGAACGCCGTCGCGCGTGGCGGCGCGGAGGCATGGCACAAGATCGATTCCATGGTCTGGATCGGGCACGTGGAAAGCAGCAATGCGCCCGCGCAGTTCGTCCTTGCGATGAAGCGTCCGAACAAGACGCGCTTCGAGATTGTCGCGATGAACCGGATGGCCTTGCGCGTCTATGACGGCACGGAGGGCTGGAAGCTGCGCCCGATGCGGCGCGGCGAGGGTCCGAACGTGCAGCCGTACACACCGGAGGAGCTCAAGTTTGCGCACGACGAGCAGGTCATCGACGGACTCCTGATCGATCATGCGGCGAAGGACATTGCGATCGCGCTGGAGGGCACCGATGAGGTCGAGGGCCGCAAAGCGTATCGGCTCAATGTCCGGATGCCGTCGGGTGCCACGCGGCACGTATGGGTCGACGCCGAGACCTTCCTCGAAATCAAATACGAGCGCGAGGCGCGTGGCGTGGCGGGGCAGCCCGTGAAGGTGACGGTCTACTACCGCAATTACCAGGCCATCAATGCTGTCAAACTGCCGCTCGTCATTGAAAGCACGGCCGGGTCGGGGCAAGCCTCCGACAAACTCGTGATCGACAAGGTGCAGTTCAACCCAAAGCTGGACGATAGCCTGTTCGCCCGGCCACTGGTTGCATCGGGCCGCAGCCGTTCGGTGCAGGTGCGGCCCGATGCTGGGCCGGCTTCCGCCCTGCCGGGTGGTGTGCCGGTGCCGTAGCGGCGGGGCGGGCTGTGGTCACGCGGCACAGTGTTCCGGCCAGGTGGAAAACGGCGTCGCTCGCATGGCTTGCGGCGTGTGCAATCACGTTGCTTGCCGTACCGGCCGGTCAGGCAGGCGAAGAGGGGCAGGGGGGCCAGGCGGCCGGCCGATCGTCGGCGGACCCGGGTGAGAGCATTTTCCGCGAAGGCGTGCTGCCGTCCGGCGCGCCGCTGGTCGCCACGCGCGACGGCGGAATGCGCATGGAGGGCGCGGCGGGGGCCTGTGTCAACTGTCACAGGCGCAGCGGGCTGGGTTCGAAATCCGGCTTGACGAGTATCCCGCCGATCACCGGACGGTACTTGTTCCACCCGCCCGCCAGAAGCGGCGAGGACCTCAACATTCCCTACGTCGAGACCATGCGTGGCGACCGCGAGCCGTACACCGATACGACGCTTGCGCGGGCGATCCGCGACGGGATCGATGCCCAGGGGCGGTCCATGAGCTACCTGATGCCGCATTTCGTGCTGGACGACAATGAAATGGCGGCCCTGATCGCCTATCTGAAGCGGCTCGACCCGCGCCGCGCGCCCGGCGTGGGCGACGGTGTGCTGCATTTCGCCACGATCATCACGCCGGACGCGGACCCCGTGAAGCGCCAGGGCATGCTCGACGTGCTGGAGCACTACGTCGCCGAGAAGAACGCGTTCCCGCTGGGGGCCACGCCGCCGCTGCGGTCGTCGCGCAAGATGATGTACATGGTCAACCGGCAGTGGCAGCTGCACGTCTGGACGTTGAGCGGCGCGCCACAGACATGGGAAGCGCAGCTCGAGCAGCACATGGCGGCCGAGCCGGTGTTTGCCGTGGTGTCGGGGCTGGGCGGCAAGGACTGGGCGCCCGTGAGCGCATTCTGCGAGCATGCCGCGGTGCCATGCCTGTTCCCGAACGTCGAGGTGCCGCAAGCGGGTCATGACGACTTCCACGCCCTGTATTTCTCGGGCGGCGTGCTGCTTGAGGCCGGGCTGTTTGCCGCCGAAATTTCCGATGCCGCGCGCAATCGCACGCTCAAGGCGGTACACCAGGTCTACCGGACCGACGACAGCGGCGAGGCGGGTGCGCATGCCCTTGCGTCGGCCCTGCAGGGCAAAGGCATCGACGTCTCGAGCCGTGCGTTGGCACCCGGCGAGAGCCTGGCGAAAGCGCTGCGCGGCATTCCGGAGGACGACACGCTGGTTCTCTGGTTGCGCCCCGCGGATATCGTCGCGCTGGGCAAGGCCATCCCCCCGCATACCGTCTTCATGTCGGGGCTCCTGGGCGGCCTGGAGCGTGCACCCCTGCCGATCGGCTGGCGTGGTGTCACGCATCTCTCGTATCCGTTCGACCTGCCGGAGCGCAGGCGCGTGCGCGTCGATTACGCGCTCGGCTGGTTTGCCATCCGGCATATTCCGGTCGTCGACGAACAGGTGCAGGCCGATACCTTCCTGGCTTGCGGGCTGCTCGCCGAGACGTTGAGCCATATGGCGGACACGTTCGTGCGCGACTACCTGGTGGAAATCATCGAGGACATGGTCGAGCGGCGCGTGATCACCGGCTACTACCCGCGCCTGACCCTGGCGCCCGGGCAGCGCTTCGCGTCCAAGGGCGGCTATCTGGTCCATTTTGCCGACGCGAATGGGACGCGCATCGTGGCAGACGGAGACTGGGTCGTGCCTTAGCGGCGCATTCCAAAGGATTCCGGCGGCGTCGCGGGATCTTGCCGTGCTCCCGTCCCATCCCGTCCGGGATCGCTGCGCTTCATGTCGATCGCGCGTCCGAGCGCACCGCATTCGCACGGTAGCGCCGTGGATGGATTCCCCTACGGCCGTGGTGGGACGATCCCCATTTCCGGCCGCCGGCCCGGCTGACCACAATGAAAGTGCGAGCCATCCGGCCTGGAGGACGCTATGAACGCCATGCTGAGTTTCCCGGTACGCTGCGCCGCGTTGGCGGTCGCCGGCATGATCGCCGCCTCGGCGGCATGCGTGTGGGCGCATGAAGACGCCGATCCGCACGCGCACCACCACATGATGCGCAACACGAACGTGTCATCGGTGGCGTACAGCCTGCCCGACGTGAGGCTCGTGCGCGACGACGAGCGGGTGGTCTCGCTCAAAGACGAGCTCAACGACGGGCGTCCCGTCGTGCTGACATTCATCTACACCACGTGCACGTCCATTTGCCCCGTGATCAGCCAGACGCTGTCACAGCTGCAAGCCAAGCTAGGGCCCGACCGCGACAAGGTGCACCTGGTCTCGATCTCGATCGACCCGGAAAACGACACGCCCGCGCGCCTGCGTGCGTATGCGGCGAAGTTCGGGGCGGGGCCGGAGTGGCAGCACTACACCGGAACGCTGGCCGCCAGCGTGGCAGCGCAAAAGGCCTTCAACGTGTTCCGGGAGGACAAGATGGACCACAACCCCGTGGTCCTGTTGCGCGCCGCGCCGGGCAAGGACTGGCTCCGCATCGACGGCTTCGCAACCGCCGACGAACTGCTCGATTCATACCATGGCCTCGTCGCGTCGCATGCCGATGCCGATTCTCATGTCCATGCCCATTGACTGGGCGGCGGAGACCTGAGATGCGCCCGCCGCTCGCTGGCATCGCCTTGGCGGCAGTCGTGATCGTGGGCAGCGCATTGCCGCATGCGGCCCATGCGCAGATATTCGGCACGGTTCAAGCGAACGGCACGATTGTCCTCACCAACACGCCGAGCAACCCGCACAGCCCCGGTCTTCGCATCATCGTGGCAGCGCGCCCGGACCCGGCGCAGCCGTCCGCGGGAAACGCCCGCCGGGAGGTTGCGTCCGCGATCGACATGTCGCAGTTCAACGACATCATCGCCGAGGCCGGCCGCAAGTGGAATGTGTCGCCCGCATTGCTGCGCGCGGTCATCGTCGTCGAGTCGAAATTCAACCCGCGCGCCGTGTCAAAGAAGGGCGCGCGTGGCCTCATGCAGCTGATGCCGGAAACCGCACGGCGTTTTTCGGCGGACGACTTGTTCGATCCGCGCGCGAACGTCCTGGCTGGCGCGCAATACCTGCGTTTCCTGCTCGACCTGTTCCGTGACGATGTCGAGCTGGCGGTGGCCGCCTACAACGCCGGTGAGAGCGCCGTGATTCGCGCCGGTTACCGCATCCCGGCATTCGCGGAAACGCGCTCCTATGTGCCTGCAGTGATGGCCCATTACCGGCGGTTGTCGGGGGCAACCGGGGCCATGTAGCGGCGCTGCGCAACCGCGCCGATGGCGCGCGGATCGATCGCGACGTAGCGAGCCGATGGAGCAGGTCGCCCGCCTTATCGTCGCGAGAACGCCATGCACCAGCCGTTCGGGCTGACGGGGCCGCCGATGACCTTGCACGTGCCGGTATCGGACGCGGATTCGGGCCCGGGCTTGAACGCCGTGCAATCCACGCACTTCTGCCCGTTGTTGGGGCTGTCCTGGTAGTGAAGCATCGCCTTGTTCCCGGCGCCGGCCTCAGCGATCCGGGGGTAGAACCCGACGGGGGCCAGCACGATGGAGCCCGCCACGCCGGCGCTTCGACGCAGCATCGTCCGGCGCGAGATGGTCTTGGTTGGGTTCATGGCCTGTGCTCCCCAAATCCTGCCTGTCGCAACAGTGGCGATGGCAGCGACAGTAGCGATACGCATCCTGCCCGTTCCGATGCACCGGATCTGCAAGGACCCCTGAAAATGCATGGCGGATGGCTTGCCGCCTGCCTAGAACATGAACCACGCGTAGACGAACAGGGTGTTGTTGTCCCGGGCCCGCCGCATCGTGCTGTCGTAGTTCGCGGAACTGCCCATGAACTTCGTATAGCCGGTGTACTGGATGCCGAAACGGACGTTCATCTGCGGATCGAAGGGGACCTTGAACTTTGGCCAATAGTTGAGCTCGATGATGTAGCCGGTGGTATCGGGCGTACCCGTGGTCGAGCCGAATCTTGCAAAGTCAGGGTCGCCTGTCACCTTGAATACTCCGGCAGTCACGCCGTAGGTGTGGTCATACAGGTAGGTCGCCTTGGCTCGCACGGAGCGCAGCTTGGACGTCGGGTTGTCATTGCTCCCGTTGGGAAAGCCCGTTCGCCATTTCGTTCGCTCATCGATATAGGCGGCCTGGACGCTGATGATGTGGTGGTCATCGGGGCCGAGGTACTGGAACTGCGCGTCGAATCCAAGATCGCGGAATTGATCGGCCGGGGTCGTGGCTTCGGGCGTTTCAACATCGGCAATGGTCCCGAAGTGCCCAAGCGTCAGGTTCTGGTGATCGTCGCCGATGGTGTACGCAATCCGCCAATAGGGATTCGCGCCTGTCAGCGTCACCCGTTGCGGATCCGGCGTTCCCGCTCGCAACGGCGACAGCCAGCCTTTTGCCGTCTGGTAGGACGTCGCCTCCAGGTAGAGCGAATCGAAGAGGTACGTGTAGGCACCAATGCCCGCGACGCGCGCGCCCGTTTCGAGAAACGTCGGGGTGCCGCGACCTGGCGCCGCAACACTCGGGCTCCAATACGGGAAACTCCAGGCCGGCGCGGTGTTGTAGATGTCTTGCACGGTGGGATTGTTGTGCAGCGTCAGGCCGATGACGGTCGGCTTTTCTTCGGAGCCGAATTTTTTCACGAGGCGGATATCGGTATTGTCGAGCGCGCCGTGTCCGGTGAAATTGATGTTATCCGTGGTGGTGAGATTGTTATAAGTCCATTGGACGAACGCACCGGCGTTGTCCGTGATTTTCCCGCCGGAGAACAGGCTGATGGCGTCCAGCACGAACGCCTTGTTTTTTGCAAAGAGCGGCGCGCCGGTCGACTTGTCCGTGTCATTGCTCATCGCGTTTCTTGAGACGACGGTCATCAGTGCCAGCGGTATCTTCTCGCGCTCACCCATCGTGTATCCGGCCAGTTTGAATTTCCGGCCGAACGGCGTGAGCTCGGGATAGACGGTGTGACAGGACGCGCAATTCAGCCCGGTCTGGCGGGCGAAAATGGGATTGGCCTGCGCGCGGGGCAAAGCCAGGCAGGCCAGGACGAACCACAAAGCGGCTCCGACGCGTTTGAAGAGCGTATCCACATTCGACATCATGCCTCCCATGGCGCAACGTGCCGCCTTGCCGGTGCTCCATGACTGCAATGTTAGGTGGCGGGCGGGCAGGCCATAAATGGGGCGGGTTCCTACTTTTTTTCTGGGGTGAGGTACTACGTCTTGAGTGCGCGTGTTCAAATCGCGACGCCTGCTGGAGTCGGTTGTGCGCCCGGGCCAATCCGAGGTTGGCGTTCCGGAAGGAACGTGATCGGGTTCCGGGTCGGGCATGTGTCCGGTAGGCAATTGAGGATGGAGGCCCGCGAAGGAAAGGGCAATACACCATGGCTGCATTCGGGAAGATCGCTGCTGCGCTTGCCTTGTCGGGCATGTTCTGCATGTCGTCGCGGGCATTCGCCGCAGCCGGTGACACAAGCGATGCGCTTTCGTGCTTGGAAAAGACATGGAAGGGCACGATCGGCGCCCACGCAGCCACGTTCTACTTCGATCAATCGGCACTTGGCTCGACCATGGCCGGGTACTACTACTACGGCACCAGTCCGCACGACCTCGTGCTTGTCCAGGACACAAGCCGGCCCGGCCGATGGAAGGAGATGGACGTCACCAACAAGGTGACGGGCACGCTTGAGCTCAGTGGTACGGACACGCAGCTGACCGGCACGTGGATCGATCCCACGGGCAAGACCGTGCTGCCGCTACGTGCGCAATCCACGCCCGAGCCCTACGCGCAGCGGCGTGCTGCCGCTACGCGGCCGATCCCCTCCGGCCCGTTCCAGTTCGGGCGCTTCCAGTACGAAACGCTGCGCGCGCCGCACTACAAGGAGGTCGTGGGCAGCAGCGAAATCAGGACCGTCCGTCTGCTGGGCGCAGGGGCCGGCATTGCCACGATCAACGCAGTGCTGCGCGCGGGCTTGGATGAGGCCCTGCAGACTTCAATCGCATGCAGTGCCTCGGGGCGCATCAGTCGGGGCGTGGACCACGACTACGAACATGCGTCCGAGCAACACCTGGTGGAGTGGAACGATCAATTCGTCGTGATTGGCGGTAGCGTGTGGGGCGATTGCGGTGGTCCGCATCCGTACGCGGACGCCGGGGTCAAGACCTACCGGACCGCGACGGGAGCGCTCGAGGACATCGCGTCCTGGCTGGTGCCGACGTATGCATCCAGCATTTCGCCGGCGTCTCCCCTGGGGAAACGCTTGCTGGAGCGCTACAAAAAGCTGCGCGGTCCGGATGAACAGGCGTGCATCGACGCCGTGTCGTTCAGCGCCTCGGATGCGTGGCCTTCCAAGGATGGCATGACGTTCAATGCGAGCGTCCCCGATGCCCTCAGCGGTTGCGAGGAGCACATCACGCTTGCACCTCCTGTCTTGGCACCGTTTCTCTCGACAGCCGGGCAAGCTAATTTGCAGGTATTCCGGCCATCCGTCCGTTAGGCAGGCGCTTGAAGATGCAGGCAGCCTGGCGGTGCGTTCTCGGAACCGGACTCGCCTGTACCGGGCGCCATCTCCGGTTGTTCATCGCATTCATCGAAGCGGCGCGGGCGGCGGAGCGGTAGGCCCGGTGCGTCGCCCGCAGCATCGTTGCCTTCATGCGCACGCGCTTTCCCTGTGCCTGGCAGGGTTCGGCATCTTGATGGTGTTGCAGCGCAGCCTTCCCGGCTGATCCGCCTTGTCCGCCACGAGCGGGCACCCGGTGAAGTGGCGGATGAGACCTCCACGATACCGACACAGCACCCGCCTCCCAGACCCGCAAACGTATCCGTCCCCGCTCACGTAGGGAGTCCCTCAACCCATCCGCGCAGGGTGCCGAAAAGACGGATATCAGGACCAAGCGATCCGGCACGACACCGGCGCTTGTCGTCTGACCGAGGGTGGGTCTGTTGATGCCGGATGATCGATTTCGCACGTTGATGACAGGGCTGCGTGGCTGGCACCTCGCAGTGCTCTGCCTTGTCGGCGGTTGCGCGGGCGTTGCGCAAGCGCCGGTGGCGCGGCCGCCGGCTGCCTTCCGGCTGTGGTGCGAGCATCCGCCGGGCTATTACCCCCAGGTCCAGGCGTGCCCCGCGGGCTGGGTGCACCGCGCACCCGCCGATCCGGCTCCGGCGGCGTCCCCCCCGTTATTGGTCATTCCGGTTCAGCCTCCTGCGGAGAAGAAATGAAGGCGACAAAAAAGGGGGGCCAAGGGCCCTTGGACGTGCAGCTGCGTACCTTGCTGGCGGTGATCGTGCCGCTGGCGCTGGCGGCGGCGTGCGGGGGGGCGGGCGATGGCGCATCGGGCACTGCAACCACGCAGGGCAGCGATGGGACGGACACGTCCTCGAAAAGCCTGACGCTGGAGGCGCTGCCCAGCGAGACGGCGAACGCCACGGTGCTGCCCAGCTTTTACCTGGCGCCGGTCGCTCTGACCGCACCGGGCAACGCGGACGTGAAGTCGCCGGGGGCTTCCGCGCGGATGGCCCCCGCATCGCAAGCTATCGGAGATGCGATGGCATCGGTGTCCTCGGCGCGGCTCACACCGCAGGCCATCGCGGCCTACGCGGCGGCGGCCCCCGCCGCGACGGGCTCGACCGTGGTGACGACCTACACGCCCGCACAGATCCGCGCCGCTTACGGGTTGCCCGCGCTGCCGACGTCGTGGACAGGATTGAGCGCAGCCCAGGCCGCGCAGATGGGGGCGGGCCAGACGATCTACATCGTCGATGCGATGAGCGATCCGAACGCCGCGGCGGAACTGGCCGCCTTTAACCAGACCTTCGGTCTGCCGGCCTGCGCCACCACCACCATCTCGCCGTCGACGTCCTTGCCGCTGCCCGCGGCGGGCACGGCCGGCTGCCAGTTCTCCGTGGTCTATTCCACCAGCGCGGGCGGGCGGACTTCGACATCGCCAGCGTACGATTCCGGCTGGGCGACGGAAATTGCCCTGGACGTGCAGTGGGCTCACGCCACCGCGCCCCTGGCCCGCATCGTTCTCATCGAAGCGCCGGATGCATCGATCAGCAGTCTGCTGGGCGCGGTCAATCTGGCCAACGCCATGGGGCCGGGCATCGTGTCGATGAGCTTCGGCGCGGCGGAAGGGTCGTGGACCGCCTCGGTCGATTCGGCGTTCGCCAGCGCCAACATGAGCTATGTCGCCGCGACCGGCGACAGCGGCTCGGGTGTCGAGTGGCCCTCGGTCTCGAAGAGCGTGCTGGGCGTGGGCGGGACCCATCTGACCTACAGCGGCACCACGCGCTCGGAGACCGTGTGGTCGGGCACGGGCGGTGGCATCAGCCAGTACACTTCGGTGCCGGCGTACCAGACGTCGGCGGTGCCCGGCATCGGTACGCTGTCCAAGCGCTCGGTGGCCGACGTCGCGTTCAATGCCGATCCCTATAGCGGGCAGTATCTGGCGGTCATCACGCCGGGCAGTTCGAGCGTGAGCTGGCACAGCGTCGGGGGAACCAGCCTGGCGACACCGCAGTGGGCCGGTCTCCTGGCGGTCGCGAACGCGGTGCGCGCGCAGAGCAGCCAGGGCGTGCTGGGGCTGGCGCAGACCTTCCTGTACGGCGGAGTGGCGTCACGCCCGACCCTGTACGCCTCTGCTTTCAGCGACATCACGCTGGGCAGCGACGGCACGTGCACGACCTGCTCGGCGCATGCCGGCTACGATCAGCCTTCGGGCCTGGGCACGCCCAACGTGGCGTCGCTGCTGAGCGCGGCGACCACGAGCAGCCCGGTGCAGGCACCGGTCGTGACGCCGATCACCGTGAACGGACAGGCCGGCAATCCGCTGTCGTTCTCGGTGGCCGTCACCGCGCCGCACGCGGTCACGTGGTCGCTGGCCAATGCGCCGCAGGGCATGGCCATCAGTGCAGCCGGCGTTGTCAGCTGGTCCAAGCCGGTGGCCGGGACGTACACCGTGACTGTCACCGCGACCGATGCGACCACCAAGCTCTCGGGCAGTGCGGCCGTGACCGTCATCGTGACCGCGCCTTCGGCGCCGAGCGTCGATGCGGCCAGCGTGGTGGGCCAGGCGGGCCGGGCCTTGCAGTATCAGGTCAGCGCGCACGCCGCCAATCCCGTGACCTTCACGATGAGCGGCGCGCCCTCGGGCCTGTCGATCAGCGCATCGTCCGGCCTGATCGCGTGGAGTGCGCCCGTGGTCGGCACCTATCGGGTCACCGTGACGGCAACCGACACGAAGACGGGGTTGTCCGGCAGCGGGGTCCTGACCGTGCAGATCGCGGCCGCCGCGAAGGGGCCGGTCATCAGCGTCACGCCCATCAACGGCGTCGCCGGGAAGGCGGTCAGCGGCGTGGTCGGTATCTCCGATCCTTCCGCGAGCTATCTCACCGTCAATATCCGGGGCGTGCCGGTGGGCATGACGCTGCAGCCGAGCGGGCAGGGCATCCTGCTGAACTGGGCGAACCCCATTGCCGGGACCTACACCCTGGTGTTCACCGCCACCGACTCGGCCAATCTGAGCGCGCAGGCCAGCCTGGTCGTGACGATCAGCGCCCACTGAGGGTTGAGGGCCGGTTGGAAGAGGACCGCCGCGCCACCACCGTCGGGAACATGCGTGCGCGGTCGTCGATGAAGCGGATGTTGGTGAAGCCCGCGTGCTGCAGCAACTCCCGGGTTTGCGTGTGCGTGCGGAAGGCCTGGGGCTTCGCGTCGATGATCTTGGCGAACAGCAGCGTTTGCAGCGACAGCGCCTTGAGGTCGATCGCCTCCATGTTCCAGGGGGAGGCGGCCGACAGCGCGGGCGGCGGGGTCAGGAAGCCGGTGACCAGGGTGCCGCCCGGGCGCAAGGCGTCCCGGTAGGCGCAGTACAGTTCGGTCACGCGTGCGTCGTCGGGCTCGGAGAGGCTCGGGCCGTGGCTGGCCAGGACGTCGACGCTGGCGCGCAGGTTGAGCGCCCAGGCGTCTTTGTTCTGCAGCGAGAGGCGGTCGGCCAGGCCGCGCGTCTCGGCCAGGGCCCGGGCTTTGTCCAGCGCGTCCCGGTCCGGCTCCACGCCGATCAGGCAGACACCGGGCAGGCCGCTGTAGTCGAGCAGCAGCAGGTCGCCCATCAGGCCGCACGGCACCGAGGCGGCGGTGGCGCCCGGTTTCATCAGCGCCTGCAACTGGCCGCGGAAGGTGCCGAAGCGTTCCCGCGTGGCCAGCACGGCGGGCAGCTTTTCGAACATCTGGTATTCGAGACCCTCCACGCTGCCGGCCGCCAGCGAGCCGGGCTGGTAGGTCACCAGCCGGTGGGTCCAATTGGCGTTCAGGCTCCGATGGCGCAGCAGGAAGCGTCCGAGATCGAAGCTCGCCAGCGCGTCGGCAAGCGACAGCATCTGCCGGACCGTGGCGCCAGGCACATCGCCCGCGGCCTGCAGCCGCGCGCGGACGCGCGCCAGCAGCGCGGCATCGGTTTCTTCGTGGTCCGTGCCGTGGGCGATCCGGCCGGGCGCGGTCGCAAGGCATTCGGTGGAAAGCGCGATCAGGCTCATGTCGCGAGGCTCCGGAACGGCATCGGGTGCGGAGGGAGCCGGTGGCGGGCGCTGCGCGCTCCCTCCCCGGGCGAAGGGGCGAAGCGCTTGCCGGTGCCACCGGCGTGATGCGCCGGTCTTGGCCGGACGCGGGTCGTGCGCCAGTCAGAACTGGGCGAACAGCTTCACGCCTTCACCCAGCTTGCAGGTGTAGGACACGTGGCTCTGCAGCGTGTAGGCCGGCATGGCGAAGATGTACGAGGCAAAGCGCGCCGTGCCGGTCGCGTCGATGGTGTAGCGCAGGAATTGCGTGATCGGCGTGCCGTCGCTGCGCACGGTGAAGTGCGTGTCGGAGAAGCTCAGGGTGTTGTCCGGCTGGATCCGGTACGGATTCACGGTCACGCCGCCGCGCGTCGTGCCCGCCGGGGTGGTGGCGGTGTCGCCCGTGCAGCGGCTCAGGTCGATGGTGGCGGTCACCGGCTTGCCGAGGGACAGCGCGTGTTCGGCCGCCAGGACATCGGGCAGCGGGATGGTCTGGGCGTGCGCGAGCACCGGCAGCGCGGCGAGGGAGGCAAGGGCGGCGAAGCGGCAAGCGATCGGTTTCATGTTCGTCTGGGCCATGTCGGTTCAGGGGGGCAGAGGTAAAAGAAAGGGACCCGCTGTCGAAGCCGGGCCCCCCCAGGGATGGCGCGCGCGTCTCTGCATACCAGCGCGCGTCTGCGTGAATCTCGTAGAAAAGGGTAGTCGAGCCGCCATCCGAGGGTGCGGCCGGAATTTCAACTTTGCTCAGCGCGCCACCAAGCTGTGGCGCCGTGCCGCAGGCGACCGTGTCGTCCTCGGCCGGCTGGAAGGGCGGTGGGGATCAGCGGAACCGATACGTCAGGGACGCCATCGCCGTGGTCTGCTGGCGGCGCTGCGTGATCGGGCTGTCGGCGGCATTGCCGTGCAGGCGGGCGATGGTGACGGAGCCGTTGGCGGTCCAGTGGTCGTCCAGCTTGCAGGTGACGATGGCGTTGAGGTGGCGGTCGCGCACGCCGGCGCCCGTGGCGAAGACCGGCAGGCCGGAGTGGGCGCTCTGGGCCTCGTCGACGCCGAAGAAGGTGCGCATGTACTGGCCGTTGACCCAGCTCAGTCCGGCGCCGAGGCTGAACAGCCAGCGGCCCACCGGTGCGCTGACGTAGGCATCGCCGTTGACGATCAGGCCCTGGCGGTTGCCGAGGATGTCCTGCTCGGCATCGGTGGACAGCGTCAGGAACGACACGGTGTACTGCGCGAAGGCCTTGGCGCGCACCGTGGCGTTGACGTTGCCCAGGCCGGCCAGCCGCGCGTCGTCGCTCGCGTGGCGCCAGGTCGGATCGAGCTGGAAGTTGCCGCCGACCTGCCAGGTGTCGTCGTTGGCGAGGTAGGCGCCGAGGAAGTCCGTGCCCTTCGAGAAGAACCGGTGCTTGTACTCGATTTCCTGATCGACCCACGGGAAGACGAAGCTCGATCGTGCGCCGGGATACTTGGGCGTCACGTACACGGACGGGCCGATAGCGACGCTCCAGTCACTTGCGGTCTCGTCGCTGCCGGTGTTGGCGTGCGCGGTGGTTCCCATCGCCAGTCCCCATGCAAGCAGGCAGACGGGCGGCAACGCGCGCAGGGTGGAGAAGGCGGGCACGGGCATGGCGTCTGCGGTGTCGGAGTGCATGAGAAGGACGCGGCATTTTAGAGGAATCGCGGGCCGGCGCCGCAGGGTGGCGTGTGGTGACGGGTTCCATTTGTCATGGATGCGACACTGCCCGGTCGTCTCGTGGACATCAGGCGTTGCTAGCGTGGCAGGGGTGTTCCATGACGGTTCCAGGGGCGATTCCCGCGCCCAGCATGTTGCACTGATCATGTCGTACTGATCTCTGTCGATGGCCTGCACCAGGCCGATCCCGATTGGTCTGTCGGCACCGAGGACACCCGGCGATGGCCGCGTCTGCGCTGATCCGGCCGACCAAAGAAAAAACGCCGGGGGTTTCCCGGCGTTTTTCCTCGCGCGACCGCCTTATTGCTTGGCGGGTTCGGCGGCCTTCGGAGCCGAGGCGGCGTCGGTCTTGGTGTCCGACTTGGCTTCGGCCTTCTCGGCCTTCTTGTTGTGGTGATGCTTCTTCGCGTGCTTGGCTTCGGCCTTCGGGGTCGAAGCGGCGTCCGTCGTGGTCGCTGCAGCCGGCGCCGCAGCGGGGGCGGCAGCGGCCGGTGCGGAGGCGGTGCCAGCGGCGAACACGGGGGCTGCGAAGGCACCGGCAACGATCAGGGCGGCCAGGGATTGAGCGACTTTCATGCGAGACTCCTTAACGGATATGAGCGGGACTCCAGATACATGGATCTCGTCCCATGTGCGATCCATGTCTGCAAAAACGCCTGGCATCGTGAGCGCGTGGACCGCCGTTTGTAAGGGATTCGCCCGCGGTGTAAGCAGGCGTAACACGGGCTCGCCGGACCCGGCGACGGGCGTGTCGCCTGCATGAGGCCGGCCGCGTGCAGGCCGGTTGAGGCACATTGACCGGCCCCGGCCGATCGCACCCAGTGGACAAGGGGGGCAGTCTGCACCACACTCCAGCGATGTTCGGGACGCCCTGCGGGTGGCGCCGGGCATGGAATCGTTGCGGCGCATGGGCGCGGTGGGTCATGCCCGGCCATCGGCGCGTCGCGATGTGACTTTCTGACAGGACAATACGATGAACAAACTCTTGGTTGCACTCGTCTCGACCGTCTTTGCTGCCGGCGCCTTCGCGCAGGTATCCGCCCCGGCCACGCCGGCACCGGCCGCGCCTGCCGCCGGCATGGCGCCCGCACCGGACACCTCGGCACCGGCCGCGCACGAAAAGAAGAAGCACAAGAAGAAAAAGCACCGCGACCATCGTCCGAAGCTGCAGGACAAGAGCAGCTTCGGCGTGGGGAACTGATCGGCGGATCGTACCGTTGCGTGGCGCATGCGAGGCGCCGGCCCTTGAAAGGGGGCCGGCGCTTTGCTTTTGGGCCGGCGCGCCGCCCGCGCGGTAAAGTGGCTTGACTTCGAGTGCGCTCCAACTTCGATGCTCCGGCCATGACCACTTTCCTGACCATTCGCCAAGCCGCCGAGGCCACCGGGCTGTCGACGCACACGCTGCGCTATTACGAACGCATCGGCCTGCTCGACAGCGTCGAGCGCCGCGGCAACGGCCACCGAGTGTTCCGCGCCGCGGACATGGCCTGGCTTGCCTTCCTGCTGCGCCTGCGCGAGACCGGCATGCCGATCGCGCAGATGCAGCAGTACGCTGCTCGGCGGCAGGGCGATACCCTGGAAAGTGTGTCGGCGCGCCGCCGCCTGCTGGAGTGGCATGCGGCGGCGCTGGAGGCGGAGCTGCGCGCACGGGCCGAGACCCTGGCCGTGCTGCGGGACAAGCTCGTCATCTACGACGGCATCCGCGCCCGGCTGGAGGCCGCGAAGGGCTCCGCGTCCGCTTCCCAACCCCAGCCCACGACAGAGGACGCGCATGAACCCGACCGCACCACACCACGCCCACGCCAACCCGCCGGCACTGCACGGCAAGCGCTACGCCCGCGGCTGGCAAAAGCTCCAGGAAGTCGATGACATCGCCGGCGAGCGCGTGGTCGCGTCCCTGGCGGACATCGCCCCGGATCCCGGTCGCTATATCGTCGAGTTCGGCTTTCCGGCCTGACGCTGCGCGAGCGCGAGATCGCCACCATCGCCGCGCTGACCGCGCTGGGCAATGCGGCCCCGCAACTGAAGGTGCACATCGAGGCCGGGCTGAACGTGGGGCTGACCCGCGAGGCGATCACCGAGACCCATCCTGCAGATGGCGCTGTATGCCGGTTTCCCCGCGGCGCTCAACGGCATGTTCGCCGCCAAGGCGGTCTTCGCCGATCAGGATGTGGCGGGCGCATTGATGCGCCGCGATACCAGCAACTGATCGATGCGGTGGTTGTCGATGTCGAGCACCTCGATGTGCAGCGGGCCGATGTCGATGCGCTCGCTTTTCTTGGGGATGCGCTTGAGCGCGTAGATGACCAGCCCGGCGATGGTTTCCACGTGGTGTTCGCCGGGCAGGTCGTCGAGGTCGAAGGTGCGCTTGACGTCGGCGACCGGCGTGATGCCGTCGACCAGGCAGGAGCCGTCGTCGCGGAGCACGATCTGCTCGTCCTCGCCCAGGTAGAGGATGTCGCCCATCACCGCGCCGACGATGTCGTCGAGCGTCACCACGCCCACCACCAGCCCGTATTCGTTGACCACCGCGCCGAAGCGCTCGTGCATCTCGCGAAAGCGCGCGAGCGCCTGCGACAGGTTGAGCGTGTCGGGCAGCACCAGCAGGTTCTTGTTGTAGTGCTTGCCGACGTTGCGGATCACGGCGGACGACTCTTCCGACAGGATCTGCTGCAGGATGTCCTTGGAGGCGATGAAGCCGAGCACGGAGTCGATATCGTCGCGGCAGACGAGGTATTCGGCGTGCGGCTGGCCGACGATCTTGCGCTTGATCGACTCCAGCGGCTCATCGAGGGTGAAGTAGACGATGTCGTCGCGCACGGTCATCACGGAGGTGACGGTGCGCGACTCCAGCTCGAACACGTTCTCGATCACGGTCAGCTCGTGCTCGCGCAGCACGCCGGCCTCGGCGCCGGCGCCCACCATGGCGGTGATGTCCTCGGTGGTGATCTGCTCGATACGCTGCGTCGGTACGCCCAGCAGCTTCAGGATCAGCTCGGCCGTGCCGTTGAACAGCCAGACCACCGGGCGCAGCACGCGCAGGCAGCCTTGCATCGGCCCGATGACGGCCAGCGCGAAGCGCTCGGGGTAGAGCACCGCCAGACGCTTGGGCAGGAGATCCGCGAGCAGGATGAACAGACTTGTCACGATGACGAAGCCGGCCAGGTTGGCGAAGCGCTCGGCGCGCGCCTGCGGCAGCCAGTCGGCCAGCCACGCGGCCAGCGTGTCGGAAATCTGGCGCTCGCCGACGATGCCGGCCAGGATGGCGACCGCGTTCACGCCGATCTGCACGACCGTGAAGAAGTTGCCCGGTGCGTCCTTGAGCTGCAGGATCCGCAGGGCGCGGCCGTCGCCTTCGTCGGCCAGCGTCTGCAGGCGGGTGCGGCGCGAGGCGGTGAGGGCGATTTCCGAGGCCGAAAAGAAGGCGCTGATCAGGATCAGCGTGACCAGAACGAGCACATACATAGTGTTTCCGTCGGGGCTGGCGCTGGGCCATCATGGTGGAGCCCCGATCGCTTTGTCAAACCGTGGAAGGGACGATCAAACGTCAAGAATGGTCTATTCCTCTGTGGTAAGGGGGCAGCAACCGAAATGGGGTTTGCCGCATCGGTGCGGCATGGGCGATACTCGGGGCTGCTCTCATCTGGTGCACCTGTGTCGCGTGGGGGCGACGCTATCCGGACCGTCCCGTCGCGGATCGCGCGGGGCCAGGCGCTCCCGGCGAGATCGGAGAAGGGTGGACGTTCCGAGGCCGTGCGGTCAGCACGTCCACGAGCGTGCCGGCGCAGACCGGCCTAATATATGCATGCGGTTGCATAGGAGTTGCTTTCCATGTGGTTAACAAGCCGCCGACAGCGGTGCACCGCGGGGGAACGGGGAAAGACGGCAAGGGTGTTGGAATGGCTGGCCGCGCTGGGCGCGGCGGCGGCCGTTGCAATGCCTTGCTGGGCGCTGGCCCAGCAGGGGCCGGGCGCGGCCGGCGAGGAGAAGCCGCCCGCTCAAGCCACCACCGCGGACGCACCGAACATTGCCTGGTTCTACGGTGACAAGCCTCCCGTGGCGCAGTTGCGCGCCTTCGATGCGGTCGTGGTCGAACCGGACCACGGCTTCGATCCGTCACGCGCCAAGACCCCCACGACACAGTGGTTCGCCTACGTGAGCGTAGGCGAGGTCGCGCCAGAGCGACGCTGGTACAAGGAACTGCCCAAGGCCTGGCTGGCGGGCAGCAATGCGGCGTGGGCCTCGCACGTGATCGACCAGTCCCAGCCGCAGTGGCCCGCGTTCTACGTCGACCGTGTCATCGCGCCGCTGTGGGACAAGGGCTATCGCGGCTTCTTCCTCGATACCCTCGATTCGTACCAGCTGGTCGCCAAGGACGATGCCGCGCGGGCGGCGCAGGAGGCCGGCATGGTGCGGGTGATCCGCGCCATCAAGGCGCGCTATCCGGAGGCGAAGCTGATCTTCAATCGCGGCTTCGAGATCCTGCCGCAGGTGCACGATCTGGCGTACGCGGTGGCCTTCGAGTCGCTGTACCGCGCCTGGGACCAGGGCAACAAGCAGTACCGGGAGGTCAACGACGCCGACCGCGCGTGGCTGATGGGTCAGGCGCGCAAGATCCAGGACGAATACCACCTGCCGGTCATTTCCATCGACTATTGCCCGCCGGCCGACCGCGCCTGCGCGCGCGAGACCGCCAAGCGCATCAAGGCGCAGGGGCTGATCCCGTATGTGACCGATCCGGCGCTGTCGACGATCGGGGTCGGGCGCATCGAGGTGCTGCCGCGCAAAGTAATGATCCTGCAGGACCGCGCCCCGGGCACCGACATCGACACCAGCGAGGGCGTGCGCTTTCTGGCCATGCCCCTCAACTTCCTCGGCTACGACGTCGGCTACGCCGACCTCAACCAGCCGTTGCCGGCCGACGTGCCGCCCGACCGCTATGCCGGCGTGGTGGTGTGGGTCAATTCGGGTCCGGTCAGGCAGGCGGCGGCGCTGGCGTCCTGGGTGCGACAGCGCATCCACGACGGCGTGCGCATCGCCTTCATGAACGAGCTCGGCCTGCCGGCGGACAGCAGCGTGACCGACATGCTCGGCATGCAACTGGTGCGCGGCCACGCCACCGGGCCGCTGTCAGTGGTGTCGCAGGACCGGATCGTCGGCTTCGAGATGGCGCCCCGGCCGGACCGGCGCGCCGCACAGCCGATCCGCGTGGGCGCGAACGGGCAGTCGCTGCTGCGCCTGAAGTCGGGCGATTTCGAATTCGACGCCGCCGCCATCACGGCATGGGGCGGTTACGTGCTCAGCCCATACGCGGTATTTTCGCTGGGCACGATCGAGCAGTCGCGCTGGGTGATCCAGCCGCTCGAATTCCTGCGCCGGGCGCTGGCGCTGCCGGACATGCCGGTTCCGGATGTGACGACCGAGAACGGCCGGCGCTTGATGATGGTCCACGTGGACGGCGACGGTTTCGCCTCGCGTGCTGAGTTTCCCGGCCCCGAGTATTCCGGCGAGGTGCTGATGAAGGAGGTCTGGGAGCGGTATGGCATCCCGACCACGCTGTCGGTCATCGAGGGCGAGGTGGGCCCCGGCGGCCTGTACCCCAAGCTCACGCCGCGCCTGGAGGCGATCGCCCGGAAGATGTTCGCGCTGCCCTACGTCGAGCTTGGCACGCATACCTATTCGCACCCCTTCAAGTGGGGCCGCACGCTCCCGGGCGCACCCGCCAAAGACCAGGGGGGCGGGGGCGACGCCGCCTTCGCGCTGACCATCCCCGGCTACCAGTTCAACCTGGAGCGGGAGATCGGCGGCTCCATCCGCTATATCAACGCGCGGCTGGCGCCGCCGGACAAGCGGGTCAAGATCATTCAATGGTCGGGCGACTGCCGGCCGCCGGAGCTCGCGGTGCGCATGGCGTGGGACGCTGGCGTGGTCAACATCAACGGCGGCGATACCACCATCACCCGCAGCTCGCCGTCGTGGACCGAGATCGCGGCGCTGGGCATCGACAAGGGGCCCGGCGCCTACCAGGTCTTCGCCCCCAATCAGAACGAGAACGTTTATACCAATGATTGGACCGGTCCATACTATGGCTTCGATCGCCTGATCGAAACGCTGCAGATGACCGATACGCCCTATCGCTTCAAGCCGATCAACCTCTACTACCACATGTATTCGGGCACCAAGCTTGCGTCCGTCAAGGCGTTGAAGACGGTCTACGACTACGCGCTGTCGCAGCCGGTGCTGCCCGTCTACGCGACCGAATACGTGGCCAAGGTGCTGGATTTCCGCGACATGGCCGTCGCCCGCGACGGCGAGGCCTGGATCGTGCGCGGCAACGGCGACCTGCGCGAGCTGCGCTGGATGGCGCCGGGCACGCTCCGCCTGGCCGATGCGCGCGGCGTGGCGGGCTATGGCAAGGCGGCCGGCGGGATCTACATCCACCTCGACGGCGGCGCGGCGCGCTTTGCCATGTCGACCGACGCACCGACCGCCCAGCCGCCGTACCTGGCGGAAGCCGCGGCCTTCGTGCAGCGGCTGGAGCGCAGCGGTAACGGCATCTCCTTCGACGCGGGCGGCTACTACAAGCCGTTCGTGCGGCTTGCCAATGCCGGCGCGTGCAGCATCCAGGTCGACGGCCGGCCGGCCCGCACGGCCCGCGCGCAGGACAACACGGTGCGCGTGGACCTGGCCGGCGGCGGCGCGCAGAGCGTGACTTACCAGCGTGTCGATGTGGTCTGCTGATCCAGCGCCGCGCGAGCGGCTGCTGCCGCCCTGGCTGATCGGCACGCTTGGCGGGTTGGTCGCGCTGGCGCTCGCCATGATGTTCCCGCGCGAACGCCTCGAGACGCGGCTGCTGGAAGGCGGCAAGGTGGACGCCCTGTCGATGGCCTACCTGGAAGCCTGGCTGCGCGTGCGGCCGAACGATGGCGAGTTCCTGGCCGTGCTGGCCGCCCAGTATGTGCGCACCGGCCGTCTCGACGAAGCCGAGGCGATGCTGGTCCGCATGCGTGGGTTGCACAGCAAGGCCCTCGACCGCGAAGCCCTGCTGCTGGATATCGCCATCCACGAGCAGCGCGCCTACGCGCTGCAGCCGGGCGACCCGCACCGCAAGGCTTACCTGGATGGGCTGCGCGGTCTGCTCGGCCAGGCGCTCGGCTACCGCTGGAATGCGAGCGAGCTGGAGATCCTGGCCTCGCAGGCCCGCGGGCTCGATGCCGGCGCGGTGGCCGCCCAGTTTTACCGGCTGCTGTCCAAGCAGGATCCGGCGCATGCCGCCCAGTGGCAGTCCCGCAGCGCCGAGATCGCGCTGGGCGTGGGCAATTACCGTGAATCGGCGGCGGCGAATTTCGCGGCGCAGGCGGCCGCCACGTCGCTCGACGAGCGGCGCCGCTATTTCATCAGCGGTCTCAAGGCCTTGCAGGCCGGCGGCCTGCTGGACGAGGCCATGGACGAGGCGGAACGGCGCGTCGGCCCGCTGATCGACGATCCCGAAACCCTGCGCTTCCTGACCCGGCTGGCGATGGCCTGCAACCGCGCCGACCTGGCCGACCGCTATGCGCGCCGGCTGCTGCACCTGTCGTGGCGGGCGGTGCCGGACGCGGGCATGGCGCTGGCGACAGGCCTGGCACGGCACGACTGGGCATTCGCCGGACGGCCGTTGCCGCTGCCGTCGCTGGCCGAGGCGGTCTTCCTCGATGGGATCGAGGGCGTGGCGCGCCGCCTGCGCGGCGCGGCGCGCATCCGCCGCGTGGCCGACGCGGACCGCGCGCCCGCCGCGCCGCCCGCGGACGCCCAGGCCGTCGCGCACGGCATCGCACCGTTCAACGCCGAAGACTACGACCTGGCCTTCCGCGTGTTCCTCGGCAGCGGCAATCTGAACGACGCCATGCGCGTGGCCGAGGCCGCCGTGCGCCAGCGGCCCGACCTGAAGCTCTGGATCGAGCGCGCCGCCCAGGTGGCCGAGTGGAACCGCCAGCCGATGGTCGCGCTGCAGCACTGGCTGTCCTACGCCCAGGCCACCGGCGACGATGTCGCCTGGCGACACGTGCTGCGCCTGGCGCCCGCGCTCAACGAAGACCACGCCTACCTGGCGGCGCTGCGCCACAAGGCCGGCAGCCAGCCGGCCGACATCAAGCTGCTCGACCAGATCGTCGCGGCCTACGAGCGCCTGGGCGAGCCGGCGCAGGGGCTGGCCTACCTGGACAGCGTCGCGCGCGGCCCGAACCGGCAGGCCGTGATGGAGCGCTACGCCCAGCTTGCCGAGCGGACCGGCAAGGACGATGAGGCTTACGCAGGCTACCAGCGCCTGCAAAAGGAATTCGGCCCCCACGCCCGCTATGCGCTCAAGCTCGCCAACATGCTGTACGTGCGCGACCAGTTCGAGCAGGCGCTGGCGGTCATGCAGGCCGCCGAACGCACCGCCGCGCCGACCGACGATGTCTACTGGCGCACCTTCGCCCAGCTCGCCCGCCTGAACCAGCGCGACGACCTGATGCGCGAGGCTTACCGCCAACTGCTGATCGGCGGGGGCGCCATGGTCGACGACCTGTCGGCGATGGTCGAGTTCTACGATGCCAGCCCGATCGATGCCGGCCGGCTGGCCGAGCTGGCCTATCGCAAGGACGGCGGCCCGCTGCACCTGCAGCGGGCCCTCTATTACTACACGCGGGCGGGTGCCTTCCACCGCGTCGAGGGGCTGCTCGCTTCGCTCACGCCGGCGCAGCGCGCCGCGGCCGAGCAGTCCGCCGGCGTGCTGGCCGCGCGCGCCGAGTATTACCGCCAGACCGGCCAGTGGGCGGCCGCCATGCGCGACCTGCATCACGCGGTCGCGCTGCCCGATGCCGGCAGCGATGTGAAGGCGGCGCTGCTGTGGAGCCTGATCGATTCCGGTCAGGCCGCCGAACTCAAGCGCGCGTTGGCGCGATGGCGGGGCGACGCGGAAAGCGATTCCGCCTACTGGGGGGCTTACGCCGCCGCCGGGCTGCAACTGGCCGACGCCAACCTGGCGCTGCACTTCCTCGGCCGGCAAGGCAAGTCGATGCGCAACGACCCGCTCTGGCTGCTGGCGTACGCCGATGCACGCGAGATGGCCGGACAGGCCGAGGCAGCATGGCGCCTGCGCCGCGAGGCGTGGCGGCTGCTATGGCGCGGGGAGCAGCCGGGGGAGGGGGAGCCCGCCCCGCTGGAAGACGGCGCGCGCGCGGAACTGCGCGCCCGCCGCGCCACGCTCGCGCAGACGTTCGGGTCGGGGGACCTGGCGCAGCGCCTGCTGATCGAGCTGCTGCGCGACGATCGGCGGGAAACCCGGGCCGCGCGCGAGGGGGGCCGTGCCGCCCTCGCCGGATCGGAGCTGGGCGACATCGACGTGCTGCCGGCGGAGCCGCCCGAATCGCCGGCTGCCGCGCGCAAGGCGGCGCGGGCGAGCGACCAACTGGTCTCGGCCCTCGCCAAGGAGGCCGCGCTGGGCTGGGCCCTGTCGCAGGAGGCGAACGATCTGGCGCGCGCCTGGCTGCTGCAGCAGTACACCCGCGGCATGGCGCGGCCGGCCTACGCCGAGATCTCCATCGCCCTGGCCGAGCGCGACCTGCAGACCCTCAACCGCCTGCTGGACGACACGCCGGACCGCCTCCCGCTGGCCGCCCGCATCGATGCCAACGTGATGACCGACCGCCTGGGCGAGGCGCAGCGGCTGGCCTTCGACGGCCTGGCCACCGCGCCGGACGAGCCGCAACTGCACCAGCGCGCGGAAGAGACACTGCTGGCCAACGCGCAGGCGCTGGAGCCGCGCGAGACCTGGTATAAGCAGGCACCGCTGACGTATTTCGAGAGCAGCGCGGCCGCCGGCACCCGGCTGACGGACCATTACAGCATGCTGCTGCGCGCCACCCAGCGCAACCAGCGGTCCATCGACAGCCAGCAGCTGACCGGCGTGCCGGCGCAGGACCGCAGCGTCGACTGGATCTCGCAGTACCGGACGCAGAACGCGCAATGGAAGGGCACTGTCGGCTGGCGCCAGGGTCTGGCATCCTTCACGACATTCCGGCTGGACGGCCTGCTGGGGCAGACCGGGCCGGTGGTCACGGAGCTGTCGGTGGGCCGCAACCAGCCGGCCAGCGAAACGCCGCAGTTGCGCGTGGGCGGCGTCAAGGATCTGGTGACGGTCGGCGGCAACTGGCGGCTGACGCAACGACAATACGTCCGCGCGCGGGTGGAAGGCGATCGCTTCTATGGCCAGGACCGTTCCTTCCTCGGCAGCGGCATGGTGCTCGATGGCGAGATCGGCCACCGCTTCCGGGTGGAGTATCCCGACTATACGATCCGCCTGACCGGCACGTATGCGCGGTACAGCGCATCGGGCGCGCCGGGGACGCTGCTCGGCCGGCTGCTGCCGGCCGGGGCGCCGATGTCGGTCGAGCAGTTCGTGCCGCGCTCGTTCGCGCAGTACGGGCTGCTGTTCGGCTTCGGCACCGATTACCTGGACCGTTATGCTCGTGCCTGGCGTCCGTTCCTGGATGCGGGCATGCTGCGCGACAATCGCTCAGGCTGGGGCGTCCAGGTCCAGGTGGGCGCAGCCGGCAGCGTGCTGGGCAACGACCATCTGGCGGTGTATATCGGGCATGCTTCGATCACGCGCGCCGGCACGTCGCCGATGACGGAGATCGGCCTGCGCTACCGCTGGCTGTATTGAGCGGACGAGGAACTGAACGACTTGAAGACTGCAACGGAGAGAACCATGACATCCTTTCCCGACTCGATCCGGACCCGCCGCCGGCGCTGGCTGGCGGCCACGGCCGGCGTCGGGCTGGCGCTTGCACTGTCGGCATGCGCGGTGGTCGACAGCGGGCGCGCGCCCGCGGGCGGTGCGTCCGATGCGTGGGTCGTGCTGCCGATCGTCAACTACACCGAGACGCCGCAGGCCGGTCTGCGCGCCGAGAGCATCGCGATGAGCCTGCTGAAGGCGCGCGGCTTCACCAACCTGAAGCAGTATCCGGCCAGCCTGAACGGCGAGTCGTTGTTCGAGCCGGCCGAGCGCGAGGCCACGGTCCGCGCGCTCGAGTGGGCGCGCGGCGAGAAGGCCCGCTACGCCCTGACCGGCTCGGTGTCCGAATGGCGGTACAAGGTGGGCGTGGACGGCGAGCCCGCCGTGGGCATCACGCTGCAGGTGATCGATGTGCCCAGCGGCAACGTGATCTGGAGCGCCACCGGCAGCCGCACCGGCTGGAGCCGCGACGCGGTGTCGGCCGTGGCGCAGAAGCTGCTGCGCCAGTTGCTGTCGCCGCTGGGCCGGAGCTGATGGGGGCGGACGCGGTGCAAGCCGATCCTTCGTCCAAGGGCAAGCCCGCGGCTGCCGCGTCCGATGCGCGGCAGCGGGATCGCCGGCGCAATGCACAGGGCATCGGTGCATCGACCTGGTATGGGCGGATGATCGCGCCGACGATCACCCGGCGCACCCCCATCCTGGAGACGATCGGCGCCACCATGGTCGCCATCGGTACCGTCTGGCTGTTCGATCCGGGCAATCCGCTGCTGCTCGGCCACGGCTTCCCCTGGATCTGGCTGGTGCCGCTGATCCTCGCGCTGCGCTATGGCACGCTGCTGGGCGCCGTCGCCGCGCTGGTGGTGGTCGGTGCCTGGTGGGTGTTCTACGGCCAGGGCGTGTTCCCCCGCATGTATTTCCTGGGCGGCCTGATGATGATGCTGGTGGGCGGCCAGTATGGCGATATCTGGGGCGCGCGGCTGTCGCGAGCCCGCATCGTCAACGGCTACCTGAACGACCGGCTGGCGGCGCTCACCAAGAACCACTTCCTGCTGCGCCTGTCGCACGAGCGGCTGGAGAACGACTTGCTGGCCAAGCCGACCACGTTGCGCGACACGCTCACGCAACTGCGCAACCTGGCGCTGGCCGCGCGCGAGCATGCCAGCGGCGACGATGCGCCCGACGTGGCCCAGTTGCCCGGCGCGGTGCAGTTCCTGCAGTGGGCCGCGCAGGCCTGCCAACTGGAAGTCGCGGCCATGGTGCGCGTGACCGGCAACCGGGTCGATCCGGAGCCGGTGGCGCGCGTCGGCACACCGTTCGAGATCGCCGCCGACGACCCGCTGGTCCAGCATTGCATCGATACCCATACCCTTGGTCATCCGCAGGCGCCCGAGCTGCGCCACGAGGACGGCTCGCGCTACGTGGCCTGCGCGCCGGTCCTCTCGGGCGCCGACGAGCTGATCGGCATCGTGGTGGTGCAGCAGATGCCGTTCCTGTCGCTGTCGTACGAGAACCTGCAGTTCCTGCTGGTGCTGCTCGGCTACTACGCCGACGGCGTGCGCCACCTGACCGTCAGTTCGGAGATCCTCGACCTGGTGCCGGATGCGCCGTACGAGTTCGCGCTGGACCTCGGCCGCCTGGCGCGCTTGCATCGCGACACCGGCATCGATTCTTCCGTGGTGGCGTTGATCTTCGGCCACGACGAAGCCAGCGATGCCCTGTTCGAGCATGTGGTGCGCAGCCGGCGCGCGCTCGATGTGGTCTGGCAGGTGCGCGGCAGCACGCGCCGCGCCATCGTCACGCTGATGCCGCTGTCGGGGGCGGGCGCCGTGTCGGCCTACCTGGTGCGCATCGAAGACAGCCTGCGCGCGCAGTTCGGCGTCGATTTCGAGGCGGCGCACATCAGCGTGCAGACGCTGCACGTGACCGGCGAGCACCCGGGCGAGGCGCTTGCGCGCTTCATCGCGCGCTGCCACCTGGACGGCTGAGGCGGAGCAGGCATGTTCAAGCTCACGCTCAGTGGCATTGCGGCACAGATCGCGGCGGTGGGGATGGCGCTGCACGCCGGCAACAGCCTGCCGCTGCTGCTGTCCTGCATGATGACGCAGGGCGCGGCCGCCATGCTGATCGGCCTGGCCGCCTGGCGCCTGCTGCCGCGCCGCTACCGCGTGCCGTTCGTCTGGAGCTACAGCTACCTGGTGACGCTGTGCTTCGTCATCCCGGTGGCGGGCTGCCTGCTGGTGCTCGGCAGCGTGCTGATCGGCAAGATGTTTCCCGAGCCGAAACAGAAAAAGGAGCTTGCCGAGGTGGGTCTGCCGGTCTTCGTGGCGCACTTGATCTCGCGCGTGACGCATGGCGGCGGCGCCCGGCTGCGGGCGCAGCTCGGCAACACGCGCGCGTCGGTGCAGAGCCGCATGACCGCGCTGGTCGCCATGCAGACCATGCCGACCCGCACCGCCAGCCCGGTGCTGCGCGACCTGCTGGCCGATCCCGTGGACGACATCCGCCTGCTGGCCTACGGCATGCTCGACAGCGCCGAGAAGGTGCTGACGCAGAAGATCCTGGCCGAGCTGCCGCGTCTGGAGGAGGCGGCCACGCCGGAGGCCCGCTACGAGATCAACAAGCGCCTGGCCGGCCTGTACTGGGAGCTGATCTACCAGAACCTGGTGCAGGGCGACGTCTACCGCTATACCGCCGAGCAGGTCGAGCGCTACGCCAGCGCCGCACTGGATATCCGGCCTGACAACGCCGCGCTGTGGTACATGCGCGGCCGGCTCGCGCTGTCGCGCCGCGAGCCCGACGTCGCCGAGTCGCACCTGCGCCGGGCCGAATCCCTGGGCTTCCCGCGCGACCGCTTGCTGCCGCCGCTGGCCGAGGCCTGCTACCTGCGCCGCGACTATGCCGGCGCGCGGGCCGCGCTGGCGCAGTTCTCCAGCCGCTCGCCGCTGCCGCTGCTGCGCCCGCTGTTGCGCTACTGGACATCATGACCGACGAATTCCCGCGCGCTGAGTCCGCCGATGTCGCGCTGCTGCTCGAAGGGACGTTCCCCTACGTGAGCGGTGGGGTGTCGAGCTGGGTCAACCAGATGATCCGGGCCTTTCCGGACATCCGCTTCGCCCTCGTCTTCATCGGCAGCCGCCGGGAAGACTACGGCAAGCCCGCCTATGCCCTGCCCGACAACGTGGTGCACGTGGAGTGCCACTACCTGTACGACTTTCCCGCGCCGCCGCTGGTGCAGGCCAGCGGCGGCGATGCCCAGGCCTTCGAGCGTTCGCGCCGGCTGCATGACGCGCTGCGCAATCCGGCCAGCCACGGCGAGACCGCTGAGCTGATCCGCGCCTCGATCGCCGACCTGCGCGATGACGGCCCGCTGGCCGAGGAGCAGTTCCTCTACAGCCACCGCGCCTGGGAGATGATGACGGATTCCTACCGGCGCTACTGCACTGACCCGTCGTTCACCGACTATTTCTGGACCGTGCGCATCATGCACAAGCCGCTGTGGATGCTGGTGCGCATTGCCGAGAACCTGATCCCGGTGAAGGTGTTCCACACCATTTCCACCGGCTACGCGGGCTTTCTGGGCGCGCTGCTGCGCTACCGCTGGGGGCGGCCGCTGCTGGTCTCGGAGCACGGCATCTACACCAAGGAACGCAAGATCGATCTGTTCCAGAGCCAGTGGATCCGCGACAACCGCAGCATCTTCGAGAAGGACATCTCGCAGATCAGCTATTTCCGCGATCTGTGGGTGCGCTTCTTCGAGACCATCGGCCGGGTCTGCTATGACGCCGCCGAGGACATCATCTCGCTGTACGAGGGCAACCGCTTGCGGCAGGTGATCGACGGCGCGCCGGCGCAGAAGACCCGCAATATCCCCAACGGCATCAACCTGCCGCGCCTGGCCGCGCTGCGCGACAAGCGCGCGGCCACGGTGCCGCGCGTGATGTGCCTGATCGGCCGGGTGGTGCCGATCAAGGACGTGAAGACGTTCATCCGCGCCATGCTGACCATCACGCGCGAGATGCCCGACGCCGAAGGCTGGATCGCCGGCCCCGAGGACGAGGACCCGGACTACGCGCAGGAATGCCACAGCCTGGCCGAGAGCCTGGGGCTGGGCGAGCGCATCAAGTTCCTCGGCTTCCAGAAGATCGACGATGTGCTGCCCAAGGTCGGGGTGCTGGTGCTGAGCTCGATCAGCGAGGCGCTGCCGCTGGTGGTGCTGGAAGGGTTTGCCGCCGGCGTGCCGTCGGTCACCACCGATGTCGGCTCGTGCCGCCAGTTGCTGTTCGGCCTGGACGGCGAGGACGCGGCGCTGGGCGCGGCGGGTGCCGTGGTGCGCATCGCCGATCCGGCTGCGCTGGCCGCCGAGGTGCTGAACCTGCTGCGCGACGAATCCCGCTGGTACGCGGCGCAGGCGGCCGGCATTGCCCGCGTCGAGCGCTACTACACGCAGGAAATGATGGTCGGCAGCTACCGCGAGCTGTACGAGCGCCTGCGCGCACAGCCGGACATGCCCACGGAGCACGGCGCCCGCGCCGCCGCCGCGGCGTGCCCGCATCGGCAGGGAGCGCGCTGATGGCCGGCATCGGTTTCGAACTGCGCAAGATGCTGCGGCGCGACAGCCTGCTCGGGCTGCTGCGCGCCTACACCTACGCGGGCATCATCAGCTCCGGGCCGTGGATCCTGTCGATCGTGGGGATCCTGCTGATCGGTATCCTGAGCCTGCCGTTCGTGATCCCCGGCGTGCTGATCACGCAGTTCCAGGTCTCCGTCACCTACATGATCGCGGTGAGCCTGATCGTGACGGGGCCGCTGCAGCTTGCGCTCACGCGGTTCACGTCCGACCGCCTGTTCGAGAAGCGCGCCGACCTGGTGCTGCCCAACTATCACGCGGTGTCGTTTGTCATCACGCTGGGGGGGGCGTGGCTGGGGTCGATCGTCGTGCTGTTCGTGTTTCCGCAGCAGTCGGCCGTCTACCGGGTGCTGATGCTGGCCGGCTTCGTGGTCATGTGCAACATCTGGATCGCGGTGATCTTCCTGTCGGGCATGAAGCAGTACAAGGCCATCGTCTGGACCTTCCTGGTCGGCTACTCGATGACCGTGCTGCTGGCGCTGCTGTTCAACCGGCTGGGGCTGGAGGGGCTGCTGCTGGGGTTCGTGATGGGGCAGTTGTGCCTGCTGATCGGCACGGTGGCGCTGATCTACCGCAATTTCACCGGACGGCGCTTCGTGTCGTTCGAGGTGTTCAAACCGCGCTATGCCTATCCGTCGCTGATGCTGATCGGGCTGTTCTACAACCTGGGCATCTGGCTCGACAAGTTCATGTTCTGGTATGCCCCCGGCACGGGCCAGCAGGTGATCGGGCCGCTCAATGCGTCGGTCATCTACGACATCCCGGTGTTCCTGGCGTACCTCGGCATCATCCCCGGTATGGCGGTGTTCCTGGTGCGCATCGAGACCGACTTCGTCGAGTACTACGACGCCTTCTACAACGCCGTGCGCGGCGGGGCATCGCTCGAGCACATCGAAGACATGCGCAACACCATGGTGCAGACCATCCGCGCCGGCCTGTACGAGATCGTCAAGGTCCAGGCGATGGCCGCGCTGCTGCTGTTCGCCCTGGGCACCGCGCTGCTGCGCGTGCTGCATATCTCCGAGCTGTATCTGCCGCTGCTGTATGTCGATACGCTCGCGGCCAGCCTCCAGGTGGTATTCCTGGGCGTGCTCAACATCTTCTTCTACCTCGACCGCCGCACCGTGGTGCTGGCGCTCACCGGGGCGTTCGTGGTGCTCAACGGCGTGCTTACCTGGGTCACGCTGCAACTGGGGCCGGCCTGGTATGGCTACGGATTTGCCGTGTCGCTGCTGCTGGTGGTGATGGCCAGCCTGGCCATTCTGGATCGCAAGCTGGACCGGTTGGAGTACGAGACGTTCATGTTGCAGTAGGTTGTTGTTGTTGTTGTTGTTGTTGTTGTTGTTGTTGTTGTTGTTGTTGTTGGGCCTTGGTGGTGCATCCCTAGTTTCAGCCCCGGCAGGGGACGAAACACCGGATGGACCACTACAGCTCCGCTTCGGCAGGGCAATATCAAAGTCCCACCCATAGCTTCACGACATCCCCTCCAACGACTCAGCATTTGCGCTGCCGGATCCCGCCTCCTTAATCTGTCGGCAACGCATTCCTGACAGTCCAGCGAGTTCATGCAGATCACGGTAGTAGGCGCCGGCATCATCGGCATCAGTACGGCGTACGCGCTGGCCCAGGAGGGCCACCAGGTCACGCTGGTCGAGCGCCACCCGGGCCCGGGGGAGGGCACCAGCTATGCCAACGGCGGCCAGCTCAGCTATAGCTATGTGGCGCCGCTGGCCGGGCCGGGCGTGCTGTCGCATGTGCCGGGCTGGCTGTTGCGGCGCGATTCGCCGTTGCGGCTCAGGCCGTCGCTGGACCCGGCGCTGCTGCGCTGGGGCCTGCGCTTCATCGCCGCCTGCAACCGCGAGCGGGCCGACCGCACCACGCGCGAGCTGCTGGCGCTGTCGTTCTACAGCCGCGCCCGCATGGAGGCGCTGCGCGCGGCCGCGCCCGATCTGTCCTTCAGCTTTGCGCGGCGCGGCAAGCTGGTGCTCCATCGCGATGCCGCGGCATTTGCGTCGGCCCGCGCCCAGGTCGGCTACCAGGCGACGCTCGGCTGCGAGCAGCACGCGCTGTCGGCCGACGAGACCATCGCCCGCGAGCCGGCGCTGGCCGGCGTGCGCGGCGCGATCGTCGGCGCCATCTACACGCCGGACGAAGACGTGGCGGACTGCCACCAGCTCTGCGTCGGCCTGTTCAACCGGCTGCGGGCCATGTCCAATGTGTCGCTGCGCTTCAATACCGGCGTCGAGTCGCTGTGGGTGGAGGGCCGGCGCGTGTGCGGCGTGCGCACCGCCCACGAGCAGATCGCCGCCGATGCCGTGGTCATGGCCGCCGGCGTGACCAGCGCCGGGCTGCTCGGCCCGCTGCGCATCGACCCGGGCCTGTATCCGCTCAAGGGCTACAGCATCAGCCTGCCGCTTGGCGGGCGCGGGGCGGGCAGCGACGGCGCGCCGGTCGTCAGCGTGACGGATGCGGCGCGCAAGATCGTCTACGCCCGCATCGGCGGCACGCTGCGCGTGGCGGGCATGGCGGACCTGGTGGGCTGGTCGGACCGGCTCGACACGCGCCGCGTGCAGACCCTGTATGACGAAACCCGCGCGCTGTTTCCCGCCGCGATGCGCGCCCGCGATGCCGGCGCCGACGCCGCGCCCTGGGCGGGCATGCGGCCGGCCACCCCGACCGGCGTGCCGGTGGTGGGCCCCTCGCCGGTGGGCGGCCTGTGGCTCAATGTCGGTCACGGCGCGCTGGGCTTGACGTTGGCGCTGGGCAGCGCCGGCCTGCTGGCCGATCTGATCGCGCGGCGCCAGCCCGCGATTGCGCCGGCGCCGTACGCCCTGACGCGCTAGGCGCCGGGGCGAGGATGGATCCACGTGTTTCTTGGCGAAGTTGTCCTGACCCGAACATCCCGAAAAGGAGGGGAACCATGAAGACCTTGCACACGACCCGGCGCACGCTGTGCGGCCTGACGATGGCCGCGGCCGGCGCCCTGGCGATGCTGTCGGCCGGCGCGCAGGCGCAGTCGAACGACACCCTGGCGAAGATCAAGCAATCGGGCGTGATCTCCGTCGGCTACCGCGAATCGTCGATCCCGTTCTCGTACGAGGCCAGCAGCGGCAACGTCACCGGTTACTCGCAGGAGATCTCCAACCTGATCGTCGACGGGGTGAAGAAGACGCTCGGCCTGTCCAGCCTGCAGGTCAAGCTCACACCGATCACCTCGCAGAACCGCATCCCGCTGCTGCAGAACGGCACCATCGACTTCGAGTGCGGCTCCACCACCAACAACCTGGAGCGCCAGAAGCAGGTGGCGTTCTCCAACAACATCTTCATCTACGGCATGCTGATGCTGGTGAAGAAGGACTCCGGCATCAAAGACTTCCCCGACCTGAAGGGCAAGACCGTGGTCACCACCGCCGGCACCACCGAAGACCGCATCCTGCAGAAAATGAACGGCGAGGCGAAGGACGCCGACAAGATGAACCTGATCCTCGCCAAGGACCACGGCCAAGCGTTCCTGACGCTGGAGTCGGGCCGCGCCGTCGCCTTCGTGATGGACGAGCCGCTGCTCTACGGCGAGCGCACCAAAGCCAAGAACCAGGCCGACTGGGTCGTGACCGGCACCCCGCTGCAGACCGAAACCTACGCCTGCATGATGCGCAAGGACGACCCGGCCTTCAAGAAGGTCGCCGACGACGTGATCGCCGACCTGATGACCTCCGGCCGCGCCAATGCGCTGTACAAGAAGTGGTTCCAGTCGCCGATTCCGCCCAAGAACCTGAACCTGAACTACCCGATGACGGCGGGTATGAAGGCGCTGTACGCTCACCCGAATGACAAGGCGATTCAGTAAGCGTTGATTGGGACAGTGGGCTGCCGAGGTTTGATGTTGGTGGTCCACCTCCCTTTCGGCCCCGGCAGGGGATGAAACAAGGGATGGACCACAAGCAAACACCCCGGCAGAAACCGAAACCAGCAAACCATCACCCCGGCTCACCCCACGGCGAGCGGATATCCGCCAGAAACCGCTGCGCGCGCGGATGCTGCGGGCGGTGGAAGAAGTCTTCGGGCCTGGCGCGTTCGAGCACTTGGCCCTGGTCCATGAACAGCACGCGGTCGGCCACCTCGCGCGCGAAGCCCATCTCGTGCGTCACGCATACCATGGTCATGCCGTCGCGGGCGAGGTCCTTCATCACCAGCAGCACCTCGTTCACCATCTCGGGGTCGAGCGCGGAGGTCGGTTCATCGAACAGCATGACCGGCGGCTTCATCGCCAGCGCGCGGGCGATGGCCACGCGCTGCTGCTGGCCGCCTGACAGCTCGCCGGGGTAGGCATCGGCCTTGTGCGGCAGGCCCACGCGCTCCAGCAGGCGCATCGCAAAGTCCTTCGCTTCCTGCGGCAGCATGCGCTTGAGCTGCACCGGCGCCAGTGTGCAGTTCTGCATGACCGTCAGGTGCGGAAACAGATTGAACTGCTGGAACACGAAGCCGATGCCGCTGCGCAGCACGTTCACGTTCACGCTGTGCGCATGCACGTCCTGGCCGTTGACGGTGATGCGGCCTTTCTGGATGGCCTCCAGCCGGTTGAGCGTGCGGATCAGCGTCGACTTGCCGGAGCCCGACGGCCCGCACACCACCACCACTTCGCCTTGGGCGACCGTCTCATTGACGTCAACCAGGGCGTGGTAGTCGCCATACCACTTGTCGACGTGTTCGATGGAAATCATGTTCATGGCTTGGAGGGAGCGCGTGCGGCCAGACGGCGTTCCAGCAGGTACGCGAAGCGGGTCAGGCCGAAGCACATCACGAAATAGCTGAGCGCCAGCAGGCCGTAGGTCTCGGCCGATTTGGTCATGACCGCCGTGCTGATCTGGGTGGTGATGAATGACACCTCGGGCAGGCTGATGATGTAGCCCAGCGAGGTCTCCTTGATGGTCGAGACGAGCTGGTTGACCAGCGACGGCAGCATGTTGCGCAGCGCCTGCGGCAGGATCACCCGCCGCATCGCCTGCATGTACGACAGCCCGAGCGAGCGGGCGCTTTCCATCTGGCCGCGTGGCAGGGCCTGGATGCCGGCACGCACGATCTCGGCCAGGTAGGCGCCGTCGAAGATGACCAGCGCCGTCAGCATGGTGCTGAACTGGTCGGTGCGCTGGCCGGTGATGGAGGGCAGCAGGAAGTACGCCCAGAAGATCACCATCAGCAGCGGCGTGCCGCGCACCCCGTAGACCAGCGCCGTGGCCGGCCAGCGCAGTGCTGCGATCGGGCTGACGCGGCACAGTCCGAGCACGATGCCGACCGGCAGCGCCAGGATCAGGCCGGCCGCCGCCAGCAGAAAGGTCAGTGCCAGCCCGCCCAGCGGCCCGTTCGGATACTGGCCGACCAGGTAATAGACGCCATAGGTCTGGAGAAGATCGAGCATGGCTACAGCGTCCTCACGGGATAGCGATGCTGGTACCACGTCGAGAACACGGTAATCGCAATCGAGATGGTGAGATAGGCCGCGGTGGCAAACGCGAACGCCTCAAAGCCGCGGAAGGTGGCGCTCTCCACCTGCTGTGCCTCGTACATCAGTTCGGCCACGCCGATCACCATGGCGATGCTGGAGTTCTTCCACAGGTTCAACGTCTGGCTGACCAGCGGCGGCACGGTCACGCGCAGCGATTGCGGCAGGATCACCCGCCGCATCGCCTGCAGGAAGCTCAGGCCGAGCGCACGGCTGGCCTCCAGCTGCTCCTTCGGGATCGAGCGCAGGCCGCTGCGGATGTCCTCCGCCATGTAGGCGGCCGTATAGAGCACGAGCGCGATGACCGCGCTCGCGGCTTCGTAATTGAGGTCGTAGAGCCAGGTGCGGATAGCGTTCGGCAGCAGCTGCGGCGCGCCGAAATACCAGAACAGCATGTGAGCGAGCAGCGGCACGTTGCGGATGGCCTCGACATAGGCCTGGCCGATTGCCCGCAGCGGGGCCGACGGCGCCATGCGCAGCAGTGCGACCACGATGCCGAGCGGCAGCGCCAGCACGAAGGCCAGCACCGAGAGCTTGATCGATAGGAGGTAACCGTTGACAAGCCACTGGTGATACTGCCCCGAGAGCAGCATCGACAGATCGAAATGGGGCATGGAGATTCACTGCCCGGGCGCCGGAAGCGCAGGGCTCCGGCGCGCGGGCAGTCGGACAGTGGTGCGTGCGATTAGTCGATCTTGTCGGTGGAAATCTTGAAGGTGCGCTGCGGGAAGGCCATCTTCGTGGTCGGGCCGAACCACTTGTCGAACAGCTTCTGCGCTTCGCCGCTGGCTTCCATGCCCAGCAGCACCTTGTTCACCTGCTCGCGGAAGGCCGGCTCGTTCTTGCGGATGCCCAGCGCGATGTGCTCGGTCGAGAGGTTCTGCGGCACGATGGCGTAGTCCTTCGAAGCCGGGCCCAGCTTGGCCATGTTGCCGATCAGCGTGGTCTCGTCGTTCACGTAGGCGGCGCCCTTGCCTTGCTGCAGGGCCAGCAGCGCCTGCGGGCTGTTATCGAACGAGACGATGTCGGCGTTCTTGATTGCGCGGCCGATGTTGGCTTCCATGGTCGAGCCCTTCACGGTCAGCACCTTCTTGCCGTCGAGCTGGGCCAGCGCGGTGATGCCGCTGTCCTTGCGGACCATCGCCTTCTGGCCGGTGATGAAGGTCGATACGGAGAAATCGATCTGCGCCTCGCGCTCCTTGTTGTGCGTGAGCGAGGCGGCCAGCAGATCGACGCGGCCTTGCTGCAGCTCGGGGATGCGCGCGGCCACGGCCAGTTGCTTGAGCACCGGCTTGACGCTCAGGCTCTTGGCGACGGCATTGCACATGTCGACGTCGTAGCCGACGATCTCGCGGCTCATCGGGTCTTTCAGGAAGCTGAACGGCTCGTCGGTGCCGAGCACGCCGCAGACCAGTTCGCCTTTCTTCTTGATGTCGCTCAACTGGTCGGCCTTGGCGGGGACTGCGGCCAGGGTCACGGCAGCCGCGATGGCGGCGCAGGCCAGGTTGGCCAGGCGGCGGGTTGGACGGGTCGTTTTCATTGGTGTGCCTCCAGGGCGGCTTGGGTGTTTGAATCAGGGGCGGTGCGCGGCGGATGCGGCGCATCGTCCGCTTGGCGTCGCGCAGCGTACGCTGCCATACGGCGCGCGGGGAAGCGCGATGTCCGCATATGCATATGAACGGGTGGGTTTCGGGGGCCGGCACGGGCCGCTGCGCCCCGCAGCGTCGATGCCGGTCCGCAGCCGCGGTTCGCGCGGGCGGGCAGGCGGCATGGCAAGGGCGGCCGGATGGGGGGCATGGGAGGGGTCGTGCGCGCGGCTCACGTCGCGTGGTCTAGCGGTTGGCGGGCGCGCTGGCGGGCGCGGCGGTTTCCCAATAACGGGACCACGGCAGACACGGAATGCCGTGCCTGCCGTCAGGGACGGGCGCCCGGGGCTGGTCGTCGCGTTGTCGGTCATTAATGGCAAAGCTCCCTGGGCGCTTCAATCCGGAGATTCCCTGGGCGCACGTCGCGCGGCTATAGCGTGCCGCAGATGGCTTCGTTGATCGGCACGTCACCGACCATTTCGTGATCGTTGCCGCGGTAGCGGTAGACGAGGCTCAGGCCGAGCCGCGTGAGGATACGCACGTCACCGTTGTTGCAGATGTTTTTCTGCAGGATCGGCACGAAATTGAGGCGGAAACCTTGCGATGCCGCCGAATGCGCCGCGTAGTTGGTCAGGGTGATCAGGAAAACGAGGTTTTTCTTCTGCGCGAGCGAGCATTGCGCCAGCGCGGTTTCGCGGTCGAGCGGGACGGGGGTGAGGCGGTTGATCTCGGCGCAGGCGAGGGTGAGGACGCGATCCGTGTTGCGGGCGGAGCCCGTCAGGGCGGGCACGCCGGCTGCCGCCGTGCTGCGGCCGGTGGCCGCGCCGACCAGCATGCGGGCCAGCGGCGAGAGGTCCTGCAGGGCGGCGTTCACCGGGGCGGGCGCAGTGGCCTGCGAATGCTGCGCCCAGGCCGAACCCGCCAGCAGCGCCAGGGCGGCCGCCATGGCATGCACGGCGTAGCCGCGTCGGCGACGCAGCAGACGTTTCGCATCCGGATCGGTCCGAGTGGCGGCGTGTCGAGTCACGTACTTTCTCTTTGCCCACAGAGCCACAATTCTATTGAAAATTCCTCCCGGATGCGAGGCGTCGAGCGCACCTGAACGTCGGTGCTTTGCGCGCGCTCAGGTCCGTACCCGCACCATGGCGGAAATCCGCTCGGCCGCTTGCTGCAGCGGGCCGAGAAACTGCTTGGTCATCTGCCTGGCCGAGGTGCGGTTGGCCTGCCCGCTGATGTTCATGGCGGCGATGATGTCGCCGGCCCGGTTGCGGATCGGCGTCGACAGCGAGATCAGCCCTTCCTCCAGCTCCTGGTCGACCAGTGCCCAGCCCTGCTGTCGTACCCCCGCGACGATCGCCTTGAGCGCGTCCACGTCGGTGACGGTGCGCTGCGTGCGTGCGCGCCGGTCCGACTCGCGCAGCACGATGTCGAGCCGCTCCTCGGGCAGCCCCGACAGCAGCACGCGGCCCATCGAGGTGCAGAACGCCGGCAGCCGGCTGCCGACCGACAGGTTCAGCGCGATGATCTTCTGCGTGGGCACGCGCAGCACGTAGACGATTTCGGTGCCGTCCAGCACCGAGGCCGAGCAGCTCTCGTGGACAGTCTGCACCAGTTCTTCCATGACCGGCTCGGCCAGGTTCCAGAACGGCATCGAGGTGAGGTAGGCGAAGCCGAGGTCGAGGATCTTGGGCGTCAGGCGGAACAGCCGGCCCTCGAAGCTCACATAGCCGAGGCTGACCAGCGTGAGCAGGATGCGGCGGGCGCCAGCGCGCGTGAGTCCGGTCGCCTCGGCCACCTCGGACAGCGTTTGCGCGGGGCGTTCGGCATTGAAGGCGCGGATGACCGAGAGCCCGCGCGCGAACGACTGCACGTAGGAATCGCTGGGCTTCTCGGTGGGCAGATCGGGGGCGGACATGCGAAAGGACAGGGATGGAAGCGGTTTCCCCAAGCCTACTGGCTTTCCCTGTGTTTCGCTACTCGAACGGTTGGTCGGAATGCGTACGCCTTGACAGGGGTGGGGGGCTGCCGTAGATTGGTTCTTGGGTCGAACGTGAGTTCGCATTGCGAACATAGTACGGGAGAGCAGGCCGATCAACACGGCCCCGTCGATCCGCATTCAACAGGAGACTCGCGGGCCGCGATCCGTGGCCTTGCCGACCGGGCAGCCGGCCGGGCGACGCTCCATCGGCGCCCGTCTCGGGCGCTCTGGCCGGAGGATGTCACGTGATCAACAAGATTTGTCCGTCTGTGGAGGCCGCGCTGGCCGATATCCCGGACGGCGCCACCATCATGATCGGCGGGTTCGGTACCGCCGGCATGCCCGCCGTGCTCATTGACGGGCTCATCGCCCATGGCGCGCGCGAGCTGACCATCATCAACAACAACGCCGGCAACGGCGAGACGGGCCTGGCGGCGCTGCTCAAGGCGCGGCGCGTGCGCAAGATCGTCTGCTCGTTCCCGCGCCAGTCCGATTCGCACGTGTTCGACGCGCTCTACCGCGCCGGCCAGATCGAACTGGAACTGGTGCCGCAGGGCAACTTGGCCGAGCGCATCCGCGCGGCGGGCGCCGGCATCGGCGGCTTTTTCTGCCCGACCGCCTACGGCACGCAGTTGGCCGAGGGCAAGGAGACGCGCATCATCGACGGCAAGCCCTACGTGTTCGAGCTGCCGCTGACCGCCGACTACGCCCTCATCAAGGCCCTGCGCGGCGACCGCTGGGGCAACCTCGTCTACCGCAAGACCGCGCGCAACTTCGGCCCCGTGATGGCGATGGCCGCCAAGTGCGCCATCGCCGAGGTCGACGAGACCGTCGAACTGGGCGCGCTGGACCCGGAGCACATCGTCACGCCGGGCATCTTCGTCAAGCGCATCGTGCAGGTCGGCGGCGCTGCGCAAGCCAGGGAGGCCGCATGAACGCCGAAACCACCACCCGGATCCGGCGCTGGACGCGCGATCAGATCGCCGAGCGCGTGGCGCGCGATATCCCCGAGGGCTCCGTGGTCAACCTGGGCATCGGCCTGCCGACGCTGGTGGCCAACCAGTTGCCGGCCGACCGCGAGATCCTGCTGCACAGCGAGAACGGCCTGCTCGGCATGGGCCCCGCCCCCGCGCCCGGCGAGGAAGACCCCGACCTCATCAACGCCGGCAAGCAGCCGGTGACCATCCGGCCGGGCGGGGCTTACTTCCACCATGCCGATTCGTTTGCCATGATGCGGGGCGGCCATCTCGACTACTGCGTGCTCGGTGCCTTCCAGGTGTCGGCCACCGGCGACCTGGCCAACTGGCACACCGGCGCGCCGGACGCGATTCCCGCCGTGGGCGGCGCGATGGACCTGGCGATCGGCGCCAAGCAGGTCTTCGTGATGATGGAGCACCAGACCAAGCAGGGCGACAGCAAGATCGTGCCCACGTGCACGTATCCGCTGACGGGCATCGGCTGCGTGGATACCATCTACACCGATCTCGCCGTGATCGACGTCACGCCCGATGGGCTGGTCGTGCGCGAGATGGCGGAGGGCCTCGATTTCGATACGCTGCAGACGCTGACGGCCGTGCCGCTGCGTCGCGCTTGACGGTTCAGGACACAGGGCAACCATGACGCAAGCCTTTATCTGCGACGCCATCCGCACGCCCATCGGCCGCTACGGCGGCAGCCTGTCCGCCGTGCGCGCGGACGACCTCGGCGCGGTGCCGCTCAAGGCGCTGATGGTGCGCAACCCGCAGGTCGACTGGTCGGCCATCGATGACGTGATCTTCGGCTGCGCCAACCAGGCCGGCGAGGACAACCGCAACGTGGCGCGCATGTCGTCGCTGCTGGCCGGGCTGCCGCAGAGCGTGCCGGGCTCGACCGTCAACCGCCTGTGCGGCTCGGGCATGGACGCCACCGGCACCGCCGCGCGCGCCATCCGCGCCGGCGAAACCGCGCTGATGATCGCCGGCGGCGTGGAGAGCATGAGCCGCGCGCCCTTCGTGATGGGCAAGGCCGCCAGCGCTTTCTCGCGCGAGGCCAACCTCTATGACACCACCATCGGCTGGCGCTTCGTCAATCCGCTGATGCAGGCGCAGTACGGCGTCGACTCGATGCCCGAGACCGCCGAGAACGTCGCCACCGACTACCGCGTCAACCGCGAAGACCAGGACCGCTTTGCCCTGCGCAGCCAGGCCAATGCCGCGCGCGCCCAGGCCGACGGCGCGCTGGCACAGGAAATCACCCCGGTGACGATCGCGCAGAAGAAGGGCGCCCCGATCGTGGTCGAGCGCGACGAGCATCCGCGCGCCACCACCCTGGAGTCGCTCGCCAAGCTCAAGGGCGTGGTGCGCCCGGACGGCACCGTCACCGCCGGCAATGCCTCGGGCGTCAACGACGGTGCCTGCGCGCTGCTGCTCGCCAACGAAGACGCCGCCAAGCGCTTCGGCCTGACGCCGCGCGCCCGCATCGTCGGCATGGCCACCGCCGGCGTGCCGCCGCGCGTGATGGGCATCGGCCCGGCGCCGGCCTCGCAGAAGGTGCTCGGGCAGCTCGGCCTGACGCTCGACCAGATCGACGTGATCGAACTCAACGAAGCCTTCGCCGCGCAGGGCCTGGCCGTGACGCGCCAGCTCGGCCTGGCCGACGACGATGCGCGCGTCAACCCGAACGGCGGCGCCATCGCGCTGGGCCATCCGCTCGGCATGAGCGGCGCGCGCCTGGTGACCACGGCGATGTACCAGTTGCAGCGCACCGGCGGCCGCTATGCGCTGTGCACGATGTGCATCGGCGTCGGCCAGGGCATCGCGCTGGTGATCGAACGCGTGTGAGTCCGGCCGCGATGACCACCGGACTGCTCGATCGCGCCTTCTCCACGCCGGCCATGCTGGCGGTGTGGTCCGATGCGGCCACCGTGCGCGCGATGCTCGACGTGGAGGCCGCGCTGGCGCAGGCCGAAGGCGAGGCCGGCGTGATCCCGGCGCAGGCCGTCGCGCCGATCCGCGCGGTGTGCGCCACGGCGACGCCGGATCTGGACGCGCTCGGCACGGCGGCGGCCAGCGCGGGCAATCTCGCCATTCCGCTGGTCAAGCAACTGACGGCCGCCGTTGCACGGTACGACGAGCACGCCGCGCGCTACGTGCATTGGGGCGCGACCAGCCAGGACATCATCGACACCGGCCTGATGCTGCAATGGCGGCAGGCGGCCGCGCTGCTCGATGTCGATCTGCGGCAGCTGGCCGATGCGCTCGCCGCACTGGCCCGCGCGCATCGCGAGACGCCGATGGTCGCGCGTACCTGGCTGCAGCAGGCGCTGCCGACCACCTTCGGCCGCAAGGCCGCCGGCTGGCTGGCGGCGGTGCACCGCGCGCAGGACCGCTTCGCCGCGCTGCGCGCGCACGTGCCCGCGCTGCAGTTCGGCGGCGCGGCCGGCACGCTGGCGAGCCTCGGCGCGCAAGGCCGGGCCGTGGCGCAGGCGCTGGCGCTGGCGCTCGATCTGCCGCTGCCCGCGGCATCGTGGCACGGCGAGCAGGACCGCGTGGCCGACATCGGCGCCACGCTGGCGCTGCTGACCGGCACGCTCGGCCACCTGGCGCGCGATCTTTCGCTGATGATGCAGACCGAGGTGGGCGAGGTTGCCGAGCCGGCCGGCGCGGGCAAGGGCGGTTCGTCCACCATGCCGCACAAGCGCAATCCGGTCGGCTGCGCCACCGTGCTGGCGGCGGCCACGCGCAATGGGCGATGCTGCGCGAGATGACCTGCCCCGCCGCCGGCGCGCTGGACAGCATGCGCGACCTCATCGCGGGGCTGGACGTCGACCCGGCCCGCATGCGCGCCAACCTCGACCTGACGCACGGCCTGATCCTGGGCGAGGCGGCGATGCTCGCCCTGGGCGCCGATCTCGGCCGCCTGCAGGCCCACCACGTGGTGGAGGCCGCCAGCCGCCGGGCCGTCGAGCAAGGCCGGACGCTGCGCGACGTGCTGGCCGAAGACGCCGACGTCGTGCGCACCTGGGGCGATGCGGCCTCGCGGCGGCTGGATGCGCTGCTCGATCCCACCGGTTTTCTCGGCGACACGGCCGCCGCCGTCGACCGTGTGCTGGCGGAGCACGATCGCCGCCGCGCCTGAACCCGATATCGATCCCGATCCCCACGGAGACACCATGCCCTGGCTTGAACACGACAACGTCCGCCTCTATCACGAATTCGACGATCGGCACGCCTCGGCCAAGCCGGTGCTGGTGCTGTCCAATTCGCTCGGCGCGCATCTCGGCATGTGGGCACCGCAGTTGGAGGCGCTGCGCCGGCATTTCCGGCTGCTGCGCTACGACACGCGCGGCCACGGCCAATCGAGCGTGCCCGATGTGCCGTTCGGCGTGGAGCAGCTAGGCGGCGATGTGCTGGCGCTGCTCGACCATTACGACATCGAGCTCGCGCTGTTCTGCGGCCTGTCGATGGGCGGCCTGACCGGCCTGTGGCTCGCCGCGCATCACGGCGAGCGCTTCCCGCGCATGGTGGTCAGCAACACCGCCGCGCTGATCGGCACGCCGCAGAGCTGGAACGCGCGCATCGCGCAGGTGGAGCAGGGCGGCATGGCCGGCATCGCCGGGACGGTGCTCGAGCGCTGGTTCACCGATGGCTACCGCGCCGCCGCGCCGGAGCGCGTCGACATCGTCAAGGCGATGCTGCTGGCGACACCGCCGGCTGGCTACAACGGCAATTGCGCGGCCATCCGCGATGCGGACCTGCGCGCGCAGCTCCAGGACATCCGCGTGCCGTTGCTCGCCATCGGCGGCACGCACGACATTTCGACGCCGGCCGCGCAGACCCGGGCGATCGCGCAAGGCGTGCCCGGCGCGCAATACATCGAGCTGTCCGCCGGCCACCTCGCCAACTGGGAGCAGGCCGAGGCCTACGCCGATGCGCTGGTCGGCTTCCTGACCACCGGCGTCGCGCGCGAGGCCGCCCATGGATGAGCAGGATCGCTACCGCGCCGGCATGCAGGCCAGGCGCGCCGTGCTGGGCGACGCGCACGTCGACCGCGCCACCGCTGCGCAGACCGAGCTGACCGCGCCGTTCCAGGATCTCATCACCCGCTACGCCTGGGGCGAGATCTGGACGCGGCCCGGCCTGCCGCGCCACACGCGCAGCCTGCTGACCATCGCGATGATGGTGGCGCTCAACCGCGACGGCGAGCTGCGCCTGCACCTGCGCGCCGCCGCCAACAACGGCGTCACGCGCGAGGAAATCCAGGAAGTGCTGCTGCAGACCGCGATCTACTGCGGCGTACCGGCGGCCAACCATGCCTTCCATCTGGCGCAGACCGTGTTCGCCGAAATGGACGCGGAGGCGGTCGCACGCTAACCGCGGGTTCCCGGTCCCGGGCCTTCGCGCGGCATATGGCGCCGGCCGGCCGGGAAATCGACGTTGTCGTCTACCGCCCGCTTCCGCGCCAGGTGCTTGGCGATCCCGGGCGTGGGGCCGGTGGTGTCCTTGATGAGGATCTCCAGGCAGTGCCTGCCGGCCGTGGTGCCGTGCGTTTCCGGTCGGCCTTGATGCCGCTCGCCATCTGCTTGCCGTATGCGGCGAAGCCGGAGACCGGCGCGATCAGGCCGATCCGGATCGGCTCGTCCGCGCGGACGGGCCGTGCGCTCAGGCAGGACGCCGGCGCGCCGACGGCGCGCTCTCAGCGAGACCTGACTTCGTCTGCCTGCGCTGTGCCGGCCGATGGCCGGGCTCGCGCCATTCGTCCGCCTCATCATTGAACAGCGACGACACCAGGGCCCGCAGCCACTGGCTGCGCGCATCGTTGTGGAACTTGCGGTGCCAGTGCTGCTTGAGATCGAAGCCGGGCAGCGCGAGTGGGGGCTCCATCACGCGGATGTTGGCATGCGATTGCATGAAGGACAGCCCCACCGCGTGCGGCACCGTCGCGATCAGGTCGGTACGCGCGAGGATGAACGGAATGCTCGTGAAATGCGGCGTCAGCAGCGTCGGCTTGCGGCGGATGCGCTTGCGTTCCAGGAAGCGCTCGTACAGCTCCTGGCTGCGGCCCTCGGCGCGCACGACGGCGTGGCCGCATTCCAGGAACTGCTGCATCGACAGCCGGGTGTTGCCGCCGCGCGTGACCGGGTGGTCGGCCCGCACGATGCACGTGAAGTGGTGGGTGAACAGCCGCTGCTGAAAGCAATGGTTTTTCTTGAGATCGGGGAAGTAGCCGACCGCCAGGTCCAGCGCGCCGGCCGCGGCACGCGTGTTGGCCGAGAACGACGTCGGCCTGCCGTTTGCCGATGCGTCGGCGAGGGTGCTGAACGCCGCCGGCGAGGTCAGTAGTTCCAGGGCGGCGTAGTCGTCGGCTTGGACAGCGCGACGCGCGAGACCAGCGGGCGGAAGCCCAGGCTGCGCGAGGTGGTGTACACGGTCTTCGGGTTCGGGGCCGTCAGCGCGTAGTCGATCGTGAAGACCGGCAGGCCGCCCGCGCAATGCTTCTGCAGTTGCTCGATGGTCCACTGCGTGTCGTCGGACGAAGCGCCCTGATCGGTGCCGCTTGCATCGCCCCAGCTTGCGCCGGCATCCCCGCCGAACCACGTGTCTTCCTGCGCGATCGCATCGAGGTTCGGCAGCAGCTTGGCCGCCCCGACGGCGTCGATCAGTTCCGGCGCATTCTGCTGGACCACCGCAAACTGCGGGTTGATGGCACGGCCCGCAGCGCGGATTCTGGCGATGAAATCCACCATCGCCTTGGCCGGATTCACGCCCGCCTTTTTGGCCGCGGCCACCACCTTGGCATTGGTGTAGCCCTCCACCCAATCCAGGTAGACGCCGTCGAAACCTTCGCGCGCGAGCTGTGCCACGGCGCCGTTGGTGCCGAGCCACAGGTCTTGCCAGCGCTGGTCCCAGTAGGCCACCGGATAGTCATCGGCCCAGCCGTCCGGGTCCACCGTCAGGATGAAATCGGGTACGCCGGGCTTCGTGGCGGTCGGCGTTTTCCATTGATTGTCGATCCAATACGTGCGGAAGCTCTCCGCTTGGCCAATGTCGATGTAAGCGATCACCTTGCGCGGCGAGCCGTCGGCTCTGGTGCGCAGGCGCGTGACCATGCCGGCCGTGTTGAACTTCTGCTGCGTCTTGACCGTATTGCCAGCCTCGACGACGACCATGTCATAAGGCTGGGCATCGAGCGCATTGATCTGCGCGTCGGTCAGGAGATCCTGCAGTTGGTACATCCATGTCCGCACGCCCGCGAGCGGCGACGTGCTGTTCGCGCCGCAGACGGTGACGGCCGCAGCCGCGGCCGATGCTTGAGCCGTGGTGTTGCTCGAGGTGCTTGTCGCGGCAGCGGTGGCGGATTGTACGGACAGGGAGTTGCCGCCATCGCCATCGCCGCCTCCGCAAGCGCAGAGCATGAGGGCGGAACAGGCGAGGGAGAGAGCGGTGTGGGACAGGCGCATGGTTCGTCCGGAGAGAGTGTGGGATGACCTGGATGGAATGCTGCGGTCCCGCGTGCCTGGTTCGCGGCAAATGTTTGCGGGGAGCACGGCACGCAAGCTAGCACAAGGGTGCGTTCCGATGCCCTAAGGAAGCGGGGGGTACGCCCTGAAAGTTCTTAAGATCTGCTTCCAGCGGCTCGTTCCTGGCGGATCGCATCGGGCCCGTGCGCAAGCCCTGGGCGGAGGTAGACCAAAGGTTGGCGGCGCTTTCATCGCCACGCAAAACGCGCAGGTGTATAGTCGGACAGCACTTCGTCGATAAGGAAAGGGGCATTGCGATGGACACTTCGCCGGCCGGCCAGTACAAAGGCTTCGACATTTACCCGTTGGCTTTCCAACACGAGCGCACAGCGCGATGGCCCGAGGCCAGGGAAGACCGCAGCTATAACGCGGCCGTCATGATCTGCAGGGCGGGCGTCATGCCCGAGCCTGGACAGACACAGGTGTTCCGCCTCTCCGGAGACCAGCAGTTCAGCAACGTGGGTGACGCGCGCGTGGCGGCGCTGCGATTTGCCGAGAACATCATCGATGGGACCGTCCCCGACCTGTCGCTGGTCGACGGCGCCTGAGCCGGCGGACGGCCAGTCCGTGTCCGTGGTAGAATCGCGGGCGCATCCAGTCTACAGCGCGGCCGTCATGGGTCGCTGGCGGCTGAGTCCAGCACCGGGGGCGATCCCCGCGTCGAGCCGGACGGCGCGCATCTGCGACCGTCCACAATCCTCACCTGCACTGAGCGGCGGCGCACGCGATTGGCGTGCGTGGTTCCGCTTTTTTGTGCGACCGGTCACCGTCGCCCGCTATCCGCGCAGAGAGACGCGGCATGGCGCCCGCATCCCCGCATGCGGGGCAAGGTGCCGGGGAGGGTCTCTCGCCATTGCAACCATTGACACAGCCGCGTGCTGCAACGATACAAAGGAACGAGTTTGGCCAAGGAAGAACTGATCGAATTTGAGGGGGTAGTCTCCGAAGCGCTGCCCGACAACCGTTTTCGCGTGCAGCTGGAAAACGGCGTGGAAGTCTGGGCCTATGCGTCCGGCAAGATGCAGAAGCACCGCATCCGCATTCTCGCGGGCGACCGCGTGAAGCTGGAGATGTCGCCCTACGACCTGACCAAGGGACGGATCAACTACCGCCATAAATGAGGCGGTGTCGACCCATCGGGCACCCTGAAGACCGCGAGACATCTGTCCGCGGTTTTTTTATGTGCCTGGGCAGTACACGAAATCGTTTTGT